>JAQWMB010000007.1 GCA_029246995.1 Dehalococcoidia bacterium | reverse complement strand
AAGCTCCTGCTGAAGATGCAGTGGCTGAAGAAGCTCCTGCTGAAGATGCAGTGGCTGAAGAAGCTCCTGCTGAAGAGGAAAAATAGTTTCTTTCATGAAAGGAAAACATAATGGCAGATAAAGTTGCTGATCTTTTAGAATCAATCAAAAACTTAACAGTTATTGAATTAAGAGATCTAAATAAAGCTATGGAAGATGAATTTGGCGTAGTCGCAGTTGCACCCGCAGCAGCAGGTGCTCCAGCTGCAGCAGATGATGCAAGCGCTGCAGAAAAAGATTCGTTCACAGTAGTTCTTAAAGAAGTCGGTGCAAGTAAAATCAATGTTATTAAAGCTGTACGTAGCCTAACAACATTGGGATTAAAAGATGCCAAAGATCTTGTAGAAAGTGCACCTAAACCAATTAAAGAAAACGTAAACAAAGAAGCTGCTGATGAAGCAAAAGCTGCATTAGAAGAAGCTGGTGCAACTGTTGAGTTGCAATAGGAAACTTTCTTTAATAGAATTGTAGGCAATAAGTAAAATTAAGTTGCCTACAATGATATGCGAATACTGTAATAATTTAGCATCAAATGAATGTCCAGTTTGTCAAAAACCTTTTTGTGACAATTGTGGTAATGTTATGTGTATAAACTGCACAGAGCCATCCGAACCTAAAGAAAATACTTTTTATCAAGGCTCTCTCATAATGCTTTTAGTAGCATCAATTTTTTTCCTTTGGTTTATTGTAGATAATAAGAATTTTATTGAACAAACGACAGAAATCGAACAAAAAATAATCGTTGACGAAAGCATCACAAATAAGACAATAGTAGAAAATAACGAAAGAAAACCTGTGATAATCAGACAGGCAATACAACCAACTCCTAAAAAAGATTCGAAAAGTATCATAGAGGAAAGTACTAAATCTGCAGATCAAGAAACAGAAATTAAGCCTACTATAGCAAAGGAAGTTAAAAAAGAATACGAAATATATACTGTTAAGGAAGGTGACTCACTGTATGCCATTGCTATGAAATTTTTAACGCTAGGAGATGATATAGAGGAATATTTAGACAAAGTAATCAATTACAATGATATAAATAATCCAAATGATATTCAAATTGGCCAGTCAATCAGGATGCCAATAGAATAAAATTAATAGGTATACTGTATATGATTCATAAAATAAAAAAGTTTTTAGACACTACAACCATTGTATATTCATTGATTTTTTTGTGTGCATTGTTTGGTTCTACTTTTTTTTTCATAGATATTATGGCAGGGAATTTTGGATCCCTCTTAGGATTCAGCTTTTTTACTATTATGGGCATAGCTGCATTCTATCAAGCATACATAAATATACGTGACGAAATTGAAGGACCTCAATTATTAGAAGGAAAAATTGAATACAGTTGGAAGAGCCATGGTATCTTTTCTATGGGTAAAAGCTCATACTTTAAAATTAATAATCAAATTTTCTTAATTTCAAATCATCTAATGAAGGATATTACTAAAGAAAACACACTGCAAATAAGGTATATGCCTTATACAAAAACAATATTAAGCATCGAAATTTTACATTAATAATAAAGGAAGAACAATTGAATTTTTTTGATTATTTCAGTATAGCTATGATTATCTGGTTTGCATATAAAGGTTATAAAAATGGAATTATTCTTGAGTTTGCAACTGGAGTAGGAATCATTTTTGGGCTAATTCTAGCTAATAAATATTACTCTGCTTTGGGCAACAATCTACAATTCCTAATTGAAAATGAAACTAGCGGCAAAATTACAGCATTTGTTAGCTTGTTCCTATCAAGTATAATTTTAGCAAATATATTTGGACTACTTTTAAAGCAGATAATGAACTTCATTCTTTTAGGCAAAATAGATCGAATACTAGGTGCATTTTTTGGAATCATAAAAGCAGTCATTATTTTAAAAATTGCAATTATGTTAATAGGAAATTTTCCATTAACAAATAATTATACTCAAGCAGCTAATGAGAGTTTAATTGAAACAACTATCCAAAAAAATGCTAATTTAATATTTACAGAAATTTACAAAATTCTTCCACAAGAATTTCTTGATCAATAATATGATTCATCTCTACGATCTAAAATTAATGTATAAGGTCTCATAGCTATTTCATCACGAATGCCAGTTAAAGATTTCAGACAAGAATCAACATCTTCAAATCCATATTCGTTAATAATTTCTAGAATTTTTTTTCCAGATTTAACAAATTCAGGATAGTCGTTCATAATTTGTGTCTTTAAACCATCCCACATTTTTGGAGGATGGATTAAAGAAAATTTTGCATATGTTAAAGAAAAAAATTGATGGGTAGGATGTTCAATTGATACAAAGCTGTCATCTTCATTTCTATCTAGCATTCCCAATAAATCTTTAAAACCTTGGTGTCTATTTTTGTCTTCCCAGTCTATATCAAATTTTATATTTTTCATTGTCTCCTCCGCATTAAGGCTCATAAGAAGCTCTTTAAGAGCAATACGGACGAGAAGAGCCCCATCTATCTCTTCTTCATTTTCATTTTGAACAACGTCTGGAAATAGATCTATCTTTTGTTTAACATGACACAGTGCAGTTCCTAAAACATGCGGTATTGCATGTGTAGGGATATCTGAACGTATATAAATGTATGGATTACCTTCTTCCCATTTTATTCTAGAGAGCAAACCATCATTCTGAGGTAAGATACTTAATTTATTTTCTATTTCTAAACCATCATCTTCTTTCGAAGCATTTTTAGCAAAAGAATTGGCAAGGCTTACTGCAACTTCTTCAAATAAACCATCCAACTGATCGCCAATTTCTCGTTCTAATATTTTCATTAATAATCCTTATCAATAAATAAGATCATAAAATAATCACAGCATTTTATCTACTTATATAAATAAAAAGCATCTTTCATATTTTGGGATACGATCCAATAATTTTTAACCAATCTGCAATTTTCATAATTTCATTTAGTACTGATTTTAAAGGTTCTTGCTCACTATGTGCATCAATATCAATTAAAAATACATAAGTACCTAGCCTTGCTTTGGTAGGACGAGACTCAATTTTCGATAAATTTAATGCATGCATTGAAAATAATTTTAGAATTTCAACTAATGAACCAGGTTTATCATGTTGAGTAGTAAATGCGATAGAAGTTTTGTCATTACCTGTAGGTTTATGGCTATTTTTACTAACTACTACAAACCTTGTAAAATTATCTTCGCTATCAGCAAAATTTTCTCTATATATTTCTGCCTCATAATGACTTGCTGCGTGTTCAGTAGCAATAGCACAGGCATTTTCTACATTCATTGCCTCCTCTACTGCTGCAGCAGTAGAGGAGGCAGGAATAAGTTCAATATTTGAAGAAAGTGAGGAAATTGATTGACGGCATTGAGCCAATGCTTGCGGGTGAGAGTAAATAGATTTTAAATTATTTATATCGAAGTTTCTTGGACCAACTAAAAGATGATTAATTTTAATAATAATCTCTCCATAAATCATTAAAGCATTCGATCGATTTATTAAAACATCTATCACTTCATTCACAGAACCTTCTAGAGAGTTTTCTATTGCACACATTGCATATTGTGAAACATTATTATGAACATTCATCATCGCTTCATACATTGTGCGTACAGAAATTAGCCTTGCGTCTTTATCATATTTTAGTGCAGCAAATTCTGAATTCGTCCCCTCAGGACCTAAAAAACTTATTGTTGCTTTACTCATGAAGCATCTCGATCCATAAATCAACTTCTTTGCTTTCTTTAATGTGAATAAAACCTACTGTCCCTAATTGGGTATTAAAGTTATAAGGCAAAAGTGCAGACCCAGAATTTATAATCATTGTGTCATTATAAATTTTTTTAATTATTGGAACATGAGTATCTCCAGCAACAACTATGTCAACAATGCTGCCAAATTTTTCTATCATTTGATCGTCTATTTTAATCCCTAATCTTTCATCATGAATAAATGAATGCGTTAGTCCAATAGTCATATCATTAATAGTAATAATTTGGTTTTGAGAAACATGAGGATGATCTGGTAAAAGAGGCCTTCCGCTACTACCATCATCGCCATTACCCCTACAAGCAACCACGGGCGCAATTTCTTCTAGTTCTTCTAAGACGGACAGATTGTGCATATCACCAGCATGAAGAATTAATTGTACTTCATTAAAAACATTAGAGATCTCTGACCAGATTGAATCTCTTGCTTCAGGAACATGTGTATCAGATATTAACCCAATCAGATAAGAATTATTAAATTCATGTTGACCAAGTATATTTTTATTTTTTTTCATAAAATTATTCTTTATAATGATTAATTCTAGCACAATATACTTATATATTTATCTTACTATTAAGTTTCAAATTAGATATTTTTATATACAGTTTAAGTGAGTATAATAAATCAATGGTACAAAATTAAGGAATCTTTATGCGTGCTAAAAAAAGTAAGCAAAATGAAAAAAACAAACAACATCGACTCAACATTGGTTTAGCTCAAATGCTAAAAGGTGGCGTTATTATGGATGTTGTTACGCCTGAGCAAGCCCTGTTGGCTGAACAAGCAGGAGCTTGTGCAGTAATGGCACTAGAGAGAGTCCCTTCAGATATTAGGGCTAGTGGTGGTGTTGCTAGAATGAGTCATGTCAAATTAATAGAATCTATATGTAATTCAGTAACAATCCCTGTTATGGCTAAAGTTCGAATTGGCCATTTTGTTGAAGCTCAAATATTAGAATCAATAGGCGTTGATTATATTGATGAGTCAGAAGTCTTGACTCCAGCAGATGAAGAATTTCATATAACTAAACATGATTTTAAAACGCCGTTTGTTTGCGGTGCTAGAAACCTAGGAGAAGCTGTCAGAAGAATTCATGAAGGTGCATCAATGATACGCACTAAAGGAGAAGCAGGAACAGGTGATGTTGTTGAAGCGGTCAGACATATGAGGGCCATCAATCGCGAAATAGAAGCACTACAAAAAATGAATCCGGCAAAACTAAAAAAATTTGCTTTAGAATCTAAAGTACCAATAAGCTTAATAGAAGATATAAGAAAAAAGAAACAACTACCCGTTGTCAATTTTGCTGCTGGAGGTATAGCAACGCCGGCCGATGCAGCATTAATGATGCAATTAGGCTCTGAAGGTGTTTTCGTAGGATCAGGTATATTTAAGGCATCAAAAAACAAGAAAGACCAAATGGCTCTTGCTAAAAGTATTGTAATGTCTGTAACTAGCTTTAATGATCCCGATATTTTGAAGAAAGTATCTAGAGAAATTATAAGCACCATGAAAGGTCAGTCAGTTAGTAACTTACAAAATATTGAAAAACTTTCATTAAGAGGAAAATAAATCAAAGAGAAAAAATTTGAAAAAATTATCAACTAATAAAATAATTATTGGCATACTTAGCTTGCAGGGGGATTTTAAAGAGCACAGTATCGCTTTAGAGAAACTAAACATCCAGCACATCAATGTAAGAAAAAAAAATGACCTCGATCAGATCGATGGTCTTATTATTCCAGGTGGAGAAAGTACAACCATTATAAAACTACTTAAAAGAACAAAACTCTTTGATTTAGTTCAAAAAAAAATATTCAATGGGTTACCAACATGGGGAACTTGTGCAGGTGCTATATTATTAGCAAAGAAAGTTACAAATATGGACCAACAAACTCTTAAAATCTTAGACATTGAGATTGAGCGCAATGGATATGGGAGACAGGCAAACTCATTCACTGAAGAGGTTCATATAGGAACCAATAAAAAAACAACCTTTCCAGGAATTTTCATAAGAGCACCAAAGATTAAAAAAATTACCAAAAATATTTCTTGCGTAGGAATGCTTTCAAATAAAGAAATTGTAGCTATAGAATATAAAAATATATTTGCTACAACATTTCACCCTGAATTAACTGACGACTTAAGTATGCATGAATATTTTATTAAAAAGATAGTAAACAAAGATTTAGGAAGCTTATGAACAAAGACAAAGAACTAGAAAAAGAATTCAAAACGTTTCTAAAAATTTTTCCTATATCACTGCAAAAAGAACTAATTAAAATTGATCAAAGAGAACTAATTGAAATTATTATTGATCTTGGGAGGCCAATAAAAGCCAGACTTAAAAACAAAGAAATATTACTCTCTGATAAAAATGTGCTTAGAAAGGATATTACACAAATCACAAAACATCTTTCATCATTTGGAGATGACAATAGAGCAGGACTAGAAAAAACATTACATAGAATCTCAGCTATTAGAAACAGAAATCAAAAAGTTATTGGTATCACAGCTCGCGTAGGAAGAAGCATTAAGGGTTCGGCTAAATTCATACAAGACTATGCAGAACTCGGTCATAGTATATTATTATTAGGTAAACCTGGGATTGGCAAAACAACAATGTTGCGTGAACTTGCAAGAATATCAGCAGATGACCTAAATAAGAGAGTTATAATCGTTGACACCTCAAATGAAATAGCTGGTGATGGAGATATTCCTCATTACGGCATAGGTAATGCTAGAAGGATGCAAGTAGCTTCAACAAACCTACAACATCAAACAATGATAGAGGCTGTGGAAAACCACAATCCTGAAGTTATTGTTATTGATGAAATAAGCACTAAAGAAGAAACAGAGGCAGCCAGAACAATTGCTGAAAGGGGAGTACAGCTAATTGCAACAGCTCATGGCAATCAACTAGCGAATCTAGCACAAAACCCAACGCTTTGTGACCTAATTGGAGGGATTGAAGCTGTAACATTAGGTGATGAAGAAGCAAGAAGAAGGGGAACTCAAAAAGTAGTATTAGAAAGAAGAAGTCCTCCGACTTTTGGGACACTAGTTGAAATCCAATCATTTAACACAGTGGCTATTTATAAAGACACTGCAAAAACAATAGATAAAATACTTAGAGGAAATTCTGTTCAACCAGAGATCAGGACAATCGATAAAAACAACAGAATCAAAATATTAAGCACTCAAGATCAAAAACAAAACGCCACAAACCTTAAAACACAAACCGACATAGATGAGAAAACAGTATTAAAAAAAATACTACCCTACGCAATTGATAAAACTCGAGTCCAGGAAGTCATTAACGATTCACTTCTTCCTTATCGTATAACAGAAAAAATTAAAGATGCAGACTTTGTTATCACACTAAGGCCACATTTCAGAAGCAAAAAAGGGCCTCTTAGAGAAGCGGAAGCCAATAAGATTCCAATACATATTATTAGAAACAATACAAGAACACAAATTTTTCAAGTTTTATCTAAACTAGAAAAAGAATATACCAAAAAAAACCACATCGAAAAATTACAAGAAACCGACAATATTATAAATGATCTCCAGGAAGAATTAGAGAAACAATATGGATAAATACAAAAAAGGCCTGCTAATCACACTGGAGGGCGGGGAAGGTGCTGGCAAAACTACACAAGCAACAGTTATAAGCGAATTTTTTCAAAAAAACAACAGAAAAACATTAGAAATAAGAGAGCCAGGATCTACCATAGTTGGGGAAAAAGTCAGAGAGATAATAAGAGAAGCTGCAGAACCTCTATCGCCATTAACAGAATTATTGTTATTTTCGGCAGCAAGAAAAGAGCTTATTCAAAACATAATAATTCCAGCACTTAAAGATAAAAAAGTGGTAATATGCGACCGATTTATCGATTCAACCTTTGCATATCAACATTATGGTAGAAAAATACCAATTGAGACAGTACAGCAATTAATATCGCTGAGTACGCAAAATATAAAACCAGATATGACTATACTGTTAGACATAGATTTTAAATTAGCAATGAAGCGAAAAGATGGATCTTTGGACTACTTAGAAAAAGAATCGTATGAATTCCATGAAAATGTCCGAAGCGGTTACAAAATAATGGCCACCCAAGAACCAAAAAGATGGATTACAATTAATGCTACACAAGAACAAGAAATAATTAGTAAAGAAATAGTAACAAAATTAAAAAGATGGATTATAAATGAAAATCAAAATTGAAGTACCAGCAACAAGTGCAAATTTAGGACCAGGGTTTGACACATTAGGAATTGCATTAGACTGGCAGTATCAATTCGAAATATCTACTGCTGTAAGAGAAAAAAAAGGAGAACCAAAGCTTAATATGATAAAAAATGGATTTGAAGCAGTATTTAATAAAGCAAAAGAGCAAAATGTTCCTCACTTAGAAGTTAAATTTTCAAAAAATATTCTAATAGGAAGAGGCTTAGGAACATCTGCTGCATGTTATTTAGCTGGAATCGAGGCAGCAAACCAGTTTTTAAATAATCCTCTTTCTGAAGAGGAAAAAATAGACGTTGCAATTAAAGTGGAAGGACACGCCGATAACGTCATGCCAGCATATTATGGCGGGTTACAAGTTATCGTAAAAAAAGAACAAAAAAATAAGAATAATTTCATAAATTTAAGATTGGATTTGGACCCAAAACTGAAACTCATTGTACTAGTCCCAAATTTTTCCATGCCAACAAAAAAAACAAGAGAGACACTAAGCCACAAAATCTCTCTAGAAAATGCAGTTTATAACATAAGTCGTTCTGTCCTGCTCACGCATGCACTAGTTCAAGGGAAATATGACCACCTGAAAGAAGCCACTATGGATAAATTACACCAATCAGAGAGAAGTAAAAATTTCCCTAATATGTATGATATTTTTGAGGCTGCAACTAGGGAGGGAGCGCATGGTGTATATTTATCAGGAGGCGGGCCAACAATAGCTGCCTTTGTTACAAAAAACGAAAGAAATATATCTAAAGTGATGAAAGACCAACTCAACGACCCAAAAGGTATTGTAAAAATTTGCAACATAGTCGATGAAGGACTTAAAATAATTTAAATGCGAGAAAAAATGAATATAGAAGTAATAAAATTTGGTGGATCATCTTTAGCAGACGCAAGTAAAATTAAAAATGTAGCAAAGATCATCAACCAAAAGACTCAAAACGAAACAAATGTCATTGTTGTTGTATCAGCTATGGGAAACTCAACAGACACATTGATAAGTCTTGCAAAAGAAATGAGTAATGATCCTAATCATAGAGAGATGGATGTTTTATTATCCACAGGCGAAATTGTTACTTCTACCCTTCTAAGTATGCACTTAAACTATTCAGGAACTCCCTCAATTAGTCTTACTGGAACCCAAGCAGGCATAAGAACAGACGATGTATATGGCAGAGCAAAAATTGCAGAAATTGATGGATCAAGAATTAAAGAAGAGCTTAAAACAAAAAAAGTAGTGGTAATAGCCGGTTTTCAAGGATTTTCTGATAAACAAGATGTTACGACTCTAGGCAGAGGTGGGAGCGACACTACAGCAGTAGCACTAGCTGTTGCTCTAAAGGCACGCATATGTGAAATCTATACAGATGTGTCAGGAGTGTACACTGCAGACCCAAGAATTTGTCAAAATGCTATCCCTTTAAAACAAATTGGCTATGAAGAAATGTTAGAGCTGGCAACAACAGGAGCACGAGTTATATCTGCAAGGGCAGTTGAGGTTGCAGCCATTAATAATATGCCTATAATAGTGAAGAACACTTTCGATAGTAAGCAATCTGGAACTATAATACAAACGGAGTCAAACATGGAAAACATCAATAAAGTTAGAGGAATAGCTCATCAACAAAAAGTAGGCAAGATAACTATAAAAGGTGTTCCCGATAGTCCAGGAATTGCATCTAGTGTATTTAGACCGCTTGCAGAGGCTAATATAGCTGTGGATACAATAGTACAAAATTCTTCCTCAGACAATCTTACTGATCTTACTTTCACTGTTTCAATAGAAGATCTTGTTGCTGCTGAGAAAGTATCCAATTCTATAGTAAAAAATATAGGAGCAAAAGAAATAGATTCAGCAGATGATGTTGGATCTGTGTCTATTGTTGGCACAGGGATGACATCTAGTCCTGGTTATGCTGCAACAATGTTTGAAGCCCTCTATAATAAGCAAGTAAACATAGAAATTATTTCAACCTCAGAAATACGCATAACCTGTGTAGTTAAGCAATCAAATGTGACAAAGGCGGTTCAAGCACTACATGATGCATTCAAATTAGATGTCGAATAAACAAGATACCTACTAGAAATAGTTGCTTATATAGTTTAATATTCTAATCCCTGAAAAATGATATAGTGTATACTCGTTTATACATTTAGAACTAAGAAGAAACATGTTTGTACACCTACATACTCATACTGAATACTCTCTACTGGACGGCATGTCTAAGATTAAAGAATTAATTCAAGCGGCAAAACAAAATAAACAAACTGCTCTTGCCATCACAGATCATGGAGTGATGCACGGAGCACTAGAGTTTTATTTTGAAGCAAAAAAGGAAGGCATAAAGCCAATTGTTGGCATTGAGGCTTATGTTGCTCATACATCACATATGAATAAAAATACATCAGAAAGGTCTCCTTATCATTTAACTCTTTTAGCAAAAAATAATACAGGCTATAACAATTTACTAAAATTAACCTCTGTCTCTCACTTGGATGGTTTTTACTATAAACCAAGGATCGATAGGGAATTATTAGAACAACATAAAGAAGGAATTATTGTCTTGTCCGGTTGTCCTTCTGGAGAACTAATGAGCGGATTATTAGCAAACGATACTGGAAAAGCAAAAGAAACAATACGGTGGTATAAAGAAACTTTTGGTACAGATTACTATATTGAAATCCAGGAGCACAGCCAACAACAATTTTCTAAGTTGACACCATCTTTAGTAAGTCTTGCAAAAGAATTTTCCGTTGAATTAGTTGCCACTAATGACTCTCATTACACTCACAAGAGCCAACATAGATTTCATGATCTACTTTTGTGTATCGGCACAAACACAACAATGGATGACCCTAAGCGTTTTAAGCTTGATGGTGATTCTTTTTATCTCAAAAACACAGAAGAAATGCAAAAAATATTTAAAGAATACCCAGAAGCAATTAATAATACCCAAAAAATAGCAGATGAAGTAGAACTGGAACTGTCTTTTAATAGAACATTGCTGCCTCAAGGAGATATAATCGAAAACAAAACACCTGTGGAACATTTGCGCTATTTATGTGAAGTTGGTGTTAAAGAAAGATATAACGCCGTTAGTGAAGAACAGCGAAAACGTCTAGATTATGAACTCAGTATTGTCGAAGAAACTGGTTTTGTAGAATACATTCTTATTGTAAATGATATTGCCCAGTACGCAAAAAGAGAGAAAATACGGATTGGTGTCAGGGGTTCAGCGGCAGCTTCTATGATCCTTTATTGCCTAGGAGTGACCAACATAGAACCAACTCAATATAATCTTGTTTTTGAGCGATTTTTGAATCCTGAGAGAAAAGAAATGCCTGATGTAGATTTCGATTTCCCAGATAATAAAAGAGATGACATTATTAAATATACCGCTGACAAATATGGTCATGATAGAGTGGCACAAATAATCACTTTTGGGCGAATGGGTGCTAAAGCTTCTATTCGCGATGCAGGCAGAGCTTTAGGAATTTCTTATGAAGAAGTAGACAAGATTGCCAAGCTTGTACCTGATGTCTTAAATATTTCTATTGACGAAGCTATTAATTCTTCTCCAGAAATGAACGATCTATATAAAAATAATGTCGGCATAAAAGATCTGCTCGACAATGCCCTAGGCATAGAAGGTATTGCTCGGCACGCTAGCACTCATGCTGCTGGTATTGTTATATCAGCAGAACCACTAGAAAAAATTGTCCCTCTTCAGCGACCGACTTCTTCAAAACAGTCTTCTACAAGTGAGGTTGTACCAACAACTCAATTTGCAATGGATGATATCGCTCGGATTGGTCTTTTAAAAATGGATTACTTAGGCCTTGCCAACCTAACAGTTTTAGAAAAAGCACTTGTTTTTATTCAAGAAAACCAAGGACTTGATATAGATTTAGACAATTTAGATGACGGAGATCCAGAAACAATTGAATTGTTTTCAGAGGCTAAAACTTTTGGTATTTTCCAAATGGAAAGCAATGGAATGCGCAGCTATGTGAAAGAATTAAAGCCACAAAATATTGTTGAAATTGCCGCCATGGTTGCTTTATATAGGCCGGGCCCAATGGAACAAATTCCTCATTATATAGAAGTCAAACACAAGCGGTCTACTCCTAAATATCTTCACAATGACCTCGCCTCTATTTTAGATGAAACCTATGGTGTTATAACATATCAAGATCAGGTTCTTCAGATCGTAAGGATTTTTGCTGGCTACTCTTTAGGACAGGCAGATGTCATGAGAAAGGCTATGGGTAAAAAAATCCCTGAGGTTATGGCAGCCGAAAAAGAACGTTTTCTTTCTGGTGCTTTAGAAAATGGGTACGATGAAAAAATAGCGGATGAAATATTCAATTTAATTGAACCTTTTGCTGGATACGCTTTTAATAAAGCTCATGCTTTTTCATATGCAACTATTGCTTACCAAACAGCTTATTTAAAAGCTCATTATCCTGTTGAGTTTATGGCAGCTGTTTTATGTACTTCAGGAAACAGCATTGGTAATAATCAAGACAAAATCTCTCCCACCTTAGCTGAATGTAAAAAACTAGGCATTGATATCTTGCCCCCATGCGTTAATAGCTCTCTTAGCAATTTTTCTATTGAGAAAAATATAGAAGGCAACGCGTCTATCAGGTTTGGCTTAAGCCGTATCAAAAATGTTGGTACATCAACAGCCGCAAACATCATTTCAGAAAGGGAAGAGAATAAAAAATATTTATCATTGGAAAATTTTTCACGACGTTCAGCTTCTAAAGTTATAAATAAACGTGTTTTAGAATCATTATCTAAATGTGGTGCATTTGATTCTTTAGCTGACCGTAATACTACTATAGATAGCTTGGAACAAATTATTAATCTAAGCAACATGGAAAGGAAATTGAAAGATACTGGTCAAAAATCAATGTTTGATTTGTTTGGAGATGAACAAATAATGCCTTTACCAAAACTTGATTTAACGCAAAGCAACTATACTGCGGATCAATTTGGTGCTTGGGAAAAAGACCTTACAGGTTTTTATTTTTCGGAACACCCTTTTTTGAAAGCTTCTGAAAATATTTCTTCACTGTTTACTTCTGATATTTCAAACATTAACGAAAGTCTCTCTAATACCAGCCAACGTATTGGTGGTGTATTAAAATCTGTTAACTTCAGAACAACGAAGTATAATAAACGTTTCGCTTTATTTGTATTAGAAGATCTCACTAATAGCATAGAGCTTGTCATGTGGCCAGAAAAACTTCAGTCTTTCGAGTCTTTGTTAATTCCAGGGAATGTACTTTTAGTTGATGTTTTAATTCAAAATCGTAATCGGGGTCTGTCGTTACAGGCCAATGCTGTTTATGGATATGACAGAGAAACTGAAACAGTTATTGGTTTTAAAAAAAATAATATTACTAAACTGAGCCCTATTGTTCAAAAAAAACAAACAACTCAAAAAAATAATATAGAAAGTTTTAATCAGATGGATGTCAGGTCAAATAAGAGTGCTGGCTTAGATATATATATTGATGAAACGAATGATATTAATGCAGATAAAAGACGACTGTCTAGAATTTTTAACCTAATTAATGAAAAAACTGGCGACATTCCTGTTTATTTACATATTAACTCATTAAATGGAGATAAAGAACGCTTATTTGTGTGCAATACCCTTGTAGATCCTTCGTTAATTAGGGATATTAAAATACTTTTAGGAGTTTTGGGTGAAATAATTTACGATCGTGAAACACAGTCTTCTTCTTTGTCAGCAATTTAGAATTCATCCAGTTCCATATAGTTAGAAAATAACTTACTCTTACAGAGAATTAACTTTAATTTGGGTAGTGCCGATGTTTAAAAAATTATTTCTTTCATCTCTTTTTTTTCTTTTCGTTTTTTTACTATCCAATGAATACTTTGACTGGGTTAAATATAATCAAATAGAACCAGTCAACCTCCCTATTCCTCAAAAGTCTGACAACTCTTTAGTGCCTAGTCAAAAAAATAAAACTGATACTATATCGTCCTTAAAAGAATCTTCTGTAATTCCTAATGATAACTTGAACAAAGCTGATCTTGTTTCTTTAACTACTGAATTAAATATCATTTATATAGATATTTCTCCCAGAATCATTAATAGTGGTGAGTTTTTTAAAGTTGAGATTAGTGGAAATGTTAATGACAATACTTCCATTTTATTTCTTGATAAAAGTTTTCCTATTTTTCGAGATAGCTTAGGTAACTTTAGTACTTACATAGGTGTTCCTTTAGAAACGAAAGAAGGTATCTATAAACTAACTATCCCGAAGTTATCTAAGACCACTACTATTTTTAATAACAATAACGACATTCAAATTTTAAAAAAGGATAGAGGTTTTGATTATATTGAATTGTCACATGAAGTTTTGTCAACTTCTTTTTCTGAAAATGCAGTTAAAAGAGATGCTGAAATAAGATCTGAGACATCGCTCGTGTTTTCTGTAGGTCAATATTGGTCTGGTTCTTTTGATTTTCCATGTTTGGGCAGCATTACTACAATGTTCGGTGTTGGAAGATCTTACAATAAACAACCTATTTCTTCTTTTCACTTAGGGCTTGATATTGGTGCAGATCAGTATACGAAAGTATTTGCTCCAGCCAAAGGAATTATAAAGCGAGTAGATTTTTCTCCTTTAAGAGGAATGTTAATATACCTCGATCATGGTGCTGGCGTTCAATCAAGCTTTGCTCATTTAAGCTCCACGCTAGTTAGTGCTGGTGAAATAGTTGAAAAGGGTGATTTAATAGGCTTGGTTGGTATTTCTGGGGCTTCAACAGGCCCGCATCTTCATTGGGAGGTATCTGTTTGGGGGGTTTTAACAGATCCGCTTGCTTGGACTCAGGATTCTTTATTTTAATATTCTTTTGATTTTTTTGTGTTCTTTTTTATCCACTCCGATATAACAGCAACTCCGTACAATGCTGCCGTTTCTACTCTTAAGGTGGTGCTCCCTAAAGTTACTGGATTTGCTCCTGTTTCTAGAAGATCTTTTTTTTCTTCTTCTGTCCAATCTCCTTCTGGTCCTACTATATAAGTAATTGTTTTTGGTATTTCTTGTCTTTCTTCGAGTGTTTCTTTAATTGATAGGCGAGACCCTAAAATTGCAGCAATTTTTATACCTTTTATTGAGTTAATGTTCCCAAAATTTATTTCTGGTACTTCAGTTCTTTTTGATTGCTCACTAGCATGTAGCGCTATTTGTCTCCATTTATTGATTCTGCCTTCGCCAGGCTTCATGATGCTTCTATCAGTTTGTAAAATAATAATTTTTTTTACGCCTATCTCTGTGGCTTTTTCTATAATCCACTCTCCTCTTTTTCCTTTTGGGAATGCTACTGCTAAAATAATTTCACTGCTTTCTTCTTGTCGTTCAGCATAAACATTAATAATTTTGACTTCAATTTTTTTTTCTGTACTTTTTTCTATTTCAACATAAAAAATTTTTCCTTCTTTGTTAAATATTTCAATTTTTTCCCCTGGTTTTATTCTTAAAACATTATTCAATCTATGAATAATGGATGAATCATTAATAGACTCTGTAGAATTATTAATAAAAAAATTAGGACAATAAATTCTAGTCAAAATTAATTCCGAGTTTATGCAAAACTGAGAGCTCTTCCGGTATTTTTTTTGATTCAACTTTTAATGTCTGCCTGAGTGTATCTATCAATTTTTTTTCTTCTTTAGATATTTTCTTAGGAATTATAATGTTGGCAATAACTATGAGATCGCCATATGATGAGCTGTTCAATTTAGGCATTCCTTTATTTTTTATACGAAAAACCTCAGTATGCTGTACTCCTGGCTTAAATTTCATCATATGGTTTTTTTCTTGATTTATTAAAGGAATATCTTCTTCAAATCCAAGCAGTGCATTTGGTATGCTGACCGGCAGCTCATAAATTAGGTTGTCTTCGACTCTTTTAAAGGTTTCGTGCTCAGGTATATTAAGGTGTATGTATAGATCTCCTGCTGTTCCTCCTCTTATACCAGAGTTCCCAAAGCTATTAACACGTATTTTCTGACCTGTTCTTATTCCTTTTGGAATATCAATGCTCTTTTCTGTTTGATCTAACTTAATTCCAAAACCACTACATTCATCACATGGGTCCGTTACTACTTTGCCTTGACCAGTACACATATTACAGCTCATTACATTTACAAATTGACCAAAGAGTTGTCTCTCAACTCTTCTAATCTCACCAGATCCTCCACATTCGTTACATTTGCCAAGGTCTGTTCCTTCTTTTTGACCAGAGTTTTTACATGTCTTACAAGATGTATTCCTTTCATATAACACTTGCTTCTTAACACCATTGTGTGATTCTTCAAGGCTTATTTTAAGTTCTATTGAGATATCTGTTCCCTGCAAATTAGATTGCTTTTGATTTGTTGCTCCCTGGAAAAATGCATCAAATATATCGCCCAATCCACCAAAATTACTAAAGTCTGAATAATTTGCCTGATCTCCAGATACTCCGTCAATACCAAAAGAGTCGTAACGATTTCTTTTTTCTGGATCAGACAAAATATTATATGCAAAAGAAATTTCTTTAAATTTTTCTTCTGCATTATCCTCTTTGTTTTTATCAGGATGATACTGCATTGCTAATCTTCTAAAAGATTTTTTTACATCTTCTGCTGAAGAGTTTTTTTCTATTTCTAAGACTGCATACAAATCTTTTTGTGTCATAGATTTTTACCCTAAACATACTCTAACTATACTTCTCTAAATTCTCCGTCAACTGCTTCCGGCTCCTCTTGAGCTTCTTCTTCGTCTGTTGCTGGTGTGCTGTCGTCCTCTTGATTAGAATAGACCTCATTACCCAACTCTTGCATGTCAACCATAAGCTTTTCAAGAGAACTTTTAATAACTTCGTCTTCTTCTGTTTCGAGTGCTTTCTTAAGTTCTCCGATAGAAGCTTCTATTTTTTCCTTGAGCTTCTCGTCAATTTTATCCTTATTCTCATTAACTGTCTTCTCTGCTTGATAAACCGCTGCTTCTGCTTGATTTCTAACTTCAACCCCTTCTTTCTTTTTTTCATCGTCATCCGCGAATTTTTCTGCCTCTGAACGCATTTTTTCTACTTCATCATCAGATAATCCTGATGATGGTTGAACGGTTACATTTTGTTCTTTATTAGTTCCCTTATCCTTGGCTGAAACCTTGAGTATTCCATTAGCGTCAATATTAAATTCAACTTCTATCTGCGGAACACCTCTTGGTGCAGGGAGGATACCATCTAAGATAAACCTTGCAAGAGACTTGTTGTCGTTTGCCATTGATCTTTCCCCTTGTAGAACATGTATTTCTACTGATGGTTGATTGTCTGCGGCAGTTGAAAACACCTGGCTTGCTGATGTTGGTATGGTTGTGTTTCGTTCAATCAGTGCAGTTGACACTCCGCCTAAGGTTTCGATCCCTAACGAAAGCGGCGTAACGTCTAACAGTAGAACGTCTTTCACGTCTCCTTTTAAGACTCCTGCTTGGATTGCAGCCCCCGCTGCAACAACTTCATCTGGATTAACACCTCTATTTGGCTCTTTATTAAAATATTCAGAAACTTTTGCTTGTACTAATGGCATTCTTGTCATACCACCAACTAAGACAATTTCATTAATGTCTTCTTTTTTAATCCCTGAATCTTGAATAGCTTTTTGCATAGGTTCTAGTGTTCTTTCAACCAGCCCTCCAACAAGCTGCTCAAGCTTTGCTCTTGTGATGTTGACCACCATGTGCTTTGGCCCTGTTGCGTCTGCAGTAATAAAAGGAAGGTTAACTTCTGTTTGTTGGGCTGAGGAAAGCTCTATTTTGGCTTTTTCTCCACCTTCTTTAAGTCTTTGAAGTGCCATTCTATCTTCTGATAAATCAATACCTTGATCTTTTTTAAACTCCTCAACTAAATAATCGATAAGAACATTGTCAAAATCATCTCCACCTAAAAAAGTGTCACCATTTGTGGCTTTTACTTGAAAGGTTCCATCACCTATTTCTAATACTGATACGTCAAAAGTTCCTCCTCCCAAATCATAGACAACGATATTTTGATCTTCTTTCTTGTCAAGTCCGTATGCTAAAGATGCTGCTGTAGGCTCATTAATAATTCTCAAAACTTCTAAGCCTGCTATCTGACCAGCATCTTTTGTTGCTTGTCTTTGTGCATCATTAAAATAAGCAGGTACAGTAATGACTGCATCTGTTACCTCGCCATTTAAATATGCTTCTGCATCTGCTTTAAGTTTCTGTAAAATCATTGCACTGATTTCAGGCGGTGAATAATCTTTTTCTCCCATTTGAACTGCTGCATCGTCATTTTTTCTTCCTAATACTTTAAAGGGAGCTACTTTTGCAAAATCTTGGATTTGTTTGTCATCAAATTTTCTTCCCATTAGGCGCTTTATTGAAAAAACTGTTCCTTCTGGATTCGTAACTGCTTGTCTTTTTGCCAAGGTTCCAACAAGCCGTTCTCCATCTTTTCCTAAAGCTACCATTGATGGTGTTGTCCGCGTACCTTCTGTGCTACTAATGATGTTTGGTTCTCCGCCTTCCATAACTGCCACAACAGAGTTTGTCGTTCCTAAATCTATTCCAATTACATATCCCACTTTTAAATCCTTTCTAAGATTAACTTGTTTCTTTTTTCTGCCCTATTATTACCCTTGCTGGTCTTATAACTACTTCGTCTAAACAAAATCCTTTTTCAACTACTTCAATAATTTCATTTTCATTCCCATTAACATATCCAATTGCTTCATGAAGCCTTGGATCAAAATCTACATCGGTATCGATCTCTTCAATTCCTTCTTCCGTCAGTATATTTAAAAATTTCTCTTTCACCAACTGAATACCTTTCATCCATTCTTGTTTATTATTTCTCTTCTCTTCTATTGCAGTATCCTTACTAATTAATAAAGCCCTATCTATATCATCTAAAATTGGGAGAAAAGAAGTTACCACGTCGCTTGTTACTTGTTTTTGTCTATTTCTTCTTTCTTCATCAACTCTTCTTTTCAAATTCTGATAATCAGCTATTGCTCTCATTTTTTGATTATTAGAGTCTTCTAAATCCTCAGTTAATTGATTAATGTTTTCTTCAAAAGTCTCTTTTTCAACTTTATCAACTTTTTTTGGTTTATCTTTTTTTACCATTTTTATACCTTAATCCTTAATATGACAACAAATCTGCGACATATCTAACTAACGGAATCACTTTTCCGTACTGCATTCGCTTTGGTCCTATTGCCATAATGCTTCCTGTTGTTTCTCCTCTTAATTTGTAGCTAGCTGAAATAATGCTCAAATTTCTAAAATGAACTATTGGTATTTCGTCTCCAATTGATACACTGATCATTTTTTTAATATCTGGTTTATGAACACTGATTGGTTGATGCTTTAATGAAGCCAGTGCATCATATGCTGACAACATTGATTCTTTTGTTGAAAATTCTTGTTGCGCAATTAAACCAGGAACACATTCAATGAACGTTTCTTCGTTGCCTGCATATTCCTCTCCGGTAATTATAATTTCAATTGCCTTTATGAGATAATCTTCTTCTATGTCGTCGCTAGTGCTGATCTTTTTATTTAAAAAATATTGACGAACAATGGTATTTAAGCTTTCTAAGGAAATTATTTTCTTGCTTAGAACAGAACGTTTTTTATCTATACTGCCTTTTTTAACTGTTCCATCTGAAAAAATTACTAATATCAAAAATCTTTCAGGCAACACATCAAAAATTTTTATGTCGTTCAATTCAGCCATTTTTTGTTTTTTTGTTATAACAACTGCATTGTTAATAAGTGAAGAAAGCATGGATGCCGTAATAGCTAACCTTCTGTCAATATTTCCTTGTACTTGATGCATTTGATGTTCTATTGTAAGCCTATCATTAAAGGTCGGTGGTTTTTCGTTCATAATATCTCTTACATAATATCTATAACCCATATCGCACGGGACTCTTCCTGAAGATGTGTGTTTATGAGTAATATATCCTTCGTTTTCTAAATTAGCCAATTCGCTTCTTATGGTTGCAGGAGATACAGAGAGCTCTTTAGACTCCGATAAAGAATTTGAGCTAACTGGGGTTGCTGTCGTTATGTATTTCTCGATTACGAGACCCAAAAGAGTATTTTTTCTTTTTGTAAGCAACTTATCTCCTATTTTGTTAATTAGCACTCTCTTATACTGAGTGCTAATTAACAAATTACAACAAAATCATCGCTATGGTCAATCCTAATATAAAAATCTATATATTATTTTATTTTTTTAAGGTAAGCTATTTTAACGGATTAATGGAGAACTATGACGCAAGTTGCTATATCAGGGTTAGGTTCTTATGTTCCAGAAAAAATTTTGACTAATTTTGATTTAGAAAAACTTGTTGACACCTCCAATGAGTGGATTATTGAAAGAACAGGCATACTCGAAAGAAGAATAGCATCAAGCCTCGAGTCTTCTAGCTCAATGGGTTCTTTGGCCGCTAAGGATGCATTAGAAACAGCCAAGTTGGTTCCAGAAGAAATTGATTTAATTATAACAGCAACTTGCTCTCCTGATGGAATGTTTCCTTCTACTGCTAATCGAATTCAGGCTCTAATAAATGCTCCAAATGCTGTCTGTTTTGACATAAATTCTGCATGTAATGGTTTCTTATCTTCACTAATGGTTGGATCAACTCTTATTAAGAGTGAACATTATAAAAATGCATTAATAATAGGATCTGAGACGCTGTCTAGATTAATTGATTGGACAGACAGAAACACATGTATCCTTTTTGGAGATGGGGCAGGTGCTGTTGTATTAGAACCAACATCAGAAGAAAACTATGGTCTTACAGATTTTTTATTTGGTTCAGATGGAAATAATGCAGATTTACTCTATGCTACCGGTCCAGCAACAGGCGAATCAGACTTACAAAAAGAGGCAAAAATAATCATGGACGGTCAGAGTGTCTACAGACATGCTGTCAGTACAATGACATCAATTACTAAGGATCTGTTAATAAAAACCAACACAAGCATCTCAGACATCGATCTTTGTATCCCTCATCAAGCAAACAGTAGAATTATTAATGCCGTAGCTAAAAATCTATCCTTAGAAAATGACAAAGTTTATACAAATGTTGATCAATTTGGCAATACCTCTGCAGCAAGCATACCAATCGCGCTTACTCAAGCATTTTATGATAAAATGTTAGAAAAAGGAAATAACCTATTATTCACTGCATTCGGTGCTGGTTTAAATTGGGGATCAGTGTTATTAAATTGGGGAACAATTAAAAACCCAAAGGAGCAATAATGGATATAGTTTGGTTTGGAAAATCTGCTATCAGACTGAAAAATAAAAAAGGAGCCTTAGTTTGTAATCCTTGTCCAAAAACTAAATACGAGGACATGAAACGACCTGTCGCTAATGCTATAACTTTAAGTTCTTCCGATCCTGCTCAGTCTTATTCAAAAGGTATTAAAGGAAACCCATTAATTGTTGACGTTCCTGGGGAATTTGAGATTGCTGGCATGCAAATTCAAGGCAGTCCTTTTGTGTATTCTAAAAATGAATTAAGCATAATGTTTTTGATTGAAATGGACGCAATTCGTATTTTGCATCTCGGGAATCAAGTTAATGAAGATAATTTTTCAAAAATTGAACAATTTGATAATATTGATATTCTGCTTTACCCGATTATTTCAAAAAATGCTGAAAATTCGGTAGATGTAAGTAAAATTATTCGTTCTCTTGAAGCAAAGCTAATTATTCCAATGAATTATAATAATAAAAAAAATGAAGATATGAAAATACTAGAGACATTCAACAAAAGTCTTGGTTTACAAATAGAGAATGCTGGAGACAAACTTTCGATTAAAAAAAATGAACTTTCTGATAAATCAAAAATTGTTATTTTGAATCAAAAATAATATTAATTAACAAAAATCACAAAAAGTCAGATTTGTTCTTGGAATATAGTTAAGTGGGTTTTGTAAAAGACCATTTCTTCTGATCTCAAAGTGAACATGTGGCCCAGAAGATCTTCCTGTACTTCCATTTAACCCAACGATTTCACCTCTTTGGACTTGCTGTCCGGCCGTTACCCATATTTTATTTAAATGTGCTACTCTACTAACAAAACCACCAGGATGCCTTATATCAACGTACAAACCATAAGAACAACATGGATCTCCTCCTGCAAAAATCACTGTTCCGTTATTAGTGGCTACAACAGGGGCATCATACAGCGCTCCAATATCTATGCCCGTTGGATGCCACCACGTCATAACTGAAGTAATAGGACCGTCTGCAGGCCACACAAATCCGGCTGCAGAAGATTCTTTCTCTAAAACGTTATTATTAATAGAAGATAGATCAGTGGCTGCTTTTGCTTGTGTTCCACCAACTATTAGAATGGTTACGTTCTCTTCAATAAAATTAGCATCATAAATGTTGTTAGAAGGAAAATCTATAATATCTTCTGCTTCAGCGTTGTATTTATAAGAAATCTCCGAGAGTGTTTCTCCGAACCTTACATCGTGTAACACTCCCTCAACCGTGGGGACCCTAATCATATCGCCAATATTTATAATGTCTGACTTGCTAGTTAAATGTATATTATTCCAAAAAATATATTTTGAATCTATGTTGAACTTGTTTGCTATTCCATTTATTGAGTCACCAGACTGTACTTTATATCGAAAGTATTTGGGTATCTGCTCAGGTTCTTCTTTTAGTATCGTGTCTAAAACAATGTTTTTTTCTTTCTGTTCTTGAAGAATACTTTGATAAACATCTTGAGTGAGATCGTATGCTTGTTGTATATTTTTAGATTCAACTATAGAAGAAGTTACAGTAGAAAGTGAATTATTGTTATTTATAAGTTCTTCCTGCACTGTTTCAGTGTTTGAATAAGCAGATAATTGAAGATTAACTATTCTATTGTTATCTATTTCTGCTCGTGTTTTTTTTATATCATACTGGTTAAAAATAACTATTAAAACAGAAAACAAAAACCCAATAATTATATGCTTTAAAGTGTCAGTAGCAAGAAGTGATTGCAATTTTTATCACTTTCACAATATTAATTAAACTTTTTCTTCCTTAAGAGTTAGAAGAAATTCAGCATTGTTGCTTGTTTTACTCATCCTGTCTAATACTCTTTCTGTTGCATCACCAGAATCTTCTTCCAACATTGCTGCCATTCTTCTAAGAAGCCAAACTGACTTTAAGTCTTCTTCATTAAAAAGCAAGTCTTCTCTTCTTGTAGAAGACGAAAGAACATCTATTGCAGGATAAACTCTTTTTTCAGCCAACCTTCTGACAAGCCTTACTTCCATATTACCTGTTCCCTTAAACTCTTCAAAAATCACGTCGTCCATTCTTGAGCCAGTCTCAATTAAACAAGTTGCGACTATAGTTAAAGAGCCACCTTCTTGGGTGTTTCGAGCTGCTCCAAAGAATTTTTTTGGTGGAAATAAAGCTATAGGATCCATTCCTCCAGAAAGAGTTCTCCCGCTTGTTGGCATTGCTAAATTATATGCTCTTGCTAATCTTGTTACAGAATCCATAAGAATAACAACATCTATTCCCGCTTCTACTAATCTTTTTGCACGCTCTAGTGCAACTTCTGTTACTCTCGTATGGTCTTCTACTGGTTCATCAAAAGTAGAGGCTATGACCTCACCGTCTACTGATCTTCTCATATCTGTTACTTCTTCTGGTCTTTCACCAATTAATAAAACCATTAAATGAATATCTTTATTATTTGATGTAATCCCGTGGGCTATAGATTTTAGAAGCATAGTTTTTCCTGCTTTCGGAGGCGAAACTATGAGGGCTCTTTGCCCCTTTCCAACTGGGGAAAAAATATCGACAATTCTTTGTGACAAACTATCTTCTGTGTTTTCTGTCTCTAAAGTTATCTTTTCGTCTGGGAAAATAGGAGTAAGATCTTCAAAGTTTGGTCTTCTTTTTGCCTCATCAGAGGTCATATTATTCACACGTTCAACTCTTAACAGGCCATAATATTTTTCTTGATCCTTTGGTGCTCGCACTAAACCAACGATGTAGTCGCCGCTTCTCAGTCCCAATTTTCTTATTTGTGATTGAGAAACATACACGTCACTTGAGCCAGGGATAAGTTTATCACTCCTCAAAAAACCAAAACCATCATCCACTATAGTTAAGACTCCACCAGCAATGATTGCGCCATTTTGCTCACTTTGTGCTTTAAGTATATGAAAAATGAGCTCTTGTTTAGAAAAATTATCTGCTTGATTAATTGACTTGCTATTGGCTAAAGAGAGTAATTCGTCCCACTGTTGTTTTTCAAGATCTGCTACGTTTAAGGGTGTTATCTTTGGGTCAATTTCTAAATCTTTCCCGTTATTATAATGCTTCTTCCTCGATATCGATTTCGCTTTTATACTAGTTTTATCTGAATCCATTAATTACAATTACCTTTCTTATAGAAAATAGCTGAGTTTATTCTTCGGTTGAATATTAGTATTCTGGAAAATACCAAAACGTAAAAAATAAATTATTCTATGATACGTTTGGACAAGTAAGAGTTTACAAATCAAAATAATAATAAACAAGCATTAATAATTAAATATATCAAATAATACTTATTTTTCAGAGGATGATTGAAGTTTTGTCATATTAGATTCTTTTTTATCATGATATATTTTAGAAGCAGATATAAATCCATCAAATAAAGGATTAGGCTTGTTTGGCCTTGAAGTAAATTCCGGATGAAACTGAGCTCCAACCATAAATGGATGATCTGCAATTTCAACAACCTCTACTAATGTTCCATCTGTATTTTTTGCTGCAACCACTAAACCATTGCTTTCTAAAACATCTAAGTAAGCATTATTGAGTTCATATCGATGTCTATGTCTTTCCCTTATTTTTGATTTCCCATATGCTTCATATGTCTTTGTTCCTTTATTAACAACAGAGTCATATCCGCCGAGCCGCATTGTTCCACCCATGTCTTCGATTTCTTCTTGTTCAGATAATAAAGAAATTACAGGAAAAGGAGTGCTGGGGTCAAGTTCTGTTGTGTTTGCTCCCGGCATACCAGCAACATTTCTTGCAAATTCACAAACCAGGACTTGCATGCCTAAACAATCCCCTAAATAAGGAATTTTATTTTCTCTTGCATATTGCACAGCATTTATTTTTCCCTCAATACCTCTATCTCCAAAACCTGGACACAATAATATGCCATCTACGTCGCCTATAATTGTCTCTGGAGAATCAGACTCGAGCATTTCAGAATTAATCCATTTTATAGAAACCTTTGTGTTTTGGTGAACAGCAGCATGAATTAGTGCTTCTTTTATTGATAAATAAGCATCTTCCAGCTCTGTATATTTTCCAACTAAAGCAATCTCAGTCTCTTTTTCTGCCCTAAACATTTTCTGAACAAACTCCATCCATGGCTCAAGATCTACGTCTCCTATTTTTAAGTCTAGCCTTCGTGCCACAACTCCCAAAGCACCAGCATTATTAAGTATAATAGGGACTTCATAAATAGAATCTGCGGTTTTTAACGGAATAACTGCCTCTTTTTCAAGGTTACAAAAAAGTGATATTTTTTCACGTAACGCTTCGCTCACATGGCTATCAGCTCTCGTTACAATAACATCAGGCTGGATGCCAAATGACCTTAATTCTCTAACAGAGTGCTGGGTTGGTTTTGTTTTTAATTCTTTAGTAGACTGTATAAAAGGCAAAAGAGTGATATGGACCGACATAGTATCATGGGGGGCTAATACATGACGCATTCTACTAATAGATTCTAAAAACGGTTGGCCTTCAATGTCTCCTACAGTTCCACCAACTTCAACAATTACAACATCTGAATTAAGAATTTCCCCTGACTCTCTGATAATTTTTCTTATCTCACTTGTTACGTGCGGGATTGCCTGTATGGTTCCTCCTAAAAAGTCTCCTCTTCTTTCTTTTCTTATTACTTCTTCATAAACTTGTCCGGATGATGCAGAATTAATAGATCCTAAATTAATATCTAAGAATCTTTCATAATGACCTAAATCTAGATCTGTTTCCGCTCCATCGTCTGTAACAAACACCTCTCCATGCTGATATGGAGACATAGTTCCTGGATCAACATTAATGTAGGGATCTAATTTTAAAACGGAGACAGAATATCCTGCAGACTTTAAAAGTCTGCCTAAAGATGCGGTAACAATTCCTTTGCCAACCGAACTAACAACTCCACCGGTAACAAAAATATATTTAGTCATATTATTACTTACTTTTTAAAATATACACAAAATTTACCACTTAGCATAGACTATCTTCCATGTATATATAAAAATTAGTATTAGAAACAATTAAAAAACATAAAATGAACCTACAAAAAAAATTTCGAAAAGCACTAAAAACAAAAATCGGTAATTTTTTCCTAAATGGACCTCTAATACGTTTACCCGAAGAAATGATAATCTCTAAAGAATCCCTTGTTTTAGGCATAGGTAACGATGATGGGCAATTATTAGAAATATTAAATAATAGGATAGATTTTAAAAACAAACCAGACATACTCAATTTTGAGAAAAAATATTATATAAAAAATAATAAAAAAATTGTTATAAAAGAAAGAGAAGATTTGTTTCTAGATTTATATAAAAATACTTATGATTTAATTTTATGTGGATATTATGCCTCAGAACTTACAGATAAAGAGCTTGAAAAATTTTTAGTCGATCTTTATAAAATAATAAAGCCAGAAGGGCTAATAATCATTTGGGATTTTTCTATAAAAGAGCAATATGAAATTTTTAATAGGGTATTACTTTTTCCATTTTCAAAAAATAAAACAACGACTCAAACAAGCAAAAAAATAATAGAAATTGCCGAAAGAAATAACATCGGCCTAGCCACAGAGATAGTTATGAGACCTTTTTTGTTTCCTTTCACCAAAAGATGGTCTGTATTATTAGGAAAACCTCCCAATAATCAAACTAACTAATACCGACATAAGACTTATATAATTTCTCAACATCTTTCGGAAGCATGTCATTCACAGATTCTTTTTTTATGATTTTTTCTCTTATTTCTGAAGAAGAAATATCAGGAATTTTGTTATGCATACAAATTATATTGTCCGTAAAAATAAAAGACTTAGCAAGCTTGTCGATCATTTCATTAAATACTTCTATTCCTTTTTCTCCTCTCAAGAAAACCACAAATTTACTCATAGTAAACAATAATTCAAATTGCTTCCAACCAGTAATGCCTAAAAAGGAGTCAATTCCCATCACCAAATACACTTCTGGCTTATCACCAACGCGCTTACGCAAACTTTGAAGTGTTTCTATAGTATAAGATTCATTACCACCTCGCTCCCAATCCACAACCCTTAGATTATCTATGCCCGCAAACGCAATCCTGGCCATATGAAGTCTGTTTGCATACTTTTGAGAACTAGGCTGTTTTTTGCTAAAAGGAATTGAGGTAGGGCAAACATTTAAAACATCTAGATCGAAAAAATCAATTGCTGACTTTGCCATCTCAATATGACCAAAATGAGGAGGATCAAAGGAACCGCCGAAAAAACCGAAACTCACAATCGCCACCTAATCTCTTTACCAGCAACACACACCAAATCATTATCTTTAATTCCACTTTTTGATAAATCACGACTTAAACCAAGCAGTCGCATCCTTCTAAAAAACTCATATCTTGCTTCAGAATTAGACAAATCTAGCGTTTGTGCAAAAAGATTTGGAGTACCGCCGCTTACATGCTTCCTTCCTTTGTCGTCAATTGAAATTAAATATTTGTTTTTTTTGTAAACCGGTGTCTTTGTTGATATAGAGGAAACATGTTTGGTTTTCTTGTCTATGTTGTTTTTTAAAATATCTATAAAAAATTCAACTAATAAAGATTTTGTTACAACGTCATTTGTTTGACCGTAAATCGTATTTTTCTTTTGCTTTTTAACCGCCCCACTGGTAACTATTCTTATTATTTTTTTATTTATGGCAAAATCTTGTGCTTTTTCAACAAAAAGATTTTTACTGGCAAGAAGACCGGAAACCAAAACAATAAGTTTTGCTTCTTGAATAAACTCCGTATAATTATTTAAATTATTTGGAATATCTGCTATTGTTAAAACCGTTTTTCCTTCTTGATAGACTCCTAAATTGACAGTCTGGGTTGTTCCTTTGTATGGTGCAACTTTGGCAGAGGTTCCTGTTAAATTGTTTAACAGGGTTGTTTTTCCTACATTCTCTTCGCCCACTATAACTATATCAGCTGTGGGTTTTTGCAAAATCGATAAGGAGACTTCTTCCCCGTCTTGGCCGTTTTGCGAAAAACGCGGGGTTCTTCTGGTTGGTAAAACAAATTTTTTATTTCCCCATCCACCTTGACCACCTTTTGCTATTTTAATTTTATTTTTTTCTGCCTGCCTTGGTATTTCATTGTAATCTTCTCCGTTTTTTGATATTAAGACTTTGTAGTTTTTCGGTATTTTAATGATTACATCGTTGCCTGCTTTTCCGTTTTTGTTGTTTGGTTCTCCGTCGTTTCCAGGCTCAGCAATGATGTAATTTTTAATCTTTTTATCAATATCTTGTGTTTTTTCAATAAACTCAAGATACACACTACCGCCGTTGCCTCCGTTACCACCGTCCGGACCACCTAAAGGGACCTTATAGGATCGTTTCAGAGAAACAATGCCATTTCCTCCTTTCCCGCTTCTTGCTCGTATTATTAGTTTTTTCATTCTCTTCTTCTTAATAATCTTTTATTTATTATATATATATATTTAGTAGTAGTAGTAGGGGTGTTGGTTTTGTTGATGGTTTAATTTTTAAAGCTGAAAGTGACAGAAATTTCTTTTGATGCTTTGTTTTTAAGATGTTTAAGAATTGTGTTTTTTTGTAGGGCGCTGAGGTGGATTTTTTAATTAGTTTTGTGATGTTTATCGAGTTTTGATAAAAATGGGATTAAATATTAGGCAACTCGTCTTTTTCTGTCAATTAATTCTTTAAGATTAGAAACGTCTCTTTTAATTTCCTGATCAACAGTTTGCCCTTTATCCATTTTTCTCCAACCATGGTGAACGGTTGAGTGGTCTCGATTACCTAGAGATTTTCCAATTTCTACCAAAGATATATTTGCAACTTCTCTTAAAAGATACATTGCCATTTGTCTAGGATAAGCGTATTGCTTTTCTCTATTGTTGGACAATAAATCAGCGTTTTCAAGTTTATAATAGTCGCAAACAACTCCAACAATTAGGTCAATTGAAGGAGGAGAATACAAGTCTGGAGTTTGAAGGTGTTTAAGTGTGTTCTCTACAAGGGAATCGTTTATTTCCTTACCGGTTAAGCGAGAAACAGCCAAAAGACGAGTAAGGGAGCCTTCTAGTTCTCTTACATTATTTTTACACTTGTCGGCAATTTTATAAAGAATATCATTGTCTAGTGTGATTTGATGGTTTTTTGATTTTTCTTGTAATATTGCAACGCGTGTTTCAATGTTTGGTACTTGTAGGTCTGCTAACATGCCCCACTCAAACCTTGACCGCAGTCTGTCCTCTAAGTGTTTTATCTGGTTGGGGCTTTTATCAGAAGAAATAACAATTTGTTTGCCGGCTTCGTATAGTTCGTTAAAGGTATGGAAGAATTCCTCCTGGGTTTGCTCTTTTCCAGCAATAAATTGAATGTCATCGACAAGCAGGATGTCTGTTTTCCTGTAAATATTACGAAAGTTCTTTTGACTTCTTTTTTGAATAGATGCTATTAACCTATTTGTAAATTGTTCTGCAGAAAGATAAACAACGTTTAATCCTTTTTTGACTCCCGCGTGTCCAATTGCATGTAAAAGATGTGTTTTGCCTAGACCTGAACCACCATAAAGAAATAGTGGATTAAATTCTCTTCCAGGATTGGTAGACGTTGATTGTGCTGCGGCGAAAGCAAGTCTGTTTGATGAGCCTACAACAAAGCTCTCAAAAATATAGTTTTTATGTAGGGTAAGTTTTGCAGCGTTTTCATCTTTTTTATAGGATGGTTGGTTTTTTCTATTACTTTTTGCAGTGTTCTCAACAGGGTTAAGTGCTAATGTGGTATCTTCGTTTTCTTGGTTTTGAGGAATAGTTTTGAAATTAACATCAACAGGCTCTTCAGCTGCTTCAGCAAGAAGTTTTAAAATAAGCGGCTTAAGTCTTCGTTCAAGCCATTCGTTCACAAACTCTGATCGAGTTCCAACAATTAAAGTTGAGCCCTGAAAAGAAAGTCCAATTGTACCCCTTAACCACGTGTCATAGTTAGGGCGAGATATGTTTTCAGCAAGTTCTTTTAAAACACTTTCCCATAGTTTTGATGCATCTATTTTCAATTTCTTGAGAAGCCCTTCATAATATGGTTAGTTAACACTTATCCACAATTTAACAACAATGTGTGGATAAGTAGGCATTTATAAAAACCAAAATGTTTAATATTTGAGAGACAAGCAAACCAAAAAAGTTTGAGGATTCTCCCCACCGATTCGTACTTTAACATCATGTTTGAATTGATTACAAGATCCTTATGTAAGTTAATTTTTATTTTTTTTTAAAAAAGAAAAATTTTCACAAGCTAACCTATTTTTTTGTAATGTAGTAAGCTCATTTATGCAAAAAATAGAAAGCAGTAAAATAAATTGAATAAATTATTCACAGCAGATATTGGTAATTCAACAATAGCAATCGGGATATTTGAAGAAAAAAAACTCATACATTCTTTTAGGTTTGCTACTAATAAGGAATATTTATCTACAGAATACCAATTAATGATCGAAGCAAGCATTAAACAAAAAGAAATATCAATTGGTGACATGAAGGGTGCCATATTGTCATCCACTGTTCCTTCACTTTCTATTATATTTGAACAAGTAATAAACAACATTTTTGGATTCAATCCTTTAATTGTTGGCCCAGGTATTAAAACAAAACTAAACATAAAATATGAAAACCCTAAAGAAATAGGACCAGACAGAATTTTGCATGCAGTAGCTGGTTTAAATATGGCAGAGCCTCCGTTAATCATAGTTGATTTAGGAACCGGGCTTGTTTTTGATGCAATAAATAAAGAGGGAGAATACCTTGGTGGGGCAATAGCAGCTGGGGTTTCAATATCGTCCAATGCTTTATTTTCGAAGGGAGCAATGTTGAATTCAATTACAATAGAAAAGCCTCAGTCTGTTATTGGTAAAAATACAAAAACAGCTCTTGAGGCAGGACTATATTTTGGAAATCTTGAGTTGATTAAGGGCATTGTAGGAAAAATGAAAGAGGAACTAGGCAAAGAATCAAAAGTCATAGGAACGGGTGGCGACATATCTCTTTTCAAGGACGATTTAGATATATTTGATTATGTAGAACCAGACCTTAATTTATATGGTTTATATCTGTTATACTTAGCAAACATAAAGGATAATAATGACAAATAGAAATTTAGAGAACAAAAACATCTTATTAGCGGTTAGCGGATCAATTGCTGCATATAAAGCAGTTGATGTGGCAAGCCAACTGATAAAACAAGGGGCAAATGTCAACGTTGCTATGACAGAGGCAGCAACAAAATTTATTACGCCTTTTACCTTTAAAACACTTACTGGCAATGTACCATTTCTGGATATGTGGGATATCAATACGCCAAGTAAAGAAAGACACATAGAATTGGCACATAGTGCAGATTTAATGATTATTGCCCCTGCAACTGCCTCAACAATAGCATCGCTTGCTTATGGCCTCGCAGACGACAGTGTGTCTTTATGTGCGCTTTCTACTGAAGCACCAAGATTAATAGCACCTGCCATGGATCATCAAATGTGGAATAATTCTGCAACACAAACAAATATTAACAAACTTAAAGCAAGGGGTGACATTATTATCGGTCCTGATTATGGGAGACTAGCATCAGGGGATTTTGGTTTAGGGAGACTGTCTTCAACAGAAGAAATTGTTAGTGAAACAAAAGCTAGAGCAGGAAAAATGTATGGCGATCTTGCAGGAAAACATATTGTTATAACAGCTGGAGGAACAAGAGAGCCAATGGATCCAGTTAGATTTCTCGGTAATAGATCAAGCGGAAAGATGGGATATGCGGTTGCAGAGGCGGCAAGAGACAGGGGCTCAGATGTGACTCTTATAAGCTCAGTTAGCAGGCCGCTTATTAAGGGTGTAAATATAATTAATGCAGAAACTACAGCAGAGATGTTTCAAAAAGTACAAGAAGCAACAAAAAATGCAGACGCTTTAATTATGGCAGCAGCTGTGAGTGATTTTAGATTTAAAGACATCAATAAAAATAAAATTAAGAACAAAGACAAAGATATGGATGTTAGTCTTACCCCTAATCCTGACATTATCGCCAGTATTAAAGGAGACATAATAAAAATAGCATTTGCTGCAGAAATTAATGATATGGAAAAATTTGCGCTGCAAAAACTAAAATCGAAAAAAGTAGATTTTATTATTGCTAATGACGTAAGTAATCCAGCCATTGGATTTAATTCAGACAATAACAAAGTTGTTATATTTTCTAATACTGGAGATCAAATCAATTTACCTTTAATGCCCAAAATTGATGTTGGGCATGAAATCTTAAACTCACTTAAAAAACGTTTTTAGTATTAAGAACACAAAAAAATAAAAATTAATTAATAGTCACAAACCAAATTGATTAAAGTTCTTACAGGATTACCTGACATCCCTTTGCTTAACTCACCCTTAGACTGCTTTACAGACATAACACCAGCAATATCCATATGAATCCAAGGAGTTTTTTTAACAAAATGTTCTAAGAATTTGGCAGCTGTTATGGAACCTGCTTCTCGTCCACCAATATTTTGTATATCAGCAACGTTAGAAATTATCATTTTACCGTATGCTTCGTCTAAAGGTAAACGCCAAATTGGTTCGTTGGCTTTTTTACTTGCTTTTTCTAATTTTTCGTAGAGTTTGTCATTATTTGCAAACACACCAGTTCGAACAGAACCCAAAGAGATCATCATTGCTCCAGTTAATGTAGCAATGTCTATGATTGCAGAGCATTTTTCTTGTACTGCAAATGCAAGAGCATCTGCTAATACCAACCTGCCCTCTGCGTCAGTATTAAGGACCTCAATAGATTTTCCATTCATTGCGTATACTACATCACCAGGTTTTGTTGCTTTTCCACCAGGCATGTTTTCAGTGCAAGGCGCAATCCCAATGACATTAACTTTGGGCTTAATTGCACCTATTGCTTGCATCACCCCTAAAACAGTTGCTGCACCAGACATATCACCCTTCATTTCTTCCATGCCAGCGCTAGGCTTTAAAGAGATACCTCCAGTGTCAAAGGTTATTCCTTTGCCAACTAGTGCTATTGGCTTATTGGTAGCATTTTTATGTGTATATTTTAAAATTATAAATTTTGGTTCTTGGTTAGACCCTGCTGCAACAGAAAGATAAGAGCCCATCCCAAGTTCTTCAGCAGCAGATTTATTAATTATTTGACAATCTAAATTATTCTCCTCAGCAATTTTTAATGCAACCTCGCTCATTTTTGTAGGGGTCATGAAATTAGCAGGTTCGTTAGCTAGATCTTTTCTCAGGTTTGTCGCATCAGCAAAAATTCTGCCTCTTTCCAAAATTTTTTCAATTGATTGCGCATTACCTTTTTGTAATTTATGTAGACTGATAGATTTTATATCAACTTTCTTATTTTCTGTTTTGTGTTTATTAAATGAGTATTGACCTAAGAACAATCCTTCACTAAATGCCTGTATGGCATCATTTTTCTTACCAGTTGCATCGAATGTTTCTTCCAGTGAAAAAGCAATTGATTCTAACTTTAAAGCATTTGCTTTTCTGCAAACATTTGCAATTTGACTGCGAAGTTTATCAACGGTGAAGCTTTTTTTATCGCCGAGTCCTAGTATAAAAAGATGCTTTGCTTTTAATTCTGTTCCCACAGGAAAGCTAGTTATTTCACCTAGTCCTTGTGCTGTTTGGTTGGAAGATAAAAAAGATATAATTTTCTTATTGAGTTTTTTATCTATTTCTTTTAATATTTTTTGATAATTTATTTTGTCTTTAAACACTGTTACTACATAAACATCAGCTTGTTCTTGCAGTAGGTTATTTTTTTTATAATGAAGTTCCATGGTTCTGTCTCCTGAATTCTTTGTTGTAAGATACGATATTCTATAAATAAATTAAATAACTTTAACATTAATTTTGGGATTGCTTCAAAAATCTTACTATGCTAGCCTCAATGAATGAAAGAAGAGGCGAGGAAAGAAAATAACAAATGGTTGATTTGCCCAAAAAAGAAATACAACTTGATGAATTTAGCAGAAGCGAAAAAGATACTGGTTCGACAGAGTTTCAGATTGCGCTTTTAACAAAGAGAATAAATTTGTTAACTGGACACTTAAAACAGCATGCGCATGATTACTCAACAAGACGTGGGCTATTGAAAACAGTAGGTAAAAGAAGAAAATTATTAAAGTATTTAAGCCAAAAAGATGTTGCTAAATACAATGAAGTTTTGTCTAAGTTATCTCTTAGAAGATAATTCGTTGATTATTATCCTGTCCTCTTAATATATAAACCTTAGATACTTTTAAGTTAAAGTGTTTATTGATATGAATACAAAAGCAAAATTTGCTTATTTGAAAGGAAAATATTTTGGAAAATGTTAAAAATTACGAACTAATGCTTGGAGAAAGAAAATTAAGCATTGAAATAGGAAAATTAGCACAACAAACAAATGGATCTTGTTTTATTAATCTACAAGACACAACCCTGCTTGTAACAGCAACAGATGGAGAATCAAGGCCGGGGACAGATTTCTTCCCATTGACAATTGATTTTGAAGAAAGAATGTATTCCATTGGTAAAATACCAGGATCTTTTTTCAAACGAGAAGGTAGGCCAACAACTGATGCTATTTTAGCAGCACGTATGACAGATAGACCAATTAGACCTATGTTTCCTAAGGGTTATACAAGGGACGTACAGGTTGTATGTACCGTAATGGCGTCCGACAGAGAAAACCCAGCTGATGTTCTTGGTACTATAGGTGCATCTATCTCTCTTGGTCTTTCAACTTTGCCATTTGAAGGCCCTGTTTCATCAGTGAGAGTAGGCAGAATAAACGGAGAATTAATAGCTTTTCCTACATATGAAGAAATAGCAGATTCAGATATTGAACTTATTGTTTCGGGCAACAAGGACTCAATTCTTATGATTGAGGCAGGAACAAAAGAAATATCAGAAGAGGCAATTATAGAAGCAATTGAGTTTGCAACTGAGATCATTAAAGCTCTTAATGAATTTCAGGAAACAATTTTTAAAGACAACGATGTAGTAAAAGACACCTTTGAAGCTAAAGAAATAGATAACGAAATAGCTGAGGCGGTCAATGAGGCAGTCAATCAATATGACGATATAACAAGTGTTTTAAATCAAGAAGGGTTTAAGGGTGTAAATGAACTCTGCGCAAAGATCCACGAAAATCTTTCGGCAGAAGGAAAGTTTGAAGGACTAGAATTTAATCTAGTAAAGGCGATAGTAGAAAAAGATCTAAAAAATCGAATAAGAACAAAAGTTATTAAAGAAGGGGTTAGGGTAGACGGAAGAAAGAGCGACGATATTAGAGAATTGAGCTCAGAAGTTGGAATTCTTCCTCGTGTGCACGGGACTGGTTTGTTTAGTAGGGGAGCAACACAGGTTTTATCTGTGGCAACTTTAGGGAACATTGCTGAAAAGCAAAGACTAGATAATATTTCTCCAGGAGAGTACAAAAGATATATGCATCATTATAATTTTCCTGCTTTTTCTGTTGGAGAAGCGGGATTTATGAGAGGCCCAGGACGAAGAGAAATTGGTCACGGTATGTTAGCAGAAAAGGCTTTAATGCCAGTTTTACCAAGCGAAGAAGATTTCCCATATGCAATTAGGGTTGTTTCAGATGTATTGTCTTCGAATGGCTCTACATCGCAAGCTTCAATATGTGGCTCGTCTCTTGCACTTATGGATGCTGGTGTTCCTATAACTGCACCAGTTGCAGGTATTGCTATGGGTCTTATAACAGACAGTAATTCTGATGATTTTGCAATTTTAACTGATATTGCTGGACTAGAAGATGCTTTTGGCGATATGGATTTTAAGGTAGCAGGAACTAAGAAAGGCATTACAGCAATTCAATTAGATATTAAATTAAAAAAGTTACCAGCAAATTTCTTAAATGATGTTTTTAGCAAGGCAAAGATAGCCAGAGAACAAATTTTAAAAGTTATGGAAAGTGCAATTCAAACCCCAAGGGAAGAAGTTTCTGAGCATGCTCCAACAATTGAAATTATTACAATAGATAAAGAAAAAATTGGAGCCGTAATTGGGCAGGGTGGAAAAGTCATTCGTGGAATTGAAGAAGAATTCGAGTGTACTGTCAATATAGAAGACGAAGGCATCATTCATATTTCAGGTCTTAAAGATAATGCATCTAAAGCAAAGGAATTTATATTGGTGTTAGTTACTGATCCTGAAGTAGGGAATACTTATGAAGGAGAAGTAGTACGAATTACTGATTTCGGTGCATTTGTTAATATTATTCCAGGAAAAGATGGACTTGTTCATATTTCAGCGCTAGATCATGAAAGGGTAGAAAAAGTTACTGATGTAGTGAATGAAGGAGACAAGATTGAAGTTCAAATAATTGAAGTTGATCGGATGGGTAGGATCAACTTAACAAGAATTATAGATGGAGTCCCTGTCGAAACAAAAAAAAGAGAAGACAGGCAGCAAAAAGATAGAAACTTTAAGAGAAATAATAACGGAAACAATAGAGATCGTAACAATAAATCTAGAAATTTTAGAAAGGGCAATCAAAAAGAAGACGATAAAGAAAAAAGTGACAAGGCTGAAGAAAGAAGCTGGTAATCGTATAATTAAATCTATATTTGATTAGTTGTGGAGTATTTTTTTTGAAATCAGTAATAGTGTCTGGTTTGGGTAAAATGGGCACAGAGCTTATTAGGACAATAGAAGAAAGTGATAAGTTCGAAACCATCAGTATCATTGAGCCCATGCAAAAAATAACAAAATATAAAACAAAAAACCAGGAATATCCGGTTTTTCAAGATCCTGCTGAGGCATTTGTAAATAAAACAGCAGATGTTGTGGTTGACTTTACCAATGCAGAGTTTACTAAAAAACTTGCCCCCCTTGTCTTTGACTCAAGAATGAGTTTAGTTGTAGGGACCTCTAACCTATCACAAAAAACAATAGATTATATAAAAAAAACAAGTAATGAAAAAAAATTAGGTTGTGTTGTCGCATCAAACTTTGCTCTTGGTGCAGTCTTAATGATGTATTTTAGCGAGAAAGCTGCTCCTTTTTATAATGTTGTAGAAATTATAGAATCTCACCATGATCAAAAGATTGATTCTCCATCGGGAACTGCCATGGACACTGCACAGAGAATCGTTAAAAATGCAAAGAATCAATATACTTTGAATATTGCTGAACAAGAAAAAATAAAAAATGCAAGAGGAGCTAATTTTGATGGCGTCTCTTTGCACTCCGTAAGATTGCCAGGGGTGATTGCTAATCAAGAGGTTATGTTTAGTGCAGCTGATGAAGTTCTTAGTATTGAGCACAAAACTATTGGTAGGAAATCTTTTATGCCTGGAATAATCATGGCAATTGAATATGCATCGAATAATAATAATTTTTTGTTTGGATTAGAAGAAGTAATAGGCATTAATTAAAGTTTTTGGAAAATTAATATGTATAACATTGCGATTGTTGGAGCAACTGGAGTTGTGGGCAAAAAAATGTTAGAGGTTTTAAAAACACATAATTTTCCTATTAATAATTTAAAATTGTTTGCTTCTGAAAAATCAGTAGGAAAAAAAATTCATTTTGATGGCAAAGAAATTTTAGTAGATATAGTTAGAGAAAATTCTTTTATAGACACTGATTTTGTTTTCTGCTCTGCTGATTCGTCAGTTTCTAAAATAATTGGGCCATCTGTTAGAAATGCTCACTCTATTTTAATTGATGATGGCAATGCCTTTAGGATGGATTCAGACGTACCATTAATTGTGCCGGAGGTTAATTCACAAGATGTTGATTGGCATAAAGGAATAGTGTCTATACCAAATTGCACTACAACCCCGTTGGTAATGGTTCTGCATGCGTTAAAAGGTTTTTCTAATATTGATAGAGTAAATGTTTCAACATATCAAGCAGTGTCTGGTGCTGGGGCGCAGGCTGTTAAAGAATTAGAAGATCAAATAAAAAAAATTGCAAGTAATCAAAAGCCAATCAACGATGTTTTCCCTCATCAAATAGCGATGAATGTTATTCCACAAGTGGATAGTTTTGAAAAAAATGGATATACAAAAGAGGAGATGAAAATAGTAAACGAGACCAAAAAAATAATGCATGACGAAGAGCTTTTAATAAGTGCTACTTGCACTAGAGTCCCAACAATTGTAGGGCATTGTGAATCTGTGAATGTCACATTTAGTGATGAGGTAGATTTAGAAAAGATTATATTAATTTTAGAAAAACAACAAGGAATTATAGTGCGTGATAAGACTGATTTTAACAATTATCCCACGCCTCTTAACTCAACTTTAGATGATAACGTATATGTTGGAAGAATAAGAAAAGATTTATCAAATAAAAAAGGTTTATTGTTTTGGTTAGTAGCTGATAATCTAATGAAGGGTGCTGCAACTAATGCTGTACAAATTGCTGAAACGATTATTGAAAGAAATAAAGTAAGTTATTAAGGAATTAAATGAAAGAAAAATATAAATTGCTTACTGCTATGGTGACACCCATGTTCTCTTCTGGAGAAGTTGATTTAGGTGCTTGCGCAGAACTTGCAAGAACATTAGTAGCAAATGGATCTCAAGGGTTGATCGTAACTGGGACAACAGGAGAGGCTCCAACCTTATCTAGAGATGAAAAAAAGTCTATATGGGGAGCTGTAAAATCAGCTGTTGGCGAAGAAGTTTATGTTGTTGCTGGTGCAACAAATTATTCAACTCAAGAATCAATCATTGGGGTAGAGGATGCGTTGTTGGCAGGAGCTGATGCCGTTCTACTGACAGTGCCTTATTATAATAAACCAACACAAGAGGGACTATTTGAGCATTTTTCTGCTATTGCTGAAGCAACACGCCTCCCATGTATTCTATATAATGTTCCTTCAAGGACCAGTCTGAATATGCAAGCAGAAATAGTTACAAGGCTTTCAAAAATAGATAATATTATTGGCATCAAAGAGGCATCTTCAGACATGGATCAAATATCTAAAATCATTAATTCAACGGATGATGATTTTATAGTTTGGTCTGGAAATGACGCAGATATCATTTCAGTCATGGCATTGGGTGGAGATGGTGTTGTATCTGTGGCAGCCCACTTTGTTGGTAATGATATCAGTAAAATGATTAATTTTATTTCTGATGGTGATATGAATGCAGCTAATGACATAAATAGTAAATTAATTGATCTTTACAATGTTTTATTTATAGAGAGCAATCCAATTCCTGTCAAGTGGGGATTAAATCACCTGGGTTTTAAGGCTGGGGCGCCTCGACTGCCGTTACTAGAGCCTGTACAAAATACGAGAAAAGATATGGCAAATATATTAAATGATTTGAAAGAAAATTTTTATAAATAAAATTAGTCTAATTTATTTTAGTCCATTCCTGCCATCGTTCATTTAATTTTTGACGTGCTTTGTTATAACCCATTTGGTCGCCTAAAAAACCGCCAAAATAATTTGCTAAAAGTCTCCCAGAGATTAATAAGTATGTAAACAGTATGATTGTCCCAAATATTTCGTTTTTATATAAAAACGAAATATTTAAAACCATTAAAAAACCACTTAATAGACTTAAGAAAATACCAAAAAATGCAAATGAAATGACGTAATGTCTTTCAATTTTTCTGGTTTCCTTTAACATTTTGAATATTGGCTCAGGCACCATATTTATAAAGTCAGAATCATGAATAGTAGTATTACAGTGTTCGCAATTTATTTCATTTAATTCATTGATTTGTTGAAAAGGATGAAAGCAATATGTACAAAAATTACCAATATTTGGTCTTTGCCCATTACTTACTTCAACCATATGTTTTTCTAATTCTTTACTGAACAACGGGCACGTATTTTCTTGCATCTTAGTCTAGTAGTTGCTTTATAATAATTGCTTGTTCACGTTTAGGGCCAACAGAAACCATACCAATTGGAGTAGTTGTTACAGACTGTATTTTTTTGACAAAATTTCTTGCATTATTAGGCAGATCACTTAATTGTCTTGCCTCTGATACATCCTCTTTCCAACCAGGAAATGTTTCATAATTTGGAATTGCAATATTTAATTCTTCAAATGTACCAGGAGGAGTGTCGACAGTCTTTCCATTAACATTGTATGAAGTACAGACTTTGATTTCTTCAAAACCAGACAAGGTGTCTAATCTAGTTAAAGCAATAGCATCCATGCCATTTAATTTTGCTGTGTATTTTGCAAGCACACCATCAAACCAACCACACCTTCTAGGCCTTCCGGTGGTGGTTCCATATTCTGCTGTCCCATCTTCAAGCCCTTGATTTCTTAACTTGTCACCTGTTTCTCCTTTTAGTTCTGTAGGCATTGGTCCTTCTCCAACACGGGTTTGATAGGATTTAAAAACACCAACAACTTTTTTTATTGATTTTGGGCCAATACCAACACCAATGCACGCGCCTGCAGCTATTGAAGCAGGAACGGCTGATGTAACATAAGGATAAGTTCCAGAGTCAATATCTAACAATGCCCCTTGTGCTCCCTCTAACAAAATTGTTTCACCATTTTCATCTGCTTTCTGAACAATTGACATTGTGTCAGACACGTATGGAGCAAGTTTTGTTGCATAATCGCTATATTCATTAAGAATTTCATTATAGGCTAGTGGTTCACTACCAAAGAATTTTGTTATAAGCTCATTTTTATCTTTGAGAATAAGATTTAATTTTTCAGTAAATCTTTTTTTATTTAAAAGATCAGCAACTCTGATTCCATTTCTAGCAACTTTATCTATAAATGCTGGGCTTGTTCCTGTTTTAGTTGTCCCTATAGCATTTTTACCACGCCGCTTTTCTTCTAGTTCATCAATAATTTTATGCCATGGCATTATAAGATGTGCACGGTTACTGATGATTAAATTTGATATATCAACAGATCGATCTTGAAGCATTGAAATTTCTTCTAATAGTTTGAATGGGTCTATTACAACGCCATGTGTTATCAGGCATTTTTTTTCACTATAAAAAATACCAGCCGGTATTAGATGTAAGGAAAATTTACCTAAATCATTTACAATTGTATGGCCTGCGTTGGTCCCTGCTGAATATCTTGCAATAATACTACAATTTTTAGCAGCATAATCAACGACGCGCCCCTTGCCTTCGTCTCCCCATTGTCCGCCTATGATTACAACCGCTGGCATAAAAGTTCCTTTTATTTTTATTTTAAAAAAGTATTTAAATTATATAATGATTATTAACAAACCTTATATAATTTACTGGTTTAGATTCTGAAATGCAAATTCAGTGAGGGTTTTTATTTAAAAAATTAAGAATACATACAGAATGATAGAAATTAAAAAGCATATTAATAAAAAATTTGAAAAATATGAATGCGATTTTATTTTTTTTAAAAATGATCTTTTACTTTCAAAATATTTAATTACTGAAGAAACTAAAATATTTCCTACTGGCACTGTAACCTATGGATTTTATTGGGTAAAAAAAAATTATATTTCTTACTCATTTTATTCACAAGATAATATTTTTTTGGCATCAAGATATGACATATGTCAGGATCTTAAGATCTTTGTAAAACCTAATATTAAGGTTAGTTTCTTAGACTTAATCCTCGATTTTTGGGTGTATCCAAATCGAATATTTTGGGAAGATGAAAAAGACGTATTAAAAGCTAAAGAAAAAAAACTAATAAATTTTAATCAACAGTCGATTATAAAAAATACTAGAGAAGAATTACAGAATAGTTATTTGACAATCGAAGAAGAAAAAAAATATATTGTATTAAATATCTAGCTTTGCTTCAGCAGCATGGCTGTTAATAAAGTGTTTTCGTGGACCCACTTCTTCACCCATTAGCATGCTAAATAATTCACTAGAAGTTTGTGCATTTTCAATAGTAACTTTTTTTAACATTCTGTTCATTGGATCCATGGTTGTTTCCCATAATTGTTCTGGATTCATTTCTCCAAGTCCTTTATATCTTTGGAAATTTATTGCCTTCCCATTTTGGTTTTCATCTACATAGCTGTCTCTTTCTGAATCTGTAAATAACCAAGTCATTTTTTTGCCATGTGAAATACTATATAAAGGTGGTTGTGCTATATATAAATGACCTTCTTCAATTAATTTTGGCATAAATCTAAAAAAGAAAGTGAGTAGCAATGTTCGAATATGAGCGCCATCCACATCAGCATCAGTCATGATAATGACCTTACCATATCTCAGGTTATCATTAGTAAATTCATCCCCAAAACCTGTACCCAGCGCTGTAATGAGGACTTTAATTTCTTCATGTGAAAGCATTTTATCAAGCCTAGCTTTTTCAACATTAAGGATTTTCCCTTTGAGAGGAAGGATTGCTTGATTTCTTCTATCACGGGCACTCTTTGCGGAACCGCCAGCAGAATCTCCTTCGACTAAATATATTTCACATTGATCAGGGTCTTTTTCTGAACAGTCTGCCAATTTTCCAGGTAAAGAGCTATTTTCTAAAAAACCTTTTCTTTGTACTAGATCTCTGGCTTTCTTAGCAGCTTCACGTGCTCTCGCTGCCATCATTCCTTTTTCCAGGATTTTTTTTGCTATTTGAGGATTTTCTTCTAGTCCTCTAGAAAGAAAGCTTGCAACAATTGATTCAACTGCACCCTTAACTTCAGGATTGCCTAACCTTGTTTTTGTTTGACCTTCAAATTGTGGGTTGGCTAATTTTACACTTATTATAGCTGATAATCCTTCTCTAACGTCTTCGCCAGTTAAATTAGTATCAACAACTTTTAAAATTTTATTCTTTCTTGCATAGTCATTTAAAACTCTTGTTAGTGCAGTACGAAAACCTGTCAGATGACTGCCACCATCAATAGTTTTAATACAATTTGCAAAGGTCAGTATGTTTTCTGTGAAAGAATTATTGTATTGTAATGCAACTTCGATTAATACGTCATCCTTTTCTTGAATGAAGTATATTGGTTCATTATGAACTGTTGATCGGCCTCGATTCAGTTGTCGTACAAATGCCTCTAGGCCACTATCAAAAAAGAATACTTTACGCAGTCCACCAGGTAATGTTTGATCTCTCTTGTCTGTAAAATCAATCCAAATACCTTTTGTGAGATAGGCCATTTCTCTAAATCTTTCTTCGAGAGTATTAAAATCATAATTGATGTTTTCAAAGATTTCTGTATCGGGATAGAAAGTTATTTGGGTTCCACTTTGTTCAGTTTTTGCACCTTTAACTAGTTTAAGTTTTGAGGTTGATTTTCCTCTTTTATAACTTTGTTGGTATAATTTTTGCTTATTTGAAACAACTACATCTAAAGATTCTGACAAAGCGTTTACTACAGATGCCCCAACGCCATGTAACCCTCCTGAAACTTTATATCCACCACCTTCACCAAATTTTCCTCCTGCATGGAGAACAGTCAATACAGTTTCAACTCCAGAAAGACCAGTTTTTTTATGTTTGTCAACAGGAATACCTCTACCATTATCAGTAATTGTTACTGAAGAATTTTCATTGATAATGATTTGAATTTTATCACAATGCCCTGCCATAGCCTCATCAATAGAGTTATCTACAATTTCATAAATTAAGTGATGCAGGCCTCTTTCATCTGTAGATCCAATATACATACCTGGACGTTTTCTGACTGCTTCTAATCCTTCTAGAACTTGTATATTTGCTGCACTGTAATCTTGAGGTTTATTTGATTGTTTTTTTGCTTTAATATCCGCCACTTATCATTTCTTTCTTTATTTTAATCTAATATTTAGGGACAAATTTATTGTATCATTAATCTAATGCCTACTTAAACAGATTATTTTTTCAATTAGTATATATTTATAGTTAAAGGATATAAAAATGGAAAAAAATCAAAACCAATGCTCTTTTAAGTTTATTGGTATAGTGAATAATAAAATTAATCTTGAATCGAAGATGCCAGTGCTGGGTGTAAAAAGTAAGATTCTTATTAAAAATGAATATCAAGAGGGACTATTAGGATTAGATGGGTATTCTCATATCATAGTTATTGGGCTTCTACATCAGCTTTATGGAGAGCAAGAAAAAGAGCTTCTTATTCGTTCTAAAGATCAAAGCGTATTTCCTGATCAAGGTATTTTTGCTTTAAGAGGAAGAAGGATAAACCCAGTATCATTTAATGTCTGCAAGTTAATCAACATGACTAATGACAGCGTAATTGTCGATAATTTAGATTTAATTACTAATACTCCTATTCTAGATCTCAAGCCATATATACCATATTATGATTCTGTAGAGACTGCAAAAATTCCTAATTGGGCAAGATAGATTTAACTAGAAAGGCGAATATAATGGGCTTTAAATGTGGCATAGTGGGTTTACCAAATGTAGGTAAGTCAACAATATTTAATGCTCTTAGTCAGTCTAACAATGCATTAGCTGCCAATTATCCGTTTGCTACTATTGAACCAAATGTAGGAAGAGTGGCAGTTCCTGATATTCGATTAAATATGTTGTCAAAAATTAACGAATCACTCAGTGTAATTCCGACTTTTATGGATTTTATTGATATTGCAGGTTTGGTAAAAGGAGCTTCAGAAGGCGAAGGATTAGGAAATAAATTTTTAGGCCATGTCAGAGAAGTTGATGCCATTGCGCATGTTGTTAGATGTTTTAATGATACTAATATTACTCATATCAATGAAACAATAAACCCTTCATATGATCTAGACATTATTGAATCAGAATTAATTTTATCTGATATGGATGTTTTAATTAAAAATCAGGCTAATCTTATTAAAAAAAATAAATCAAAAAACCAAGATGAGCTTGAAAAGCTAGAATTAATTGAAAAAATATTAAGTTATCTAGAAAAAGATCATAAAATTAATATATGTGATTTTGATGATATGAATTTAGATTTAGTAAAAGATTTAAATTTGCTAAGCTTGAAGCCTGCATTTTATATTTGTAATGTAGACGAAAATAGTATTATAACTGGTAATAATTACACAAAAGAGTTAGAAGAAAAGTTACAAAACGATAACCAAAAATATAAGATAATTTTAGTATCAGCTAACATAGAAGCTGAAATCGCTATTTTGGATTCTTCTGAAGAAAAAATAGAATTTTTAAATGAACTCGGACTAAAAGAAACAGCCTTATCAAAAGTGATTCAAGCTGGATACAGTTTGCTTGATTTGATTACTTTTTTCACATCCGGTAAGCAAGAAACAAGAGCATGGACTGTTGATAAAGGTTCCACTGCACCACAAGCTGCAGGGAAAATACATACTGACTTTGAAAAAGGATTCATCAGAGCAGAGACCATATCTTATAATGATTATATTGATCATGGCAGTGAGCACGCATCAAGAAATGCAGGAAAGATGCGTCAAGAAGGCAAGGAATATATTGTTAAAGAAGGTGATATATTCCATTTCTTATTCAATAATTAGTAGGGTGCAAAATTGAAAAAAAATGAAAATCTTTACACATCAATCTATTCTTCATTAGAGAGTGGCATCCCTGGTGTATTAATTACTTCAATGAATCAAGATAATCAAAAGGATAACATAAAATTTTTTATAAATAAAAATCAACTAGTTATTGGTGATTCGATTGAGGATAAAAAAATGACTCAAGCTTTAAAAAAATATATTGCAGTAGAGATTGCAAGCAGAATTTTTTCATCAGTTTCTACTATACGGCTCAATAAAGAAACTTTAGAGATTCAAGAGTATAAAAAGAATGATTTAGTTTCTAATATGTCTAAACATAAAGATAAATTTTTTCTGTTAGAATATATATATCCAAAATTGAAACTTGTTATTGTTGGTGCGGGTCATGTTGGCCAAGCATTAGCGCAAATTGCAGAAATCATTGGTTTTGAAATCTTTATTATTGATGACAGAAAGGATTATGCTAACGAAATTCGTTTTCCAATGGCAAAAGGTATTTTTAATCAAGACCTTGCACTCTCAATTAATTCTATAAATCTTGATTCCTTGAGTTATGTCGTGTTGGTTTCTAGAGGACATAAGCTTGATGAAGAAGCTTTAAGAACTGTCATAGATAAAAATTCTCAATATATTGGTATGATTGGTAGCAAAAGAAGAACTTCAATAGTTTTAAATAGTTTATTAAATGATGGTATTAGTGCAAAGAAATTACAAGCCGTACATACCCCAGTAGGCCTTAATCTTGGTGGTCAAAGTCCTGGAGAAATTGCTCTTGCAATATTGGCAGAAATTATTCAAGTAATACATAAAGGAGATGGTAAATCTTTACGACTATCTCGTAAGAGCCTGCTTTGAATTTAATTCTTTTATATATAAATAATGCTTTTTTAGCTTTAATTCGTGTATCATTTTAATGCTATGCAAATAAATACAGACAACAATTTTATTATTGATATAATTAAATGCCTAAAAGATAAAAAGTCGGCAGTAGTAGCAACTGTTATTAATACAAGAGGTTCGACACCAAGAAAAGAAGGTGCCAAGATGCTGATTCATCAAGATGGCTCATTCTCTGGAACAATTGGTGGTGGATGTGGTGAATCTGAAGTTTGGCAAAAAGCAATGGAAATGTTTGATTCCAATGAAATAAAATATGTTTCTGTAGACTTGACAGAGCCTATTGATGGTGAAGATAAAGTTTGTGGTGGGGTAATGGATATTATGTTAGAAAAACTAGATCCTTAAATGTTTAATGAATTTTGTAGGGAAAGGTAATTAAAATGATTGGTAGTTTAGGTTGGCAAGAGTTATTAATTATTCTTGTTATATTAGCACTTTTATTTGGAGCAGGTAGAGTTTCTAGCCTTGGTGGTGCACTTGGTAAGGGTATTAGGGAATTTCGAAAAGAATCTACAGCAAAAGATAATGTTGAAAATCTTAATGAATCTACTGAAGACTCAGATAAAGAGGAGTCTAGTTAGTTCCGTATTTAAGCAGTTTATATTTTATTAGATTATTATTTTTTAGTGAGTTGCAATCATGCAAGTAATCAATGGTTTGCATCAAATCAAAACATCAATGATTCGTCCTCATTTACCTTATGTTATGTCTTATGCTTTTGAAGATAAAAATGGTGGTGTAACTTTATTTGATACTGGTTTTGGGACAGATAATGCTACCCTAGAACTCGAAAATGGATTAAATGAGATAGGTTATTCGCTAGATTCTATCAACAATATTATCATTTCTCATGCTCACCCAGATCACATAGGCATGATTGATAGAATAAGAAAAAAAAATAAGCATTTTAATTTAATAATGTCAAGCGTAGAGTATGGATGGGTTAATTCAAGGAAATCTAGAAATTGGCAAGAAATTGGCAATGCTTGGTTATCTAAACATGGTATGTCTGCAGATGAAATAGCAAACTCTCAACAAGATTCTCAATGGAAAAATATTGAATGGCCTAGCTTACAGGATGCTGAGGTCGTCAATGACGCCGATACAATGGAATATGGACCCTGGTCATTTGAATTTATTCATACTCCAGGTCATACAATTGGCCATATATGTTTATATGAAAGAAATAATAAGTTTTTATTAACAGGTGATCATATTTTACCTCATATTTCGCCTAATGTTTCTGTTGATTTTGAGGGAAAAAATTCTGATGCTTTAATTAAATATATGGGCTCATTAAAAAAAGTTTTAAATTTTGAAACAAAGCTTGTGTTGCCTGCACATGAGTTTGCTTTTAAAAATTTATCAGAGAGAGTAAATGAGCTTTTGCAACATCACGAAGACAGACTTAAAGAACATATCCACAGCTTTTCATCTAAGCCAATGACAGCTGTAGAAGTTGCACGAGAAGTTTCATGGAATACTGGTAATTTTAATAATTTTAATTTAATGATGAAACGATCAGCAATTGGAGAAACTGTTGCACATTTAGAATTACTAGTTGCTAATAATCAATTGGTAAAAATTAATGGTGGTCATAAAGAAGTCATTTGGAATTTGACGTAAGAAAAACAGATTATGAGTTATAAATATTTTGTATTTTTTTTGGCCATCCAAATTAAGAATTTTCTTCGAATTTTAAGAATAAGTGGTGGTACAGCATTTCCTGGCTTGATTGTAGAAAAATTTTATCCTAAAGTTCTTGATGAGTTGGCAATAAACTTTTCTAAGAAAATTATTGTTATTTCTGGCACAAATGGTAAAACATCTACGACTAACATTTTAAAAAACATTATTTCAAATAATGATATTGACGTTATAAGTAATGACTCTGGTTCAAATCTTAAAAGAGGGATTATTAGCTCTTATCTTGATAGTCTAAATACTTTTGGAAAATTTGTAAAAAATAATAGTTTGATGATATTAGAGATTGATGAAGCAATATTACCGGAAATATCTGAAAAAATCTGCCCTAGCACTATTTTACTATTAAATTTATTCCGTGATCAGTTAGATAGATATGGTGAGATTGATAAGATACGAGAAAAATGGCTTTTGACTTTTTCTAATTCAATTTTTAAACATTCTCAGCTTCATATTAATGCAGATGACTATCTTTTATCAAATGTTGCTCAAAATTTTACAGGAAGTGTATATTATTATGGCGTTGATGATCCACTTTTGGAAGATAAATCTTCTGATCCTACCATAGAGAGTAACTACTGTTACTGTGGTAAAAAAATAAGCCATTCTGTCAGATATTATGCTCATATTGGTAAATGGCAATGTGATGATTGTGAAAATCAACGAATTATCCCTACGACAGTAGCTACAAATATTAAACAAGATTTGAATAGTGTCACATTTAATTTGAATTCTGAAAATGAAAGCCATCACTTTACTTTATCTTCGATAGGACTTTTTTCTGTTTATAATGCTGTAGCTGCTTTTTCTATAGTTCTTAATTTAGGGATGAAAATAGAGCATATAGTTAAGGGCTTTTCTTCTGAAAATAATGTTTTTGGTAGGCAAGAAGCCTTTGTTATTGAGCAGAAAAGAGTTAAGTTATTTTTAGTAAAAAATCCAGCTGGTTTAAATCAAGTTATTTATGCATTAACTCAAAAGAATTATTATAAAGATACTTTAGAACATAAATTAAAAAAAATTAATATCCTCTTTGCTTTAAATAATAGAACTGAAGATGGAAAGGATGTCTCATGGATATATGATGCTGACATCGAACGTCTCTCTGAGCATACAAACGCACTTGTGATCTCTGGGATGCGAGCTGAGGATTTAGCTCTTAGATTTATCATGACCAATAGAGAAAATTTAATTATTGAAAAGAATTTAAAAAAGTCTGTTGAATTGATTCTATCCGAATCACCTCCAGATTCTGATATCTATCTTTTATTAACTTATTCAGCTATGATGAAATATAGAAAATATTTTGCAAAAATTTCAGGGAGTAAACCCTTTTGGGTAAATTCAATTTAGATGAATGAAATAAATTTAGTGCACCTTTATCCAGAGATTTTAAATTTGTATGCCGACAGAGGTAATTTATTAACTTTGCAGTATTATACCAAAAAAATGGATATGTCTTTAAATATAAAAAATATTACATTAAGTGAACAGTTTCCAGAAAAATGCGATTTGATATTTATAGGAGGCGGGCAAGATCGTGATCAAGAACAAGTTAGCCATGATCTGCTAAGACATAAGGATGTAATAAATCATTTAGTAAATAAAGGGGTTCCCGTTCTAGCTGTTTGTGGAGGCTATCAATTATTTGGGAAAAGTTATAGAACATCTAAGAATAAAATTTTAGAAGGAATAGGTATTTTTGATTGTGTATCTGTTGCAAATTACAAAACAAAACACAAAAGATTTATTGGAGATATAATAATCAATACTCCAAATGAAATAGGTCAAATTATTGGTTTTGAAAATCATGCCGCTAGCACATTTTTAGGCAAAAATTCTGAACCTTTTGGCTTTATAGAGAAAGGTTTTGGTAATAATGGAGTAGATAAAACGGAAGGTGCCATTTATAAAAATGCTGTAGGAACATATTTACATGGCCCTATTTTACCAAGAAATGAAAAATTAACATTGTTTCTTATACAAAAAGCAATAGAGCAAAAACCAAATTTATTGCAAAAATTCATTAATTATCATGACCAAAATGTCCAAAGAGCTTTTAAAAGTGGAAAAAAATTTGCTAATAAAAAATATTCTTTTATGAAAAGAGTAAAATGAAAAATTTTATTTTATTGTTTGTAATAATTCTACTCATGCCTATAAGTATTGCATGTAGTTTTTTTTCAGAAGAAGAGTTAATTATTACTGCTTCAGAAAGTACACAAAATTCCATTATTGTCCCAGTAGAGGAAAATAAATCTCAACTAAATGTAAAATCAAAAGAAGAGATTATTTATCCTAAAGATTTTATTCTTCCAATTAAGGGTTCATGTTTGACAGAAAATTTGGCCCTCTTACCTGGTGCCCCTAGGGTTTATAGAAATGGTATACACGAAGGAGTTGACTTTTATCAAAATTTTGCTTGCGTAGATGTTATTTCTGGGACGGAAGTTTATGCCATTGAAACAGGTACGGTAATTAGAGTCGATAATAATTATGTTGGCTTAAATCAAGGACTACTTGAAATTTTAATTGATGCAGATTCCAAACAGTACAATCTAGAGCAAAAACTTGATATTTATCGAGGCCGACAAATTTGGCTCGAACATCGTTATGGAATAGTTTCAAGATATGCACATTTGTCTGGAATCAACGATGATGTTAAGCTAGGATTTAAAGTAAGTAAAGGTCAATTAATTGGTTTTGTTGGTAACTCTGGTACTCCAGAATCTATAACGAATCCAGGGACTGAAAACCACTTACATTTAGAAATTAGGCAAGGCAGTAGTTATCTAGGGTACGGGCAACCTCAAGAAGCTATGTTTGAATTGTATTCATCATTTTTTATTAATAAGCAATAGCGAAAGTTTAGTATGTTAAATATACAAATTCCATTTGACCCGACGATAATAAAACTAGGCAATATTATCATTAGTTGGCATGGTTTTTTTATGTCGCTGGGTATGTTATTGGCAGTTTATTTATGCTTGAAGCTTAAAGATAGATTTAATTACGATGAAGATATGATATTTAACACTGCTTTTGTTGCTATTCCCTCTGGGATTATAGGAGCAAGATTGCTTTTTGTTATAGAATATTTTTCTTATTTTTCGGCTAATCCGAGCAAAATTTTTGCTTTGCAAAATGGAGGTATCTCAGTTTGGGGTGGTATCATTGGCGGGCTTCTTGGTGGCTTTCTTTTTGCATTAATAAAAAGGTATCCATTACTTAAAGGCTTAGATCTTGCAGCCTTTGGTTTAATTTTTGGTCAAGCTATTGGTAGAATAGGCGATATCATAAATGGCGAACACTTGGGTAGTGCGACTAACTATTTTTGGGGCGTTTTATACACAGATGAAGATTCACCTGCTTTTTTACATTCTTTATCAATTGGTGCCCATCATCCAGCCACAGCATATGAATTTTTTGGGGATATGATAATTTTATTAATTATGTTATTTATTCTCTTGAGAGTTCGTTATTATTTTTCAGGTTCTTTCTTTATAATTTATTTGTTACTTTACTCGATTATGAGATTTTTTGTTACATATACTCGCATTGATTCTAATTATTTGCTTGATACAGGATTGAGAATTCCTCAAGCAGTTAGTCTGCTTGTAATAGGCTTGGTTTGTTTTGTGAGTATAATATTATATTTTGCCAAAAGAGCAAACAAGCTGCAAGGTTTTTTTGCAAGATTAGAATTATGAATATTACAATTTATGTCCGTGAAGATTGCCATCTTTGTGCACAAGTATTGAGCTACCTTCAATTAAAAAAAAATCTTATTATTGAAATAATAGATATTGATTCTGATGTCCAATTACAAAAAAAATTTGGTGAAATAATACCAGTTGTTGTAATCGAAGAAAAAATAATGCATGCGCCAATAGATTTTATAGAGCTAGAAAAGCAAATAATTGCTTAATGCAAAATCTTAATTCTTCTTGTCTGCAGTATCCATTTATGATATTCTTGATAAAAATAGTCATAAATGAGTAGGACATTTAATGTTAATCAGTTTAAAGTGTGATTACGCCATTAGAGCATTAATGGAATTAGGTAATCATAAAGACAGTAAGCCAGTACAAAAAAAAGACATTGCTAGTGCTCGTGATATACCTGGTCCATTCTTAGATCAAATTCTTGCAAGTTTAAGGCGAACTGGATTTATTCAAAGTTTTAGAGGACCTAAAGGAGGCCACCTCTTGTCAAAAGTCCCTCATAAAATTAATTTGTTTGATGTGATTACAAGCCTAGAAGGTGAAGTTGCATCACTTGAACCAGATGAAAATTGTTGCCATAAATGGGTTTGGAATGAGCTTGATGCTTTAATTTCCGATAAGTTAAGCTCTATTTATTTATCTGATTTATTAGATAGAGAAGCAAAAGAAAAGATGCAAGAAATTCCAAATTATTCCATTTAGTGAGGAATATAATTAATGAAAAAAATGATTGCAGAAGATGTAACACAATTAATTGGAGATACGCCTTTGGTAAAGCTACCTCCATCTTTCACGAATAACAAATTCGATATAGTTTGTAAATATGAAGTGTTTAATCCGGGAGGCTCTATTAAGGACAGAATAGCTTTAGCAATGCTAGAGAGCGCTGAGAAAGCAGGAATGATAAAAGAAGGCAGTACAATTATTGAGCCAACTGCGGGAAATACTGGCATAGGACTAGCAATGATTTGTTCTGTAAAGGGATATAAGTTAGTTTTAACTATGCCGGACGATATGAGTATAGAAAGAAGAAAAATTTTAGAAAAATTTAATGCGGAGATCCTGCTCACTCCGGCTATTGAAGGTATGACAGGTGCAGTTTATTTAGCAAAGAAGTTAAGTAAAGAAAAAAAATATTTTATGCCACAACAATTTGAAAATAAAGCTAATCCGGAGATTCATGAGTTAACGACTGGACCAGAAATATTTAATTCTATATCAAATCTGGATGCTTTTATTTGTGGAGTTGGGACTGGCGGTACAATTACTGGAGTTGGAAGATTTTTAAAAAGAAAGAATTCAAAAACTAAGATTATTGCAGTGGAGCCTTCAAACTCTGCAGTTTTAAGTGGTAAAAAACCAGGCCGTCATCTTATTCAAGGTATTGGCGCTTCCTTTTTACCATCAGTACTTGATAAAAAAATTTATGATGAAATTATTACTATTAATGATAATGAAGCAGTAGAAATGTCTAATCGACTTACAAAAGAAGCTGGTTTTTTAGTTGGTATTTCATCAGGCGCAAATGTTGCTGCTGCTATAAAATATGGAAAACAATCAAAGAAGAAATTAAAATTGGTAACTATACTTTGTGATACTGGAGAAAGATATTTATCTTTAGGGAGTTCATATGACAGTTAATGTTTATATTCCCACACCATTTGTTAAATTTACTAATGGTGAGTCAAGTATTTTGATTGACCAAAAAAATGTAGGTTTGGTTTTGAAAGAATTAACCAGTGAATATGGTCAGCTTGGGCAGTTAATCTTTGATAATGAAGGCGCATTGCCTGAACACATCAATATTTATGTGAATAATCAAGAAATAAATTCTTTAGATGGGTTAGAAACAATATTGGAAGATGGCGATCAAGTTGCTATTATTCCTGCAGTAAGTGGAGGTGAATAATGAGTGAAGTTAATACAAGTGCACAGGAAAATAATACATCTTTTACTCCTGATGAAGTAATGAGATATTCAAGGCACATGATTATGGAGCAAGTTGGACCAACTGGTCAAAGAAAGCTTAAGGATGCAAGTGTTTTAATAGTTGGTGCTGGAGGCCTGGGTTCACCAGTTGCTACATATTTGGCTCTTGGTGGAGTTGGTAAGATAGGCATTGTTGACTTTGATGTTGTTGATCTATCAAATCTACAGAGGCAAATTTTACATCAAACAAAAGATGTTGGAAAGCCAAAAATTATGTCTGCAAAGGAATCTTTATTATCTTACAATCCACATATCGATGTTGTTACTTTTGAAGAACCCTTAGTTTCTGACAATGCTTTTGATATTATTAAAGATTTTGATATCATTGTGAATGGTGCTGATAACTTTGCTACTAGATATTTAGTTTGTGATGCATCTTATTTACTTGAAAAAACTGTCATTGATGGTTCTGTGCTATTGTTTGACGGGCAAGCAACTGTTTATAAACCTGGCTCTGGATGTTATAGATGCTTATATCCTTCTCCACCTCCTCCAGGTTTAGTGCCATCTTGTGCTGAAGCAGGTGTTCTCGGGGCTATGACTGGGTTAGTTGGTTCAGTCCAAGCTACAGAAACATTTAAAGAGATATTGGAGATTGGTGAGAATTTAGTAGGTAGATTAGTTTTAATTGATTCGTTATCGATGGAATTTCGTATTATGAAAATCAAGCAAGATCCTAATTGTCCGTTATGTGGTGAAAAGCCAACTATCAAAGAGTTAATTGATTACGATCAGTTTTGTGGGACGCCGCCTGTAACTAATTTTGATGCACAATCATAAGCGAAGTAATTGATTGCAGTAATAAAATGTTTAATATTTAATTGTAAGTATGTATTAAGAGGAGAAAAAATTGAGTATAAAAGTAAGAATGGCAGCAGTAATACAAAAATTAACTAATAATCAAAAAGAATTTGATTCAGAAGGAAGCAGTGTTAATGAACTTATATCTAATTTAGAAAAACAATTCCCTGGGTTTAAGGCACAAATTCTTGCTGAAGATAATCAAGTGCATCAATTTCTAAATATATACGTTAATGATGAAGATATAAGATTTATAGCTAATTTAGATACTGAAATTAAAGATGGCGACACTGTTTCCTTTTTACCTGCACTTGCAGGAGGAAATTAAAAAGAAAAGAGGAAAATATTGAATAACTCTCTCAACGATCTTATAGGAAATACTCCAGTAGTCAATATAAGTAGTTTAACTAAAAAAAAAGATGTTAAAATTTTTGCAAAAATAGAGGGCCTTAATCCGACCGGTTCAATTAAAGATCGGATAGCTCAATATATGTTAAATAAAGCAGAATCTGAAGGTACAATTAGTCCAGGACAAACTATATTAGAGCCAACATCGGGTAATACCGGGATTGCACTTGCTTTACAGGCTAAACTTCGAGGCTATCCACTGAAAGTTGTTATTCCTGAATCAGTCAGTGAAGAAAGATTTCAATTACTTAAAACTTATGGTGCTGAGATTATTTTATCCCCTGGGCATTTAGGTAGTAATGGAGCAGTTGCATTATCAAAAGAAATCATGAAACAACATCCAGATTGGTTTTATCCATGCCAATATGAAAATGAAGCTAACCCTCTAGCACATTATGAGACCACAGGTCCTGAAATAATCAGACAAATTCCAGATATTACTCATTTTGTTTCAGGCTTAGGAACTGGAGGGACCTTGACTGGTTGCGGAAGAGCATTAAAAGAATATAATGATAAAATTAAAATTATAGCTGCTGCTCCTCATCCTGATGATTTAGTACAAGGATTAAGAAGCTTAGAAGAAGGATATGTTCCGCCAGTTTTTGACCCAAAGGTTTTAGATGGACAGATTGTCGTAGATTCTAAGACATCGTTTGCTACTACTAAAAAGCTAATGACTATATTTGGTATTTTTTCTGGTATTTCTTGTGGTGCTGTTGTACGTGCTGCTGAAATGCTTGCTGATAGGATTGATAGTGGGACGATCGTTTTAATTCTGGCAGATGGTGGATGGAAATATCTTTCAACAGATTTATGGACTAAAGATTTTTCAGAAATTGAAGAAGATGTTAAAGATATTTTGTGGTGGTAATTTATAAATTATTTGGTTATAAAAATGTTATTAAAAATTCCGATTGAATATAAAAATTTTATTATAAATCATGCAAAGAATGATGTTCCCAACGAAGCCTGCGGAATTATACATTGCCTTGATGGCAAACCATCAAATATTTACAAAGTCACAAATGTTGCCGATAGTCCTTATAGATATGAAATGGATGGGATTGAACAATTAAATTTAGAGAAAAAAAGAGAGATGTCTGGAGAACAATTGTTTGCTATTTATCACTCACATGTTGCAACAGAAGCTAAGCCTTCGCCTACCGATGTTAGGATGGCTTTTTTCCCACCAGGAAATTTTGACGCAGAGCCCATGTTTGATAATATTTTTTATATTCTTGTGTCTTTAGAAAATGAAATCCCTGATGTTAAATTTTATAGTATTAAAAAGGGTCCTGAAGTTTTGGAAATCGATGTTAATTTTGAATGATTGATATAAAGTTAAGCCATAAAGTTTTTTTATCCCTTGGTTCAAATTTGGGTGACAGACTTTTGTACTTACAGACTGCTTTATTGCAGCTAAATAACGATCATTGCAGTATGAAGCAAGTTTCAGGTGTTTATGAGACCAAACATTGGTCAATTAATAATGATGAAAAAAGATACCCTGATTTTTTTAATATTGTTTGTGAAATCCGAACTTGCCTATCACCAATAGATCTTTTAAAAGAAATTAAATCCATAGAAAAAAATATTGGAAGAGATTTTGACAGAATTAGAAATGCTCCAAGAGAAATCGATATTGACATTCTATTGTATGACAATCTTATTCTTAATCACAAAAAATTAGAGATACCACATCCAAGGTTAGCCTTAAGAAGTTTTGTGCTAGCCCCTTTAAAGGATATTGCCCCCAATTTGATTCATCCAATAATAGAAGATTCGATAAAAAATATTTTTATAGCATTAAAACAAGATCAGAAAAAAGATGTTAAAAAAATTAAAAATGATAGCTGGTATATTATTTAGACAAAAAATTAGGGATACCTTTGGAGATGGTGTATTCTTTGTTACAAGATAAATTGTTACAAGTTAAAATACCAGATATAATCTCTTTATCGATACGTTTTTGTATATGCAAATTGAGAGAATGCTTACAAGTTGGGCATGCTAAGAAATCGATCATTGTAGCTAACATAGTAAATAGAGTATATATGATTAAACTATTATTGGAGTATTCTGTTGTATAAATTAAATCATTCTAAAATTATTTTAGATGACGATATTATAATCATAAAGCCAGAAAAAAGATCTTTAATAGTTGCTATAGCTCAAGGTTTTATTGGAGTTATATTGTTTATTGTTCTTAGTCAATTTTTTAATTCGTTAAACTATTTTGTAATGTTTTTTTTATTTATATCAGTACTCTTTTTCGTTGTTCTTTCTATTTTAGGTTTGATATATTCTATTTGGGGTAGCAAGGCAATTATTAATAGTAATCACAAAATGATCATATGGCAACAAGGGCTTTTTGGTTTAGGAATTGGTACAGATAGAATAGTAAAATTTAGAGATATAAAATTTATAGAAGTTAACATAGATACTGATAATCAAGTTAATGGTCATAATTTTTTTCTTATTGAAATTAACGTTATTTCTAATGATAATCAAAAAAATAATTTGATCTCTGAGTTTGATAAATTAGCCCATCTAGATATATTGTCAGAGTCTATAAATAATCTTGCATCTGATATTGCTAGGCTTATTAGGTGTGCAGTAAGGTTCCAAAAAAGTTAATGTTACTTTATTGCTTAATTCGATTGTGAATACTTGTTATATTTAGTAGATTGATGATGAAGTAAAAAAACGATAGTTTTGTTTAACCCGAAAGATTTCTTGTGATTCCAAACTTGAGGGAAAAATGCGGTGTAGTAGGAATTTTTATTCCAGGCGAGGATGTCTCTCGTCTAACTTTTCTTAGCTTGTACGCTTTACAACATCGAGGACAAGAATGTGCTGGCATAGCTACAATTTCAGAAGAAAATATAATGTTGCACTCAGGCATGGGCTTGGTCGCACAAGTTTTTAATGAAACAATAATTAAAGAGTTAAAAGGGAACTTTTCAATAGGGCACACTAGATATTCTACGACTGGATCCAGTAGTTCAATTAATGCTCAACCATTAGTAATTGAATGCGATATGGGCTCCATCGCCGTTGCTCACAATGGCAATATTGTAAATGCTGATATTATTAGAGATGAATTAGAAAGACAGGGTGTAGAATTTAAGACTTCAAGTGATACTGAAGTTTTGACACAATTAATTTGCAACGCTCCTGGTGATACCTGGGAAGCAAAAATATCACACATGATGCAGAAAGTTGAAGGGGCATATTCATTAGCAATATTAGTCAAGGATGCAGTTTATGCAGTTCGTGACGGGAATGGTATTAGGCCATTATCTTTAGGTAAAATGGACAATGATGGTTGGTTTTTTGCTTCGGAAACATGTGCCTTAGATCATCTTGGTGCTGAATATATAAGAGATATAAATCCAGGAGAAATTGTAAAAATTGATTCTGCAGGTTTACACTCAGTTCAAGGCATTGCACCAAAAAGGAATGCTTTTTGTTTACTAGAGTATATATATTTTGCACGACCAGATTCGAGATTTAAAAAATCACTTGTTCATCCCATAAGACAAAAAATGGGTCGGTTGTTAGCAAAAGAATTCCCAGTAGAAGCTGATTTAGTTGTTGGAGTTCCAGACTCAGCAATTGCTGCAGCAATAGGCTATTCTGAAGAATCAAAAATTCCTTATGGTGAAGCTTTAATGAAAAATCGTTATGTTGGGAGAACATTTATACAGCCTGATCAGTCTTTAAGAGAAAGAAATGTACAATTAAAATTCAATCCTATGAGTGAAATGGTCAAGAACAAACGAATCGTTTTAGTTGACGATTCGATTGTTCGTGGGACGACAACACCACGGGTTATCAGCATGTTACGCAAGGCAGGTGCTAAAGAAGTTCATATGCGCATTACTTCTCCTCCTATTACTAATCCATGTTTTTATGGTGTTGATATGGCAAATAAAGCAGAATTAATTGCAAATCATAAATCAATAGATGAGATCGAACAACATATAGGTGCTGATTCATTGGGTTATTTATCTATAGAGAATACTATTGCTGCAACTGATAATTCAGAAGATAGCCTTTGCACTGCATGTTTTACTGGTAATTATCCTACAAATGTCCCTTTACAATTTGATAAAATGCAATTGGAAACTGAAACCGCGGATCGTCATGGTTTACAATTTTAGTTTTATGAAAGAAGGCAACATTGAATAATGAAGAAAATCAAGAAAAAATATATGAATCAGCTGGTGTTGATATATATGCCGCAAATGAAACATTAAAAGCTTATGCAAAACTTGCTAAAAAAACTATGAATAGTAATGTTTTATCTGATATAGGTCCATTTGGTGCTGCATTTAAATTAGCCAACTATAAAAATCCAGTTTTAATTTCTTCTACAGATGGGGTAGGGACTAAGTTGTTGTTAGCCAAAACAACTAATAGTTTAAAAATGATGGGAGAAGATTTGGTCAATCATTGCGTAAATGATGTAATGTGTGCTGGAGCATTACCATTGTTTTTTTTAGATTATATCGGTGCTGGTCCTGATTTATCACAACAGGATAGAATTGAATTAGTTGATGGCATGACTAAGGCTTGTAAAGAAAATAATGTTGCATTAATAGGTGGAGAAACAGCAGATTTACCAGATTTATATTTGAGTAATGCTTTTGATATTGTCGGTTTTATGGTTGGCGCTGTTGAACAAGAAGATCTTATAGATGGGACCAAAATGGAATCAGGAGATCAGCTTTATGCAGTTCCTTCTAATGGATTACAAACAAATGGTTTTACCATGATTAGAAAAATCTGGAATCTTAATGGATCCATCAAGCATGACACTAGTATATTGTCTCAAAATATTGAAGGATTAGATACAAGCTTAGGCCATGCACTGATGCAGCCTCATTTAAGTTATAAAGATATTATTTTAGATATAATTGAAACAGACCCTGAAGCCCTAAGAGGGATTGCTCACATTACAGGTGGAGGCATCGCATTAAATTTAGAACGAATTATCCCAGAAAATTTGTCTGCTTCAGTTGATTTATCAAATTTTACACATCCCTCATTATATAAAATCATAAAAGAACAAGGAGATTTAACCTATGAAGAGATGTTCGAAGTTTTTAATATGGGCATAGGTATTATTTTTGTAATTAATAATAAAATTATTAATAAGATTCAACATAATTTAAATAATTTAATTCATGTAGGTGAAATAACTCCAATTACGAAAAATAAAGTTAAAGTCATGAGTAAACATTTACCATGAAAGCCCTTCTAGCAGTTTACGACAAGACAAACTTAAATATTATTGCAAGTGCTTTAGTGGAATTGGGCTGGGAGTTACTGGCAACTGGTGGAACATATAAAAAAATTAAAGATTATAATTTACCTGTTACCGCAGTCTCAGATTTTACTGGTCAGCCAGAATTGTTGGAAGGCCGTGTAAAAACCTTGCATCCTAAAATATATGCAGGTATTTTATATCGTCGAGATAATAATTTAGATAAAGAGGAAATCAAAAATGGGAAATTTGAATCGATTGATATCGTAATTTGCAATCTTTATCCTTTCTCTGAAACTATTGCTAGCAATGAAGATATTACAGTGCCTGAAGTAGTAGAACAAATAGATATAGGAGGCCCAGCAATGTTAAGGGCATCAGCAAAAAACTTTGAGCATGTTTTATCTATATCTGGTCCAAAATTTTATGATGAAGTTATACGTAATTTGAAAAAATATAAAAATAAAATTTCAGAAATGCCTACAGAATTCAAAAAGCAACTGGCTCAGTCAACTTTTCTACATACTGCAAAATATGATTCTTTAATTGCAGAATACTTTACTAATATTGATAATCAATTTCCAGATGAAAAAATTATTTCATTGCACAAAGTTATGGAACTTAGATACGGTGAAAATCCTCATCAAAATGGGGCTTTATACAAAATTAATTCAATTAATAAATTAATTAACAAAAATACTGGACCTTTGCAACACCATGGTAAAGATATGTCTTATGTTAATGTTTTAGATGCAGATGCAGCTTATAAGTTAGTATGTGATTTCAAAGAACCTGCAGTTGCTATTATTAAACATACTAATCCATGTTGTTTTTCATCAGGGAATTCAAGTTTAAGTAATCTATACAGTGATGCTTTAAATAATGGTGATGCAGTTTCTGCGTTTGGAGGCATCGTAGCCGTAAATAGAATAGTGGATAAAAGCTTTGCACAGACTTTAAGGTCGAAGTTAAGTCCTCTGAATGGTAATAAAATGTTTTTCGAAATAATTATTGCTCCTGGTTTTGATAAGGATGGGCTGGAACACTTAAAGAAGAAATCAAAAGACTTACGTCTAATCTCAATGAATCCATATTTATGGGAAAGTGAACCTAATGATTTTATAAGTGTACACGGAGGTTTTTTATCTCAAAATGTTGATTACTCTGAAGATAACTTTGATTTAATTTCAGGTAAAAAAATAGAATCAAAAAAAATGGATGACTTAATGGTTTCGTGGAAAATTGTCAAGCACATAAAATCTAATGCAATTGCAATTGTTAAAAATGGCACATTGTTAGGTATGGGTGCCGGACAACCAAATAGAGTTGAAAGTACAAAGCTAGCACTTAATTCTGCAGGAGATCAAAAAATAGGAGCAGTGCTTGCATCAGATGCATTTTTTCCTTTTTCTGATTCTATCGAGTTAGCCGGGGAAGCTGGAATTAGAGCTGTAGTACAACCTGGAGGATCTATTAGAGACGAAGAAACTATTAAGGTTGCAAAAAAATTTGCTCTGTCATTATTTCATACTGGCACACGTCACTTTCGACATTAAGTCGCTTGTTGCCTTCTAGGGAGCATTTATGAAATCAGTATTAATTGCTATTGTTGTAAAAAATACCCAGTTGGTGACTGAAGATAATATTAAATTTCTTCGTGATTGGTGTCAAAAAAATAATTTATATCGATGGCAAATTGTTTTTGTGCATTCAAGTAATGATGATGTTGACCCAAAAATTCAATCTATGATAAAAACTAATAATGGTGTTTCAATTGAATTCGCTAGAGTATTCTTTCACGGAAAAGGATTTAAATTAAAAAATACTTGGCTTAACTATAATGTTGATATCTACTCTTATATAAACCTTGAATTGATTGAAGATATTGATCTTTTATTAGATATTGTGAGGCCGATTAGCCTTGAAATCTTTGATGTCGCTGTTGGTTCGAGAGGTTTAAAAAAATCGATTGTGACTCAAAAAATATATAAAAGGATGACTATTCAATTTGTTATAAGACTTTATAAATTTTTTACTAATTCAAAAATCTATGATTTAACTTTTGGCATGAAAGCAGCTAGCTCAACAGTAGTCTTAGATCTTATACCAAGAATTGAGGATAATGAAGCTTTTTTTGACACTGAGTTTATTTGGCTTGTTGAAAATTATAATTATAGGATTTTAGAAGTACCCGTTAGATGGGAAGATTTAGATGGTTTTCATCTCTATTCATTAAAGAATAGTATTATATATTTGAAAAATTTACTTAGATTAAAATTTACTTCTACTTTGGATAATTAAAAAATATTTTATTATCATTTATTGTTAAGACTAACTTTATTTATTAGGCATGACTGTTGTTAAAAATTGCTTACACAAGCCCTAGTTATTAAAGCCTTAGATGCATAAAATAGTCTTGAAAGTTTTTATATTAAAACCATTGATTATATTTGCTGGTTTTAATAGTGTAGAGCAGAATTGAAAAGAGGCCATTGTATGCTTGGTGAAGTTGGTGAAACACTTGAGTTAATTGGCGTTCTTATAACTATTTTTGGTTCGTTAGGTATACTTGTTTTATTAGGTAATTGGTGGAAAATTTAATAATTTATATATAAATTATTAAATTCTAGTAATGAAAGTACCTGTTTAATCGATATACTATATAATGATTTACCTGAGTAAAATTTGTAAATTTAAGTAATGTAGGTGCATTAATGACAATTGAAAAACCTCCTAAGAAGCCTTTAGAAGAAAGAATCTATAATTATATTATGAATGGTAGGGTCGTCAAGTCTATCATTCGTTCTGGATATCCAAATACACCTAGAAATCAAATGCTTATGGTTGCTACTAATGTTTTTTTGCATTTACACCCAACTCGGATTAACAGAACTCATGTCAAAATTACACATACATTCTGCTTAGGTGGTCTCTCCTTTTTTATGTTTCTTGGTTTAACAATAACTGGCGTTCTTCTTATGTTTTATTATGTTCCTTCTGTAGAAAGAGCATATGAGGATATGCAAATTATTCAATCTGAAGTTAGATTTGGTTTTTTGATGAGGAATCTACATAGATGGATGGCTCACTCTATGGTCTTGTTAGTATTTATGCATATGATGAGAGTTTTTTATACGGGTTCGTATAAACCACCTCGTGAATTTAATTGGGTTGTTGGAGTTCTATTATTAGTTCTGACCTTGTTACTTTCTTTTACAGGATACTTATTACCCTGGGATGAATTGGCTTTTTGGGCAATTACAGTTGGTACTCAAATGGTAGGCTCTGCGCCTCTTTTTGGTGAAGCAAACAGATTCATCTTAATTGGAGGATATGAAGTCGGTGCGAATGCCTTAATTAGGTTCTATACTTTACATGTGATAGGTTTGCCGCTAATTACTACTGTGTTCATGGCTGTTCATTTTTGGAGAATAAGGCGTGATGGAGGCTTGGCGCGGCCACTTTAAAGAAATAATTAAAATTGTATATAGTTTGGAAAATAGTTTATGGTTTCTGATTCTGAATCAATTGAACAATCTTATTCAAAGGCTGTTCAGGATAGAAAAACAAGAAAAAGAGAAGAAGAACTTTTAGTATGGCCAGATCTGGTTTTTATTGAGTTTATTTCAGCTCTACTATTCATGCTTACGCTTACTATTTTATCAATTTTAATAAATGCTCCTTTACAAGACAGAGCTAATCCAGCCCATACTCCTAATCCATCAAAAGCTCCTTGGTATTTCTTAAACTTACAGGAATTGTTATTACATATGCATCCTGCAATTGCAGGTGTTTTAGTACCAACAATTGCTGTAGGTGCATTAATGGCAATTCCGTACATAGACAATACTCATGAAGGAGAGGGCGCATGGTGGGCATCTAAACGAGCAAAAATAAATGCTAAAGTGGGTGGTTTTGTAGGTTTTTTTGGTACACTGTTTCTAATTTTATTTAATGAGTCCAAGCATGTCTGGTTGTTTGAAAAAATCACAACTTTGGAATGGCCTAGTGCTTTAAATTGGTTGCGTAACACAAGAGCTATGCAGACAGATTTACCATGGCCAGAAGCTCTGAAGAATATCCCTGTTGGTGAAAAAATATTAAAGACTGAGTTATTAGGGCTTCCGCCATCAAATTTAGTCTTAGATATTCCAAAGATCTTTATTGAGCAAATTGTACCTATGACTACGATGATAGGCTTACCAATTTTATTAGCAGTGATTGCTGCAAAAACAAAGATAGCTCAAACAAAAAGAGATCATGCGATATTAATTTTTTCTGCATTTATGGCAACATGGTTGATGCTTACTATTAGTGGGACAGCATTACGAGGTGCTGGGATGGAGTTAATGTGGCCGTGGGATGTAAAGCCACCCGTAACGTAATGAGTGATTTTTAATTATTGGATAAAAAATGGAAGATAATACTGATGGAATAGATTCGAATCAGAATGATGATTCTCAGGAAGATCATTCCCAAGAAATAGGATCTTCACCAGCTGCAGGTGCAAGTGTTGATGCTTGGAAAGATGCACTCTCTTCCCGAAGCACTGCTGTACCTGAAAAGACAATAGTTCCAAGCGCTCAAGCGCATATAATAAAGCCAAATGTCACTAGAAGGACTTTTGTCAAGGGAACATTTTGGACAGGATTTGGTGTTACTTTATTAGGATTCGTTGGTATTTTTCTAGATTTTTTCTGGCCACGTGGTGTTGAAAAATTTGCTGGTCCATATCCTGCAGGTAATGTGAATGACTTTAAGCCTGGAGCTCCTCCAGTTAGATTTAAAGCTGCACAAACTTGGATAGTCAATCTTGACCCTGCTGACACAAGCATAGTAGGTGGAGAAGGTAAAGCAGGTTATCTAGCCCTATGGCAAAAATGTCCTCATTTGGGATGTGCAGTTCCTTGGCGAGGTGGTTTTAATTTTAATGATGCAGATGGTTGGTTCAGATGTCCTTGTCATGGCTCTACGTATACCAAGGCAGGCAAAATAGTTTTTGGTCCTGCCCCTCGGTCTATGGATACATTTGCATTAACTGTAGATGCGCAAGGCAATCTTACTGTCCACACTGATCAAGTTACTCCTGGCTCAGATGATAATGCATCTCGCGCTAAGACTATTGATCAGCTGAAAGAAATGACTTAATCAATTTTATAGATTGCGGAGTAGTTATACATGAATACAACTAAACAGATAACAATTATTTTAGCATTGCTATTTGGAATCATGGGTACTTGCTTTGGCTATACAGTTTCTGAATCTTCTAGACAACAAAAAGAAGCTGAACATTTAAATGACAGAAATGCATGGCGTGGAGCTAAAATTTATGTAAATAATTGTCGCTCTTGCCACGGACACCAAGGCCTTGGTTCAGAAGAAGGAGCTGTAGGAGCAAAACTTAATACTCCAGCTTTTTTAATTTTAGAAGAGGATAATAAATACGGCGCAGAACCTACGTCAAAATTTGGCTCTGTTGATTCTCCTGGTTACACAGATATTAAAGCGTTTGTAAAGAATACTCTTTTATGTGGAAGAGCAGGAACATATATGCCAGCTTGGTCGGAAAAATATGGTGGTACACTTTCTGAAACTCAAATTGATCAGCTTACTATTATGCTTACGACTGGGAGATGGGATTTGGTTGAAGAAGAGATTGAAAAACACGATGAAGAAAATAATACGAATCCTGACGAAGTGCTATTGACTGATCCATCAGGCCTTGCAATAACATCAGAAAATTGCGGGCAGTATAATGCTGTACAAGCTTTAAAATTTCGAACAAGACCTGATCCAAGATTAAATTTGATTGGTGATGAAAATGAAACATCTGTTAAAGATGAGGCAATAGTTTCTAATGTACCTACCGGCCCCATGGTCAAAGGTCTTCCTGTTGATCAGTTTTATGCAGCTGCCTGTGCAGTGTGCCATGGAGTAGATAGGCAAGGCATTGAGTCAGTAGGTAGCCTGCCTCTGTTACCTAGTTATTTAACGAAAGATGATGATTTTTATTTTGAAACTCTTGTGAATGGTCGTGCTGGGACAGTTATGCCATCATGGAGAGCTCAAGGATTAAGTGATGAAGAAATGTGGAACCTTGTTGAATTTATTAAATACACCGAACCTTAATCAATGATTTTATACGGTTGGACTTTTTTTTTTGTAGTTGATTCATTAAACTTGTTTAAGAGCAAATTTTGTAGAAAGGTAAATTATGGCAGCTGAGACTGGTAAAAGATATAAATGTAGTGAATGTGAAGCAGAGTTTATTGTCACTCGTGGTTCAGATGAAGCAACTTTACAATGTGGGGATCATCCCCTAGAACAGATGTAAGAAGGGTATAAAAATGGTAGTTCAATTAGGTAAAAGATATAAAGATGAATCAACAGAAGTAGAGGTTTTATGTATAAAGCCTGGTGATTGTGATTTAAATATTGATGGTCGACCTATGGAAGAACTTCAACCAAAAGTTCTACCTTCAGCTGACTAATTAAAATAAAATAATTTCTTATGCCTCCTTTAGTTTCTCAAGGGCTTCTTATTATTGCTAAGCCAGTGTTAGGTACTTTTGAATATACCTCAAAAAATAACACAAAAGATTATAATTATTTGATAGGCATTGCATGCATTAAAAACAGAATAGTTTTTATCGGTGATGTAAATGATGCAAAAAGATTCTTAAAAAATAAATATAAAACAATTGATATGTCTAACCACTTTGTGCTGCCTGGGTTTATAGACTCACATACACATTGCTTTGCCTCAATAAAAGCTATGAATAGTGTCAACTTGTCATTTAGCAAAGCTTCTAATACCAAAGAAAAAGTAATGAATATTTTATACGATGCTATTAAGGCAAAAAAAAATGATGAATGCTTAATTGCAGTAGGGTTTGATGAAACTCTTATGAAGAGTAACTGGTATCCTAGCAGAGATGAGTTAGATAAACTTTCATCTAATCATTCTATTCAAATTATTCATCGTACTGGTCATGCATCTTTTTTAAATTCTAAAGCATTAAAAATATGTGAAATTAATGAATCGACTCATGAGCCTGAAGGAGCTTATTTCAGTAGAGATATTTATTCTGGAATGCTCGACGGTTATATTATTGGCTTTAATGCAATTATTGATAAAAAAATGGAGAAATTTAAAGAGAAATTTAGTAAAAACGATATGATGAAATGGCTTAAGATTCAAGTTTCTCAAGGTATAACAACTATTACTCATGCAAATCCTGACTCAAATATTTATGATTGGCAATTTTTTATTGAGTTATTAGAGGCAAATGCATTTATACCAAATATTATCCTAATGGAATCTATTCATTTACTTAATGAGAAAAGATTTCCAAGAAATGGATTAAATGGAAGAGTCTTACGAGGCCATACAAAGTTAATACTAAATGAGTTTGAATCATTAGTTGAAGAAGATAGAAATGAATTAAAATCGATTATTGCTATGTGCGAAAAACAGGAACGTAAATTAGCTGTTCACGTCATCAGTAATAATACTATTGACTACATAATTGGATTAATTAAAGAAACTAAAACAACTATCATTAAAAGAATTGAACATGCGCCTATGTTGAACGATGACCAGATGAATAATTTAATTAGTAAAAAAATTTCTATAGTAGCACAACCAGGAATTTTGTATGAAGCTCAAAATAGATATAAAAAGTTAATTACGGAAAAAGATATGAGATATTTACATCCTTGGAAAAGTTTTATTGATCAAGGAGGCGTGTTAGCTTTTTCTTCTGATTCACCAGTTACATCTCAGTCTCCTTTACTATCTATTTCTTATGCATCAATTCAAAGACCAAAAGAGCTTAATTTTTTTGAGAAAGTTGAACCATTACAAGCTATACAAGCATGGACTGCAACAGGAGCAAAAGTAAATAATTTATCTAATCGAGGATTTTTAAAGTCGGGATATATGGCTGATATTATTTTAGTAGATCGAAATCCTATTCATGAACCAGAAAAAACTTCTGTTGTGATGACGCTGATTTCTGGTAATATTGCATATTCTAAGTAGATGATTCTTGCATGCTCTTGATCTATGCTGAAATGTCGAATAACCTTTAGGAACTGCTATTAGGAAGTTGGTGATTTGAGTGGTAGAAATTAGAGTAAATGATTCAGAGTCATTAGATTCTGCATTAAAGAGATTTAACAGAAAAGTTCAGTCAGATGGAATATTGACTGAATCTAGACAAAATGAATATTATGAAAAACCTTCTGAAAAACGGAAGAAAAAAGAAGCTTCTCGTATAAGAAAGATTAGAAAAAATAATAGAAAAAGTGATTTTGATTTTCGTAGATAGAAGGTTTCAAATTGTCTATTCTTGAAAAAATTAAAAATGATTTAAAAATTTCTATGAAGTCTGGAGATTCTTTGTCTCGGGATACTCTCAGAATGCTTATTTCTGAAATCAATAATGAAAAAATTGCCTTAGGTCACGAATTATCTGATCAAGAAATTATGAAGGTTTTTAAGAAAGAAGCAAGAAAAAGAAAAGAAGCAATAGTTGAGTTTGAAAAAGCACAAAGGAAAGAATTAGCTGAAAAAGAAAAGAATGAACTTGCTATTATTTCCGATTTTTTACCGGAAGAGCTTTCTGATTTTGTTATTAAAGAATTAATTGAAGAAGTTATCAGTTCAGGGTTTAATAAAGAAGTTAGTGAATTTGGTAAAATCATGAAACCATTAATGCAAAAAGTTGATGGTCGTGCTGATGGAAATAGAGTTAGTAGTCTACTTAAAGAAATTTTATCTTAATTTTAATTAATGTATAGGGATGTAATATGAAGGTTTTATTTTTAGAAAGCATTGAAGGTTCTGCTTCAATGGGTGAGGTTAAAGATGTAGCAAATGGTTATGCTAGAAATTATCTTCTCCCAAATGGCCTTGCAGTACCTGCAACAGAAAAAAATTTAAAAAATGTTGAAGTTTTACAGACTAAAGAATTAGAGCAGCAAAAAGAAAGAGATGAATGGGCTGAAATTGTCTCACCAAAAATTGAAAATGAGCTGGTTTTTAAAGTTGCAGTTGGGCAACAAGGCCGATTGTACGGCTCAGTCAACCATTCAGATATTGCTGAAAAATTGACTGAAGAACTTTCTGAACCAATTGATAAAAGATTCATATTAATTTCAGAAATTATTCGTGAGGCTGGTGTCTATGAGGCTAGCATTAGGCTTTCAATAAATGTCATTAAAGATATTAAAATTGTAGTTATTGATGAGCAAACTGAGGATGTAGAAGCGGTAACGAAGAAAATGATTAATGATTTTGATGCTGGCATTGTTACAACATCAGATTCTACAGGTGATGCAATATTATTTGATGAAGATAATGAAATAAAAGAAGAATTGAGTTCTCTTAATGAGACTGAAGAAACTCAAGATTCAAACAGTGAAGAAACTCAAGATTCAAACAGTGAAGAAACTCAAGATTCAAATAGTGAAGAAATTCAAGATTCAAACAGTGAAGAAGAACATTCTCAATCTTAAAATTGAATGAAAATGTCCATAGAGATATAGTATATGCCGAATTCTTTTTCTAATAAGTTTATTTTATTTTATGGTTTATTATTGACAGTCTTACTGTCCAGTGTTCTGTTCCCATGGCAAAAAGGACAATCACAAATTGTCATAGGTGAACCAATAGCTTTTACTATTATTTCTCCAATTAGCACGCAATATAATTCTGAATTACTTACTAATCAGCGAAGACAAGTTGCAGCTGATGCTATTGAAGATATCTATATTCTCAATCCTGACATTAGGGATACACAAGTTGCCCTTCTTGATAAACAATTGAATAACATTAATCAAATTAAATCTAATCCAGTTACCGCATCTTCAGTTAAGGAATCTGAAATAAAAAAGCTAGAAATAGTGGTCTTGGATGATTCAGTAATTAGTAGTATTCTTTCAATGGATAATGAGCTTTGGGATCAAGTCTCTTTGGAAACTAAGAATATACTTACTAAAATTCTTACTAGTTCTCTCACTTATGAAGAGTCTGAAGCTATAAAAAGGAGTACTCAGATTTATATACCTGTTTCATATTCTGAAGAACATCAAAGTGTAATTAATCAAATTGTTATATCTTTTATTAAACCTACTCTCATTATTGATCAAGAACGAACTATACTTTTGCGCGAACAGGCTAAAGCTATGCAACCTGTTGAATTAATTTCTATTAATCAAGGTGATGTTATTTTAAATAAAAACGATATAGTTTCTGATGAAAATTTTGAAATGCTTGACCAAGTTGGATTATTAAAAGCACAGTTTGACATGACTGTTATTCTTGTTACTGTTTTAAAAAGCATTCTTATCTCTTTTATTTTCGTTATTTTTGTTTACTTTATGAGACCAAAGTCTCTTTCATCTATAAAAAAATTAGTTATTTTTTCATTAATCCTAATTATTTCATTTGGAATACTTAACATTTTCTATACAAATTTTTTTAATGAGGATAATATATTTATTTTTCATTTATTACCTTTAGTAACCTTTCCAATGGTTACCTTAATATTGACTGAGTTGAGTGTTGCTCTTTTATTAACCTCTCTTATGTCAATGATGATAGCATTGATATCACTGGATTCTATTAGTGCTTCGTTACTATTAAATACGAGTTTAGAATTTTCAAGAACATGGATTACTTTTTTTGCAAGTTCTCTTACAGCAATTATTGTTTTGCGCCAAGCTGAACGACAACAGCAATATTTATATGCTGGTTTGATTAGTTCTGGAGTTTCAGTCCTTATTTCAATTATTTATTGGTTAAATCAATCAGTTATTTCATTTTATGATTTAATATTGATTTCTATGAGTACTATAGGAGGCGGCTTATTTTCTTCTATCCTTGCTCTAGGTTTAGTAAATTTTTTGAGTGTTCCTTTTGGTATTCTGACAAGAGTTAAATTGATGGAGCTAGCGCAGTTAGATAATAAATTATTGAGAAGACTACAAGATGAAGCGCCAGGAACATTTCAGCATTCTTTATTAGTAGGCACATTAGTTGAGCGTGCTGCAGATAGAATATCTGCTGATTCTTTATTAGCAAGAGTTGGCGCATACTATCATGATATTGGTAAATTAGTATCTCCTTCATTCTTTGCTGAGAATTTGAAAGAGAAAAGTCCGCATGAATCCTTAGATCCGTTACAGAGCACAAGAGTAATTCATCAACATGTGACCGCAGGTGTTGAAATAGCGAAGAAAGATGGTTTGCCTGATGTCATTGTACAGTTCATCCAGCAACATCATGGTACTCGATTAGCAAGTTTTTTTTACAGAATTGCTGCGGAAAAAACACCAGAAATTGACACTGAATTATTTAGATATCCTGGGCCAAAACCACAATCGAAAGAAGTAGCGTTAGTCATGTTGGCTGATAGTTCTGAAGCGGCAGTAAGGGCTAGCTCAGATCATTCTAGTGAAAAAATAATTGAGATTGTTGATACAGTTATTAAGGAGCGATTTGATGAAGATCAGTTAGATGAATGTGATTTATCTATTAAAGAGATTAGAATCGCCGCAGATTCTATATCCACAGCACTTATTGCAGTGTTTCATCCTAGAGTTGGTTATCCAGAACCTACTAAGCAGGAATTAATTGATAGAGGAATTTATTCTGTAGGAGTTGATGAAAATATTATTAATGACAATAATGAAGATGGTACACAACTATCTCTAGGTACAATCGATAAATCTGATAAAATTAATTAATTTATAATTGTAAAAAATAATTAGGGGACAATGAAAGTAGCAATTGTAGTCTTTCCGGGCACATGGAGTGATGATGATTGTATGTATGCAATGCATCAAGTAGGTGCTGATCCTTACAAAATTTGGCATACTGAAAAATCACTTAATAATCCTGATCTAGTTATTATTCCAGGTGGCTTTTCATATGGAGATTATTTACGCTGTGGTGCAATTGCAAGATTTTCAAATGTTATGAAAAGTGTTACTTCTTTTTCTAAAAGTGGGGGGCCTGTTATAGGAATTTGTAATGGTTTCCAGATTTTATGTGAAGCAGGGATGTTACCAGGGGTTTTAATGCAAAACGATTCTCTTCAATTCAGATGTCAGGATACTTATTTAAAACCAAATAGTAATGCCTTAAGCTCGCCTTTTTTAGATAAGCTCGATCGCGATACTCCGTTAAAGATTCCAATTTCTCATGGTTCTGGAAATTATTTTGTTGATGGTAAAACCTTAGATATTTTGGAAAATCAAAATAGAATAGCATTTAGATATTCCAATGAATTTGGAGATATAGATCAGAAATATAATCCAAATGGTTCTATTAATAATATTGCAGGTATTTTAAATGAGTCAGGTAATGTTTTAGGCATGATGCCACATCCTGAAAGAGCATGTGATGAATTATTAGATAGTACAGATGGTAATGCTATTTGGAATTCAATTATAGAAGTTGTGAGACATAAAGAATGATCGATAAAAATGAATTAGAAAAAATTGCTATGTCTTTAGAAGAGTATGATTTAGTTGTTAGTCGTCTTAAAAGAGAGCCAACTCCTGTTGAGCTAGGTATGTTTTCCGCTTTATGGTCTGAACATTGCGGATATAAGCATACAAGGCCATTATTTCATTTGTTTCCTACTGAGAGTGAATATGTTCTATCAAAAACAGGTGAAGAAAATGCTGGAGCTATTGATATTGGAGATGGCTATGTTGCAGTTTTTAAAGCAGAATCACATAATCACCCTTCAGCCGTTGAACCTTATGAAGGTGCTGCTACTGGGGTCGGTGGTATCTTGAGAGATATCTTTGCAATGGGCATGCGCCCAATTGCTTTATTAGATAGCTTACGTTTTGGTGATCTTCAATTATCACGAACACAATATTTACTTAATGGTGTCATTTCAGGTATTAGTGGTTATGGTAACTGCGTAGGCGTGCCCACTGTAGGTGGTGAAATATTTTTTGATGACTCTTTTACTGGTAATCCTCTTGTGAATGTTATGTGTGTCGGGGTAGGCAAAAAAGAGGATCTTACTTCTGCAACAGCATCTGGCAAGGATAATTTATTAATTTTAGTTGGAGCTGATACGGGTAGGGATGGTATTCATGGTGCAACATTTGCTTCAGTAGATTTAAGTGAGGACAGTGTCAATGATCGTCCTGCTGTACAAGTAGGTAATCCTTTTATGGAAAAGCTTTTAATGGAAGCATGTGTTGAGCTTGCGCAAAACCATCAAGAATGGATTGTGGGTATCCAAGATTTAGGTGCTGCAGGCTTAACATCTAGTAGTCTTGAAGCAGCAGAACGAGGAGGCAGTGGCATAGAAATAAATGTCACTAAGGTGCCACAAAGAGAGATTGCAATGAGTGCATATGAAATTATGCTTTCTGAATCACAAGAAAGAATGTTAATTATTGCTAAAAAAGAATTTGAAAAAGAAATTGTCGATCATTTTAATAAGTGGGAACTATCTGTGAGCGTTATTGGTAAAGTTAATGATACCAATAAGGTAGTTGTAAAAGATAATGATACTATCTTAGCTGATGCTCAGATTAGCTTAATGACTAATGCGCCAACATATGAATTAAAATATAAAGATGATATAAATCAATACCCTTATTACAATCCTGAAATATTAAGCATAAACGATTTAGAAGATGCTAATAAATCCTTCCTTAAAATACTTGCTCTTCCAAATATTTGTAGTAAGAAATCTGTTTATCAACAATACGATCATCAAGTTTTAAATAATACTATTGTCAAACCAGGTTTTGGTGCAGCAGTTATAAGAGTACCTGGAACTGATAAGGCATTAGCGATGACAATAGATTGTAATTCACGCAAAGTGCAAATGGATCCTTATTGTGGTTCAAAAATTGCAGTTGCTGAAGCATCTCGTAACTTGGTTGCTACAGGAGCTAAGCCATTAGCATTAACTGACTGTCTTAATTTTGGTAATCCTGATAAATCTGAAGTAGCCTATCAATTAGTCAATGCTGTTAGAGGTATATCAGAAGCGGCTAAAATTCTAGAAACACCAGTAATTTCAGGCAATGCCTCTCTATATAATGAGACTGTATCTGGGTCTATTGCACCTACACCTGTTATTGGTATGGTTGGATTAATAGACAATGTTTCTAATAAAATTATTCGCCACATATCCAATGGTCAAAAATTACTCTTAATTGGCAGTGTGATTAATCAAGAATTTAATACATTGTCCGGAAGTGAATATTATTTTAATCAAACCAATTCTCTATCTGGACAATTAGAAATTGATTTAGAATATGAAAAGAAGATTCAAGAATTTATTTTAAGTATTTTTAAAGAGGAAATGGCATATATTGCAAACGATATTTCAGATGGTGGCTTGTTAGTAGCTATTGCAGAGATGTGTATTAATTATGGTGTAGGGTTTGATGGTATAGATTTGCCAGAAAATGCTCGCTTAGATGCCACTTATTTTGGCGAAAAAGAGTCTAGATTTATTGTTTGCATAGAAGGAAAGCATCTTGAAAAAATAATGAATTTAGCTGCCGCACAAGCAATTCCTTGTGAAGTTTTGGGTAGTTTTATAAATCAAACAAATAATACTTTTCATTTTGATCAAATAGATTTATCTTTATCATCAATTGCAGATGCATATAATCAAATTTTTTAATAATCCTTAGACAGAACAGATGTTCTTATGATACCCTTATTTTTGTGGATTGAATGGTATTCTGTCGATAACTTTATTACGATATGTCGGTACATTTTGGAAAACTTTGTAACCTCAATATAAAAAAATGTTTATTATTTGATTCAGCATTATTATAGAGTTTGCAAATAAGATTGAATAAGTTGTGGTAAATAATCCCCTATCAAACAATTCTAATATCACTTCAATTAGAGAAAAATTGCTACCCCCACATGATATTGGTGCTGAAGAAGCAATCATTGCGGCATTGTTTTTAGATCATGAATCATTTATTAAGACGATGTCTATTATAGAGCCTGATGATTTTTATAACGAAAAGAACAAGTGGATTTATGAGTCTGCAATTTTAGTTGCTGAGCGCAATGAAGAAATTACTATACCTGCTGTTGCTCATGAACTTGAAAGACTAGGCCACCTTGATTCTGTTGGAGGTGAGAGAAGTTTAGTTGATATATCTAATAAATTTTTTACAGCAATAGGTGTTGAAACACATGCACGAATTGTTGCTAGGGATTCAGTTTATAGAAAAATTATTCAAGCTTCTTCAGAAATTGCTCAAAAAGCATATGAAGGTGGGCCTGATGTCAAGGATGTTTTAACCTATGCTGAAGGTTTACTTTTAGGTATCAAATCATCTGACTTTACAGGTGACTTTACTGTAATAAAAAGTCTGCTTAATAAATTTCTGGAGGACATGGATTCTGAACAAGAAGGTGAATTACATGAATCAGTTCGTACTGGTTTTATGGACCTTGATCAATTATTAGGAGGATTTAAACGAGGTGATTTAAATATTTTAGCTGCAAGAACTGGTGTAGGTAAATCATCTTTATTACTTAACTTTGCTCGGAATGCTGGTATTGGGCAAGGTGCAACAGTTGCAATTTTCTCATTAGAAATGTCAGGGGATCAACTTGCTACAAGGTTATTATCTGCTGAAGCAAATGTTAATTCTACAAAATTAAGATTTGGTTCTCATTCTGAAACTGAAGAAGCTAGAATTATGCACTCTATGGGTGTTTTAGGAGAATCGTCTATCTTTATTGATGACTCTCCTATGTTAAGTGTTCCTGAAATAAGAGCCAAATTAAAGAGGTTGCAATCTGATCATGGTCTAGATTTAGTAATAGTTGATTATCTTCAATTATTACATGGGACAAAACGAACAGAGAGCAGAACAACAGAAATCAGTGAAATAACTCGTTCGTTAAAAGAATTAGCTAGAGAATTAAATGTACCAGTTATTGCTGCTGCGCAATTATCAAGAGCTGTTGAACAACGAACCCCACATATACCAATGCTATCTGATCTAAGAGAATCTGGAAGTATAGAGCAAGATGCTGATGTTGTATTATTTATTTATAGAGAAGATGTTTATACTAAATTTAAAGATTGGCAAGAAAAGAACTTAGATAAATCAGATAATCAATTTCCTTCAAATTTAGCACAACTAATCTTAGCAAAGCATCGTAATGGGCCAACTGGCAATGCAACAATTCGCTTCAATGAAGAAACTGCAACTTTTCATGATTTAATTTTAAGAGAGCAATAAATCGATGGTTGAAGAAAAGAAATCTTTTAGTGAAATTGTAAGTTTTTATGAAGAAAATCTAGGCTTTATAACAAGTGCTATTACAGATAAACTAACTCTTGCTATGCAATTGTATCCTCAAGAATTAATAGTTAAAGCTATTATGAATGCAAAATTAAAAAATAATAGAAGTTGGTTTTTTATTCAAAATTTTTTAGAGAAACAAAATCATGCTATTAGCAAAAATAGAAAGGAGGAGAATATAGATGCAAAATCTTCAGGATTTTCTATCCAAGGGGAACGACAACAAGACCCCTATAAGTCTGTCATCAAAAGATCATGGCCAAATTGAAGAATCTATTAACTGTCAACAATGCAATGATGTTAGGTTCGTTAGGTTAAATTTACCAATTGATCATATAGATTTTGGAAAAGCAGTTCCTTGTGATTGTGTATTTAATGAAAGTGATGAAGAGAAATTAGATAAATTTCAAAAATATTCTAGGATTGGGTCTTTTGAATCTATAAATTTTGATTATATAAAAAATGCAGATTTTGCAATAGCAAAAAATCTGACAGAATATTTTATTGATGCTCAGAATTTTAGAACTAGTAAATTGAAATTTCTTTTAATTCAATCTAATTCTGGGCTTGGTAAGACATTAATATCTGCAGCTATATTGAATGATTTTATTGAGAATAAAATTCCTTCTTTGTTTTATAATTCCAATGATCTATTTGAGCAACTATATTCTGCGATGAATGATAATACTCAATCTTATGATGATTTTCTAATAAAGTTACGTAGCATACCTTTGTTAGTTATTGATGATTTAGTCTTACATCATGTCTCATCATGGGCACTGGAAAAATTTATACAATTGTTAATTTATCGATTTGATCAAGGACTAAAAACGGTTATTAATTATATTGAATTGCCTGAAGAAATCGATCAAAGAATTGTATCCCGTTTTGAAGATAAAAACCAATCACAAAAAATTACTATCACTCAAGATGAAAGTTCATTTACATCGATAGGAGCAATGAGTATTGAGCAAATTCAAAACTATACTTTTACGAATTTTAATCCTCAAGGACATGGTTTGCTTGGTGAAGAAAGAAAAAATCTACAAGATGCACTAGGTCTTGCAAAGAGCTGGTCAGATAATCCGGATGGTTGGCTTGTGTTAATTGGCTCACCTGGTTGCGGTAAGACTCATTTAGCAGCAGCAATTTGTAATCACTTAATTAAACTTAATTATGATGCTTGCTTTGCCAGTGTTCCAGATTTATTAGATGAATTCCGTGCAAGTTTTTCTAATAAAGGAAGTAGTAATTTTGAACAATCTTTCAAAAAAATTACCCAAGCAGATTTACTTGTTTTAGATGATTTAGGTGCGCATCAAAATAGTCCTTGGGTTGATGAAAAGCTATATCAAATTTTTAATTATAGATATATTAAGAAAATGCCTACTATTGTAACAAAAAATTTAGAAAGCTCTGATTTAGATTTAAGAATTAAATCGAGATTATCAGACTTGAAATTAGCAACGAATTTTGAAATACTTGCCCCGGATTATCGTATTGGCTCATTTTAGTATTTCTTTTTTAATTAATATTTAAACCCAATAGGTACCGTTTTCACTCATCTCAAATTTCCAAATTGGTACACTAATTTTGATTTGGTCCATTATATTAGAACAAAGTAAAAATGCTTGTTCTCTATGTTCAGAAGATACGCCAATAATGATAGATGTTTCTCCAACATTTAATTTTCCAACTCTATGGTGTATGCAAATACTGTGGATTTCATTATTATTTGTTAATTTTTTTCTCTGCTCATTTAAGATTTTGGTTATTTCTTTTATAGCCATAGCTTCATAGGCTTCATAAGTTATATTTTTTATTTTTTCCCCTTTATTAAATTCTCTTACAACTCCTTCAAAAATAACTATAGCTCCACTTCTGTTATTTCGAAGAAATTCTCTTACTTTTACTATTTCTATAGAGTGATTAATGATTTTTATTTCATTTTTCATATTATCCTCCTGCTACCGGAGGAATGAGTGCTATTTCATCTAAATCATTTATTTCTTGATTGTCATTTTTGCTATATGTTTGATTTACAGCAAAAGCAATATTATTCATAAATTTTTCTAGTGCTGGTTTTTCAGCAATGATTTTCTGCTTAATAATCGATAATGCTATAGATTCTTTTCCTTCTATTTCAATAGTAAAATCATTGCTATATTCTTTGAGATTGGCAAAAGTGAGAATCTTTACTTGCATTTTATACTACGTTGAAATAATTTAACAAATTTTCTTATTATCATTATATTCTAAACTATATATTACTGCTTATAATAGTTTTGAAATAATTAGATCAATGAGGAGGTTATTCTGACATCAAATCTCAATATAGATACAAATATTTTAGAGAATGTTGATCCCGAAATCAACCAAGCAATTCTTAACGAAGAGCACAGACAAGCAAATGTATTAGAAATGATTGCATCTGAAAATTATACTAGCCAAGCTGTAATGGAGGCTGTAGGGAGTGTTTTGACTAATAAATATGCTGAAGGATATCCAAAGGCTAGATATTACGGTGGTTGTGAAAATTCAGATATTGTTGAGCAACTTGCTATAGATAGAGCAATAAAACTTTTTAAAGTCGATCATGCTAATGTCCAACCGCATTCTGGATCTCAAGCTAATTTAGCTGCTTATAATGCTTTAATGAATGTTGGAGATAAGGCTTTAGCGTTAGGATTAGATCATGGTGGGCATTTAACGCATGGTCATAAAGTTAATATAACTGGAAAACTTTATAATTTTTCTCATTATGGGGTGCGTCAAGATGACGAATTGATAGATTACGATCAAATGAGAGATCTCGCAATAAATAATAAGCCACAAGTCATAGTCATCGGTACAACTGCATATCCTCGTAATCTTGATTTCCAAAGGGCAAAGCAAATTGCAGATGAAGTTGGTGCCTTTCTTTTGGCTGATATTGCACACATATCTGGCTTAGTTGCCGCCAATGTACATCCTTCTCCAGTAGGATTTGCTGATGTCATTACTATGTCAACTCATAAAACTTTACGTGGTCCTCGAGGCGGTATGATTTTATGTAATGCAAATATTGCAAAGAAGATTGATAAAGCTGTTTTTCCAGGTAGTCAAGGAGGACCGCTCATGCATGTAATTGCTGGTAAGGCTGTTGCTTATCAAGAAGCATCAACTGAAGAATTTATTAATTTACAAAAAAATACTGTTTCAAATGCAAAAGTTCTTTCAGAAAAGTTACAAAATGGAGGTCTAAGACTAGTATCTGGAGGCACAGACAATCACTTGATTTTAGTGGATGTTACCTCTCTTAAACTTAATGGGAAAGATGCTGAAGACCTTTTGGCATCTTGTGGAATTATAGTTAATAAGAATGCAATTCCATACGATAATCTTCCGCCAACAATTACTTCAGGTATAAGGATTGGTACTCCTGCTCTTACATCTCGTGGTTTTGGTCATAAAGAAATGGAAAAAGTAGGTGAAATTATTGTGAATGTTTTGCAATCTAAAGATAACATGGTAATAAAAAATGCTTTAGAAACTGTGATTGAGTTATGCAAGGAGTTTCCAGCTCCAGGGATAGTAGTAAGATAATTTTCAATAATTTTAATTTTAAATAGAAATTAAGCTATTTATTAATGTATGATCTTTCTTGCTGTAATATGATTTATGTATTAACTTTATTCAGTAATTGATTGGAGAAATGTTTTGGATTGGGAAGATAATAAAGAACAAGCTGGTTTTAGGACTAAGGTTAAGTCTGTTATAGAAGCAAAGCTTCCATCTCGATATCAGAAAATGTCAAAAGAATTTTTTAAGGCTACTCCTTATCGTTGGGCGATTGATCGTAATTCCGATAATGTCAATGAAAGAAAAGATGCTGAAGAGTGGTTTAATTCAATTTCAGAAGAAGGTTGGGTTGCCCCACATTGGCCAAAAGAATTTGGTGGTGGAGGGTTCAGTCCAATGGAACAATATATATATAATGCAGAAATGGCTAGAGCGAATGTACCAACAGTTGGTAGTAATGTAGGCATTGGTATGCTAGGTCCTGCTTTAATTGTCCATGGAACTGATGACCAAAAAAGTAAATTTTTGCCTCCAATTTTAAAAGGTGATGTAGTTTGGGCGCAGGGATTTTCTGAGCCTGGAGCAGGATCAGATCTTGCTTCTTTAACTACTAGAGCTGTACGAGATGGAGATGAATTTGTTATAAATGGTCAAAAAATATGGACATCTCATGCACATTATGCAGATAACGTATTTATGTTAGTAAGAACTGATCCAGATGCTCCAAAACATCGAGGTATTTCTATGCTTGTCATGGATATTAAAACTCCTGGACTATCTGTGAACCCAATTATAGATATGGGATGGGGTCATCACTTGAATGAAACTTTTTGGGAGGATGTAAGAATTCCTGCAGATCAGATAGTTGGTGAAGAGAATCGTGGCTGGTATGTTGGAATGACATTATTAGATAATGAACGTTCCAACATCACAGGTGCAATTAATCTTCAACGGCAAATAGTTGATATGATTCAATACTGCTCTGAAAAAGATACTCATAAATCACGCATTGATAGTTATGATAGCGTTAGACAAGAAGTTGCCGAACGCTATATAGAATCAGCAGTGATGATGAATTTTTCTTTAAGAATTATTACTATTCAAGATGCAGGTCAAGTCCCAAATTATGAAGCATCAATAGCAAAGATGTTTGGTTCTGAGGCTGCACAAAGAACTGCGCATACTGGTACGAAAGTTTTTGGCATGTACTCAAACTTATGGGATAATGAGGATACTCGTAGTCCAATGGAGACAATGTTTACTAGAGATTATGTAAGATCCATACCTGCTACTATTGCAGCTGGATCTTCTGAGATTCAAAGAAATGTAATTGCCACACGTGGCCTTGGTTTACCAAGAGGATAAAGTGAAAAGTAGTTAATTTATGAAAGAATATGAAATCGTCACAGTGTTTAGTCCTAGGTTATCTAAGGAAGCAGTTGCAGAACTGTATTCAAAAGTTAAATCTATGATTTTAGGCAGTAATGGTGAATTAAATACAGAAATGGATTGGGGTAAAAGAAAATTAGCGTATCAAATTGGTGATAATCTTGAAGGATTTTATTTTATTTTGAGAGCTAGCTTAGACCCATCTTCTATTCAGGAAGTAGAAAATCAGCTTAATATTAATGAAGATATATTGAGGTTTTTAATCATTAACGAAGTTGTTGGTGAAATATCTGGTCCTGTAAAAACTAAAGATCAGGTTAGCTAAAGAGGAAGTAAGATGCTTAATAAATGTATGGTAATTGGTAATTTAGGATCAGATCCAGAAATGCGGTATACTGCTAATGGAGCCCCTGTTACCACTTTTTCTGTTGCAACATCTCGCCAATATACTAGGTCGTCAGATGGAGAAAGAATAGAAGAAACCGAATGGTTTAATATTGTTGCTTGGAATCGAACGGCAGAGACTTGTAGTCAGTATTTATCTAAAGGTCAAAAAGTATACGTAGAAGGCAGAATGGCAACAAGATCATGGGAAGATCAATCTACTGGTCAAAAACGATATAGAACAGAGTTAGTTGCAGATCAAGTGAAATTTTTAAGCCCACAAAACTCACAACAATCTTTAGGTAATGATAATGATAATGAGAATGAATCGGTAAAGAACGAATCTAGCAGTGCTCCTCCTGAGATTGATCCCGATGATCTCCCATTTTAGTTAAATTTAAAATTATATTTTAGAAAAGGTTAGTTATGCCAGATACACGTTTTTCGAATGATGATTCAGATAAAGATAGTTATTTTCAGAGACGTCCCAGGAGAAGATACTGTGAATTTTGTAGTAACAAGAAAAAAAACTTTGCAAAGAGTATAATCGATTATAAAAATTTGAAAACTTTAGGAAACTATATTGATGATAGAGGTAAAATAGATATTCGTAAGCGAACTGGTGCCTGTGCAAAATGTCAGAGAAGAATTGCTCAAGCAATAAAACGTGCCAGGCATCTTGCTTTATTGCCTTATACTATTGAACATATCCGGTTATCAGGATTTAATTCTAAAAATTATTCCTAACATTCCTTACATTAAGGATTTTGTAATTGACTAGTACAAGACGTTCAAGGCGAAAAGAAAAGAATACTGATTCACAAGATAGTGGCTCTTTTATTAATGAGAATCGTTCTATTTTGTTATCATATTTTGCACTTTTGATTGTTGGGATTATCTTAGTTTTTGGTTATTTCATTAATTACTTCAATCCTCCAAGAACAGAATTGATAACTATTGATGATGAAATATACAATGCTAAAGAACTAGCCAGTGAACTTGGTTTTTATACTGCTTATATAGATAAAACAGAAAACACTTCAACAGAAGAGATTCTTTATCAGTTACCTATGATATTAAAAAATAAATATATTCTTAATAAATACGGCGAAGAGTTAGTTGGTGCTCCATCAGAGGCAGAGATAAAATTAAGAACCTCCCAGCTTTTTAGAATACCTGCTGAAATCTATCAATCGGACCAATCAATAGTTGATATTATTTTGTCAAATATTAGATCAGATTCTGGTTTGAGTAGAGAAGTAATTATGGATTATTCACGATCTTTTATAATGCAAGAGAAGATTAAGGGATTGTTTTCTGAAGATTTAGAAGAAACCGGTAATTTATCTTTTGTAAAAAGAATTGCTATACAAGGAGAAGCAACTTCTGCTCTTTTTTTAGCTGATTATAATTCTGGAAAAACTATAGATGAATTATTAACATTTTATAAAGATGATACGAGCATCGAATTGCTTGATATTGGATGGAGATTGACTGGTTTTGTTGGCATTGATCTTCCTGATGAGCTTAATGTTAGTGAAAAATTACAATTAGTTGGACCATTTGAAGTTGGTACTAATAGTTACTTTTATTATTTCGAAAAACAAGAGGATGATGGCCTTATTACTGAGCCGATTGTTGGGCACTATGAAGATACCAAATTATTATCTTTTATTAATTCTCAGATCGCAAACATTTATTATAGAGAGATAGACCTGGATCAAACATTAAGAGACTATATAGTTATAGAATCAGGAAAAATAAAGCTTAAATTATCCGTAGAAGCTTTAGAAAGCCCTAATCAGGATTTTTGAGGAGACATTGATGACAGATAGTGTAGGTGTATCATTGCTAGGAGCAGGAAATGTTGGTGCTGCAGTATTAAGTGCTTTAATAAAAGATACTGAACGTAATAATCAATTAGTTGGTACAAAATTAGAACTTAGGTATGTTCTTGTTCGTGATATAAAAAAGCATGATAAAAAATTTAAAGATGTTAATTTTACCAAAAATTTTAATGATGTATTAAACGATGAACATACATCCATTATTGTTGAGTTAATGGGTGGTCAAGTGCCAGCAAAGGAATATATTGCTTCTTTATTAAAAAAGGGTAAGCATGTTGTAACTGCAAATAAAGATGTTATGGCTCAATCGGGTAGTGAGTTGACTGATTTGGCTGTTAAACATGGAGCATCTATTCGATATGAAGCGTCAGTAGGTGGCGGTATTCCAATTATTGGGCCATTATCTCGTGATTTACTTGCCAATGAGATTTTTTCTATTTCAGGAATTATTAATGGGACTACAAACTATATGCTTTCACTGATGTTTCAAGAAAAAATGAGTTATCAGAATGCACTTCTAAAAGCTCAACAGTCAGGATATGCAGAGCCAGATCCATACAATGATGTTCAAGGGATTGATGCAGCATATAAATTAGCAATTTTATGTGGGCTAGCATTTCATGTTGATGTTGATCCAGGCTCTATATTTTGCCAGGGAATTTCTAGTATAGAATTGAAAGATTTAAATTATGCAGATGAACTAGGATATGTAATTAAGCTATTAGCTAGAGCTGAATTAATTGATAATAAAATAACCTGTATCGTTTGCCCTACATTAATATCTAAACAAGAACCTCTTTCAAAAGTGGATGGTGTTTTAAATGCTATTCAATTGCAAGGCAATTTAGTCGGTCAAGTTATTTTTGAAGGTCCTGGTGCTGGTGCATCTGCAACATCAAGTGCTATCTTAGGTGATGTTATTGATGCTGCAAAGAATATAAAATATTCTTTTAGTAATTTGAATAATGCTCAATTAAATAAAATAGAAGTCAGCAATTCAGAAAATTTTATCTCAAGATATTATCTAAGACTAAATGTTGTTGATGAGTCAGGAGTTCTAGCAGCAATTTCAGGTATTATGTCTGAGCATCAAATTAGCATAGCTTCTGTTATTCAAACGGAAGCAGATCAAGAATCACAAACTGCACAATTAGTTTTAATTACTCATGAAGCAAATCGTGGAAAAATAGATTCTGCGATTAATTCAATTAAGAAAGAGAAGAAAGTAGATTCAGTAGTGAATTTATTACCAATTATTGATTAATCTATAATTGGTAAAGAGATAGTAAAATGCAAAAACAAAAAAAACCAATTGCTAAAAAACCAATTGCTAAAAAACCAATTGCTCAAAAACCAATTGCTAAAAAACCAATTGCTAATCAGATTCAATCTGCATTTAAACAAACAATTAAGAAAATTGACAAGTTGGAAAAAAATTATTTGTCTCAAGAACAACGTTTTGCAAATTTGAATTCTTCTATAATTAATATAGAAAAAATTGCAAATCGTATGAAATCAACAATTGAATCACAAGCTATAATTTCTAAAAAATTTGTATTAATTGAAGATGTAATTCAAAAGATGAAAAGTGATTTTGATCAATCAAGCATTCTAGAGTCAATTATTAAAACAATTAACAGTGAAGTTAATACTTTAAGTAAAAGTTTTTTAGTAGAAATTAAACGTATTGATTCCGAAATTGAAATTTTATCTAAGCAAATTCAAGAGAGAGCGTTAAAGGTTGATGAATTATTACAAAACGTTACATCGTTTAACCTGGAAGCAAATATTTCAAAAGATCAACTAAAGAATATTGAGAATTTAATTATGGACCATTCTAATCAGCTGAGTAATACTAAATTACAGATTCAGAGCTTGAGTTCTTTGTTAGAGGAAAAATTCTCATTTTATGATGAGGCTAATCAAAAGAATGATGCAAATAGGAGTATTCTTAATAATTTAAATATTTTACCTGATTCATTTAATGGGCTGCAGTTACTCGTCAATAATCTCGAGTTAAAAATTGATGAAAATGCTAATTCAAGAAAAAGAATGGAAAATCGTTTTATACAATTTGAATCGTCGTTAAAAGAATTGAGTAGTAATTTTCAAAATGAAACATTAAATCATCGTTCTGCTGATACCAATTTTCATATGCTTAATAAGAAGATTACGGAATTAGCATCAAATTTTGCAGAAGAAAAGAATGAATTACTCGAAAATTTTCGCCAAAAAACAATTATTGATGAACAGGTAGCACGCAGGCAAATAGGTGAATTACGTGATGAGTTGAAAGTCACAAGGCAATTTTTAAATAGGCTTTCTGAAAAGGGTTCTTCAGACAACCAAGGGAAAATGCTATGAATTCTTCATCTAGTCGTTTTATTTTAGAACGGTATAGTAAATTTTTACCTATTACTGATCAAACTCCTTTATTGACACTCGGTGAAGGCGGAACTCCACTCGTGAGATCGAGGACTCTTGAAAATGAAATAGATGCCGCTGCAGTATATTTTAAATTAGAATTATCAAACCCAACAGGATCTTTTAAAGATAGAGGGATGATTATGGCAGTTGCTAAGGCTTATGAAAATGGTGCAAAAGCTGTTCTGTGTGCTTCAACGGGTAATACGTCAGCATCTGCTTCAGCATACGCTGCAAAATTTGGTCTAGAAAGTTATGTTATTGTGCCATCTGGTTTTATAGCAATGGGTAAATTAGCACAAGCTATAGTTTATGGTGCAAAAATTGTCTCCATAGATGGTTCTTTTGATGATTCTTTGAAAATAGCTATTTCATTGGTAGAAAAAAATAATGTGACCCTTGTTAACTCAGTTAATCCCAATAGAATTGATGGGCAAAAAACTGGTGCTTTTGAAATTGTTGATGAATTACAAGATGCTCCTGATATTCTTTGTATTCCAGTAGGAAATGCTGGTAATATTACCGCTTATTGGAAAGGCTTTAATGAGTATAAGGATGCCAAAAAGATTAAAAACTTACCAATGATGTGGGGTTTTCAAGCTGCAGGTGCTGCCCCTATTGTTATTGATAAAAAAGTTGATAATCCATCTACGATTGCTACTGCGATACGAATAGGTAATCCGGCTTCTTGGGATTCCGCAAAAATAGCTAGAGATGATTCAAATGGATTAATTGAATCTGTTACAGATGAAGAGATTATTTTTGCTTATCAAAAGATTGCTAAAGAGGAGGGTATATTTGCTGAGCCTGCTTGCGCTGCTCCAATTGCCGGCCTTTTAAAAAAGAAAAAAGAAGGATATAATTTTAAAGATAAGAAAATAGTATGTATTGTAACAGGCTCAGGCTTGAAGGACCCAGATACTGCACTATCTATTCAGAGTAATAAAATAGATGCCATTGCAGATCCAGGTGAAATAGCAAAAATTTTGAATTGGAATTACTAAGAGTTAATTGATTTATTTAGAGGGGATACTATGAATCAAAAAAATGAGTTTAATGAAAAAAATGCTATTAGTGGTATAAAAATTTTTTTGGAGTCCTTTGGACTTGATTTAAAATCTGATGGATTGAGTGATACTCCAAAAAGGATTGTTAAAGCCTATAAGGAATTTCTCAGCGGAGATCCAGCACTTAATAAAGAAATACTTGCTACAGAATTTGTTGAGGAATATGAAGATATGGTAAATATCATAGATATTCCTTTTATTTCTATTTGTGAGCATCATTTTTTACCATTTTGGGGCAAGGTTCATGTGAGCTATTTACCAAAAGGTAAAGTTGTAGGATTATCAAAAATTGCTAGATTAGTTGATAATGTTTCTAAACAACCACAAATACAAGAGAGAATGACTAGACAAATTGCTCAAATTTTGCAAGATGTTCTTGAAACTGATGGCGTTGCAGTTGTTGTGAAGGGAGAGCACTCATGTCTTTCTTTTCGAGGTATTAAAAAAACTGGCGCTCAATTAATTACATCGTCGATGAAGGGTAATTTTCGTGATGATGCAAAAACTAGAAATGAATTTATGTCAATGATAACTTTGAATTAATAAGTATTATTATGAATAAAAATATTTTTACACAGTCAAATGTAGAAAAAAAACCAATTAAAGTTGCCATGATATCAATGCATGCGTCCCCGATTGCAAAGCTCGGAGGTTTTAAAAGTGGTGGAATGAATCTGTATATTAAAGAAATTGCATTAAGATTGTCAAAGCTTGACGTTCAAGTTGATATTTTTACTAAAAAAGATAACACACATGCTGGTGCTGAAATTATAGAATTAGGGCCTGGAGTTAGGATTATTTATATAAATGCTGGTCCTAAAGAGATTCTTGAGCCTGATTATTTAGAGCAATATGTAGATGAATTTATTGATGGTTTAAATACTTTTGTTTCTTTTGAGAATATTCATTACGATATTGTCCATTCTCATTATTGGCTTTCAGGCATCATCGGTTTAAAAATTGCTAAATTATGGTCATTACAACATATCACTATGTTCCATACTCTAGCTTTAGCAAAAGAGATGGCTCTTGGTAAAAAATCAGAATTATTGCATAGAAAAAAAATTGAAGCCGAAATTATTAAAAATGTGGATAGTATTATCTGTTCTTCACCTCATGAAAAAGATTTAATTAATAGTTTTGCTGAAGTACCTGATAATAAAATACACATTATTCCTTTAGCAGTAGATGATAATGTTTTTCATCCAAATGATATGAAATTAGTTAGAAAAAAATTAAATATTGCTCCTGATATCAAAATTATAATGAGTATTTCAAGATTAGACCCTGTTAAAGGTTTAGATGTTCTAATTAAAGCGGTTGCAAGGATAAACAATAGAAGTAATATTAGGCTATTTATTATAGGCGGAGCTGATTCACCAAGCGCATATCAAATATACCTTAGAAAGCTAGTCCAAGATTTAAATTTGAGTAAAAATGTAGAATTTTTGGGAGCAGTTGCTCATGGTGATTTACCAAAATATTATGCAGTTGCTGATATAATTGCTATTCCTTCACATTATGAATCATTTGGCTTGGTAACTTTAGAAGCTTTTGCTTCTGCAAAACCTGTAGTTGCTTCAAATACTGGAGGATTAGCTTCAGTAATTAAAAATGAAATTAACGGTTTATTAGTTGAACCTGGAAATGTGGAAGAGTTAACGGAAGCTTTGAATTCTTTATTGGAAAATGGTTATGATTCAAAAAAAATAGCTAAACAAGCACTGTTGGATGTAAGGAAGTACTCTTGGGATGCTACTGCTTATAGTGTATTTAAAGTTTATAAGTCTATGTTATCCAATGTAATGAAAGTTAAGAGAGCATCTTCATATTAATATGTTTAAATTGATCAATTTGAAAAGATACAAACTTTTCATAAAATACGTTGACTCTTACTCTATTGCACCATACCATCGTCGAGTCTAAAAAAATCTAAGTTTTAGATAAATACGGTCGTTAAGGCAATTAATTGAGTACCGTTGATTAATAAGAGAAGTCTTTTTAACTTATATGAATGACTTTTTTAATCAAGATTGGCTCATTTAAGACTTAATCGGCCTTTTATGTTACAAAATTTAAGGGAAAAATTTGTGCCTACTATAAGTCAGCTAGTTAGAAAAGGTAGAAAAACAACTTTTAAAAAAACCAAGGCTCCTGCTTTAAGGTTTAGGTACAATTCATTAAAAAATCGAGTTGCACGTGAGGACAAGGGTTCTCCTCAAAAAAGAGGAGTATGCATACAAGTTAGAACTGTTACTCCTAAAAAACCAAATTCAGCTCTGAGAAAAGTTGCTAGAGTCAGATTAACTAATGGCATAGAAGTGACAGCATATATTCCTGGTGAAGGACATTCTTTACAAGAGCACTCTGTTGTATTAGTCCGCGGCGGAAGAGTTAAAGATCTTCCAGGTGTAAGGTATCATATTGTAAGAGGCGCATTAGACAGTGAAGGCGTTGCAAATAGAAAACGTGGACGAAGTAAGTACGGGACTAGAAGAGGTTAGATAACATGCCAAGGAGAAATAGACCAGATACACGCATTTTGACTCCTGACCCTAGATATAATTCTATTTTGGTTACTCGTCTCATTAATAAAATCATGAAACATGGAAAAAAAACTATTGCAGAAAAGATAGTATATAATGCATTCGAATTTGTTGAAAAAGAATTAGGTAAAAATGGTTCTGATTTATTAGAACAAGCAGTCAGAAATACGAGCCCAATCTTAGAAGTAAAATCAAGAAGAGTTGGTGGTGCTACCTATCAAGTACCTGTAGACGTTAGGGCAGATAGAAGAATTTCTTTATCTATAAGATGGATTATTGATTCTGCTTCAACTAGGCAGGGAAAATCTATGTCTGAAAAATTAGCAAGCGAATTAACTGATGCATTTAATAACACTGGTGGTGCAGTTAAAAAGAAAGATGATGTTCATAGAATGGCTGAAGCCAATAGGGCTTTTGCACATTATAGGTGGTAAGGAAATTGATGATTTTGAATCGTCGAAGGGTAAATAAATGTCTGTAGGGATAGATCTTAATAAGGTAAGGAACATAGGTATCATCGCGCATATTGATGCAGGTAAAACTACTGTTACTGAGAGAATTCTTTTTTATACTGGTAAAACTTACAAAATTGGTGAGGTACATGAAGGTACTGCTACTATGGATTGGATGGAACAAGAACGCGAAAGAGGTATCACTATTACCTCTGCAGCAACTACTGCTGAATGGAATGGTTCAACTATTAACATTATTGATACTCCTGGCCATGTTGATTTTACTGTTGAAGTAGAAAGATCTTTAAGAGTACTTGATGGTGGCGTTGTTGTATTCGACGGAGTTGCTGGTGTTGAACCACAATCAGAAACAGTATGGCGACAAGCCGATAAATATTCTGTACCAAGAATATGTTTTGTTAATAAAATGGATAGGACAGGTGCCAGTTTTAATTACTGCGTTGACACAATAAAGGAACGGCTAGCAGCTGTTCCTTTAATTTTACAAATACCATGGGGCTTGGAAGATCAACATAAGGGTGTTATAGACATTATTAATCAAAAAGCTTTTTCATTTGAAGGAAATAAGGGTATTGAAGTTGTAGAACATGATATACCTGAAGAATTTCTTGATGAAGTCTCAGCCTTGCGAGACTCTCTTATAGAGACGGTTGCAGAAAATGATGAAGAATTGATGGAACTTTTTTTAGATGAAAAGCCAATTGAAGTTGATACATTGAAACAAGCTATTAGACGAGTCACTCTTTCAAATTTAGCAGTACCAATTTTAACTGGCTCTGCTTTAAAAGATAAAGGCGTGCAAAAATTATTAGATGCAGTTATAGATTATTTACCTAATCCTAATGATTTACCACCTGTTGAAGCAATAAAAGTTGGTTCTGAAGATGAAATTGTCAAATTAGCTCCTGATGTTTCTGGAAGCTTGCTCGGTATTGCTTTTAAAGTTGTGACAGACCCATTCGTTGGTCGCTTAGTATTTTTTAGATTATATTCAGGTACCATTGAGCAAGGAGCTCAAGTATATAATTCTTCAAGAAATGAACGTGAAAGAGTTGGTAGAATAATGAAAATGCATTCTAATTCTCGTGAAGATGTTGATGTTCTATATGCTGGTGAGATAGGTGCTGCAATTGGATTGAAGGACACATTTACTGGTGACACTATATCTTCTAGAGATAATCAACTATTATTAGAATCAATTACATTTCCTGATCCGGTTATATCCGTGGCAATTGAGCCTAAAACAAGAGATGATCAACAAAAACTATCTGAAGCAATTCAAAAATTAGCAGAGGAAGATCCTACCTTTAAAGTCAGATTTGATGAAGAAACATCGCAGACAGTTATTTCTGGTATGGGTGAATTACACCTAGAAGTTCTTGTGGATAGAATGAAAAGAGAATTTAATGTTGTTGCGAATATTGGTAAGCCACAAGTTGCCTATAGAGAAACAATTACTCAAGAAGTTAAAGTGCAAGGAAAATTTGTTCGCCAATCAGGTGGTAGAGGTCAATATGGGGATTGTGTCATAGAAGTATACCCGAGAGATAAAGGTGAAGGTTTTTTATTTGAAAATAATATTGTCGGTGGTTCAATTCCGAGAGAGTATATTAATCCTGTGAACAAGGGTGTTGAGAATGCATTGTCTTCTGGTGCAAAAGCCGGCTACCCAGTAGTAGACGTAGGTGTTAAATTAATTGATGGTTCATTTCATCCTGTTGATTCATCTGAAATGGCATTTGAGACTGCAGGATCTATTGCAATGAGAGATGCATTAAAAAAAGCTAAGTCTATACTTTTAGAACCAGTCATGAAAATTGATGTTGTTTCACCAGAGGATTACTTAGGTGATGTATTGGGTGACTTGAATAGTAGGAGAGGTCAGGTTCTAGGATCTGAAGCACGAGGAAATACGCAAGTTGTTCACTCTTTAGTACCATTAGCTGAAGCTTTTGGATATTCTACAGATCTTCGCTCAATGACTCAAGGTAGAGCAACATATACTATGGAATTTGATCACTATGAGAAAGTTCCAGAGAGTATTGCTGAAGAAATTGGTAAAGCTAATAGGGCAAGTGATTAAAATAAGGAATAATAATGGCAAAGCAAAAAATTCGCATTAGATTAAAAGCATATGACCATCGTGTTCTTGATATCTCAGCTCAACAAATCGTAGAGTCTGCTGAAAGGACTGGAGCTATTGTATCGGGACCAGTACCTTTGCCAACTAGAATTAGAAAATATACAGTATTACGTTCACCTTTTATCGATAAAGATTCTAGAGATCAGTTTGAAATGAGAACACATAAGAGGCTTATAGATATTTTGGAACCATCGTCTACAACTATTGATACATTGATGAAACTTCAAGTTCCGTCAGGTGTTGATATAGAAATAAAATTATAAATTTAATATTGAAATAGGTAAATAATGGAAATTGGTTTGTTAGGCAAAAAAATAGGAATGACTAGAATATATGACTTAGCCGGTGATATAAGATCAGTTACTGCTATTGAATTTGGTGTCAATAAAATCACTCAAATAAAATCAAATGATATTGATGGATACAATGCTGTTCAAATTGGCTTTCAGACGAAAAAAGCTAAAATGGTAAAAGCTGAAAAAGGACATTTGTTAAAATCAGGCATTGAAAATGATTTTGACAAATTATCTGAATTCAGAGTCAATGATATTGATTCATATAATTTAGGCCAAGAAATTTCAATTAATGATATTAATACAGGTCAATACATAAATGTATCATCGACATCTAAAGGTCGAGGCTTTGCGGGTGGCGTAAAAAGATGGAATTTCCGTGGCGGACCTAAAACGCACGGTCAATCTGACCGTCATCGTGCACCTGGTTCAATTGGTGCAGGTTCTACACCAGGAAGAGTATGGAAAGGTCAGAAAATGGCTGGTCATATGGGCAATGTCTTAGTTACAAATCTTAATTTACTTGTTGTAAAAGTTGATTTAGAGAATAATATTATTTTTGTTAATGGTTCTGTCCCTGGACACAATAACTGTATTGTTAAAGTGACAAATTCAAGAAAAAAACCAAATCAGAAATTGATTGATCTTGCTTTAGCAGCGGAAGAAGCTTCAGCAGCAGAAGTTCAAGCAGAAGAAGCTCCAGAAGTAGCAACGGAAGAAGCACCCGCAGAAGAAGCTCCAGAAGTAGCAACGGAAGAAGCTCCCGCAGAAGAAGCTCCAGCAGAAGAAGCTCCAGCAGAAGAAGCTCCAGCTGAAAAACAAGATGAAAGTAAGGAAATTTAATTGAATATTGATTGCTATACTCCTAAAGGGACTATATCTAAAACTAAAGTCAAGCTTGACGATAATATTTTTGGTGTCCAGCCAAATGACTCACTAGTGCATCAGGTATTTGTTTCTCAAAGAGCAAACTTACGTTCAGGTAATGCAGCGACAAAAAATAGGTCAATGGTTGTAGGGTCTACAAGAAAAATTAGGAGACAAAAAGGTCTTGGTCTTGCTAGAAAAGGTTCTATTAAATCGCCCTTACAAGTTGGCGGTGGAGTAACCTTTGGCCCTTCACCTCGTAATTTTGGAAAAAAGATTCCGAAACAAATGAATCGTCAAGCAATTAAATCTATGTTGTCAGATAAGTTGCTTGCTAAGAAATTAGTCATACTAGATTTTAATGGTGAATATGCGAAACCATCCACAAAAGATTTTGTTACAATGCTATCTAAATTAAATATTGACTCTTCTTGTTTAATATTAACTCATGGGCTAAATAGGGAGTTCTTTCTTTCTTCAAGAAATGTTCCGAAAGTTTCAGTTATGAGTGCAGAAAGAGTAAGCGTTTATGATTTATTACAAAATGAGTGGGTTGTTCTACTTAAGAATTCAGTAGATTTGCTTGAATCAAGGCTCAATACAAATATTATAAGACGTAAAGAAATTCAAGGATAGATTCATGAAAAATTATAATAAACGTGTGAATATTCTTCAGAAACCTTTAGTTACAGAAAAAACTACCAACCAAGCATCTTTAGGAAAATATTCGTTTAAAGTTGCAAAATTTGCAAATAAAATTGAAGTAAAAAAAGCAATTGAAGCAGCTTTTGATGTTGAGGTCACTGCTGTTAATATTAGCGTTGTAAAAGGAAAAGCTAAAAAGCGTGGTAATAAAATTGCTAAAAAACCTGATTGGAAAAAGGCAATAGTTAGCTTAAAAGATGGCGATGAAATCAATATATTTGAGGGCTTATAAATGGCAATGAAATTATACAAACCAACTTCTCCTGGTAGAAGGAATTCAAGTGGTCATTCATTTACTGAAATCACTAAAAAGAAACCTGAAAAAAATCTATTAGTTTCTAAGAAGAAAAATGCTGGTAGATCAAGAGGAAAAATATCTATTAGGCACCGTGGCGGTGGGCATAAAAGACGTATCAGAATTATAGATTTTACAAGAACTAAAATAGATATACCAGGTTTTATTGCATCAATTGAATACGATCCATCGAGAACAGCACGTATTGCTCTGGTTAACTATGTCGATGGAGAAAAGCGTTATATTCTGTCTCCAGATGGATTAAATATTGGTGATGAGATTATTTCATCTCCGGAGGCACCAATTTCTTTGGGTAATTGTTTACCTTTACAGAAAATTCCTTTAGGAACTATTTTGCATGCTATTGAAATGGAGCCTGGAAAAGGAGCACAACTCGGTCGTTCAGCTGGTGCAGCTATTAGATTAATTGCAAAAGAAAGTGGATATGCTTTATTAAGACTACCATCAGGTGAAATTCGTAGAGTTCTGGAGAGATGTAATGCAACAATTGGTGCAGTAGGTAATGCGGAATCTGCTCAACTAAAACTAGGTAAGGCTGGGAGAAATCGTCATAGAGGCAGAAGACCACAAGTACGTGGTTCTGTGATGAATCCTAACGATCATCCACATGGTGGTGGTGAGGGTAAATCACCAATTGGTTTGCCTGGTCCTAAGACTCCTTGGGGTAAACCTGCATTAGGTTTTAAAACTAGAAAAAAGAATAAGAGTAGCAACGTATTTATAGTACGAAGAAGAAACCAAGGAAGAAGGTAGGAGATTATTTATGTCACGTTCCACTAAAAAAGGCCCTTTTGTAGATGAGAAGTTATTAAAGAAAATTCTTGATGCCCAAAAATCAGGTAATAAAGAAGTAATTAAGACTTGGTCTCGTTCTTCTACAGTCATGCCTGAAATGGTTGGGTTAACAATTGGAGTTTATGATGGACATAGACATATTCCAATCTACTTGTCTGAAAATATGGTTGGGCATAAACTAGGAGAGTTCGCATTTACGAGAACATTTAGAGGTCATAATACCAAGGTTGATATTTAGGAAGAGGATTTATGGAAGTGATAGCAAAGGCATTTAATCAGCCTATTGCACCAAGAAAAGTGAGATTAGTTCTTGATTCAGTTCGAGGACAAAAGGTAAATGATGCCTATGACATATTAGATGTGTTACCTCATAAATCTGCTAGATTAGTAAGAAACGTGATTCTTTCAGCTGTTGCAAATGCTAAAAATAATAAGGGGATTCCTACAGAAAATCTTATTATTAAGAAAGCTTATGCTGACGAAGGTAGAACATTAAAGAGATTTAAAGCACGTTCAAGAGGTCGAACAGCTCCTAGATTGAAGCGCTATAGTCATATAAATATTATTGTTGAGGAAGAGATAAAATAATGGGAAGAAAAGTACATCCTTATGGATTTAGAGTTGGCGTAACGAAAGACTGGCAGTCTAAATGGTTTAGTAGTAATAACTATGCTGAATTAGCTAATGAGGATGTTGAATTAAGAAAAATTATAGAAAAATCTGGAAGAGAGGCTGGTATATCAAAAGTAATTATTGACAGAAATGCCAATGATATTGTTATTACTATTCAAGCATCTCGACCTGGAATTGTAATTGGACGTGGTGGTCAAAATGCAGAAAAAATCAGAAAAGATCTCGAATTAGCATCAGCAAAGAAAGTGAAATTAAATATTAAAGAGATTAGAATACCTGAACTTGATGCTGTTCTTGTAGCAGGAAATGTAGCAGAGCAATTGGAAAAAAGAGTTGCTTTTAGAAGAGCAATGAAACAAGGAGTGCAACGTGCCATGCAAAGAGGTGCTTTGGGTTGTAAAATCAAAATTAGTGGCAGGCTTGGTGGCGCAGAAATGTCAAGAAGCGAGCATGAAATGCAAGGAAGAGTTCCTTTACATACATTAAAAGCAAATATTGATTATGGATTTGCTGAAGCCCATACTACATACGGTTTAATTGGAATCAAATCTTGGATTTATAAAGGTGATTTATCACATAATTTCATTGAAGCAGATTTAAATTTGGAATCAGAGGAATAAATTATGTTAATGCCCAAGAGAACAAAATATAGAAAGCAGTTTAGAGGCAAAAGACGTGGAATGGCTATGTCCGGCAACAGTGTTGCTTTTGGTGAGTTTGGTCTTCAATCTTTAGATAATGCTTGGGTTGATGCCCGTCAAATTGAAGCTGCGCGTAGAGTAATTGTTCAAACTTTACAGAGAGGTGGAAAAGTTTGGATAAGAGTATTTCCAGATAAACCGGTTTCTGCAAAGCCAGTTGAAGTCAGAATGGGTAAAGGAAAAGGTGCCACTGATAGATGGGTAGCAGTTGTTAAAAGAGGAAAAGTAATGTTTGAAATTGCAGGGGTAGATGAATCGATAGCTCGAGAAGCTTTTAGAAAAGCCCATCATAAATTACCAGTTAAAACAAAATTCATTGCTAGGGAAGAAGAGTTTTAATGTCTAAAAAATTAGTAGAAGAAATGCGAAAGTTAAAAAATGATAAATTAGTGGAAGAATTAGAATCTACGATTGAAGAGTTATTTTCTTTACGTACAAAAGTGTCGACTGGTCAACTTGCTGATGTATCTCAGGTTAGTAAGGCAAGAAGAAAAATAGCATTGTTAAGAACATTAATTAAACAAACAAGTAATTAAATTTGGAAAGAATGAATATGAAAGATGCAGAAATCAAAAATAGAAAATCTCGTATTGGATTGGTAGTTTCTGATAAGTTACAGAAGACTGTTGTTGTAAGTGTTGTTAGAAATGTACGTCATCCAATCTATCATAAAGTTTTAAAGAGAACTAAAAAATATCAAGTGCATGATCCAGAAAATCAAGCAACAATTGGCGATATTGTTCGAATAGAAGAAACTATTCCAATTAGTAAAAATAAAAGATGGAAATTAGTTGAAGTCGTTACTGACAGAGATGTTGCTGGTATTGCCGCAACTGAGATTGATTCAAGTTTAGTTGCTGAGATTGAGCAATCTGCCAAAAAACAAATAGATGAAGTTAGCAATATAAATAGTGAAGAAGATGCAAGTGAAGAAGATGCAAGTGAAGAAGATGCAAGTGAAGAAGATGCAAGTGAAGAAGACGCAAGTGAAGAAGATGCAAGTAAGGATTTGAGTTAGATGATACAACAAGAATCAAGACTTAAAGTTGCTGATAATTCTGGTGCTCGAGAAATCTTATGTATTAGGGTGCTTGGTGGAACTAGAAGGCGATATGCTCGAGTTGGTGATTTAATTGTAGCTTCTGTCAAAGATGCTCAGCCAAATTCTAATGTACAAAAAGGGGAAATTATTAAAGCAGTTATAGTACGTACAAAAAATAAAATGCAGCGTTCAGATGGTTCTTCAATCGCCTTCGATGAAAATGCTGCTGTCATATTAAATGATGATGACGGTAATCCTAAAGGAACTCGAATTTTTGGACCAGTTGCTCGTGAATTGAGAGAAAAAAATTTCATGCGGATTGTTTCACTTGCACAGGAGGTATTATAAATGGTTGCTAAAATGAAGCTAAATGATAATGTCTATGTGATTGCTGGTAAGGATGTTGGTAGGCAGGGTCAAATCATATCCCTTGATTCGGACACTAATCGTGCTTTAGTGAGTGGAATAAATATTATAAAAAAGCATCAAGCTCCCAGGAGTGCGTCTGATCCTGGAGGTATTATTGAAAAAGAATCCTTGATAAATTGTTCTAATTTAAAAATTATTTGTCCATCTTGTAATGAACCTACTCGTGTTGGATTTAAAAAATTAAATACTGGTAAAAAAGTAAGATTTTGTAAAAGAAAAAATTGTAATGAGGTAATAGATTGAAAACTAACTATATTCCAAGAATGAAACAAACTTATATCGATGATGTTCAAAAAGCATTGATTGCTGACTATGGTTATATAAATTTGCTTGCTGTACCAAATATAGTCAAAATAGCTATTAATATGGGCTTAGGTGAAGCAGTAACTAATAATAAAGCTATGGAATCTTCCATAAAAGATATTACAAAAATTTCAGGGCAAAAGCCAATTATTACTCGAGCAAAAAAAGCTATATCAAATTTTAAAATTAGAGAGGGCAATGCCATTGGCTTGATGGTTACACTGCGTGGTAATAGAATGTGGGATTTCTATGATCGATTAGTAAATATTGCTCTGCCAAGAACGAGAGATTTTAGAGGAGTTTCTGGTAATTCTTTTGACGGTCATGGAAATTATTCTCTTGGAATACGTGAGCATATCATCTTTCCTGATATTGATATACAGGGACTAGATAGAGTAAGAGGCTTTCAAGTAAATATCATTACAACAGCCAATACAGATGAAGAAGGTAAAAAATTATTAGAATTATTAAATATGCCTTTTGAGACGAAGGGGAGTTAAATATGGCAAGAACATCTTTAATAGCTGCGGCCTTAAAAAAACCAAAATATAAGGTAAGAGCAGTGAATCGTTGTCCAGTTAGATTTGGTGATAAGCCCTGCGGTCGAGCTAGGGGTTATATGAGAAAATTTGGAATGTGTAGAATATGTTTTAGGAAATTAGCTAATGAAGGCAAATTGCCAGGTGTTAAGAAGGCTTCTTGGTAGTATTTATTTTTAAGGTAGGATAAAAATGTCATTGAATGATCCAATAGCAGATATGTTTACAAGAATTAGAAATGCAGCAGCAGCCCAACATGATTGGGTTGATGTCCCTGCATCAAATGTTAAACGTTCCGTTGCAAATGTTTTACTTTCAGAAGGTTTTTTGTCAGATATTAAAGAGGCTAATGCAGGCAGCAGTTCAGCATTAAAACTAAAATTAACATATGGCCAAGATGATAAAGCAATTATTGAAGGCATTAAACGCGTTTCTAAGCCTGGCTTAAGGGTGTATGTTAAAAAAGGCGAAATCCCAAGAGTTTTAGGTGGCTTAGGTATAGCATTAATTAGTACTTCTCAAGGAGTTATGTCTGATAAGGAAGCATGGAAGAGAAAAATTGGTGGAGAAATCCTTGGTTATGTTTGGTAATGAAATAATGGAGTTGATATGTCAAGAATAGGTAAAATGCCAATAATAATTCCTGAAGGAGTTAGTATTGAAATCCAGGGATTGAATATAAAAGTTAATGGCCCAAAAGGGGAGCTTAACTATGATCTCATGCCAGGGATAACCATGACAAAAAATGATAATCAGTTAACCTTAGGTCGTTCTGAGAATAATTCAAGAGCGCGTGCTTTTCATGGACTTTGTAGAAGTCTAATTGCAAATATGATTGAAGGTGTTTCATCTGGTTTTGAAAAAAGATTAAAGATAATAGGAACAGGCTACAGAGCACAAATATCAGGTTCAAAGCTAGTTCTAAATCTTGGTTTTTCACATCAGGTTGAATTGGAACCTTTAGAAGGTATAAGCTTTGAAGTTCCAGATCAGAATACAATTCTTGTAACTGGCATTAGCAAGCAAGCAGTGGGTCAACAAGCAGCATCAATTAGAAAAATTAGGCCTCCAGAACCTTATGGAGGCAAAGGTGTTCGTTATGAAGGTGAATATGTTAGAAGGAAAGCAGGAAAGGCTAAGGCATCTGCTGGTGAATAAATATGACAATTAAATCAAGAAAACAACTTAGAAATACAAGAAAGATGCGAGTACGAAAAAAAGTTAATGGTACTTCAATAATGCCACGACTATCAATTTTTCGTTCTAACAAATATATTTATGCTCAACTCATTGATGATTCAAGTGGGAACACACTAACTGCTGCAGATGATAAAAATATCAAAGATGGCAATAATATGTCTAAGGCTCAAATTGTTGGAAGTTCTATTGCAAAAAATGCAAAAAAAATTGGTATAGAAAAAATTGTTTTTGATACTAGTGGTTATAGATATACTGGAAGAATACAAGCACTTGCAGATGCTGCTCGTGAGGAAGGGTTAATTTTTTAATGGCTGATAAAAATAAAAAAGATATCATTGATAAGAACGATGAAGGGGATAATCTTGTAGAAAAAATTGTTGCTCTTAATAGAGTAGCAAAAGTTATAAAGGGAGGTAGGCACTTTTCCTTTACTGCTTTAGTTGTAGTAGGTAATGGTCAAGGACAAGTTGGCTATGGTTATGGAAAAGCAAATGAAGTACCTGATGCGATAAAGAAAGCTAGTAGTATAGCAAGAAGTACGATGTTCGAAGTTGCAATTAATAATGGTACTTTAGCTCATGAAATGCGAGCTAGCTATAAAGCATCAAAAGTAATTCTTCGTCCTGCATCGGAAGGTACTGGTTTAATTGCTGGAGGTGCTGTAAGAGCCGTTTTAGAAGCAGCAGGTATCGTGAATGTTTTATCTAAATCTCTAGGTTCTAATAATCCAATTAATTTAGTAACTGCAACAATAAAAGCCTTGAAGGCAATTAGAGATCCAAAATTAGCAACAAAAAATCGTTTAGAGCAAGCAAAAATGCAGAAAAGTAGTTAATGAGAATTAGTTAATGAGAATAGAGTAAAGAGAGTGTTTAATGGTTAAGTTAATAATCACACAAAAAAGATCTGTTATTGGTAGTAAGCCTAATCATAGGAGTACTATCAGAAGACTAGGTTTAAAGCGTATTAATGATCAGGTTACTCATGACGACACTCCTGTTATTCGAGGTATGGTAAAAACAGTTATTCATTTGATAGAAGTAGAAGAAAAATGATAGAACAACATAATTTTAAATTATCAAGCACTAGAAAAAATAGAAAACGAATTGGTCGTGGTAAGTCAAGCGGTCAGGGAACCTATGCCGGACGTGGCTTAAAAGGTCAAAAGGCTAGAGGTAATATTAAGTTGGGTTTTGAAGGTGGCCAACTGCCAATTTTTAGAAGACATGGACATAAAAAAGGATTTAATAATATTAATCGAGTCGAATATCAAGCAGTAAATCTAAACCGAATTGATAAAATTTATAAAACAGATCAAGTTGTTAATGCAAATTCTCTTTATGAAAATGGTTTAATTGAATCTCCAGATACTGTTTATAAAATTTTAGGTCATGGAGTTTTATCAAAACCTCTAAAAATAATTGGTAGTCGATTTTCTAAGAATGCCAAAAAAATTATTGAGGAAGCTGGGGGCACTTTCGAAGAGCTTGATCCATATGAGAAGAAAGTACGATCTCGTAAGCATTTGAGGAAAGCATTAGTAAAAAATAAACAAGAAAATAGTGATAATTCACAAGGTCAAAAAAATCAAGATGACAACGGTAGTGTCGATAAATAGGGCGTATACATGGTAAATAAAGAAATTCACTCTGATAAACCTAAATTACTAGAAGCCGCTGTGGCAGCTATTGCTCAACCAGAAGTGAGAAAAAAAGTCCTTATCACACTTGCTTTATTACTTGTTTTCAGATTTGTTGCTCATATTCCTGTTCCTGGCGTTAACAGTAGTGCCTTGCAACAAATCTTTGATGAAAATGCTATATTGGGATTTTTAAATATTTTTTCAGGAGGCGCATTAGAGAATTTATCAATAGCAGCTTTAGGTGTATATCCATTTATCACTGCAACTATTGTCATGCAGTTAATGCAGCCAGTTATCCCAAAATTACAAGCACTCGCACAAGAGGGTGAAGCAGGAAGGAATAAAATTCAAATTTACACTATGTGGATGACTGTTCCGTTGGCTTTGTTCCAGGCTTACGCTCAGCTCTTACTTATACAACAATTTGGAGGTGTATCAGGTTTTTCTTTATCTGGCGGACAAGCCCTTTTATCAATTTCAACTATTGCAACAATGGTCGCAGGTACAATGTTTCTTGTTTGGATAGGTGAGAGAATATCTGAAAGTGGCATTGGTAATGGTGTTTCATTAATTATTTTTGGAGGAATTATTGCAGGTCTTCCTAGGACAATTAGTAGAGGAGTTTTAACTGGTACTGGGGCTGCAATAAGTGGGATATTATTATTATCAATTATTACATTATTAATTGTTGCTCTAATTGTTACTTTTCAAGAGGCGCAAAGAAGGATACCTGTCCAGTATTCTAGATCTCAAGTAAAAGGTGGCAGAGTATACAGGCAGCAAGGCCAATCTTATTTACCATTAAGGGTTAACACTGCAGGCATGATCCCATTAATTTTTGCATTTTCAATTATGATTTTTCCACCAGTTGCTGCTCAATTTTTGGCAAATACTGTTGATGTAAATTGGATTGCATCATCTGCAGAATTCGTACAGTCAATCATGTCACCAGCTGCATTTCCATACTGGATATTAGTTTTCCTCTTAGTAGTTTTATTTACTTTTTTCTATACGATGGTTGTTTTTCAACAACAAAATCTAGCAGATAATTTACAAAAACAAGGTGGTTTTATTCCTGGGATTAGGCCTGGATCGCCAACACAACAATATATTAATAGAGTATTAGTGAGAATTACTTGGGGCGGTGCTATTTTTCTAGGATTCATTGCTGTAGTGCCATACTTGGCAACAAGTGTTACAAATGTTCAAGCATTACAAATTGGTGCAGCTGGCTTGCTAATTGTTGTTGGAGTAGTTATTGATACTATGAGACAATTAGAAGCCCAAATGTCAATGAGAAATTACGAAGGGTTTATGTAGTTGATTATTATCTTACTCGGATTGATTGGTGCAGGAAAAGGCACTCAAGCGAAAAAATTAGTTGAATCTATGGGTTTTCTACATATTTCAACTGGCGATATGTTTAGGGAAGCTGTTAAAAATAAAACTGCAATTGGCCTAGAAGTTGAAGATTGTATGAGTCGAGGAGACCTTGTTCCTGATGAATTAACAATTAAGATGTTACTAGAACGTATAAATAGAGATGATGCTCAAGGCCATTTGTTACTTGATGGTTTTCCAAGAACTATTTCTCAGTGTGAAGCTTTAGAATTAGCACTTCTGACAAAAAATTTACAGATAGATTTTGCGGTTAATCTTTTTGTGGAAGAAACTATTTTATTGGAGCGTATTTCAAAAAGAGCAAAAATAGAAAATCGTCAAGACGATCAAGTAGATATTGCAAAACAACGATTAGATAATCAAAGAAAAAGTTTAAAAGAAGTCGCAAGTTTTTATAGTAAAACAAATAAATTCATCGAAGTTGATGGCTTTGGTTCAGTAGATGCGGTGCACGGAAGAGTTATGCAAGAGATAAGTTTATAAGGATTTATAAATGACAATTATTATTAAATCTGATGAGGAAGTTTCAATTATGCGTGAGTCAGGCTTGATTAATGCTGAGGTCAGAGATGTTTTATATAATGCCATAGAACCAGGTATTACTGGAATAGAGCTAGATAATATTGCTCGTAAAGAAATTACTGCTCGCGGAGCACTTGCTACATTTCCAGGTTATACACCCTTTAATAAACCTCCTTATCCGGGAGCAATTTGTTTTTCTGTTAACGATGAGTTAGTTCACGGTATACCTAATGATTACTCCTTAAAAGATGGTGATATTGTCAGTATTGATTTAGGAGTTACTTATAGGAATTTTGTTTCTGATGCTGCTTTTACAAAAGCAGTTGGAAATATTTCTCTCAATGCGCAATCATTATTAAATACCACAAAAGAAGCTTTAAATGCAGGCATTCAAAAGCTACATATTGGCAACACTATTGGTGATGTATCAAGTGCTATACAGAATCATAGCAAATCTTTTGGTATTATTAAGGAATATGGTGGTCATGGAGTTGGTCGAGATATGCATGAAGATCCTCATGTTCCAAACTATGGTGAAGCAAGCTCCGGTTTAAAAATTATTAAAGGAATGGTTTTAGCTATTGAGCCTATGTTCTCTATTGGTTCACCAGTGAATCATGAGAAATCAGATCAATGGACAGTAGTCATTTCAGATGGGTCTCTCTCTGCACACTTTGAAGAAACTGTCGCAGTTACTGATGATGGTCCATATATTTTGACTAGAAATAAGTAATGGAGTTTAATTTGCCTACAGATGAATCAGTTAATACATCAGATGATAATCAAAAAGAAAGTAAAAAAGATATCATTGAAGTCGAAGGAGTTATAAAAGAAGCAAGACCGAATGCAATGTTTGAAGTAGAATTAGCTAATGGGCATAAAGTTTTAGCTACTATTTCAGGAAAAATGAAGATGAACTACATTAGAATTTTATTAGGAGATAGAGTTTTAGTTGAATTAAGTCCTTATGATCTTTCTAGAGGACGTATAACTTATAGGTTTAGGTAAAAAAGAAAAGTAGGATAATATGAAAGTTAAGGCATCCATCAAAAAAAGATGTGAAAATTGTCAGATTGTTAAAAGGAAAGGCAGATTAAGAGTAATTTGCTCTAATCCTAAATGTAAGCAAAGGCAGGGTTAATTATGGCTAGAATTGCAGGTGTGGAAATTCCTGATAACAAACAGGTTGTGTATTCTTTAGTTTATATTTATGGCATTGGTAAGACTCTTGCCAATAAAATTTTAGATACTGCTGGAATTGATAAATCTAAACTCGTAAAAGACCTGAAAGATAATGAATTAGTGAAGATTCGTTCCATTATTGAAACTGATTATGCTGTTGAGGGTGATTTAAGAAGAGAAATAAAGTCAAATGTACAAAGACTGATCGATATAAACAGTTATCGTGGTAATCGACATAGAAAAGGCTTACCTGTAAGAGGTCAAAGGACTAAAACAAATTCTCGAACCAGACGGACTGGTCCAAGGCAAACAGTAGCTGGTAAGCGTAGAGTAGGTAGGAAGTAGTAACAAGAAATTGTAATTTCAATTCATCAGTCATAGCTCATTAATTGATTTATTAGTAAGCTTATAGCTCGTGAAAAAATTGGAGAAAAGATGGCAACAAATACTGGTCGTCAAAAGAGTTCAAAGAAGAATATACCAATAGGCAGAGCCTATATTAATTCTACTTTTAATAATACAGTGATTACTATTACAGACACTTCGGGAAATGTAATTGCTTGGAGTAGCGGAGGTACCGCAGGTTTCACTGGCTCACGAAAAAGTACACCATTTGCAGCGCAACTTGCTGCTGAAAATGTTGCCATGAAGGCAATGGATAAAGGGTTAAGAGAACTGGATATATACATTAGTGGTCCAGGTTCTGGACGTGAAGCAGCAATAAGAGCGATTGCTTCTGCTGGAATAAGAGTTAAGGCAATGCGTGATATTACGCCTATGCCACATAATGGTTGTAGAGCTAGAAGAAGACCGAGGAAGTAAATATGTCAAGATACACTGGACCACGCGTTCGTAAAGCAAGGAGATATGGTGCTCCTATTTTTGCTAATGTTTCTGTTGCAAAATCTCGTAAACAAAATCCTCCGGGACCACCGCCAACTAGAAGAAAAAAAATATCTGATAGAGGTTTGCAACTAATTGAAAAGCAAAAAGTGCGATTTGCGTATGGCTTAGTTGAAAAACAATTTAGAAATGTCTATGAAAAAGCTGTTGGTAGTGCTGGTCCTACTGGAGATGAATTGATGATTCTTTTAGAAGAACGATTAGACAATACAGTATTTCGACTTGGCTTTGCAAGTACAAGAGATCAAGCAAGGCAACTAGTTACACATGGTCATATTGCAGTTCAAGGCAATAAACTTGATATACCAAGTGCAGTAATAAAAATAGGTAATGAAATTTCTTTTACAAAAAGAGGTATGAATAGTAACTATGTAAAAATTTTGAAGGAAATTATTAAAGATAAAAGTCAGCCTAGTTGGCTGGAGTTAGATGAGAAGAAACTTATGGGCCAAGTAATCAGTCGACCGAATGTCGATGATATTGAACCCATTTATAATCCCAATGCAATTGTTGAGTATTACTCAAGATAATTTTGTATTGTTGCTTTTAGTTTAAATTGAAAGGGCGTGAGCAGTGGCTGGAGAATTTGTAATTCCTGAAGTTATCTTAGAAAAAGAAGAAGAAGAGTATATTAAGGTTGTTGCTGAACCTTTACAACCTGGATTCGGTACAACTTTAGGTAATTCACTTAGAAGAATTTTACTCTCATCATTGCCTGGTGCAGCAATCACCTGGGTGAGGATTGAGGGAATTGAACATGAATTTAGTTCAATAGATTACATGAAAGAAGATATTGTTGAATTCCTTTTAAATCTTAAAGAAGTTAGATTAAAAGCTTTTGCTGATAGACCAAGTAACATTAGTTTAAATGTAACAGGCTCTGAAATTATAACTGCTGGTATGATTGAGGTTTCTGCTGACTATGAAATAATGAACCCCGATCTTTATTTAGCAACTTTAACTGATACAAAAGCATCATTAAATGTCGATATGTATGTTCAGAATGGTATAGGTTTTGTCCCTTCTGCAGAAAATAAAAAATCTGATACTATAGGCATTATCCCGGTTGATTCTGTGTATTCACCAATTCGTCGAGTAAACTTCAATGTTACTAATACACGAGTGGGACAAGATACTAATTTTGATAAACTTGAAATGGATGTATGGACAGATGGAACTATTGAGGGTAAAAGAGCGCTTTCTATATCAGCAGAAATTTTACGCGATCAACTGTTTAATTTTTATGAGTTTGGGAAAGTGGAAGTCGCTGAAGTCCAAGAAGAAGAAGTTCAGCCTTTTGAAGGGCATGATACTCCTATTGAACACTTAGGATTATCCGTTCGAGCATATAATTGTTTGAAACGCTCAGGTTTAATTACTGTTGGCATTGTTCTTGAAAGACCTGAAGAAGAATTAATGTCACTTCGTAATTTTGGCTTAAAATCTTATGTCGAACTGAAAAATAAATTAGTAGCACATGGATTTCCTGCACCTAGAAGTCAGAAAACGATTCTTTTAGAAGAAAAACGTTCTGAAGAGCAAGATACAGAAATAGCAAATAGTGAGATTAATAGAGATGATATTGGTTCTCTTGGACAGGCTTTAATGGATGCATTAGTTGATGAGGATGGTTCTTAAATTATGAAACATAGAATGCAGCGACGTAGATTTGATATGCCAACTGGTCAACGTATGTCTATGTTGCGTAATTTGACTACAGATGTTTTTAAATATGGTTATGTGAAAACTACTGAGGCTCGTGCTAAGGAATTAAGAAGGCTAGTAGATCAAATGGTTACTCTTGGTAAGAAAGATGACTTTACATCTAAAAAACAGGCAGCAGGCTTTATTTATGATAAAGCTGTTGTAAAAAAGTTATTTGCTGAAATAGCGCCAAAGTATATAGACAGGCAAGGCGGATACACAAGAGTAATAAAGTTACCAAATAGAAAAGGTGATGATTCAAAAATGGCAAGAATAGAACTTGTCTAGATGGATATTTTTTTATGGAATATGTTTTAATGTTAGAATATGATGGCACAGATTTTGCTGGTTCACAATACCAGCCAGGATGTCGCACTGTGCAAGGTTCTCTTGAGCAATCAGTAAGTGGTGTGGCCACATTAATTAAGAGAGCCCAGTTTGCTAGTAGAACAGACAGCGGTGTTCATGCTGTTGGGCAAATTGTGAAAATTGCAATTGATAAGGATTTACCTACCGATAAATTACAATCTGCGCTTAATTATTATCTCGACAAAGATATATCAGTTAAGTTTGCTAGTATTGCGCAGCCTAATTTTAATCCTCGCAGTGATGCAGTTAGTAGGTTATACACCTATACAATAAATCATGGTCAAGCACGGTCACCTCAAAATGATCGTTTTTCTTGGCAGTTACAATCTTCTTTAGCAATTGACATGATGGATCAAGCAGTATCCCTACTACCTAAAGATGCTGTTGATTGGTCTCCTTTTGCAGGTAAGATGCCTGATCATTATTCTTCAATTAGAGTATTGCAAGATATTCATATTGAAAGTGATAATGATAGAGTTAAAATTTTTGTACGTGCTTCTGGCTTCTTGCCTCATCAGGTTAGAAGAATGGTTGGTGCAATTCAAAAGGTTGGTTCTTATAAAATGTCAATTGAAAAGTTTAGCCAATTAATTCATGGTCCTTCTCATAGTGTTCAGTATACTGCACCAGCTAAGGGTTTGAATTTGTCTGAGATACAATACAATATGCCACTTTTTCAGTAAAGTTAAGGATTTAAATTGAATAAAACATATAGATTAAAAAAACAAGATATCACTTCTTCATGGCATCTTATTGATGCAACTGACAAGACTCTTGGTCGCTTAGCAACTGAAATAAGCAAGCTTCTTTTAGGTAAGCATAAGCCAACATTTGAACCACATTTAGTAATGGGTGATTATGTTATAGTAATCAACTCAGATAAAGTTGCAGTCACTGGACAAAAAAATGAGAAAAAAATATACTATCGACATTCCGGATATCCTGGTGGTATTCGTTCAAGGACTTTTGCTGAACAAATGCAATTAGATTCCAGGAAAGTGATTGAAGATGCTGTAAAAGGAATGTTGCCACATAATTCTAAAGGAAGAAGTCTTTTTAGGATGTTAAAAGTATACGCTAATGATAATCATCCTCATGCATCTCAATTATTTAGTGGAACTCAAAATAAAAAGAGTTCTAAGCAAGTTACTAAAACTATAAAACGTAGTTCTAATGAATTGGAAGATAGTGTTGTTAAAGATAATAAAAAAGAATTCAGTAAAATGACTAAACCTGAATTGATTCAAGAAGCTGAAATGCTTAATTTAAAATTTGTGAAAAGTTCTAAAAAAGCTGACATATTAGCTTTAATTGAAGATGCTTTGAAATAGTTTAATAGAGGTACATATGGAAGAATCTAAATATTTTTATGGCTTAGGAAAAAGAAAAACTAGTGTTGCGAAAGTAAGACTTTATCTAGGGAAAGGCACGTTAATTATTAATGGTGCTGAGCCTGAAAAATCTATACCAAGAAAGTCATTAATACAAGAAATTTTACATCCATTATCTATTACTAATAACTTGAGTACTTTTAATATTCAAATTAAAGTGTCTGGTGGGGGTCAATCAGGATGGTCGGGTGCTATAAGTCATGGGATAGCTCGTGCACTTATTGAATTTGATGAATCTTTAAGACCAATTTTAAGAAAAAATGGATTATTAACAAGAGATGCGAGAGTCAAAGAACGTAATAAGCCTGGATTAAAACGTGCCAGAAAAGCACCACAGTATACCAAGAGATAGATATTTAATTTTTCTTCACTAGTTGTTTTATATCTTCTACTTTGTCTAATCTTTCCCATGGTAAATCTAACTCAGGTCTTCCAAAATGTCCGTATGCTGATAGTTGTGAATAGATGGGTCTTTTTAATTGAAATTGATTAATAATTGCTGCAGGCCTGCAATCGAAAATTTGATCAATAATTATTTTAATTATATTTGTATTGATTTTTTGTGTATCGAAGCAATCAAAGCTCAATGATATTGGATTTGCAATACCGATGCCATACGATATTTGTACTTCAATCTTATCCACTATATTAGATGCTACAAGATTTTTTGCTATGTATCTTGCCATATATGCACCTGTACGGTCAACTTTAGATGGGTCTTTGCCGCTGAATGCCCCACCACCATGCCTGGCACTACCTCCATAAGTATCTACTACAATTTTTCTTCCTGTTACACCTGCATCACCTTGTGGTCCACCTATTACAAATCTACCAGATGGATTAATATGTATTTCAATATCTTTTGAATTATTTAATAAATTTGTTGGTAAGACTGGATTGATGATTTTTTCTTTGACATACTTTTTTAGTTTTTCATTTGTAATATTATCTCGATGTTGGGTTGAAACAATAATATTATTTATTGCATAAGGTGCATCATTTTTATATTCGATTGTTACTTGTGCTTTACCATCTGGTAATAAGAAATCATTTTGTTTTTGATGCCTTACTTTTGCAAGCTGTTTTGTAAGATTATGTGCTAAGAATATAGGCATAGGCATAAAAGTTTCAGTTTCATTACATGCATATCCAAATACAATACCTTGGTCACCAGCTCCTTGATGATCAAATTCATCGCTATTTGTAGCCTCATTTCTTATTTCTAAAGCATTCATCACTCCTGCCTCAATATCTGATGATTGCCGATTGATATTAGAAATAATTTTACAATTATTAATATCAAAACCAGTTATTTTATCGGTATAACCAATTTTCAATACTGCGTCTTTGGCAATAGACTCATAGTCTAATGAATTTTTAGAACTGATTTCTCCTAATAGAACAATCATTTTATTACTAATAGCAACTTCAATAGCAACTTTAGCATTTTGGTCTATAGATAAAATTGCATCTAAAATTGAATCTGCAATCCTATCGCATACTTTATCAGGATGTCCTTCGGTTACTGATTCACTTGTTAATAAAAATGTTTCTTGGCTGTTATTAGAAATCATCTTATTCCCAAGAATTCAAATATTTTTTTTGTTCTTCAGTTAATTTATCGATTTTTATCTTCATTGCACTTAGCTTTAATTTTGCAATTGCATTATCTATATTTAATGGGACATCATATACTTGACTTGATAATTTAGAATGATTTTTCATTATATATTCAATTGATAGTGCTTGATTTGCAAATGAAAGATCCATCACTGAAGCGGGATGTCCAGTAGCTGCACCTAAATTAACTAATCTACCTTCTGCAATAAGTAGCAATTTTTTGTTAGTTTTTGTAGTATATTCTCTTACATGTTCATTTACTTGGGTAACTTTTTTGGATATTAATGCTAAATGTTCCAAATTAATTTCACAGTCAAAGTGTCCTGCATTTGCTAAAAATGCACCTGATTTCATTTTTGTCAGTGATTTTTTGTCTATAACATTTAAGTCACCAGTAGCAGTTACGAAAATGTCACCTTCTTTTGCAGCTTCATTTATTGGCATAACTTCAAAACCATCCATGACAGCCTCGAGAGCTCGCATTGGATCAACTTCCGTAACAATAACTTGAGCACCCATTCCTTTTGCTCTGCTCGCAATACCTTTTCCACACCATCCATATCCGCAAACAACAAATTTTTTACCAGCAATTAATATATCAGTTGCTCTTAAAATACCATCTAAAGTAGATTGACCTGTTCCAAATCTGTTATCAAAAAGATATTTTGTTTTTGCTTCATTCACAGCAATTACCGGAAATGTTAGCATATTTTCCTTAGACATTGCTTTTAATCTTATAACACCAGTTGTCGTTTCTTCAGTTCCACCAATTAGTTGTGCAGAATATTTTTTTTGTTTTTAATAATTAATGCAGATAAATCTGCTCCATCATCGACAATAATATGTGGATTAATGCTAGCAATTTTTTTTAAATGTGATGAATATAAGTTATTAGATTCTCCTCGAATAGCGTAAGTAGATATTTTATATTTTTTGTATAAGGCAGCTGCTACATTATCCTGAGTTGATAATGGATTAGAGGCACTTAAAAATATATTTGCGCCACCTGATTTAAGTGCAATAAGTAAATTTGCTGTTTCAGCAGTTACATGTAAACAAGCTGCAATATTTATATTAGTAAAAGGTTTTTTTTTGATAAATTCTTTTTTTATTTCCATTAAAACTGGCATTTCTCTAGCAGCCCATTCAATGGCATTCACCCCTTTATTAGCAAGTTTTACATCTTTAATATCACTTTGCATGAATATTGCCTCTCCTAAATAAATTTTTAATTTAAAATTTTAGAAAAATTAAATCTGCTTTGTTTTTTCAAATGTCCTTCAAAGTTTTTCGTTACTATTTTATAGCCTAATTTGTCATATATGTTATAGGCAATACTATTTTCAATATCTACTGATAATGTTATTTTTGATATATTTTTTTCTAATAATTTTTTCGTTACTAAACTAGTCAACCTTTTGGCAATACCGAGGCCTCTATAATTGAAATTTGTCAGAATATTTCCTATTGCTGCACATTGTGATTTTTCTGCTATCATATGGGTTCCTGCACAAGCAATTAAATTATTGTTATTGAATGCTCCGTAAAATGCTCCCTTATAAATTAATTCTTGATCAAAATTGATCTTATGTCCTGCTGACAGATAAAAATTTTTCATAATATCTATGTCTTTTGGTATCATTTGTTTAATTTGAAATCTATGTTTTGAAGTATCTGTTTTAAAATTTTCAGCAGTAACCATCATTCTGTATTGTTCTGAATATTTTACTAGCCTATTGCTTTTTTTCAAAATTTTAAGATGATCAATATTTGCTGATATTAACTGATTTTTTTTGGGTAATTTAATATTTTTGATTATTTGTCCTATCTTTGATTTTGATCCTGCTAATAATAAATAATTATTATCAGTACATTCGCTTATTATTAAACCAAAGTTTGGATATTCTCCTAATAGATAGTTAAGTTTGTATTGGTTATTAGGATAGTGTTCGAAGATTCCTAAAATATAAATTGAATAAGCTATATCATTTTCTAATAATAACCTTAATTTTTCAAAATCACTTTTCATTGATTTTTTTTTCCTTTGACATCATTATTTACTATTTTTACAATTTAAAATGTTTTTTACTATAATAGATAATATATAAAATTTTTGAAAATGTTAATTGAGTTTTTTTATGATCAAAATTGCTTTAGATGTAATGGCAGGCGACAAAGGTATTGATGCAAACATAAATGGAGCATTATCATCTTTGGACGGTTCATTTATGGTTTCTTTAGTCGGTGATAAAAATTTAATCAGAGATAAAATTAATCAAAGTAAAAATCAATTTCTGCAATCCATTAATGTTATTGATGCTAGTTCTGTTATATCTATGGATGCTAAAATTTCAGAGCTTCGTTCAGATAGAAATTCATCTATCTATCAGGGCTTAAGTTTAGTTAAAAATAATAATGCTGATGCATTTATTTCGATTGGGAATTCTGGTGCAATTTTTGCTAATTCATTAAAGGTCTTAGGAAGAATGCAAGGCATTAGTCGACCTGGCTTTGCAGTACCTATTCCATCGATAAATGGTATGCGAATCTTAATAGATGGTGGTGCAAATGCTGACGCTAAAGTAGAAAATTATTTACATTTTGCACTATTAGGTGCTCAATATTATGAATCTGTCTTTAAGAAAATAAATCCCAAAATTGGACTCCTATCTATTGGATCAGAACCATCAAAAGGAAATCAAATTACTTTAGAAGCCTATAAAATATTAGAAAAAAATTGCCCTAACTTTATTGGAAACATAGAAGGAACTGATTTAACAAATGATGTAGATGTAGATGTAGTCGTTTCTGATGGTTTTACTGGCAATGTTACCCTGAAATCTATAGAAGGATTAGCTGAATTAATAAAAGCAAATTTAATTCAAGAATCTCAATCTAATTTAATGGCTAAGGTAGGCTTATTGTTACTAAAGCCATCAATTAAAAAGATATACAAAAGATTAGATTATAGACAATATGGTGCAGTTCCTCTATTAGGCGTTAATGGTTTAGTTTATGTTGGTCATGGAAAAAGTGATTTTAATGCAGTAGAAAATGCAATTCACACTGCTGTTCAGTCAGTTCATGAAAATCTGTTTGCCTCATTACAACAATCTATTGATGGTACTAGAAATAACTAATAAACCAAGTTATCATTAAACTCTGTTAACTTAATTAGGGAAAGAGGTATATTGTGTCAAAGCCAGTTGATACTTCAGATGATACTTTTGTAAGTGATGTTCTTGAATCAGATACTCCCGTACTTGTTGATTTTTGGGCGCCATGGTGTGGTCCATGTAAAATGGTAGCTCCAGTTGTAGAAGAGCTTGCAGAAGATTATGATGGAAAAGTCAAATTTTATAAATTAAACACTGATGATAATCCTAATACTGCAGGTCAATATGGAATTCGTTCTATACCTACGTTATTATTATTTAAGAGCGGGAATACAGTTGGACAAATAATTGGATTTAAGCCAAAGCAAGCATTAGCTAAAGAAATTGATAACATTATTTAATTTCTAAAATTGTCTCATAATTAATTTGTGCTTTATGCAAAATTTCTATTGGGCATTATCTTCTAGCCAGCGTTCACAATCGATTGCTGCTTGACAACCCATTCCAGCAGCAGTAATAGCTTGTCGATATCTAGTATCTACGACATCTCCTGCTGCAAAAACACCAGATACTGAGGTCATTGTATGTTCTTTATGAAGAATATAGCCTTCATGATCAATTTCAATTTGATTATTTAAAAATTCCGTCATTGGTTTATGTCCTATTGCAATAAATGCTCCAGTAGCTTTTATTTCTTCAATAGAATTATTTCTAGGATCTTCTAGCACAGCACCAATGAGCCCTTGTTCATTGGAAATCCATTTCTTGATTTGGCTAAATGGTTTAATTTCTATTTTGGGATTTGATGCAGCTCTTTTATACATAATTGATGAAGCTTTAAAAATGTCTCTTCTATGAAGTATTGTAACTTTACTTGCAAAGCGAGTTAGAAAGGTGGCTTCTTCCATTGCAGAGTCTCCTCCACCAATAACGAGAACTTCTTCATCTTTAAAAAATGCTCCATCACATGTTGCGCAAGTTGAAATCCCACGGCCTTTTTGTGCCTCTTCGTTTTCTGCATCTAGCCAAATTGCTTCAGCACCAGTACATAGAATAATTGATCGTGATTGGAATTCTTCTCCTGCAACTATGACTTTGAATGGTCGTGATGAAAAATCAACTGAATCAACATTCTTGTCGACAATTTCACAATTAAATCTTTCTGCTTGCTGTCTAAGCTCCATCATCATTTCTGGACCATTAATGCCTTTAGGATAGCCTGGAAAATTTTCTACATCATTTGTAAGCATTAATTGTCCGCCTGATGCATACCCAGAAAACATTAATGGATTTAACATGCCTCTGGCTGCATAAAGCCCAGCAGTGTAGCCTGCAGGGCCACTGCCAATGATAATCACATTTCTAATTTTATTCATAATTTTCTCAATAAATAAACTTGATCTTTATTTCTATCAAATAATATCATACATGATAAACTTAATAAATATAGATGAGAATGCATAGTGTCTGGTGGCGCTCTTAGTCTTCAAAACTAATGTTAGCTTGCGTAGCAAGCTTTGGTAGGTTCGACTCCTGCGCATTCTCGCCAAAGGAATAAAAAAATGCAAGATAAAAAAGTTGAGACCCTAGTCTTTGTTAATTTTTTACTAATTTTGATTGTCTGTATTTTGATTTTGAATAATTTTTTTCGATCAGATATTTCAAATACTTCTTTATTAGACAGTAATAATCCAATTACTAAAGATATGCCTGAATTAATTGAAAAAAAAGATATAGAAAAACCAACATTAATTCAAGCAAATTCTTTATTTCCAATTTTGAAAGATGTTAATGCTGCAGTTGTTAATATTACAACAAAGGGGAAGACATCAATAAATAATAATCCATTTTTTAATGATCCTTTTTTTCAGAATTTTTTTCGCTTCAATGCTCCATTAGAAAAAGAAACTCAGAGTATTGGTTCTGGGGTTATTATCAATAGTACGCGAGGTCATGTTTTAACTAATTATCATGTTATTAAAGATGCTGAAGAAATATATGTAACATTGCTTGATGGAAGAAAAATAACTGCTGAATTAATTGGATTAGATCAAGAAACTGATTTGGCAGTTTTAATGATTGAAGCCAGTAGTTTAACTAGTATTCCTCTCTCTAATTATGTAAAAACAAATGTAGGTGATTATGTTATTGCCATTGGTAATCCTTTTGGACTTGGTCACACAGTAACATATGGGATCATCAGTGCTATTGAAAGAAGTAATGCTAATCTTCTTAAAGGTTATGATAGATTAATTCAAACAGATGCTTCTATTAATCCTGGAAATTCTGGTGGTGCATTAATTAATTTGAATGGTCAATTAATCGGAATTAATACAGCAATACTTTCAAAAGGAGGGGCTAATGTTGGGATAGGCTTTGCTATCCCGGTAGATATTGTCCAAAAGATTATTAGTCAATTAATTAATTACGGAAATGTCATGAGAGGCAATATTGGAATTGAAACCGAAAAGATTGAAATTCTTGCAGGCGAAAGTAATTTAAAAGGGGTAAAAGTTATCTCAGTTACATCTGATTCTAGTGCGGAAAAAGCTGGTATTCAAGAAAATGATGTAATAATTTCCATTAACAATACGAGGATATTAACACCATCATCATTTGAAAGTGTTATTAGTCTTTATAGAGTAGGTAAAAATGTAGAGTTAAAAATTTTTAGAGAGGGTATTCAAAAAAATATTAATGTTTCAGTTGAAGAAATAAAAGAACAGAAGGATGATTTTAAAGAAATAAAGTCACCTGTTGATATTAAACTGTTACAAGGTGCAACTTTTATTAATCGTAGTAATGGCATCTTAATTGCCTCAGTTGAAAACGACTCTCCTGCTTATCGCATAGGCTTGAGAAAAAATGATTTAATTAAACAGGTGAATCAAAGAAATGTTATTAATACGGATGATTTATTCTTTGCTGTCAAACAAAGATCTAGAGGAATTGTTATGCAATTAATTAGAGGTGATGTATCTATATTGATTATTCAAAATTAGGAAATATAAATTGAATTGGGATTTAATTCGTGAAGAAGCTTCTCAGCTACTTTCTGATTACTTAAAAATAGACACATCTAATCCACCAGGAAAGGAACTATCCGCTTGTAACTGGCTATCAGAAATCTTGGCTCAAGAGCAAATTGAATATAAAATCATTAATTCTGACGATTCTAGAGGTAATTTAATTGCTGGTATCAATAATGATTTACCATCAAATACAAAAGTGATTTTACTGAACCATATCGATGTTGTGCCAGCCATAGGAGAAGATTGGAGCTTTGATCCATTTTCTGGATTGGTTAAAAATAGCTTTGTTCATGGTCGTGGCTCACTTGATATGAAAGGGATGGCAATTATCGAACTTATGACTTTAATTCTACTGAAAAGAAATAACTATTTTAAAAGAAATATAGTATTTATGGCAACGGCTGATGAAGAATCTGGGTCTGAATTTGGGATTGAATATATAGCAAAAAACCATAAAGATTTTTTACAGGCTGACTTTGTTATTAATGAAGGCGGGATAGGCACCATTAATGCATTTAAAAAACAGGAGAAGATATTTAATATTGGAATTTCTGAGAAGAGCCCTCTTTGGATTAATTTAATTGTTAATGGAAAATCTGGACACGGCTCAAAGCAAAATTTTGAAAGTGCAACAATGAAAATGATAGAAGTATTACAAAAAATTTTGGATCATAATTTTCCGTTAACAATTTCTGAAGAAGCTGTCCAGTATTATAATTATTTACGCCAAGCTAATATTATTGAAGATGATATAGATTCAAAATTTTATGAATCTATTATTGAAAATGATTCATATGCTAATTCTCTTTTACATAATTCCATAGCATTAACTAAAATTAATGGTGGTTATAAAAATAATGTAGTCCCTTCAAAGGTATCTGCGGCTCTTGATATTAGGCTAGTCCCTGGTTACAATCCAGAATCATTTCTGCTTGAATTAAAAAATATTATTAATGATGATCAAATTATCATTGAAAAAGTTTTTAGTTCATCTACTAAAACATCTTCAGTAGATAATGAGATTTTTTCATCAATTCAACAGTCTATTAAATCAGTTATACCTGACGCCTTAGTTGCTCCATATATTACAACAGGTTTTACTGATTCAAGAGTATTCAGGCGTATAGGTGTCCCCTCTTATGGGTTCATTCCCATTCTAGTAAATAAGACGGACCTTCGTGGGATACATGGTTTAGATGAGAAAATATCTATTGATAATCTCCTTTTAGGTATAAAGATTTTGTATGATTTAGTAAATCGTTTAGATTAAATTTTAATAAACTCAATCAAAAATTTTGGTTTATATGATTATTTATTTTGAAATAAAAAATCATATTTTCTTTTGGAATGAGATATCTTGCCAAAGAACACTAGTAAATTATGGACATCAGATTTTATTCTTACATTGTTGACTTCCTTCTCATTTTTTGCCGGCGCTTTTTATTTAGTCACTGTTCTGCCAAATTATATTCAAGAACTTGGTGGGTCTCCTTTTCAAATAGGTATTGTATTAGGCGCATGGGGATATTTACCTTTAGTATTAAGGCTTTATGTAGGGAAATATAGCAATAAGGCAAAGAAAAAATTAATGATTCGTATCGGATGTATAAGTTTGATTATTGTATATGTTTTAATGGCATATTCTGAAACGATTATTGCACTTTTTGTTCTTCGTTTCATTCAAGGAATTGGATCTGCTGCTATCCCAACTGCTAGTGGTACTTTGATAGCGAATCTTTCTCCCATACACAGAAGAGGTGAAGGCTTGGGTTATTTTGGTATTACGTCTAGTATGGGGCAGGCAGTTGGGCCTGCAATTGGAGCCTTTGTTTTAAATCAGTATAGCTATGAAGCTGTTTTTCTATTGTCTGCATTTACTGCTTTATATAGTCTTATTTTAATTCATTTTGTTAAAGAGCCAATAATGTCAGCTCCAGCAGAAGTCAAAAATCAGTCCTTAATTCCTCGAAGAGCTGTGTTACCATCATTGTTATTTCTATCAATTACGATATGTTTTGCTGCATGTACAGCTTTTTTGCCATTGCTAAGCCTTGAAAGAAGTATTTCTCAGGTATCATTATTTTTTATTTTTCATGGAGGTATTTCAATTTTGGCTCGTCCAACTGGCGGGGCTTTAGGCGATCGAATAGGTAGGTTGCCAGTCATTCTTTTTGGCATGCTGTCTATGACTATTGCCATGCTTTACTTGTCTGTTTCAAACTCTAATTTTGATATGATGCTTACAGGCTTGTTTACTGGACTTGGTGTTTCACTATGTAATACTGGCCTATTCGCTTTAACATTGGATAGAGTTTCTTCTCATGAACAAGGTAGTGCAACTGCAGTAATTCAATTAGCATGGGATGTAGGTATAATTGTAAGTGGTATAGGATTAGGATTGATAGCTACTAAATTTGGCATTGCTAGTTTGTTCGTTGCAGGTGCTTTTTTCCCATTCATTGCATTTATAACGATAATAATATTAATCATCAATGGTACACTTTCACTTAAAAAACCAGTCTATGGTAACTAATAATTGATTAAAATAATTTGGTATTTTGATGCAGGTAAATAAGGAGTCATTATGAATGATGATGCAGTTAAAGAGATTCAAGAATTTATTGGTGGATATCAATCAGGAATTGTAAGTTTTTTATCCACAGTTAATGAATATAAGAGATCTACGATTAGGCAAGTAAGCACCTTTGTTGATTTTAAGGAAAATTGGCAAGTGGGAACTATAGGTAGGCATCGTGATGGTGATTTAAAACTGAAGCATCTTATTGATAATCCAAAAGCAACAATGCATTGGGTAGAAACAAATGGTAATACTATCGGACCAAGATGGGCAGTTAGAAATGTTTGGATGCATGCAAATGTTGAAATTGTTAAGGATGAGGATGTCATTAACGAATTTCTGAAAAAAAGACTCCAAGCAAGAGATCAAGATCATACTAGTTTAGAAAAATCTTACGAAAGATATTTAATTTTATTACATCCAGTTCGAATAAGAGCTGAAGGTTTTGCAGAATTTTATCGAGAAGTTTTACTTATCAATGATTTTATTAATCCTACTATTAGAAAATCGAACTATCGAAAGGGCGTTATGGGCTCTGAAGAAAAAGCATAACCTTAAGGAGAGCAATGTTTTTATTGAATAGAAAGCCATTTTTTGGATGGTATCTTGTATTTGCTGGTATTTTTGTCAATCTCATTATGGGTGCTGGTATTGTTGGCTATATTGCAAATGTTTTTATGGATCCAATGAGTGATGAATTTGGTTGGAGTCGTACTCAATTTATGTTTGGTTTTACTGTTAGCCAAATTACAATGGCTTTTACTGGATTACTTGTTGGCAGACTTGTGGATCGTTATGGCGCTAGAAGATTTATGGTTGCGGGAACATTTCTAATCGTTTTTGCACTTGTGTGTACTTCGTTTATTCAATCATTATCTCAATGGCTTATAATCCGAGGTATTTTTCAGGGGATTGCCTTAGTTTTAGCTGGCAGCATGGTGGTAACTGTTACTATTTCTAAGTGGTTTGTAAGATATCGAGGACGAGCAATAGGTTTGATTGCACTCGGCTTATCTTTTGCTGGAATTATAATTCCTAATCTTATGACATACATAGTTGATGGTTATGGTTGGAGATTTGGTTGGAATTTTTTGGCTTTTATCACTTTAATAGTTATTTTACCTTGTGCGCTTATTATGCGGAAGCGCCCAGAAGATTATGGCTTAGTTCCAGATGGTAAGGCAAATAAGTCAGATGAAAATCCTTTAGAAGAATATGATTATGCATATTCACTTTCTCGATCACAAGCAATTCGCCTTCCATCATTTTGGGTTATTTTGTTAAGTTATAATTTAGTTGGCGTTGCAGTCTTAACAATAGCAACTTTAACAATCCCTTTTATGACAGATTATTCATTTAGTCGCTCTCAATCTGCTCAGTTTATTGCAGTACTAGCTTTTCCTGGTATTTTTACTAGACCTTTTTGGGGGCTTTTCGCAGAGAAAATTTTAGTTAAATATTTAGCATCACTAGCTTTTATGTTTGTTGGTATTGGATTATTTATTATTGTTCTAGGTGCCAATGATGCAAGCCTACTTATTTGTTCTGTTGGCTATTTTATTACTGGTCTTGGTTTAGCAGGCACACAACCAGTAAAAGAAGTTTTATGGCCAATATATTATGGTAGAAGGCACCTAGGCTCCATTCGAGGATTTGTCATGCCTTTTGAATTAGTATTTCATGGAAGCGGTCCTATTCTTGCCACCTGGTATGCAGAAAATATTGGTAATTATGGAGAAACCTTTTTTTTCCTTGCTTTTTTTGCTATTATCGCATCAATACTTATATTTATTGCAAAAGAACCTCAATCTAGACAGTTTGCAAAGATTTTTATTGGTAAAAAGGAGATTGATAGAAGCAAGGCTATAAATGAAACTATTTCTTGATTTTCTATACACACATATAAAACAGTTAGCTCTTCTATGTTTTTTTTTGTTATTAATTTTTATTTTTACTTTAGCCTTTATATTATTATTACAGATTGATAATGATCAAAAATTAATTAAAAATAGATTAAATCAAATGAGTTCGAAGATTCTACAAATAGAAAAAAAGAATTTTGACTTCGAGTCCAATATTACTGAACAACAAGAAATGAATAAAAAATTAAATGATAAAATTTTAAATATACAAAATTCAAATTTATCTAATGCAGAATCTATTGGTCAAATAACTTTAGTCAGTTTAGTTGATCCGCTCGAAAAATTTAAAATTGATTTCACTCCATCTTTAAATAATCGATTGGTTGCCCTAGAAATAAGTGCATTAGCAATCAATGCAGAAATTTCAATGCGCACAACTTTTTTCCAAATTCACTATACCAATAATAAATTATCAAATTCTAATTTAAATACTCAGGATGTTATAAATAGGCCAGCTCAAAAAATGTATGCAGGATTTGAAGTGGGACTTGCAAATAAAATCTTAGCAGCAGGTTCTGATTTGGAAGGCTGGATTTCATTTGAAATTCCTGAGGATGCAAGAATAGTATCCTTTAGTTTTGACAATGGTATTGTGTCAGCAAACCTTAAGATGCCTCCTTTAATTGATTAATTTTTTTGTCGTGGACTTGACCATTTCTTTTATATGGTTGTAATCTCAATAATGTACTTTAATTCTTATAAATTAGTACATCATCTAGAGTGGTGGAGGGAATCGGACCTTAGAAACCACGGCAACCATAGTTATTTTATAGCGAAGGTGCTACAGCCGACCGAGTATTATACGGAACGATGAGCAAAATACTTCACAAAATTGTTCTTTGTATTTGATGATTCGTTCTAATTCTTTGATTGGATAGTTATGTCATATGAAGTTGCATTGAAATGTCGAGAGTGCGGTAGAAAGTTTGAACTTTTGGCTATATATTCTTGTGAGTTTTGCTTCGGACCTTTAGAAGTTGACTATGATTATAAGCAAATTAAATTAAATACTTCAAAAAAATCTATTGAAAATGGGCCAGAATCTTTATGGCGATATGCTTCATTGTTGCCCTGCGATCCTGAATATAAAGTAGATATAGGGGCTGGTTTTACTCCATTAATCAAATCAAAGAAATTAGCAGAACATCTTGGCATGAAAAATTTATGGATTAAAAATGATACTGCTAATCCTACTTGGTCTTTTAAGGATCGTGTTGTTAGTATGGCTATAGCACGTGCAAGGCAATTTGGTTATCAAGATCTCGCGTGTGCCTCTACAGGCAATCTAGCCAACTCTGTTTCTGCTCATGCTGCTAAAGCAAATATGCGTGCGTTAGTTTTTATGCCTGATGATCTGGAATCTGGTAAAGTGATTGGTAGTTCAATTTATAATCCAATTTTGACAATGATTGATGGTAATTATGACGACGTTAATCGAGTTTGTACTGAATTGGCTGCATCAAATGATTGGGCTTTTGTAAACATTAATATGAGGCCGTATTACGCTGAAGGCTCTCGAACTTTAGCATTCGAAGTAGCAGAACAATTGGGATGGAGGGCACCTGATCATTGTGTTGTTCCTATGGCATCTGGTTCTTTATTTACTAAGATCTGGAAGGGTTTTAATGAAATTAGAAATATTGGATTAATAAAAGATTTAAATACTAGAATGAGTGGGGCTCAAGCATCAGGATGTTCGCCAATTTCTACTGCTTTTAAAAATGGTAGTGTCAATTTTATTCCACAAAAACCAAAAACTATAGCTAGATCGTTAGCAATTGGTAATCCTGCGGATGGTTATTATGCTTTAAAAGTTATGGAAGAAACTAATGGTGCTGCAGAAATGGCATCTGATGAAGAAATTGTAGATGGAATCAAGTTACTTGCTGAATCAGAAGGTATTTTTGCAGAAACGGCTGGAGGAGTATCTGTAGCTTGTTTAAAAAAATTAGTTGCATCTGGTGTTATTAATACAGACGAGGAGACGGTTCTTTTTATTACTGGTGCAGGCTTGAAAACGATAGAAGCAGTAAAGGATGAGATGAATCCACCAATTATGATTCCTCCAAATGCTGAAGAATTTATGGCTGAATTTAATAAATTAGGTTAAGATACTTTTAGTGAAAGTAGTATGAATGGCTAGTAAAAAAGTAAGATTTACTTTTTCAACTGAAACAGTAAAAGAACCTTTGGTTTATCAACTAGGTCATGAATTTGATGTTGTGACCAGTATTCGAATGGCAGATGTTGATGACAGTATTGGGTGGGTTATTTTAGAACTAGTTGGTGATGATGAAGAGATTAGTAATGCTTTAAATTGGATTTCAGATAAAGGCGTTCGAATAGATCCACTTGAAGGCGATGTAGTTACAGGTTAATTAAGGGTAATTATGGCAATAAAAGTAAAAATACCGACACCTTTGCGTTCTTTAACATCTAATAAAGATTTAGTTGAAATTACTGCATCTAATGTTAAAGAAGTCATAGAGACTCTTGAACAAGATTTTCCTGGTATGCAAGAACGTATTTGTGAAGAAGATGGCACTATTCGTAGATTTGTTAACATATATGTCAATGGAGAAGATGTAAGATTTTTAGATGAACTTAGTACTCAGCTTAAAGATAATGATGAAATTTCAATTGTACCAGCTGTTGCTGGTGGTGCTTGTTGACTATTAATTTAAAAACTGTTGGTTTCATAATTATTATCATTTAGATTTTTTTAATTTCCTTGAAGTATTGCATGTAATTCAGTATAACGATTATATGCCATTGAAAAACAAAAATGACGCAACAGCATTATTCTCATTGCATCAGCAATATGAAGCTAATTTCGTAGAATTTTCTGGGTTTCAAATGCCGCTGCATTATGCCCCTGGGATTCTTAATGAACACATTCATACTCGTCAGAAATGTTCGCTATTTGATGTTTCGCATATGGGACAAATTGATTTGAGTGGAATGGATGTGGTTAAGCAATTTGAAGCTTTAATTCCTACTGATATTAATAATTTAGCTGAGAATCGCTCAGTTTATTCTGTATTAACTAATCAATATGGTGGAGTTATTGACGATCTGATTATTACAAAAAGAAATAATTCTTTGAGATTGATTGTAAATGCCATAAATAAGTCAAAGGTTGTAGATTATTTGAAGAAGTCAATGATTGATGTAAGTATTAATTTATTAGAAGAATATTCTTTAATTGCTTTGCAAGGTCCTATGAGTGAGAAGATTCTGTCAAAGATTTTCAAAGGTCACGAAAAACTAGTTTTTATGAACGGGTTGCCGATTAGTTTCAATAATCAAGATTTTTTTATTTCTAGGTCAGGCTACACTGGTGAAGATGGTTTTGAAATTAGTTTACCTAATCATGCTGTTTTAAATTTCGTTAGTCAATTATTAGCTTTTGATGATGTAAAATTAGCAGGTCTCGGAGCGAGGGATTCTCTAAGAATTGAGGCAGGTCTTTGTTTATATGGTAATGAATTATCTGCAACTATTACTCCTGTGAAAGCAAAGCTTTCATGGTTAATTACGAGACATTCTTCGAATCGATTTCCTGGTTCAGAGATTATTTTTAATGAACTATTAAATGAACCTAATGTAACAAAAATAGGTGTTACTTCTGATGAAAAATTTATACCAAGAAAAGACACTGTTATTAATGATGTATCTGGAAAAAAAATTGGCATAGTGTCTAGTGGATGTTTCAGCCCAATTTTACAAAAGTCAATCGCCTTAGCTTTTGTTGAGTATAATCATGCTCATTTAGGTAATGAAATTTATTTTGATATTAGAGGTAAAAGTCGTCCAGGTAAAGTGGTCTCTCTGCCATTTATTTCACATAAATATATAAAAACAAATAAGAAAGCAAGCTAATAAATGAGATTTTCTAAAGAACATGAATGGGTAAAATTAGAGGGAAGTGATGCAAAAGTTGGTATTACCAATTTTGCACAACTTGAACTTGGCGAAATTGTTTTTGTTGATCTCCCTAATATTGGAGATAATTTTAAAGTTGGTGATGAAATTGCAGTTATTGAGTCTGTTAAAGCAGCTAGCGAAATATATGCTCCAGTTTCCGGAGAAATTATTGAAGTAAATTCAATACTTTTAGATTCTCCACAATTAATAAATGAGCAGCCTTATGAAGCAGGTTGGATTTTTAAACTAGCATTGATTTCAATAGATGCAGTAAATGATTTAATGGATGAAGATAGTTATCAATCATATATAAATTCGAAGAATTAAATTTAAGAGGGTAGTTTTGAATCAATTAGAAGAGCTTTTCTCAGATAGGCATATAGGATCTAATCAATTAGAAATTGATGATATGCTTAATTACTTAGGATATGAAGAAATAGATGATCTTATTAAGGATGCATTACCAAGTGCAATTTATGATCAGCAAGAATATGATGATAAATTTTTTTCAGAATATGAAGTGCATACAGTGCTCAAAGAAATTGCGTCAAAGAATAAAATTTTCAAAAATTATATAGGTATGGGCTATAATGATTCAATTCTACCGGCAGTTATTAAAAGGAATGTTTTAGAAGATCCTGGATGGTATACAGCTTACACTCCATATCAACCTGAAATATCTCAGGGTAGATTAGAGGCACTACTTAACTTTCAGCATTTAATTGTTGATTTGACAGATCTAGACATTGCCAATGCCTCTCTTTTAGATGAAGCAACTGCGGCAGCTGAAGCTATGCAAATTATGTATCGATCTGATAAAAATGATAGGAATGCATTGTTAATTTCTAAATATTGTCATCCTCAGACGATTGCTGTTGTAGAAGTGCGTGCAAAATCTTTAGGCCTGGATCTTGTCATTGGCGATCTCAATGATTTTAATGGTGATGTTTTTTTTGGTGCGATTGTACAGAATCCCGATACTCTTGGAAGAATTCATGATTTTTCAGATTTTATTAATAAAGTCCATGAAAGTAACGCCTTAGTCTCAATGAGTGTAGATATACTGAGTCTTGTTATGTTAAAAACCCCTGGAGAAATGGATGCAGATATTGCTTTTGGTAGTGCGCAAAGGTTTGGTGTCCCTTTAGGATATGGTGGGCCTCATGCAGCTTTTATTTCTACAAGACAAGAATTCAAAAGACTTCTACCTGGAAGATTAGTAGGCTTATCTGTTGATGAATTAGGTAAGCCTGCCTTAAGGTTGGCATTACAAACTAGAGAGCAACATATTAGAAGAGAAAAAGCAACAAGTAATATTTGCACTGCTCAAGTTTTACTAGCTGTCATTGCTGGCTTTTACGCTGTATATCATGGCCCTAAAGGATTAAATAGAATCGCTAAAAAAGTGAATTTTATGACTTATTTAACAATGAAAAATCTATCTAAGCATGGTTATCAAATTATAAATGAAAACTTTTTTGACACTTTAACAATTTTTACAAATGATAAGACTGATATTATTATGCATAGAGCTGAAGAGCATGAAGTTAATCTTAGAAAAATTAATGATTTACAAATTGGTGTATCATTAGATGAAACTACTAATATTCAAGATGTTAATTTATTGATCGAAATTTTTTCAGAACAATCTGTAGATATTGTCATGGATAAATTTATTAACCAAGATTATTATTTTGATAAATCATTGACTAGGGAAACAAAATTTTTAGATCATCCTACATTTCACAAGTATCACTCAGAAACTGAAATGATGCGATATCTTAATAGGTTAAAAAAGAAAGATATTGCTCTTGATCAATCAATGATTGCTCTTGGATCTTGTACGATGAAGCTGAATTCAGCTTCATCTATGATACCAATATCTTGGCCTGAATTTGCTAACTTACATCCATTTGCTCCAACGCATCAATCTGTTGGATATCAAGAAGTCATTGGCGATCTTTCTGAAATGCTCACAGAATTAACTGGCTTTGATTCTGTTTCTTTTCAACCCAATGCAGGATCTCAAGGTGAATATGCCGGTTTATTAGTTATTAATAAATGGCATCATGAAAATAATTCATTAAATAGAAAGGTTTGCTTAATACCATCCTCTGCTCATGGCACAAATCCAGCAAGTGCAAAAATGGCAGGTCTTGATGTTGTGATTGTCGCTTGCGATCAAGATGGCAATATTGATATTGATGATCTTTCTCAAAAAGCAGAGGAGTATAAAAATAATTTAGCATGCTTAATGATCACATATCCTTCAACTCATGGTGTTTTTGAAAGCACAATTAAAGAAATATGTGAGATTATTCATAATAATGGTGGTTTAGTATATATGGATGGAGCCAATCTAAATGCGTTAGTCGGTATTTGTAAGCCTGGTAATATTGGACCTGATGTTGCTCATTTTAATTTACATAAAACTTTTTCTATACCTCACGGTGGAGGTGGTCCTGGAGTTGGTCCAATCGGTGTAGTAAAAGAATTATCACATTTGTTACCGAATCATCCTGTTATTAAGCATGCTGGTCCTGATTCTGGAATTGGCCCTGTAGCTGCAGCGCCTTGGGGTTCCGCAAGTATATTAGTTATATCCTGGGTTTATATGAAAATGATGGGTTATAAAAAATTACAATTAGCAACTAAAATTGCAATTTTGAATGCAAACTATATAGCCAAAAAGCTTGAACCTCATTTTAAAATTCTGTATAAGGGGCTTAATGAATTGGTTGCACATGAATGTATTGTTGATCTAAGAGTTTTTCAAGAAAGCTCATCTGTAAATGCTGAAGATATTGCAAAACGTCTGATCGATTATGGATTTCATGCGCCTACAATGTCATGGCCTGTTACTAATACCTTTATGATTGAACCTACCGAATCTGAAAGCAAGACAGAAATTGATAGATTTTGTGATGCAATGATTAACATTTCAAATGAAATAAAGAAAATAGTAGATGGGACTTGGCTTATTGATGACAACCCTATCATTCATGCTCCACATACAGCTGAAATGGCTCTTGCTTTAGAATGGAAACATTGCTATTCAAGAGAAGAAGCTGCGTTTCCATTGGCATCTATTCGTAGTAATAAATATTGGGCTCCAGTTAGTAGAATTAATAATGCATTTGGTGATAAAAATTTATTTTGTAGTTGCCCGCCGATCGAATCTTTAGTTTCATAAATTTGTTTTGTAATTGGTAAGTTTATGCTTCAAATAAATGAAAATCGTAAACGAATTATTTTAATTGGTTTTTTTGTTTCTATTATTCTTTTTGTCGGTTCATTTGCGATTATATCTTTATTTTTTTTTGATACCAATGATGAAGGCGCTTTTCCAAAATCTAATTTAATGAATGGTATTTCTAATAAACAAGTAATATCTGTGTATTCAGAAAAACCTGAGAATTCAAAAGAGGTTATAGAAACAAATTCTCAATCTGATAATCCTCAGCCATCTATATCCAATAATGATTCGAAGCTATTTCAAAGGAATATAGAAGGAAGCAAATGTGATAGTTTGCCTATAAAATATTTTCGTTTTGATTTAATAGGTTCGATTCTTTTAGATGCACAGTTTGCAGATCAAGATTTTTTTATATATGGTTTAGATGAAAATATGCAAGAAATCCCTTTAATTACAGAAAAAAATGATACAAACATTCTTCCTTTTGGTTCTCAGTATGTCATTAATTATACTCAAAATACGATTATAGTAATTAAAGATAATAATGAAGATTGCTTATCATTGTTATCTACTGATTCTTTTCATAATGCAAACACTATCTCTCGTTTTGATTTATCTAGTTTAAAAGCTAATAATCAAAAATCTATTACTTCTATATCCAAAAAAGTACCTCAAGCTCCAGAAGTTAATTTTGAAAAAGATAAATTAGCTACCAGTGTTTCTGATTTAAATCCTATATCTACTCCCAATTTTACTCCTACAACCTTGGCTCTCATGTTAGATGTTGCGTTTACTAATATAGAATTTAATTCTTTATTAGAACTTCAAGCAAGTATGCAAAATAGCGCTCTTGATGTCCCTAATGTAATGAAATGGAATGATGATATATTCATTGCAATTAATGGATCCAATCTTGAACAAAGAAAATTTATTAGTCAAACTGTTATTGATTTACGAAAAGTTATTAATACATTTGAAATAAAAATCTTACAAAATAATTTAATGGAAGCAAATTTTAATATTTTTTCTGGTGATCAACAATATTTAATTAATAATGGGGCTGAAGGAAATAGGTGTAGCAGTTTTCAAAGATTAATTTATAATCAATCAGGTGATATTGCAAAGTTTAATTTATATTTGAATACTGATCAAAATTGTATTAGATATTGGAATCATAATATTAAGCGAGGAATCATTAATGGACTTGGAATGGAAGGTTCTACTTTCAGATATACGATGAGTCTTTTTCATTCTATAAATCTAATGGAAGATTTTTTACCGATTGACCTTGATGCTATTGCTTTATTCTATCATCCTATCATCAAATCAAAAATGAATATTTTAGACTTAATCAATGTTTTACAAAAACCTAATCAAAAACTAGCAAATATGGAAGTCACTAATAAATATGGTCAAAATCAAATTAGTAGCTTTGAGGAAACAAAGTATTCTTCTTACACTCAGGAAGAAATCGATTATTTTATTGAAATAGCATATGGAAGAGAATTTTCTAAAGATGCAGAAAAACTTCTCAAGTGGGAACAAGATGTAAGGATCCATTTGGAAGGTGAGTATGATGAACAACTTTATGATGCTTTTTTAAAAATTGTTAATGAATTAAATTCTCTCACTCCATCCATTAATATATCAGCCGACTCCAGGAACCCAAACTATAATGTTTATATTGGATCAAGGAGTATTCTTTCTAGTATTAGTCCATACTTTTTTGTTGATAATATTAACTTTCGTGGCTTAGCCACTGTTTGGAATAAGCCTGAAGCTGAAGATATTTTTTATTCCAGAGCATTAGTAATTAATGATGCATCAGGATCGATTAGATATCAAGAAATCAGGAATATTCTTCAAGAAGAAATGACTCAAGGACTTGGTCTATTAAATGATTCTTACAAATATAGTGAAAGTGTTTTCTATCAACTTCAGGGGTCGAATGATTTTTTTACAACTTTAGATAAAAGAATTATTTCTATGATGTATGATGAAGCAACAAGTGCTGGTATGACTGCATCTCAAGTCAGAGCTATATTTCAGTAACACTTATTTGTCAGATTTGTCTCGATTAATCTATTGATTCATAGATTAAACGTTTTAATTAATGGTAAAATAATTTTCCTGGGGGATTTCAAAGAATAAATTTATTTATATACTGATCAATTCTCCTAGATAACGAGAGAGGAGATTCTTATGGGATCTAAGTTATTTAGGGCAGCGCTTGCTTCATTTGCTGTCCTTGGAATTGCTCTTGCTGCATGTTCTAGTGATGATACTAGTTCTACAGGAAGTGCTACTCTTAAAGAAGTTACTGATCGTGGTGTCTTAAACTGTGGAGTTAAAGATAGCCAACCTGGATTCGGTTATATGAATCCAGATGGAGTTATGGAAGGTAACGACGTAGAATATTGTAAGGCTATTGCTGCAGCAGTATTAGGTGATGCTTCTAAAGTTAAATTTGTTCCTGCATCAGCAAAAGCACGTTTTGATATTCTTGCTGCGAAAGAGATAGATGTTCTTATTAGAACAACTACTTGGACTGCGAGTAGAGATATTAATTTAAAAACAACATTTGCTCATACTACGTTTTATGATGGTCAAGGCATGATGGTGAAGGCTGCTTCATCATTCCAAAAAACTGCTGATTTGAATGGTGGTACTATTTGTGTAACAACTGGGACAACTACTGAGCAGAATTTGGAAGATTTCTTTGCTGACAGGGGCTTGTCATATACTGCATTAGCAGTGGAAAATGACGCTGAGTCACAAGCAGCATTCTTACAAGATAGATGTGATGGCTGGACAGGTGATAAATCTAACCTTGCTGGTCAAAGAAGTGCTTATCCTGCTGATGGTGGTGGTTCCGCAGCTTTGAGGATTCTTCCTGATACACTATCTAAAGAACCATTAGGTCCAGTAACAAGAGAAGATGATCCATTATGGTCACAAATTGTTGACTGGGTTGTACTTGGTACAATTTTAGCAGAAGAATTTGGCGTTGATAGCTCTAATGTTGCTGCACAGGCAGCAAGTCCTAAAAATAAGGACGTTGCTCGATTATTAGGAGCAGGTGCAGAGCCAACTGAATTCAATTTAGGTATTTCAATCACTTTTATGCAAGATGTGATATCACAAGTTGGTAATTTTGGTGAAATATATGCTAGAACTATTGAACCAATTGGTCTTGCTCGAGAAGGTAGCTTAAATGCTTCATGGAAAAATGGTGGATTAATTTATGCACCACCAATGAGGTAATTTTCTGCTTTCTTAATTTATGAATAATGGTCATATTGTTATATAGTTTCTATGTAATTATGTGGCCATTATTATTATTGTTTCTACATTACTATTAAGGTATTTTGTGATCAAAGATTTCTTTTTTAGAACAAATAAGAGAAGAAACTATACTCTACAAGGCATTTATCTTATTTTGCTTGGATTAATTAGCATTTATTTATTTGTTAAAGCTTCAAAACTTGAACTTGGTTTTGATTTTTTAACAAATGAAGCAGGATTTGCGCTTGCTAATCAATGGTTAACTGATTATTCACCAACAAATACACGGATTAATGCTTATTTGACTGGAGTCTTTAATACAATTCGTTTAGTTATAGTTGGTATTGCTTTATCCACATTGCTTGGAGTTCTTGTAGGTGTCGCAAGGCTATCAAGTAATTGGCTAGTAAGAAAGATTGCTACTGCATATGTGGAGGTTATAAGAAATATTCCATTATTATTACAGATTATTTTTTGGTGGTCATTTACTCTTGCGCTACCAACTATTAAGGAATATATAAATATATTTGATATAGTATTAATTTCAAATAGAGGCACTGCTTTGCCGGAAATATTATTCTTTGAAGGCGGTGTAATAATTGATATTATCAGGCCAGTTGTTACTACATCAACAAATAATGTTGTTAGTTATACTTCTGGTTTTGTTATTTCAACAGAATTTTTAGCAATTCTTTTAGGTCTAGTAATTTATACGGCATCTTTTATTGCAGAAATTGTTAGAGGTGCGATACAAGCATTGCCTAAAGGACAAACTGAAGCTGCTCAAGCATTAGGTCTAAACAGCTTTCAAATCCTTAGGCTAATCATATTACCTCAAGCACTAAGAATTATTATTCCACCTGTAACGAATCAGTATCTTAATCTAACGAAGAATTCAAGTTTAGCAGTTGTTATTGGTTATTCTGATCTTTTTCTAGTTAGTGGAATCATTATGAATAAAGCTGGTCATGCGATACCAATGTTTATAGTAATCATACTCACTTACCAATCAATGAGTTTTTTGATTTCAATTATTATGAATTACTTCAATAAAAAAGTTGCATTAGTAGGGAATTGATAATGAACAGTTTTATAGTTCGCTCGAATAGTTGGTTAATTAAAAATTTATTCTCTTCTAAGTTAAATATTTTACTCTCTTTTTGCGCTATGAGTCTTACTATTTATTTTGTATGGTCATTATCAATTTTTGTTTTTATTTCTGCTGATTGGAAAGTTGTTGATGTAAATCTTAGGTTGCTTTTGTTAGGGCCTTTTCCTAAAGAAGCTGAGTGGAGGATATGGATTTCTATTTTTTGGGTAGCCTTCATGTCTGGCATTACTTACAAAAATATAAGTAGATTTCAAACTAAGCATTTATTTAATATTTCTCCCCTGATCTTATTTATCCTTTTTCTCATTAATCCAGTAAACAATATAATGATTACATTTTTATTGGCACTTAGTCTTGTTTGTTTATTTATTGGTTATAATTTACCAGCAAACCGTATTTTTAAATTGAACCAAAATACTTTAAATATTTTAGGTTGGGCAATTACCTTGCCTTTAATTGTAGTTTTTCTTAAAATTTTTGGAGGCGTAGAAACTACTAAATGGGGAGGATATTTTTTAAATATTATGCTTGCTTGGGTAGGCATTATTTTTGGATTTATTTTTGGACTTATATTTGCAATAGGTCGAGCAAGTTCATTACCCGTAGTGAGATATTCTTGTACGTTTTATATTGAAGTCATTAGAGCAGCACCGTTAGTAGCTTGGTTATTTTTTGCTTATTTGGTAATTCCTGATTTATTACCTGATATCTTTGCAAATAAAGTCGATATAGCTTTGAGAGTTATGATTGTTTTGTCAGCTTTTACTGCAGCTTATATAGCAGAAATCATTCGTGGTGGACTTCAATCTGTAGCTATTGGACAAATTGAAGCATCGAAGGCACTTGGTATGAATGGATACCAAACCACTTCATTAATTGTTTTGCCTCAAGCTATTCGAGCAGTTATACCTGCATTAGTAAGCCAATTCATTGCTTTATGGAAAGATACTACTTTAATATTAGCTGCAGGATTAGCATTCAGAGAATTATTAGGATCAGGAAAATCAGCATTGGCACAATTTGAATTTATTGGACAGTATAACGAAATTTATATGTTTATAGGGTTATTGTTTTGGATTGTATCTTTTGGTATGTCTAGATTAAGTTTTAGCATTGAAAAAGATTTAGGATTAAACCAGGAGGGCTAAATGAGTAAGAGTAATAAAATTATTATTAAAGCTGATAATGTCAAAAAGAAGTTCGGTGATTTTTATGCTTTAAAAGGTGTATCAATGGAAGTTCATGAAGGAGAAGTTGTTGTTATATTAGGACCCTCTGGTTCTGGTAAATCTACTTTTATACGAACTATTAATCAACTAGAAAAACATGATGACGGTAAGATTATTGTTGATGGTACCGAGTTAAATGATGATATTAAAAACTTAGAAACTATTCGTTCTAATGTAGGTATGGTTTTTCAACAATTTAATTTATTCCCACATTTAACAGTAAAAAGAAATATAGCTCTAGCCCCTCAGAAAGTTAAAGGTATTTCACAAGATGAAGCTGAGTCAATTGCAATGCCGCTCTTAGAAAGAGTTGGAATTCCTGAACAGGCAGACAAGTTCCCTGCTCAATTATCAGGGGGTCAACAACAACGTGTTGCTATTGCAAGAGCATTAGCAATGCAACCAAAGATTATGTTATTTGATGAACCAACTTCGGCACTTGATCCAGAAATGATAAAAGAAGTACTCGATGTAATGAAAGAGCTAGCAGCTTCTGGAATGACAATGATTGTTGTCACCCATGAAATGGGTTTTGCAAGAGAAGCTGCAGACAGATTTTATTTTTTTGATGAAGGATTATTGGTTGAAGAAGGTACTCCCGAACATTTTTTTACTAATCCTAAAGAGGATAGAACTAAATTGTTTTTGAGCCAAATTTTATAGATGCTATGCTAAAATTAACTTGGAGCTAACATGTTAGATACTTGCAGTACCTTTATTTGCCAGAATGCTACATTAATCATTATGATTTCAGTATCTTTTTTAACTCTAGATTTTATTTATTCTATAGTCAGAAAAAATTAATTTTTTCCTGCTTTGAAGACTTACTGTAATTTATTTTTTTGGTAGATTAATGTAATAGAAAGAGTTGCAATGTTAAATATTAATATAAAATTTATTAGTTTTTCAATTTTATTATCTTTACTATTTTCTTTCTTTTTTTCAATGACCATTTCACATGCTCAAGCGCCCATGACAGTTTTTGGTGTTGCTTCTAGTGTAACAGCTGATATCAAAATATTAGTAAATGATCAAGATTGTAAAGAAGCAAAAATCTTAGTAGAACCTAACAGTTCGACTGGTTATATTTTTTTAGCATATGTTGATGAAGGTGAATGCAGTGCATTTGAAGGTTCAAAAATCAGTTTTAAGGTAAATGGACAAGTGGCCAATGAAACTATTCTTTGGCGTAAAGGTGGTGCCCCAAAATCAGCAACTGGCTTGAATTTAACTTTAATCAATCAATCAGGACAAAGTGGTGAATCATCAAAGGATTCCAATAATGATAATATTGATTCAAAAAAGCAGCAAGCTTATCCTGCTTTACCTGGGCCTCCTGAAAAACCAAAAGATACAGAAGAGAAAGAAGCTAAAACAACACCTAGTTTGGTTAATGAAGCAACAAAAGAGAAATCTGCAATGTCTCAAGCTTCTACAAATGAGAGTGCTTCTAAGGTTAAGCCATCTAACGACAATACTAAGAAACAATCAACAACAGTCATCAAGCCCATGAACGAAGGAAAAACTATAATTGAAAATAATGATGAAGGTTCCAATAATAGAACTATCATTATCGCTGGATTGGTGACTTTATTAGTTTTGTTATCTTTTTATTCCTTAGCTAGTCGTCGATAAGTTCTTTTAATTTTTTTGGAGCAAGATGTGGATTGGTCTGATTCTATAAGTCAACAAACATTTCGAAATGAAGTCGTTAGCTATATTGATAGCAATTTACCAAATTACTATAAAAATTCTAAACCTCCTACTGGATTAGAAGCTGGTGACTGGCAGAATTTTTTTGTTTTAGGTGATGAGGATCAAAAAAAATCTGCTAAAACATGGATGGAAGTTTTACAAAAAAAAGGTTGGGTAGCACCACATTGGCCAAAAGAATATGGTGGGGCTGGTCTTTCACCAATCGATCAATTTATCTTGCATCAAGAGATGGCTTTACACGATGCTCCAACGGTAGGCGGTCAAGGAGTTTCAATGCTTGGTCCTACTATTTTAATTCATGGGACTGACCAACAGAAAAAAACTTTCTTGCAACCAACATTATCTGGAGAAATGCTTTGGGCGCAAGGTTTTTCAGAACCTGGAGCTGGTTCTGATCTTGCTTCATTGCAAGCTAGGGCAGAAAAAAATGGTGATCAATATATAATTAATGGCCAAAAACTTTGGACCTCACGCTCTCACAAATCTAATTGGATATTTGGTTTATTTAGAACTGATCCAGAAGCGCCTAAACACAGAGGTATTAGTTTTTTTGTCATGGATCAAAGCTCCCCTGGATTATCTGTAAATCCAATTATTGATATGGCATGGGAGCATTCAACCAATGAGACATTCTATGAAAATGTTGAAGTGCCTCAGATGCAAATTATTGGACCCGAAAATAGAGGTTGGTATGTTGCTATGACATTGTTAGATTATGAAAGATCCAATATTTCAGGTGCTGTACATACAAGAAAAAGAATTGAAGATTTGATAGAATTTTCAAAGAATGCCGTCAATGATGTTTTTATTAATGGCTTAAAAAAATTTCGTAATGCAATTTCTGATCGATATATTGAATCGGAAGTACTTTTTAATTTTTCATTTAGAATAGTTTCATTGCAGTCTAATGAAATTGTTCCAAACTATGAAGCATCTGTTTCAAAAATTTTTAATTCTGAACTTTCTCAAAGATTATCAAATACTGGCACAAAGGTTTTTGGATTGTATGGAAATTTATGGGAAGAAAGTAAAGCACCTATGGACGCATATTTCACTCGTGAATATGCTCACTCTGTAGTTCGTACGATCTTTGGTGGTGCTAATGAAATTCAAAGAAATATTATTGCAACTAGAGGCCTTGGTCTACCTAGAGGTTAATAAAAGAAATAGTAATTTTTTTTAAACATTCACACTAGCTTATAGGAAAACTATGTTTAAGCTCTTCTTCATAGAGAAAATATTTGATTATGAAGATTTTATCCAATTTTGTTACAGATGCAAAAGGTAAATGGGTCACAGTATCTCTTTGGTTTCTATTAGTTTTTTTGGCATCATTAGGTCCATCGCTAATTGATGTTACAGAAAATAATGCTTCTAGTTTCTTACCTAAAGGCGCTGATTCAACTCTAGCACTAGAAGTATCTCGCGAGGCTTTTCCATCTGATGGTATACCTCTAATGATAATATTTGCTAATCAAAATGGTCTTTCTGAAGATGATTATCAATCAGGGGAAAATATTAATAGGTGGTTAGCCTCAGATCAGTTACCTGATTCTGTTGGTGGAGTAATCTCTATTTATAATGTACCTGCGGCAAGTTCTGAATTAATTTCACCTGATGGTACTACTATGAATATGATAGTCAATTTAATTGGTGAACCTAGCTCAGACGAGTTTACTAATTTAGTAAAAGACATTAGAGAATATGCGCATCAATATAGAACTGAGAATTTAGCAATTAATGTAGGTGGCCCTGGGGGTTTGATCAGTGACTTAGTCGCAGTGTTTGCTACTATCGACGTTTTTTTGTTACTTGCTAGTGCAATACTAGTTTTAGTATTGCTAGTTATTATTTATCGATCTCCAGTGATTCCATTTATACCATTAATTGCTGTAAGTTTTGTATATTTTGTTGCAGGTGCCGTAGGTGCATTAATATTGAAACAATTTGGCATCAATGTTAATGGACAAGCTACAGGCATTATGACAATTATTCTTTTTGGTTCAGGCACAGATTACTGTCTCTTCATTTCTTCACGATATAGAGAAGAATTATTAAAATATAAAGATAAACATGAAGCAATGAACATCACTGTTAAAGCTGTTGGGCCAGCTGTTTTATCTTCTGGAAGTACAATTTTAGTTGCATCAGCAATTTTATTATTGGCCAGTTTAGGTAGTTCTTCTGCACTAGGTCCAATTTTAGCAATTGCATTATTTCTTATGATGATTGCAGCAATTACTTTTGTTCCTGCATTGTTATTGATATTAGGTAGATTTTCTTTTTGGCCAATTATCCCAAGATATCAGGATAATCCAGTTATTAAGAAGCGAGTCTATGGTGTTATTGCTGCATGGGTATTAGAAAGACCTATGAAAGTTATATCTGTAAGCATTGCCGTATTAGCAATTCTATCTTCTGGCTTACTTCTCTATAATCCTAATTATGATTCATTAGCAAGTTTGCCAGCAGAAACCGAATCAGTAAAAGGCTTTCAAATGCTTAGAAATGGTTTTCCTGCTGGTGAGATTTCTCCTTCTTATGCATATCTTGTAACTAAAGATGATTTTAATAAGGAAAGCATAAATATTATTGATAAAATTGCGGTGGATATTTATAATCATCCTAATGTTGCCGATGTTTCGACAATATCAAGGCCTTTTGGCATAAATGGTCCTTTTGACAAAAATGATATCAATGCTGTTTTTTTTACTGATATTAATAATCAAAATAATTTATATCTTAAAAATAGTGCATTAAGATTTATGTCTGAAGATACAAAGGTTTTCAGATTTGATATTGTTTTCGATGACAATCCTTTTTCATCTGTCTCCTTAAATTCAATAAATGAACTGCGTAATATATCAAAAAATTCACTTGATGAATTAAAACTTACTTCGACATATATGGCATATGGTGGTGAAACTGCAGAAGCAACAGATACTAGAACTGCTATTAATAGAGATAATTTGATTGTATTACCTTTAGTTCTTTTATCTATTGCAATTATTCTTGCTATCTTACTACGTTCTTTAGTTGCTCCAATATATTTATGTTTAACCATTCTTGTTACATTTGCTGGAACCTTAGGTATTTCACTGATTTTCTTTGAGTATGTTTTTGGTCATTCAGGAATTAGTCCAGGCACATTATTTTATGTCTTTGTTTTCCTAAATGCATTGGGTGTTGATTATAATATTTACGTAATGTCTAGAATTAAAGAAGAGGCTCAAAAGAAACCATTAGATATTGCAGTCAAGGATGCCATATCTGTAACTGGCGGTGTTATCACTTCAGCCGGTTTAATATTAGCTGGCACTTTTGCTGTTTTTATGACATTGCCGCTGATTGATTTATTTCAATTAGGTTTTGCAGTTTCAGTCGGTGTTATTATGGATACTTTTATTACAAGAACGATTATTGTTCCAGCAATTGTTTCAAAATTGGGAGATAAGAATTGGTGGCCTTCAAAATTAGAATCTGCGTCATCTAATTAAATAATTCAAAATCAAGTGTTTCTTTAATTTTTGAATATTTGAATTCAAATCCATTATCAATTAATTTTTTCGGATAAGCTTTTTGTCCACCTAGTAAGCCATCTTTTGCAAATTCACCAAATATCATTTTTAAAGGCATGCCGGGAACAGGTATAATTGTCGGTCTACGAATTACTTTTCCTAAAGTTTTTGTAAATTCATAGTTAGTTACTGGAATTGGGCTCACTAAATTAACAGGACCTTCTACTTCATTATTTATGATGAATTCAATTGCATTGACTGCATCAGTAAGGCTTATCCATGACATCCATTGCTTACCATTACCGAGCTTGCCAGCAATGCCTAATTTGAACAAAGTTAATAATGAAAAACCAGGAATAATTGGCTTTGTTAGAAATCCACCCTTATTAGTCATAATTAATCCTGTACGTAGATTTGTGACCTTTACTCCGTGTGTAGCAATTGCATTAGCAGCCTTTTCCCATTCAATAGGCAAAGTAGCCAAGAAACCTGAGCCAGGTGATGAATTTTCAAAGATTTCTTCATTATATCGATTACCATAATAACCAATCGCAGAAGCACTTATAAGATGTTTTGGTTTTTGAGGATATTTTATGATTTCTTTGACGAGTAGATTCGTGAGATTTACACGAGATTGGTAGATATTTATCTTTGCATTGTTAGTGAGTCGTCCACCAATCGTTTGTCCTGATAAATTAATAATTACATCAACTCCTTCAAAAAGACCTTCTTGAATCCATTCATTAGATGGATCCCACATGACATCTTCTTTATTATGGTCACCTCTTGTTATATTTAAAATTTCATGGTCATTTTTTGATAATTTTTTTGATAATGTTCTTCCAATTAAACCAGTCGAACCTGTAATAGCTATTTTCATAAAATCCTCTTTGTTAAAATTCAATTACTTAGTTAAGTTAATTTCTGATCTCATTTATTTCAAGTGTATCTGTAATGAACATTCCAATAATCATACCAATAAAACATATTAAAGCTGCAAAATAGAAAATACTCTCTACTCCGATCATTCCTGCAATAATCCCAGATACGAAAGGCCCAAGAAACATACCTACTGAATATAGTGATTGATATATTCCCATTGAAGTAGATCTATTTTGATAATTTGATTGTTTAATTACTAGAGACATTAATAGTGCTGTCATAATCCCTCTTCCAAAACCACCAATGAACTGTAATGGAATGATGATGATTAATGTATGAAATATTGGAGTGAAAATAGTTGTTGTAATCATAAGAATCCATGTAAATAATATTGCCTTTCTATTATTCATTAGTTGATTAATCTTTGGTAAAGAGCCAGCACCAATCAGTGATGCTGTTAACGATAAAGATATTGTTACGCCAATCATAGTTTCTGATGCGCCAATATTTGTAAGGTAAATAGGTATAAAGCCATAAATAGTAGAAAATGTTAAATAAAATAAACATGATCCAGTTGCGCAAATTCCTAATAATCTTTTATTAATTATTTTTTTTAATGAAATTTTCTGAGGTTTGACATTAATTTGATGAGGCTCCTGACTGAAAAGCATGCATACACCACTAATGACTCCAAAAATAGCAGAGATAATAAATACAGTGTCTATTCCATAATTTTCAGCTATGAGTCCACCAAAATATGTAGAACTTAGTAAGCCAATTGAATTTATCATTACTGCTTGTGACATTGAGCGGTCTGCATTATCATCTTTGAAATACGAGCTATATAACACACTGATTGGTACCCACCCTGCGGCTGCAAGCCCAGTTAATGTCCTAGATAAAAATAGTGTGATCCCAGTACTTGAAAACATCAGTAATACTGCACCAGCACTAGATAAAAAAATTGCAATTAAGCTTAATTTTTTTTTACCAATCTTATCAGCTAATAGTCCAATTGGTATTCTGAGAGTTAATTGAGCGATGGCATATGCACTTAGAATTATTCCAACAATTTCTAAATTTCCAGTAATATTTTCTACATGAATTGGTAATACTGGTACATATAAATATAATGATGCCCAAAATAATCCTATTGATAATCTTGTTAATTGAATTGATATTTGATTAATAGGTTCATCCTAAATCATTTAATTTTTTTTGATAAATATTCTGCAAGGTGCATGCTTTGTATATTTGCATGTTGTAAGATTTGTTGCCTGCATGAGGTACCTGTTGTTACAATCGTTTTAGTATTATTAAGCTGATTGATTTGATTGATTAAACCTAGTTCGGCAATATTTTTTGAGATTTCATAATGCTCTTTTTCAATTCCAAAAGAACCTGCCATTCCGCAGCAAGTTGATTCAATTTGATAAGCATCTATGCCTAGTGTCGAGTTTAGTAATTCAGATGTAATATTTCCTTTACCTAATGCTTTTTGATGACAGTGAGGATGGATAGCAACAGAATCATTATCAATATTTAAAATTGATTTTAAAGAACCAGGATGACTTTGTTCATGCTTAATAATAAATTCTTCAAATAGCATAGAATTTTTTATAATTTTCTCATGTTGTTTCATATCAATTAGACTTTTGTAGTCATCTTGAATAGCTGAAAAACATGAAGGTTCAAGAAAAATTATTGAGGTATTTTTTTCAGAATATATCCGTAGTTCTTTTACTGTATGTTCTGCTAACTCTTTTGCAAGATTGAGTTGGCCTTTTGATATAGCAGGGCGTCCACAGCAGAATTGTTGCTCTGCAATTTCTACTTCATAGCCAAGTGAGTTGATTAATTTTACGGCAGCTTTTCCTATACTTGGATCAAAATAATTTGTAAATGTATCAATGAATAGTAGTACTTTTTTATTCGATATATACTGATTGTTATGCTTTGACCATTTATAAAAAGTCTCTCTTGTTAATTTTGGAAGCTTGGCATTCTTATGGATACCTAGAAAAAAATGTACTTTGATTCTCAATAAACGATTATTTGCTAGAAGATTAGCTAATTTTGGAAAATGACTTCCAATTTTTGCTAGTTTATTAATATTAATTAAAAGTTTCGTTCGCAAAGACGTACCATTTTTTTGTTGATATTGATGCATGATCTCAGTTTTCAATTTCGACATGTCTACTTGTGATGGACATTCAATCTTGCATGCCTTGCAACCAACGCAAAGATCGAGTGCTTCAATTAATCTATTATCTAATAGTGTATTTTGATCGCTTGTGTCTGTTAGTAACTCTCTAATTAAATTTGCGCGACCTCTTGTCGAATGCTCTTCATCCATTGTAGCCATATATGATGGACACATAACTCCTTCAAATTTTCTACATGCTCCCTGCCCATTACATTGTTCAACAAGACTGCTAAAGCTCTCTTCATCACTAAAATCTAATTTGGTTACCGGATTTAACATATTTCTTGTAGGTGAAATTTTAAGATTACTTGAAAATTTTGGTGTATCAATAATTTTACCAGGATTCATAAGTTGATTTGGATCAAAAATATTTTTTATATCTCTAAATGCTTGCGTAATTTCTTTTCCAAACATTTTTTCTGTGAATACTCCTCTTAAAATGCCATCGCCATGCTCTCCAGAAAGTGATCCATCGTATTGTAAAACTAAGTCTGCAACTTTTTCAGCGATGCTGTGCATTTTTGTGAGTTCATCAGATTTTTTAATATTAATCATTGGTCTAATATGCAAGCATCCTACGCTTGCATGTCCATAAAATCCTGCAGTTGTATGATGTTCATCAATAATTTTTTGAAAGTCAAATAAAAATTTTGGTAAATCCTTCGGTGCTACTGCTGTGTCTTCTACAAATGCAAGTGGTTTAGCATCTCCCTTAATATTCATCAAAAGACCAAGGCCAGCTTGTCTCATTTTCCAAATATTATCTTGCTTAGATAAATCAGTAACTTTTAGTATTTGATTGATATTTTTATTCCTGCTTTGATTTAATGAAACAGCATTAATTTTTTCTTGCAGTAAATCTTTAGTCTCACCAAAAAATTCAGCTATTAACATTGCTTCTGGTTTGTCTTCTAAGAAATCTACAAGATGTCTAAAGCCTGGATTCTCTATGCATCCATGAATAATATTTTTATCAACTAATTCAATCGCAGCTGGTGCGAATTCTAGTAAATTATTTGTAGCTTCTGCGGCGTCAATGATTGAATTGTAGGTAGATACAACTAAAGCTTTGTATTTAGGTAGATCAACTAAACGTAGTTTTGCTTCTGTGACAATACCTAATGTTCCTTCAGACCCAACTATAATTTTAGTAAGATCTAGAGGTTCATCTTTATTAAGAATTGTAAATAATTTCTTTTCATTCCCAGTATGTTGTTCATGCGCGTATGCGTCTAGGTTATATCCAGAGACTCTCCTGTCTATTTTTGGAAATCGTGTTTGAATTTCTTTATTGTATTTTTCTACAATTTTTGGTAGCTCTTGATATATCCCTGTAATTAATTTGTTCTGTTTTGTTTTTGTAGATAAATCTTTGTAATTAATATTTTCAAAAGTAGTTATTGTACTATCTGATAAAACCATTTGTAATTGTTGAACTTGGTCAATAGTTTTACCATAAATTATTGAATGCGTACCGCAGGAATTATTTCCAATACCACCACCAATTGTTGCACGATTTTTTGTAGATGTATCTATTGCATATTGTAAACCATATGGTTCTAGTATTTTATTAAATTCTGATACTACTATACCAGGCTGAACCTTTGCCCATTTCTCTTTTGTATTCACCTCAATAACATTATTCATATATTTACTGAAATCAATCATTATTCCATTATTGATTGCTTGCCCTGCTAAGCTTGTACCGGCCCCTCTAGGAACAATTGGGACATTATGTTTATTGGCAATTTCAACTATTTTACTGACTGCTGAGGCATTTTTTGGGAATATGATACAAATAGGCTCCATTTGATAAATTGATGCATCGGTTGAATACATCATCCGAGATGCATTATCAAATTTGAGATCAGCTTCATCATCAATGACCGTATATAAATCTTCAATTAAACTTTTGTTTTCTTTTTCAATTGGAATAGTTTTTGTCAAAATTTTTTCTAGCATTGTTTTATCCTGTTGAGTTATTATATCGCTTTATGCTTTAATAAATGTAAGCCATTAATATTCATTTCATATGAAAGAGGTAAAATGAATTTACTAGAAGACAAACTTGCAATTATAACTGGTGGGAGTAGGGGAATTGGTAAGTCAATTGCTTTAAAATTAGCGAATGAGAAATGTAATATATCTATAATTGGGAGAACAAAAAAGGAAGTGGATAGTTCAATAAATGAAATTAAAAATTTAGGTGTAAATGCAATAGGCTTTATTGGTGATCAAAGTGACGAGAACTTTGTCAAAGATACTATAAATAGTATATCAAGTGAATTTTCATCTATAGATATTTTAGTAAATAATGCTGCAGTTGGTATGCGCTATATTGAAAATTCAGATGATCGATTTATACATAATATGGATTCAGATAATTGGAAAACAATATTGGATATCAATTTAAATGGAGTTTTTTATTTTACGAGAGAAACATTGACGGTTATGCGTAATCAAATGCATGGCCATATCGTAATGATATCCTCAGGATTGGGTAGAAGGGCTTATCAGCAATACGGTCCTTATAGTGCATCAAAATTTGCTATGGAAGCTATGATGCAAATTGTTTCTTTAGAAAATGTCAAACAAAATATTTCTTGTAATTCAGTAGCACCTGGTGGTCTGACAAATAGTTCTGAAAAATTTTTAGGAAAAATGGAACAGCCAAAATTAGATGGAATATTACCTGTTAATATTTGTGATGATTTAGTGTTACATCTTGTTAATGGAACAAATAATGATCTGACTGGACAGGCATTAACAGCCAGTAAATGGAACGAAGAGAATAATATTTCAGTTCAAGATTTACGTTCAAGATTACATAAAGCTACAAGATAATTTAATAAAATTGTTGCAAGAGTCAGATATCAAAGAAAGCCCAATAAATCCGTTATAGCAGTTAACCAAATACCAGTAGGTAATGCGGGGTCTTGATTCAGCTTAGTCAGACCCATTTTATTCTTTTGATTTTCATTCATTTTGTATCACTTAAAAAGGTAGATTTTTTATACGCTAATTATATAAAAAAGACATACAATAATATTATTAAGTATAAACTGTTACATTATTTAAGAGAAACTTTAATTGATTTAAAGGATTTTTTAGGAGTTTGGGATTATGTCTAATAATAGTGTCGAGCAATTTAGAAGTTTGTTTGGTAATTTTCCTACGGGCATTACAGTTGTAGGAGTGACTTTTGATAATGAACCAAGAGGCATAACTGCAAACTCAATTACATCAGTATCGCTTGATCCTATGTTATTACTTGTTTGTATTGCAAAAAAAGCTAGCTCACATAAAGTTTTAAAAGATGTTGGTTTATTTTCTGTAAACTTTTTATCAGAAAATCAAAAAGATGCATCGCAATTTTTTGCTAGTTCTTCAGATGAACAAAAAAATTTAATGGGCAATTTTAAGTATGCAATTGGTCAAAATGGTAGCCCAATTTTATCAGATACAATTGGCTGGACAGAATGCAAGGTAGTAGATTGGTTTCCTGGTGGAGATCATTCTATTGTTATTGGAGAAGTTACTAACTTTAGTTTAGAATTAGAATCTTTAAAGCCTTTGGTGTATTATCAAGGTAAATATAGTGAGCTTTCATAGAAGTTTAATTTTGTTTATTCTTTACTGATAGCTGTAGTAATGTGATAATCATCTTTTATGGTGGGTGTGGACGAGTGGTTAAGTCGCTAGGTTGTGGCCCTGGAGATCGAGGGTTCAATCCCCTCCACCCACCCCATACTATTAATGTAATAGCATGTTAATAGTAAAAACTTCTAATACTGTTTCTAGAATAATTGTCATTGTTCATTGTTAAATCAAAAAAGTTAAAAAAATAATCAGCAATATATTAGTAAGAAAAGGAAAATCGAAATGCATATACATAACCTTTACGCCGATGATCATGGTGAGTCACACTTCAGAGATATTGAAATTGAATGGGCAGAAGATAAAGGTTATAGTCAGCTGTCAGAAAGAATGCCTGCTAATGGAATAATTTTTCGACGTACAATTGGCGCATATGACCTAGATTGGCATCCTGCTCCGAGACGCCAATATATCGTTAATCTAGACGCAGCAGTGAAAATAACGGCAAGTGACGGAGAAGTACGTATAATAATGGCAGGTGAAATATTTCTAGTAGAAGATATTCATGGTAAAGGACATCAATCTGCTTCAGTTGATGGTAAAGAAAGACATTCTTTATTCATTCCAATTGAATAATAATTGTAATTTTTTTTAGATCTCAGAGTTAAACTGAATTATTATTGATATGTTCGCATTGTTAACTTGGAGAAAAATATGAGGTAATGAATGTTAAAAGTATACGATCCGATTATAAGACAGATTAGACCTTTTGAATTTGAGAAAAATACTTTAATTAATATGTATGTATGTGGGGTAACACCCTATGATGTTGGCCACTTAGGTCATGCGCTTACATACGTTTTTTTTGATACTGTAAGAAGATATTTAGAGTTTTGTGGTTATGAAATTCATCACATACAAAATATTACTGATATAGACGATGGTATGATAAAAAAAGCTAAAGAAAACAAGATATCCATTGCTGAATTAACTGAAATGAATCACAACATATATCTTAATGAAATGGATTCATTAAATGTACTTAGGCCGGATAAATTTCCTTTATCTTCAGAGTTTATTGCTCAAATAATCACACAAATTGAACAACTTATAAAATTAGATACTGCATATGTTGCTAATGGCCATGTGTTCTTTGATCATACTAAGTTTAGTAATTTTGGTCATTTAATTAATAAAAATACAGAAGATCTACGACAACTTGAGCGAACGGACACTATGCCTGAAGAACCGGAACATCTTAAAAGAGATAAATTGGATTTTTTGTTATGGCAGCCAGAAATTTTTCAAGAGGCATCTTTTGAATCTCCCTGGTCATATGGACGACCAGGCTGGCATATTGAGTGCTCTACCATGGTTAATGAAATTATTGGAGACCAAGTAACTATTCATGGTGGTGGCTATGACCTTATTTTTCCTCATCATGAATGTGAAGTTGCACAATCGCAATCATTTACTGGGATTGCGCCTTATTGTAAAAATTGGATGCATGTTAGTTCTTTGAATATTGATGGTAAAAAAATGTCTAAATCTTTAGGTAATTTAATTAGAGTAAGTGATTTAATTGAAAAAGGATTTTCAAGTAATACTATTAGAATGTATTTGTTAAGCAATCATTATAGATCTGGTATAGAATTTAATGAGGAAATTCTGCATTCCTTTTCTTTAAAAAATGACTTACTGATAAAGGCAGTGAATGAGGTTGGTGGGCCACCTGATCAACTCGCAGTACAGCCTTTTAGAAATTCATTTATGGACGCAATGGATGAAGACTTTGATACAGTTTCAGCCTTAGAAGTAATTTTCGAGATTACAGATAAAATTCTAGCTGGTGAATTAGAACATAAAACTGCTATACCTACTCTTAGAGAATTATCCAATGTATTGGGAATAACGATTTAGTAATCCGTGAAAGTAATATAATATTGATAGTTGAATAATTTATTTATCGGTATCTTATTCTATTAATAATATGAAATTATAAAAATGATTGACATTCTTTTAGTTATCTTGGTATTACTCCTCTTAGTTATAGGCAATGGTTTTTTTGTTGCTGCTGAATTTGCTTTAGTTTCTATTAGAAAAACTAGAGTTCAGCAAATGCAATCAGAAAATAAACCAGGTGCTAATGCCTTGATGGATGCATTAAATCATCTTGATTCATATATAGCTGCATGCCAGCTTGGTATTACAATTTTTAGTTTGGCCTTAGGATGGTATGGAGAAAATGGGTTACATCGCATATTGAGTAATCATTTTAATGGCTTTGAAAGTCATGGATTCAGTATATTGATTATGTTTGCTATTATTACTGCAATGCATGTCATTATTGGTGAATTAGCGCCAAAGGGATATGCTTTAAAATACATTGAAAGGACAGCTTTGTTTGTAGCAACACCGTTGCGATTGTTTAGAATTATTTTCAAGCCATTTATTATTTTATTAAATGAAAGTGGATGGAAATTCTTAAGTTTGTTTAATGTGGAGAGATCTCCCATTGAGCATACAAATATTAATCAATATGAACTTGGCTTATTAATTCAAGCTAGTGCTGATGCTGGAATATTGCATCCTGATGAGAAGATATTACTTAATAAAGTATTAAGATTTAGTGAATTAAATATTGTAGATGTAATGATTCCTAGAACAGAGATGATTGCTATTTCTAGACATTCTAGTCTGGATGATATTCAAAGTTTAATATTCAAGTATCGTCATTCTAGATATCCAGTATTTGAAAATGACTTAGATAATATAGTTGGTGTTTTGCATGTTCGTGATCTATATGCTTCACCTTCAATTGATGATTGGAAGCTAAATATTAGAGAATCATTGATTGTGCCAGCTCAAATAGACTTGAATGAATTAATTGTACAAATGAGACAAAGGAATACACAGTTTGCAATTGTCGTTGATGAATACGGTGGTACTGATGGCATTGTTACACTTCAGGATGTAATTGATGAGATTTTTGGAGAAATTAAAGATGGTTTTGAATATCAGAAATATGAACAAGCAACTAGAACTAATTTGAAAGAAACAATTTTAGATGGGCTTGATTCGATTGATGTGTTGATTCAGAAGATAGATATGAAACAAAGTGATACTGCAGCAAAGACTGTAGCCGGTTATTTTATAGAGAATTATGGAAAAATTCCAAGAGTAAATGACAAAATATTCATTGATTCTTTTGAATTATCCGTAAAAGCCATGGATGGATTAAGAGTTGCTAAGCTTTCTTTAATAAAGATAAGTGATACCACAAAAAAAGGCAAGATATGATCAAATTCCTTATTAAGCATGTGCCTGTGCATTATGCTTGGGTCGTTGTTGTTATAGGAATTATATCTAATATGCTTGCAGCTGGTTATATGTTTTGGGCAATAGCTGTTTATATTCCAGAAATCGCTGAATATTTTTCTATCGGTAGATTGCCCGTCATTCTATGCTTTACTGCAGGGCAAGCTCTTTCAGCTGTGTGTAGCTCTTCTATTGGAAGATTTATGGATGAGCACGGTGCGAGAAAATCTTTAATAATTGGCAGCTTAATTGCATCATTAGGATTTATAGTGACTGCAAGTAGTCCAAATATCTATATTGTTTTAGTTGGATGGTTAATTGTTGGTGTTGCACGACCATTCGTACTGCCAATAACATTTAGTTGGCTGATTACAAGGTGGTTTGTAACACACAGACGTGCTGCGTTAGGCTTAGTGACAACTGGCTTAGGCTTAGGAGGCGTTATGCTTCCATTCTTCACATTCTTAACAGAATTATATTCCTGGCAGTTTACATTATATTCAGCAAGTATCTTATTTCCTTTATTCAATATTTCTTTTGCATTGTTTTTAATAAAAGACCAACCTAAAGAGTGTGGACTTTTATCAGTTGGGTCATCTAACAATTTAGATGATGAACAAGCTTTAACAGGCATGAACCTGGATGCTGCTAAAAAAACATTAACATTTTGGATTGTTACAATTGGATTTGTTTTTTTCTTCATGGGTCAAGGTGCAGTTAATTTACTTGGGTTAGATTTTTTATTAAATGAAGGTATTACTAATGCAGCTATTTTTCTTGGTGTTAGCTCTTTAATTAGAGCATTAGGTCGTATTCCAGGTAGTCTTTTAGTTGATAGAATTAATAATATTTTCTTTTTAGCAATCTTAGTAGGGCTTTTGCAAGGGCTTGCTATGCTAACTATTGTTTTTTCTACGAAGTTTATTTTTTTAATTGCTTTTGTTTTACTTTGGGGTGGTGGGGGTATTTTTGTCCCAATGTTGGAGGCATTAATTTTGACAAAGACGTTTGGTATAAAACATTATGGTGCTATTTCTGGCTTGGTATTAGCTTTTGCTTTTGGCGGACAAATTGTCGCACCAATTTTAGGTGGTTGGATGTTTGATATAACTAATTCGTATGCGATTCCATTTGTTATCTACAGTTTAATGTCTGTAATTTCTTGTATTTTATTTTATTTTGCATATAAAACTTCTGAAAATGTTAAATTTTAATTCACTTTCTTGTATCTAAAATCGCAGAACTTAGCCCCTTGCATTATTGTTTGTGTCCTAGATAGTTCAATTTTCTCTGAGTAACCTTCTGATAATGAAAAATCTCTACCACATGAAAGAATATAACCTAAATCTTCCGCACCAAGTTCGTTATACATTTCAGCAAATCTGCACCTTGTTACATTAAAATTAAATTGATCTTTTGTCTCATTAAGTACCTCATATGTAATATCATCATCTGCTCCTGACCAAGTTTCTTGAATTGTTTGGAATCCTTTTAAGTCATCTCTCAATACTGCTTTAGAAAATTCCCTTCCTTGTTTTTTTGCGATCTCTTTTATTGCTATTCGGGCCAACTGATGCGCCTGTTCTTTGCCAATCTCTTGTTCTAAGTTACGAATGAATGGAATTAATACTTCTGCTTCAATCCCGCGCTTTTGTAGTAGAGATAAGTTAAAAATTTTTCCATTGTCTTGTTCATTATTTTCTATGATATCTTGAGCTATTCTAATAATCTTTTTATCATGTTCAAAAGCAAGTTTTGGTATATTGGCGAGCGCAAAAAATTTTGCTTCTTGGATTTCATCGCTAATCGATAAAGATTTTGAAAGAGCATGGGCAAAAAAGGCAATAAATATGACTTGCTCATCATTTGAACTATATACGCCAATTAATTTTTTTATTTCTATATCTATTTGAGTCTCTTCTAAAACCTCTCTTTTTAAAGCATTTTCAATAATTTCACCTGGATCCATAAAGCCTGCAGGGAATGACCATTCACCAATATTTGGCTCTGTGTTTCTTTTTACAAGTAAGATTTGTTTTTTATCATTAATAACTACGCCACCCACAGCAACTTTAGGATCTAGATAGATAGGCTTATTGCAATTTTGACATTGATTTGGCTGACCTGCTGATACTTGCTTAATAAGCTTAGTACCACATTCAGGACAAAATTTTATGCTCAGATTATTTATTTTCATCTATGAAAAACAATTCTTCTAAATTTTTCAGTGTATTTGCCCTCTTCATTTTTCCATCGTTCTAAGAATCTATTCTGCATTTCTTCCGTAAAATCAAATTGGCTCTTATGTTCCTTTAAAGCATCAATTTTCTTTTCAAAAAAATTAGAGATATCAATTTCAAGATTTGATTGGTTAGTTCCCCACAAAAAGAGCTCACGTACTTTGTGCGTTTCTAGACCTTCCTCTAAATGGTCAGGAAAATTTAATCTATCTCTGGCAGTTGGATAAACACTGTCAACTGTTGCTAGTCCTGTAGCACGATGATCGCTATGACTTACAAATGAATTATTAATTATGATTGCTTCAGGATCATGGGTATAAACAGCATATGGCTTAAAAATTCTTATTTCTTTTGTAATTTTCTCAATTAATGTTCTGTTATATTCTAGCTCTCCATCAACAAAATTTAAGAATCGTACATCTTTAGCACCAAGTTGCTTTGATGCATTATTTTGTTCAATAATTCTTTTGCTTATCAATTCTTCTTGATTAACATTTTCTTCACTGGAGCCTTTTGAGCCATCTGTAGCAACAACGATTCTTACTTCCCATCCTGCTGCAGCTAGCTTAGCAGTTATCCCCCCTGCGCCTACATCAGAGTCATCTGGATGTCCTGCAATAACCATTGCCCGCAATAAGTCACCTTCTTCAACATTCGGCCCATCTGAAACTTCATTCCCAAATAAATCTTCTAACCCGCTAGGTGCCATTATTTTTTCCTTTCTCAAAGTTATTATATTTTATAATAGCTAGTTACTTATTGTACTTGCGTTTTAAGTTAAGTTGCATTAGCATAATATATATGTATTAGAACATATGTGTTGTTTTTTTTGTAAAGAAATGAGAATTTATGGATTTAACTTCTAAGCAGAGCAAAATATTTAACTTTTTAAAAGATTTTATTCTTGAAAAAGACTATCCACCTTCCATACGTGATATACAGAACCACTGTGATATTTCTTCTACATCTGTTGTCGACTACAATTTAAAGAAACTGGAAGAAAAAGGACTTATTAGACGTGATAAAGAAATTTCTAGAGGTATCGAATTACTTGGGACCAATAACATGCGATCTCATACTGTTCGTATTCCTTTACTTGGTAAAATTGCAGCAGGTAAGCCTATTGTCCTACCTGAAGAAGGCGTGACAGATAATTTTTCAAATTCAATAGAGTTATCACGTGAACAGGTAGGTACTAAATCTGACTTATTTGCTTTACAGATTAAAGGTAATTCAATGATTGATGCTTTAATTCAGGACGGTGATATTATAATTTTAGAGAAAACAAATCAATTTGATAATGGTGATATGGTAGCAGTCTGGATTAAATCTGATAATGCAACAACTTTTAAAAGAATCTATAAATTAGATAACAAGATTAAATTAGAACCAATGAATAAAAGGATGAAGGCTTTTTTTGTTAAGCCAAATGATTTTAATGTGCAAGGTCGATTAGTGACATCAATAAGAAATTGGTAGTTATTTAATTTAAATCATTAATGAGTAAATCTAATGCTATTTGTTCATTAATAACTCCCGATTTCAATTTCATATCATAAGACTTAATGGTTTCTAAATTTCTCTTATAGTATTCCATATCATATTGGATTTGGTCCATAATTTTTTGTAGCCTATAACCATGTATGCCAACTTTTTCAGAAATTTGTGATTTTGGTAATGATTTGCATTCTGCAACTTTAATAAACACAGATGTTTGTCTTGCAATTCTATAAAAAATTTCTTGCCTAGATATATCTCCTTTTAATATCATTGCATTCATTTCTTTTTCTGTTTGTCTACCTTTTCCATTCACTATTGAATCAATAATTGGGAATATATTGTATTCTTTCCATTCATTTGTTAGTTCTTTGACATGCTTCATTGTGATAGTGCTGCCTTTTGAAAATGAATGTAGTTTATTAATTTCATTTGATAAAGATCGTAGATTATTTCCTTTTAAGCTTACAAGCTCCTTGATAGCTTGATTTTCAATTTTAATAGATGAGTTTTTACATTTTTCTTGAAACCATCTTTCCACTTCATTATTATTTCCAAAATTTTTTAACTTATTTAGTTCAAAGAATTTTATTTTCTCATTATGTGCAATTAATTTGAAGATTTGATTAGATGGGGTAAGATAATCTGCTATGTAGCTTCTTTTATTTTCTTTAGGATATTCAGTAAAAATGACTATTGAATTTGATGGGATTTCTAAAAGTTGGTCGTAAAATTTCTTTAAGTCATCTTTTTTGTTTTTTTTATTAAAGTTAGAAAAGAAATTTTCAACGACTGAAATTTTTTGTTCATTAAATAGCGATAAAGTATTTAAATTAGAAAGTAGTTCATGAAATTTTAATTTTTCGGCGTCAATGCGATCAACATTTAGATTATCTATTATTTCTGTATCTAATATTATTGATTTAGCTTTTTCTTTAATCAAGAATTCTTCATTTCCAACGACTATGTAAATCATTAGTCAATATCCAATTGCCAGCCCAAGATTGCAATGATACTTGTGAGGCTAAATATTATTATTCCTGGCCAAAATAGATTAAATAAGAATATAGATAACTGGTTTTCTGTATGATTAACAGCTATCCATAAGGACCAAATGAATGTAAAAAATATGCCAGGCACTAAAAGCCAAAAAGTGAAGCGTGGATCTTTCTCATCTTGGAGTTGGCTAGTAATGATCTTTGTTATATCTTTTTTCATGACTTTTATCTAAATAGATCGCTATTTTTATCTCTTATTACACTTGCAATTGAGTCTGCATCAGAATTGTAGTTGTATCCTTTAAGTATTGCTACTGGAATTTTCTTCGTTTTACCCATAATTAATTCTGCTGCACCGGCTATTTCGTCTGCTATACAAATTTCAGTAAAATTTAGTGTTCTGTCAAAAATATCTTGTTTTCCAACATAGCTATTAATTGGATTGATTCCAGCTACGCCAATTGCAATATTGGTTTGTCCCATGCGCCATGGTCTTCCAAAAGTATCAGTCATAATAACAGCAATATCTTTATTTAAATTTTTTTTTATTTTATTTCTGATTTGTCGACATGTTTTGTCAGGGTCTTCTGGTAATAAACATATATTCTCGACACCTTCTACATTTGAGTTATCTATACCTGAATTTGCACAGATAAATCCATGTTTAGTTTCTGTAATTAGTAAGCCATTTTGACTTCTAATAATACTTTTTGATTCTTGTAGCACTGCCTCGATTAATCTAGGGTCTTTTTTATATTTTATTGCCCAATCAATTGCAAATTGTCTTGGTTTAAAATTATTGAGATTTTTGACTCTACCTTCTGCGATGGAACAAATTCTTTGAGTGATAACTAGTACATCATTATCATCAAGCTTTATATTTTCTTCCTCAATTTTATTAATTATTATATCTAACAAACTGTCATTATTTTTTACTATTGGAAAGTTTGGGATACCTATTATTTTTATTTGTTCTTGCATAATTAATTTTCTAAATTATATTGCTATATATTAATATCAGTAATTGAAAGGCTAGAATGGGATTTATATCTACTATTTATTCCAATTAATAAAACAGTTAATAATTCAACATATTTGGAATATCTTAATGGTCCGGCATCAACTGAACGTACTGAGCTAATTTCTTCTGATAATTCTCCAACTATTTTTTTAGCATCTTTATCATTACCAGTAATTAAAACATCTCCTTGAACTATTTTGTCCAAATTTAAAAGTGTATCTGCAGATAGATTGTGGAATGCTCCAATCACTGTTGAGTCAACTAAAATTGCAGCAGCCTCTTCTGTTGCTGAGCCTTCTTCTACATCAATCGATCTAGGCCCTTTCTTAAATTCCATTGGTACTACTGCATCGATTACAATTTTATCTGCGAGCACATTTTTAATTTGTTGTAGTGTTGCCTTGTGTGCAGAATAAGGAACGACGATTATTACTATTTCAGCTAGTCGAGCCATTTCAATATTATCTCCACCATCTATGTTTATATTTGGATAATTATTAATTAATTCATTTTTTAATTCTTGAGCAACCTCTCTGCCTCTTATTTCATCTCTGCTGCCAATAAAGATTTCATTCTTAGTTATAGATAATCTTTTTGCTAACCCCCTACCTTCAGGCCCAGTTCCACCAATTAATGCTATTTTTTTATTCATTCTTTTCTCCGCTCTTTGTATTACCTATGAAATCATAGTTTATAAAAAAGTCCACTTCTATATTATCCAGATCATTATCCACATCATTATTATGATACAAGATTTTTAAATTACCATCACCTTTTTTAATAAAAGGGAAGTTTTTTGATTGATGGTAAATTTGATCATCTTGATAAATTATAAAAGATAAAATTCCATCATAAATAATATTAGAATAGTCGAAAGATAGTATGTATGTATCTGGTGATTTTTTTATAATTTGAAATTCAGAAAATTCCTTTTTTGGTAAATTTGTTTCAATGTATAATTTGCTTTCTGCCATTTTAATATCATTTAAGAAAATTGTTGTTTTCCATAATCCAGCTGGCATTCCTAATGGGAAAGGGAATTTGATGACATCAGTAAAGAAGGCATTTTGATTTTGCCATTTATATTTGGAAGAAAGATTTTCTTGTAATACATTATTTAAATACCATTCTTCTCTTATAAGATCATTAGCTTTGATACCTTGAGTTCCATATGAGTAATATAATTCATATATTTTTTTATCAAATTTGAAGTTGTAATCATACAAATTTAATACTCCATTTTCCTTTATTGAACTTATTGAGAAAACAGGGTTTGAAATTATTTTTTTATTGCCTAGATCATCTTTAGCATTTTTAAATTGCATATTTAGAATTGTAGATATATTTTTATCACTTGATGATATATTTTCAATATCTTCATCAGATAAATAAAATGTCGTAATAAAAGTCATTGGAATATTTTCACTATACTCAATTAAGTCTATAATTCCGATCATTTCGCCTTTTAGGTTATAGGCAGGTGAACCAAAAAATGAATTAGGCAATTCAGTATTGATTGTAAGCCACTCTGTGTATTTTTTGCGCTCACTACTATGCTTACCTGTAATTTGAACTGTTGTAAAATTAAGATATTCTTGTTTTTCATTAACTGTTTTTTCTATATTAATTACTTGCAATGTTTGATTAATATTAGTTGTAATAAAAGAGTTGAAGATTGTTTCAGTTGTCGAATCAATAAATTGTTTTATCTTATTTGGATCTTTTTCGTCAATTTTTATAAATGTGGTACTGAATTGGTCCTCTATAACAATTTTGGCATTGTATATTAAGTTATTTTCGTTACTTTTACTATAAAAAAGACTAACTTCAATTGACTCTAATTGATATTTTTCATTGATTTCAGAAAGATTAATCAGACTTTTGCTGACAGTTATTATTAATTCTTTCTGATTTACAATTACACCATTGCCTTCTCTTACAATTAATTTATTATTTTCATCAATTAATGTAACTTTAACAAGGACTATGCTTAATGATTTTTCAAGAATTGACTGGTTCATTGCTAAGTTCTCATTATTTTGTATATTTTTTGTGAAGTTTTTAGAAGGAATGATTGGCTTGCCTATTGGTATTTTTTCTCTCTGGATTTTTTCTTTTATCGCGTCTTCCGTATTAATTTTTTTATCAGGTATTGCAGTACCTATAGCTTTGCAAGAAGCCATTATAAGAAAGACTAATAGAAACAAAATATGAACTGTTTTTAATTTATTTTTCATAATTCATTGATAGATTTATTTTTAAATTATATTAAAAGATATTTTATCAATTCATTATGAACATAACTTGATTTTTTTTGATTGATTAGTTTAAACTTGTCAGTAGCAATGTAGTCAGTTTATATCTTGCCTAATTTTTTTGCGACTACATATTAAAAAAGCGGAGGAACCATTTTGGGGTGAACTCTTTTGAGCGGGTGACTGTTCCATCCGAATCCGTCAGCTAACTTCGTAGGCAATTGAACAGACCGAATGCCGGTGGGGTGCCGGGTTTATGGAGGTCTGTAATGGTTTATACTTTACCACCCAAACTATGTCCAAGGTGTACTGGTTTTATGCTTGCTGAAGATGATACTTTTGGCGAGTTTTCTACTTGTGTACAATGTGGATATGTTCATGAGAATGAAGTCGCTGATCCTGAAGATATTAAAAAGGAAGAAGAACTTGCTTTTGGTAAGCTTCGTCGACGTCAACCATCTCATGGTAAGCTAAGATTATAAATAAAAAATCTTCAGTTTATGTTATCTGATTTGAGTCTTTAATATCCAAACAACATGGATATTTACATCTTATTATGAATTAACCAATATTCATATGAGTCTTGTAATGCCACAAATGATGCTTCTATAACATCTGTTGATGCGCCTACTGTACTCCATGATTGTTTTGAATCTGAAGACTCAATAAATACCCTTACGCCTGCAGCTGTACCTTGAGCTGGATTGAAAATTCTTACTTTGTAATCTATTAGATGTATTATATTTAAATTAGGATAGAAATTTACTAGTGCACTTTTTAATGCAGAATCAAGAGCATCTACAGGTCCACTACCATTTGCAGCAGATTGGTATACCTCTTCTCCTACTCTAACCTTAACCATTGCATCTGAAATAATTTCATTTGAATCTTTGTTTTCAGTAATTTGTTTTCTTTCTACAACTAAAAAATCTTCAACTATGAATGGAGATCGATAATTATCTTTAATTTTTCTGACTACAAGCTCAAATGATGCACTTGCAGCTTCATACTGAAGACCTTTAGCTTCTAAATTTTTTATATTCTTAAGTATTTTTGAAGTTTCTTCATTTTCTAGATCAATCTTAATATCTAATTCTTTTATTTTCTCTTCAATATTTCTACGACCAGAAAATTCAGAAACTAGAATTCTTTCTTGATTTCCAACTAATTCTGGTTCAATATGCGTATATGTTCCTGACGATTTTGTTATAGCTGCTACATGTAACCCAGCCTTATGTGCAAAAGCACTTTTCCCTACATATGGTTGTCGATTATTAGGTATAATATTTGCAAGTTCATCAGCAAAATGTGCAACTTTTGTTAATTCAGATAACTGTTGATCAGAGATTACATCAATCTCTAATTTCAGTTTTAAATTAGCTATTACAGATATGATATTAGCATTACCAGTTCGTTCTCCCCAGCCATTCAGGCATGCCTGAATATGCGTTGCACCTTGTTGCACTGCTATAATAGTATTTGCAACAGCCATATCCGTGTCATTATGAACATGTATGCCAATTTCTCCAATATTCATTTCAACAACTTCTTTGGTTATTTTTTGAATTTCACTAGATAATGTGCCACCATTTGTATCGCAGAGCACCAACGTACTAGCACCTGCTTGCGAAGCAGCTTGAATGGTTTTGAGTGTATAATCTTTATTCTCTTTAAAGCCATCAAAAAAATGTTCAGCATCAAAAATAACTTTCTTTTTTTTAGATGTTAGGTAATCTACTGATTCTTTAATCATTGCTATATTTTCTTCATCAGTTGTTTGTAGCACTTCTGTTACTTGACTCAATGATGATTTTCCAACTATTGTAATAAATGTAGTATCTGCATCTATTAATGCTTTTAAAGATGCATCTTCTTTAGGATCAGAATTTGGTTTTCTAGTTGAGCCAAATGCTACAATTTTTGATTTTTTTAACTTTAATTTCTTTACAGACTGAAAAAATGCTGCATCTTTAGGATTTGAACCAGGGAATCCCCCTTCAATAAAATGGATACCTAGGGCATCAAGTTTTTCTACAATAGATAGCTTATCTTTTAATGAAAGAGAAATACCTTCCATTCCTAATCCATCTCTAAGGGTTGTGTCGTATAAAGTCAGTTCATTCAATATTTTATTCCTTATATTTATATATTATATTTGTTAATTAATTTAGAAGAAAGAAAGTACGATTTAAATCATTGTATACTGTTCAATGATAGCATTTGCCATTTGTTTTGTGCTAACAGCATCTTTGGAATCTTCTGCGATATCTTGTGTACGCAAACCTGCTTCTATGACTTTTGCTACACTTGATTCTATTTTTATTGCAATATTTTCTAAATTTAACGAATATCTAAAGAGCATAGCTATGCAAAGAAACATTGCTATTGGATTAGCAATACCTTGACCAGCGATATCTGGAGCAGACCCATGAATTGGTTCATAGAGTCCAACACCAATTCCACTTTCTGAAATGTCTGATAATGATGCAGATGGTAGCATTCCTAGTGAGCCCGATAGCATAGAAGCCTCATCAGTAATTATGTCTCCAAATAAGTTAGATGCTATCATTACATCAAAGTCACTTGGCTGACGAATTAGATGCATTGTTGCAGCATCAACTAAAATATCTTGAAAATCTACATCTATATATTGTTGTTGTATCTCATGTACAACTTCTCTCCAAAGCCTAGATGATTCAAGTACATTTGCTTTATCTACTGAGTGTAATTTTCCTTTTCTTTTTCTAGCTAATTTGAAACCTAGATGGGCAATATTAGCTATTTGATCTTCGTTATAATAAATTGTATCAACAGCTTCCCTTTTTCCATTATGGATTCTTCTTTCCTGTGGTTTACCAAAATATGCACCAGAAATAAGTTCTCGAATTACTAAGATATCTACATTCATTAATTTTTCTTTTTTAATAGATGAAGAATTAATTAATTCACCCCAAATTTTAACTGGTCTTAGATTAGCCCATAAATTTAGTTCAGAACGAATTTTTAATAAACCTTGTTCTGGTCTAACTGAAGCGGAAGGATTATCCCATTTTGGCCCACCAACTGCACCCCAAAGGACTGCATCAGATTGTTTAGCTATTGCAATTGTTTCATCTTTAATTGCTTCACCATATTCATCTATCGCAGAACCTCCAACCAACTCTTTGGTGATTACAAAAGAAATTTGTTCACTTTTTTCAATTTGCTGAATTAATTTTAAACCTTCATCAATAATTTCAGGGCCTATCCCATCTCCAGGTAAAACTAATAATTTATATTGCTTCATAATCACTCAATTCATTAACGAAATAAATACTCCATGCTTGCATAGTAGTTTATTCTTTCATCCATCTCTTCGCTATAGTTCATATGATTTAATATGTACTTCAATGATCCTTCACCAAAATAAACTAATACCCCAGCTAAGTCATAAGCAGTATCATTCTGCATGTGTTCGGACCAATCAATAACTCCTGTTATAAATCCATTTTTATCGACTAGTATATTTTTATTATTGATATCACCATGAATTAAAGATGTTTCTATTTTATAATTTTTATCTTTTTTTGTGAATTTTTCGATGTTTGATTTGATTTGATTTATTTTATTTATGCTAAAGTTTTGTTCATTTTTTTTAATTAAATTTATGTAAATTTCTTTGGAAATATCTATTTTTTTTTTATTCAAGGCATTTTTTTCAAAGTTATTTATTGTTTTCATTTGTTTAAAGAATTTTAGTAATGATTGATTGAAATTTTTACGTGTTTGATTAGAGAATGAAAAATTTTTGACCTCTATGCCATTTATATACTTATATTGCATGCCACAAACTATGCCTAATTCATTGACTATTACTTTGACATTTTTTGCGATAGGTAGATCAGTTTTTTTTAGTGCATTTAAAAGGATGCATTCTTGTTGAATTTTTAATGTATTAACTTGATTGATTTGATGATCATGTAAGATTTTTAATGCATATTGATTTGATTTAAAAACATTTGCAAACTTTCCTGTACCTATCAATTTCATATTGATTATTTTATCTATTAAATAATAGATTTAGTTGATGGATAAATCTTGGATCTAGTTTCTTCAAATGCTTTGATAGAATCTTCTTTTTGCATTGTCATTCCTATTTCATCAAGCCCATTTTGTAATCTATGTTTTAAAAAATTGTCAATTGTAAAATTAATTTTAATATTATTATTCTCATTTAAAATTGTTTGTTTTTCTAGATTTATTGATAATTCTAATCCTGTATCACTCTCAGCTAAAGACATCAGTTCATTAACAATTTCTTGTTCCAGTTGAATGCAAAGGATGCCTACTTTACCACAATTAGAATTAAAAATATCTGCAAAGCTAGGAGCAATAACTACACGCACTCCTATATCTTCAAGACCCCATACAGCATGTTCTCTTGAAGAACCTGAACCAAAATTTCTTTGTGCTAATAATATTTCTGCCTTTTGAAATAGGGGATTGTTGAGAACAAATTTAGGATCTTTTCTCCACTCATCAAATGTAAATGGTCCATATCCTGAGCGTTCAATTCTTTTTAAATATTGCTTTGGCATAATTTGATCGGTATCTACATCTGCTCTATTTAGCGGTAGTACGATACTTTGAATTGTATTAATGGATTTCATTTTATATATTCCTAACATCAGTGAAATGACCTGCTATGGCAGCAGCAGCAGCCATTTCAGGGCTAACTAAATGTGTTCTACCACCTTGACCTTGTCTTCCTTCAAAGTTTCTATTTGAAGTTGAGGCACATCTTTCGCCAGGTTTTAATATATCTGGATTCATTCCTAGACACATAGAACAACCTGCTTCTCTCCATTCAAAACCTGCTTCGATAAAGATTTTATCTAACCCTTCTTCTTCAGCTTGTTTTTTAATCAATCCTGAACCAGGCACGACAATAGCTTGAATTGTTTTTGCTACTTTATTACCTTTTAAGATTTCTGATGCTGCTCGTAAGTCTTCTATTCTTGAGTTTGTACATGAGCCTACAAAAATTTTATCTAATTCGATTTTACTAATTTTGGTCCCTGCTTCTAAGTCCATATAAGATAATGCTCGCTCTGCAGTTTCTTTTGCTGCTGGATCTTCTATGGAGCTAGGATCAGGAATCGACCCTGATATAGGTGAACTTTGAGCTGGATTTGTGCCCCAAGTAACAAATGGTTCTATTTCTTGACCATCTAATTCTACGTAGCTGTCAAATTCACAATCTGGATCTGAATATAATGTTTCCCAATATTCTATGGCCTCATCCCATTTTTCACCTTTAGGTGCCAAAGGTCTATTTTTTACATAATCAAAAGTTGTTTTGTCTGGTGCTATTAATCCTGCTCGTGCTCCAGCCTCAATTGTCATATTGCATATTGTCATTCTGCCTTCCATGGAAAGGTTGCGAATTGCTTCACCAGTGAATTCAATAATATGGCCAATCCCACCATCAACTCCAATTTTATTTATGATTGCTAGAACTATGTCTTTTCCTGTAATACCTTTATTAACTCTCCCTTTAATATGCACTTGCATCATTTTGGGTATGGGCGCAGGTAATGTTTGAGTAGCTAAAACATGCTCAACTTCAGAAGTTCCAATACCAAATGCTAAAGATCCAAAAGCTCCATGCGTTGAAGTATGGCTATCACCACAGACTATTGTCATTCCCGGCTGGGTTAAGCCTTGTTCAGGGCTAATCACATGAACTATTCCTTGCCTAGGATCAAAAATATCAAAAAGAGGGATGTTGAAATCTTTTGCATTTTCTCTTAGAGCATCAATTTGTTTAATAGATAATGGATCTGGATTAGGAAGCGTTCGGTCTGTTGTAGGAACATTATGATCAATGGTTGCAATAGATAGATCTGGTCTGCGTACTTTTCTATTATTAATTCTTAGACTTTCAAAAGCTTGAGGTGAAGTCACTTCATGAATTAGATGAAGATCAATGAATAATAAATCAGGAATCCCATTTTCTTTATGTACAGTATGGTTATCCCAGATTTTTTGAGCTAGCGTTTTTTTTGTACTCATATTTTTTATCCTTCCTCGTGACTTCTTCTCATATTATAAATGATAAGTTTATTTAATGCATTCATATATGCCCTTGCACTTGCAACTAAAATATCAGTATGTGCAGCATTGCCAGCAAAACTTTGCTTATTTGCGACTACACGAACTGAAACCTCCCCTTGAGCATCTATGCCTTCTGTAACTGATTTAACTCTGTATTCAGTTAGCTGATTTTCAACTTTAACTATTCTGTTAATAGCCTTACAAATAGAATCAATAGGACCATCACCATTTGCTGCATCATTATATAAATTACCTTCACTATCTTTTAATTCTACAGATGCTGTTGGTTTTTGATTATCACCAGTGGAAACTTGAACACTTTCAAGTGACCATTGCTCTTCAAAATCTAAATTACCTAATTCTGATAAAATGACTTCAAGATCTCTGTCATCAACCTCATCTTTTCTGTCAGCAACTTCTTTGAATGCACTAAAAATTTGGTCAAAGTCATCTTCATTTATACTGATACCTAGATCGTCCAATCTTGCTTTTAATCCATGCCTGCCAGAAACTTTAGTTAATACAATTGATTGGTCATCATTTAATCCAATATTTTTTGGGTCGATTATTTCGTATGTTTCTCGCATTTTTAAAACACCATCTTGATGAATACCTGAAGAATGTCTAAATGCATTCTTCCCAACAATTGCTTTGTTAGATTGAACAAGCATCCCTGAAAGTCTTTCAACTAATTTACTAGATGGAAATATTTCTTCAGTATTAATTTCCGTGTGAACTTTCATTAAATCTTTCCTTGTACTTATTGCCATGATGACCTCTTCTAAAGAAGCATTACCTGCTCGCTCTCCAATACCATTAATGGTTCCTTCAATTTGTCTCGCACCTGCCATAATCCCAGCGATAGAATTTGCAGTTGCCATTCCTAAGTCATTCTGACAATGAACTGAAATTCTTGCTTTATGTATGTCTTTAACTTTATTTTTTAATGACCCAATAAAGTTTCCAAATTCTTCAGGAATTGCATAACCAACTGTGTCAGGGATATTTATTGTTGTTGCGCCTTCTTCAATTGCAGCTTGCACAAGTTGATAAACAAACTCATGATCTGATCTAGTGGCATCCATTGGTGAAAATTCTACATCAGAACAATATTTTGCTGCTCTTGATACGGAATACCTAGCCATTGCAAGTACATCTTCTTTGTTTTTTTTCAGTTGTTGTGCCATATGAATGTCACTTGAAGATAAGAAAACATGGATTCTAGGACTTTCGGCTAATTTGACAGCTTCCCAAACTGCATCTATATCATTGTCATTTGCTCTAGCTAATCCACATATTACTGGTCCTTTAATTTCTCGAGCAATTGCCGAGACTGCATCTAAGTCGCCTTTTGATGATGCCGGAAAACCTGCTTCTATAATATCAACATTTAGTTTTCTTAATGTATGCGCAATTTGTAGTTTATCTTCTTTTGTAAAGCCGATTCCTGCTGATTGCTCTCCATCTCTTAATGTGGTATCAAATATATATATTTTATCAGATGCTGACATCCTATTTTTCCTTAACTAAATACAAATTGTTATAAATTGTTTATTTTTGATTTAACCAACCCATCATGGCTCTTATTTCTTTACCAACATTTGTAATAGGATGTTGAATATTCCTTTCTCTTAGAGCTTTAAATTTAGGTTGACCTGCTTGATTTTCAATAATCCATTCACGAGCAAACTCACCATTTTGAATTTCTGTTAATATTTTTTTCATTTCTTTTTTTACATTTTCATCGACTACTCTCGGTCCTCGTGTATAGTCTCCATATTCTGCTGTTTCCGACACAGAATAGCGCATATATTCCATACCGCCTTCATACATTAAATCGACAATTAATTTTAATTCATGCAGTGTTTCAAAGTACGCGGATTCAGCTTGATATCCACTTTCAACTAAAGTTTCATAAGCTGCTTTTACTAGAGATGTTACTCCTCCACAAAGAATAGTTTGTTCACCAAAAAGATCCGTTTCAGTTTCTTCTTGAAAAGTAGTTTCTAGAATACCAGCACGTGTAGAACCAATGCCTTTGCCATAGGCTAACGCAGTTGCTAGAGCAGATTCTGATGCATCTTGATGAATAGCAACTAGAGCTGGAACACCTTTACCTTCCGCGTATACTCTACGAACCAAATGGCCAGGTCCTTTTGGAGCAATCATAGAAACATCTATACCTTCTGGTGCATCAATTTGTGAAAAGTGAATATTAAATCCATGAGCAAACATTATGGTATTGCCTGGTTCAAGATATGGAGCGATATGCTCATCAAAAACTTGTTTTTGAATTTGATCAGGGACGAGCATCATAATGATGTCTGAATCTTTAGCAACCTCATCTACTGATCCAACAGTTAATCCTTCTTCTTCTGCTTTTGCCCATGATGGAGAATTTGCATATAATCCAACAGAAACATTAGCGCCTGAATCCTTTAAATTTAATGCATGCGCATGTCCTTGAGAACCATAACCTATAATTCCTATTTTCTTATCTTTTAATACTGATAAGTCAGCATCATTTTCATAATATATTGTAGCCATAATTTACTCCTAAAATAATTTTAATCACTTACGAATGGAAAGTCTCCATTTGATAATCTTCCAATTTGAGAATGAAATTTTGATGAATCATCAAAGTATTCAATTACTTCATCTGTAGTAGTAGTATACCCTCTTCGCATTGCAATACGCCCTGTGCGTACCATTTCTAATATTCCAAAACGAGATAAATTATCTATCAGTGCATCGATTGTATCTTTATGAGCAACAATTTGTATCACGAGGCTAGCTGTTGATAAATCTATAGCTTGAGCACGAAAGACTTCTAGAATATCTAATATTTCCCTTCTATTTTGGGTACTTGCTTTAACTTTAATAAGAGCTAATTCTCTTGTAATTGCATTTTGGTTAGTGAAGTTTTCAACTTTAATAACATCAATGAGTTTAAAAAGCTGTTTTTCTAATTGATCAGCAATATTTTCATTTCCTTCGATAACAATAGTCATTCTTGAAATGCCTTCTTCATGAGTGGTGCCGACTGCTAAAGAGTCAATGTTGAATCCTCTTCTTCTAAATAGAGAAGCAATTCTGTTCAATACCCCTGGCTTGTCTTCAACTAATGCTACTACTGTGTGCTTCAATTATAATTCCTTTGCTGATTCGACGGTTTCACTCAATGATGCACCTGCAGGTACCATTGGCCATACATTACCTTCAGATTCAACTTTAAAATCAATGAGAACTGGACCTTCAATTTTGTTGGCTTGAATAATTGCCTTAGAAACCTGTTCTTTTTTTGTTACTTCAATCCCTGTAATCCCATATGCTTCAGCAATTTTCATGAAATTAGGTTGGCTCATATTAACATCAACTAAATTTTCTTTATAAAATAATTCTTGCCACTGCCTCACCATACCTAGGTATCCATTATTAATAATTGCAAATTTAATAGGTAGCTTTTCATCAACAATAGTTGCTAATTCTTGGAATGTCATTTGGAACCCACCGTCTCCACATATTGACCAAACCTTGGCATTTGGATTGGCAACTTGCGCGCCCAATGCTGCAGGTACTTCAAATCCCATTGTTCCTAATCCACCTGAAGTAATTAGTTGTCTAGGCTTAGAAATATTCATATGTTGTGCGGCCCACATTTGGTGTTGGCCAACACCAGTCACTACAACAAGTTCATTTTTTTTATTTTCTTTAGCTATTGAGTTTACAACATACTGTACAGATAATTTATCTGTATTTGGAATTGACATTGAATCTGCATGCTCAGATTTTATTTTTTCTATCCACTGTATCCAATCAGCGTGATTAGTCTCTTCAATATTATTGATTAAACTTGGTAAAGTAGTTGATAAATTACCCACCACTGGAACTGTTGCTTTAAGATTTTTATCATGCTCTGCAGGATCAACGTCTATATGAACTATTTTTGCATTATGATTTAAATCTGCAAAGCGACCTAATGCTCGATCGTCCATTCTCATGCCTAAAGCAATAATAGTATCTGCATTTGAGGCAGCTATGTTTGCGTGATATGATCCATGCATACCCATCCATCCATAATGAAGTGGATGGTCAGTAGGCATTGAGCCAATTCCAAGAAGTGTAGTTATGACAGGAATATCACCTTTTTCACATAATTTTTTCAATAAGTTACTTGTGTTAGAAATAATTACTCCATGACCAGCAAAAATTATTGGTTTTTCTGAAGCATTTATTAATTCTGCAGCTTCAGCTAGTTGTTCACTATCAACTTCATCATTAATTTTGTACCCTCTTAAATTAATAGTCTTAGGCCAATTAAATTCAGCATCTTCCAAAAAAACATCCTTCGGTATGTCTATGTGCACTGGCCCAGGCCTACCGGTTGTAGCAATATAGATTGCTTCAGCGAATGTTGGTGCTAAGTCATTTGCATTTGTTACTAAATAATTATGTTTGACTGTTGGCATAAAAATTCCAGTTGCATCTGCTTCTTGAAAGCCATCTTTGCCAATTAAATTTCGCGCTACATTTCCAGTAATAAATAGCGTAGGGACTGAATCCATCATTGCATTTTGTACTGAAGTAACTAAATTAGTTGCTCCAGGTCCTGAAGTTGCTAATGCAACACCAATTTTACCTGATACTCTTGCATATGCGTCAGCTGCATGCCCAGCTGCTTGCTCATGTCTTACTAATATATGACGAATTTCTTTATGGAACGGAAAACGATCATATAATGGTAAAACTACACCACCAGGATAACCAAAAATGGTATCAATATTAGCTTTTTTTAAAGATTCTAATACTATGTCTGCGCCGATCATCTAATTTCCTTTATAATTATTTTTTCATCATTAATATGTGTTATCTGTCCTAATAGATTAGGTTTGTTTAAAGCGCTCCTACATTGCAGAGCGCTGTTTACAATAAAACAGGCACGAGTAAACTGACGTAGAGAAACGCAGTTAAAATAAAGAAAGAATTTTTATTAATTTTACTTACTAACATAACTATAAAGTATCTTATTCTATGGCCTAGCAATCAATACTTAAGGACTTTTTTTTAAGATTAATTATACTTCACTTATGTTTTTATACTTATATAATTAGATATTTCAGAATAAAAAGAGCTATCATCCTGATTAATCAGCCCATTGCTACTAATAAACCAATAGATATTATCAATATCTTTAGCTAACCAGCCATTTTTATTCGTATAAGATATCTGAGTGATTTCTTTAGGAGGGGCAAGAAATGTTCTGGCTCCTATCCCATTATCAAAGATGATTGTTAAAATTTTTTGATTAGTAAAATTGTCATAGATAATGCGATAATCATATACTCTATACAATAAATGACTAACACTTTGTCCCTGATATTCATATTGAACAAGGGAATTGTATGTAGAATTTTGATTATATTTGACATATTCAAGCTCAATATTTTTTGGATTAATAATGCTGATCCAATATGGGATTTCATTATCATTATAATCAATTAAGTAGCCAGTATCTTTAGAAAGAACTTTGCTATTTGGATGATAGGTTTTCCAAAATTTCCAAGTAGTTTGTATCATTGGCATTCGTTTAAGTTGTTTATATCCATTATTGTAAATACCATTTTCAGCATTTATCAGTACGCCATCATCATTTTGCATCAAACATTGTTGATCCAGGAATAAGCTAGATAAACTTAAATTCCCGACAGGCTTATTTTCGAATACTGTAGCAATGTTCATGGTTGGACAATAAACTATTACAAAACTCTTATCACTAATTTCTTCATTAATAATGCCATGCCATCTTAAAATTTTTAATGGATACGCGTAGTCTTTACCATTCACATTTATACCAATAATTAGATCGTCATCTTTAAGATAATTTTGTTCATTGCTACTGATTAATTTAGAGCTATTTATTTCTGGTATGACTTGAGCGCTAGCACCTATCCACTTAAGAGTTTCCATTGGTATGTGTGTATTGTATTCATTTTTAATTATTTTTGAGTATTGCTTGTCAATTTTTGAATATATTTCACTTTTTATTTCTACATAATTGTCTGGCATTTGAAGAAAATCTTGTTTGACTGACCAAGATTCCCATTCTGAAGCTATACTGAAATATTTTCCAGTTAGCTTGTTTAATGCCTCGTTAATAATATCTTTAAAACTATTTTCTATCCAAAGTATATCAATTAATGGCTTAATAAATAATTTATTTTGACTATTACCCATGAACAATATTGCTTTTGCAGCTTGCTCACGGTTTGCATTACAAGGCACTTGCATATCGACGCAAGCTGCAATTTTAATAATTTCTTGGTCACTTATCTTTAAAAATTCTTCAGAGGAATTATTGATTGTAGAATTATTTTTTTTAATAATACTAGGTGCATTATTAAAAGTTATTTCACTTGAATATTGATCATTTTTTTGTATTATAGATTTTTCTGATTCAATGCAACTAATTGTGACAATCCCAGATATTAAAAAATGGATAAATATTATAAAATAGTTTATTTTTTGCCTATTCATATTCATATTCATATACTCTCAAATCTTGATAGCAAAAACAAAAATAACTAGAATAATTACATTAATTAAAATGGTAATTAAATGCAGCGATCTATGTCCATTGTTAAATAAATATTTCATTACAAATGCAATAATGGAATTGATCAAAAAAATTACAATAATCATTTTGTTGAAATCAAGAATGGTATTTAAATTAATATACTCTCGTAAATTATTAAAATGATTAAGTGGAAAATTAACCTCGATGATTTCAGGGTAATACAAACTTTTTTTCCATCCTATAATGAGCCCACTCAAACTTATCCCGCAAGAAAGTATGAAATAAATGAGGTATTCTTTACTAATAATTTTTTGAAATGAGCCTTTTCTTTTATAGTTTGTTTCTATATTTTTTATTTCTTGACCAATAATTCGATTCATTGCAATGTTTTCTCGAAATGCTTTGTATGATGGTGCTGATATTAAATATTGCTTATTGATAGTTTTTATTTGAATTATTGTGTTATTTTTAGCTATAGATAAAAAAGACAATGCTTCTGTTTGATCATAATTGATTCTACCCATAAAAAAATTCAAGAACTGTATGCCTTTTTTATCTTTTGTGCTGAATGAGTTGGGTATTTCTATTATAGATTGAATATTATTTAAGGGGATCCTATATTCATTAATACCAAATTTAATATGTAGGCCATTTTTTTCTATTATGTATTTTAAACTTAGAAAAGATACAAAAATATATAGAATATAAATGCAGCTAACTAAGATAGAAAGCCAAAGAAATATAGAGATGATAACAAGTTCTTCTTTTAATTGTTCTAGATATCTTAATAGGAATATTGAGACAAATATAGGCCAAGGAATCAGTATAATACCAGTAAGATTGGCCAAGCTGATATTTGGTCTAATTGTTTTCAATTTTTTTTACCTAACAGCTTATTTGATAAGAAAAAATTAAAATATTTTTGTCAGCCATTCACCATAATCGTTGTCTTGGCCTTTAATGATAGCAAAATATTTTTCTTGTAATTTTTTTGATATTGGTCCTGGCTTACCATTACCAATTTTCATTTTGTCTATACTGACAACTGGTGTAATATGCGCAGCAGTACCGGTCATGAGGACCTCATCAGCAATATATAATTCTGATCTATCAATTGTCCTTCTTTCAATATCTAAGGATAAGTCTTTTTTTGCAATATCAAGAGCTGTTTCTAAAGTGATTCCTTCTAAAATATTATCAGAAACGCTAGGACTGATAATTTTATTATTTTTAATAATAGCAATATTTTCACCTGTACCTTCAGAAACATGACCATCCATATTTAACATAATTGCTTCATCATAACCATTTAGAAATGCTTCTGTTTTTGCCATGGAATTATTTACATAAATCCCTGTTACCTTTGCTCTCACAGGTACCATGGAATCATCAATTCTTCTAATCGAAGATGTGCCACAATTAATTCCTTTACTTGGATCAAGGTAATCTCCAAATGGAACAATGTATACAAGGAAATCATCTTCTAATTTATGCATACGAAGTCCTACTATTTCAGACGACTTATAGATTATAGGTCGAATGTATATGTCCTCTTTATAATCGTTTTTTTCAACCAACTTAATTATAATTTCACACATTTGTTGATTGCTAAGCTCCGGTTCAAAACGCATTATTTTTGCACTATTTAATATTCTATTAATATGTTCTTTTAATTTAAAAATGTATAATTGCTGATTTTCTTCATTCCAATTACCTCTAATTCCTTCAAATACTCCTGTCCCATAATTAAATGCATGTGTCACTATACTAATTTTTGCATCATTTAAATCTACAAAATCTCCATTTAGATATGCTGTTGGTTGTGGCATGATAATTCTTTTCTCTAAAATAAAATATTCTTAAGTTGATAAAATTAAATTGACCCTATAATTTAATCATATCTGATTATTAAAATGAAATAGATACAGCATATATATTTATATTTTTCATAATAATTGTTTTAAGTGAGGAAATTATGACTAACATTTCAGCAACATTTACTCTAGGGGATTTACAGATTTCTCAATTATCTGATGGCGCAACATTTCGAGACCCAAAAATTTTATTTGATGGGGTAGATGAATCGGAATGGACTCATGCGCTTGGATTGAAAAGTACAGATGAATTAATTCCATTTAATTTTAGCTCATTTTTAGTTGAATCAGCTGATAGTAAACTACTTATTGATACTGCTTATGGGCATAGAGATGCAGAACCAAATACTGAATCTTGTGCAGAGCTTTTGGTTAGAATGTCTGAAAAAGGCGTTCAGCCTGAAGATATAGATTTTGTAGTACATTCACATTTACATTTCGATCATGTGGGATGGAATTTAGATAAGGATGGTAATATTACATTTCCTAACGCTATGCATATTATTGCCGAGCCAGAATTTGACTGGTGGATCAATTATGAAGGCAATGATCATCCATTAAAAGAAAAAGTGCAGAGTAGAATTAATCCTCTTATTGACAATAATCAAATCAAAACTTTTGTTGGAGATTATAAAGTTAATGAATTTTTAACAATGATATACGCACCTGGACATACAGTTCAATTACTAGAATCGGGTGGAGAATCACTTCTTATTGTTGGAGATGGAGCACATCATCCTCAGCATCTTATTCATCAAGATTGGCATCCAATTTTTGATTGGGACAGACCACAAGCACGCGCATCCAGGAAAAAGATAGCTAGCTTAGCCATAGAAAAAGATAGTTTAGTAACTGGTGTTCACTGGCCCGTATTAACTTTAGCCAAACTATCCGAAAAAGATGGGCGCTATGCTCTAAAGTTTATTGATCGTGATTAATTTATGGATGCATCTGCAATAATTAATTTATTATTATTAACGTTGGTACAGTCAATTACTGAATTTTTTCCTGTGTCTTCCTCAGCTCATTTAATAATTATTGCTAATTTATTTCAAGAGCATTATCAGGCATCTTTTCAAGACTTATCCTTACATATTTTATTACATATGGGTTCAGCTTCTGCAATTGTTGCATATTTTTTTCAGGATTGGAAAAAATATTTTGTATCTTTTTTCTCTAATTTCAAGAAACATCAGTTACATTTAGGGCATTGGGATCAAGATGGTAAAATGCTTTTGAATTTAAGTATTGCGACTCTTCCTGCAGTTTTTATTGGTTTTTTCTTTTATGATTTTATTGCTGGAAATTTAAGAAATATATACGTTGTATCAAGTGCATTAACTGTGGGTGCAATTATTTTATTTTTTGCAGATAAATTTCATCAAACTGATAGGTCTGAAATAAATACTCTTAATTTTCAATCATACTTGTTATTAGGCTTTATTCAGGCGCTTGCATTTATTCCTGGAATTTCAAGATCTGGAATTATAATAAGTGCAGCTT
>JAQWMB010000006.1 GCA_029246995.1 Dehalococcoidia bacterium | reverse complement strand
AAATCTCTTGATCATCATCAAGCAACAATCTTACTCCAAACAGCAGGCATACCAAGCGGTCCTGTTTTGGCTAATTGGGAAATAGCAGCTGATCCACATTTGTACTCTCGAGATTTTTGGATGGAAGGTGTACATCCTGAAATAGGGTACCAACGTTGGGAAGGCGCTCCTTGGAAATTATCAGTAACACCAGCAACTATGGAAAAAGCTGCTCCAATGTATGGAGAACATACTGATGCATTACTTAGTACTTTTGCTAAACGAACATCCGATGAAATAGCTAAATTACGTACAGATGGCGTGATTTTAGATGAACCATCCAATAAAGAAGTTTTTTTTATCCCTGATAGATAATTATATATAGTTCATTAATTTGTCTATGCCGAGGATTATAAAAAATAAACCGATACCCCATATAATACATGCAAGTGTTGCTGCAATAATGTATCGTCGATTTGACATCTCGGCAACACCTGCAAGAAATGGTACATACGGTCTTATTGCAGGGGTAAGCCTGCCAATTAAAATAGCTACAGAGCCAAATTTTTTTATCATGTTTTCAGATTTTTGTAAAAATTTTTCTTTTTTTCTGACAAATTTCCATTTTTTAATTTTCGGACCTAATTTTTTACCTAGATTGTAACTAGCTAAATCACCAGTGAATGAACCAGCTGTTGCAAAGATTGATATTGCAAATAAGTTGATTTCAGCTTCATGTAAGGAGGTCGCTACAATTAACATGATGATACTTGACCAAAATGTACCTGTGATGATAAATGCTTCAATGCAGCCAATTATATATACAAATATTAAAGCATAAGTTCTATGTTCCAATATCCAATCTGCAATTATGTCTGGGTCAAACATTATTTATTTAACCAAAATATTGGAGTAGTGCAAATAAAATTACATAAATAATGAGCATGCGTTTCCAGTTTTTTCTGATATACGCCCTATAACTATCAATAAATTTTTTCATAACGATTATCCTTATATTAGAATACTATAATATACTTTTTAAACATGAAAAATACTACAAAACACCTAATGGCGACCTGTTTTTGTATTGCAATCGCTTTATTTTTTACTTATATTCTCTCTCAACAAATTATTGAGTATAAAAATTATTCAATATTGTTGATAGCATGCTTAGTTATTTTTTCTATTCAATGGATAGTTTTTATTCCTTCGTACTTATTTCATACAGAAAGATTTTTTGATTTAACAGGGGGCATCACGTATGTTTCAACTATTTCTTTAATAGTTTACTTAAAGTTCTTGCAAGGTAATTTTGATATTCAATACAGAGATATACTTATCCTGTTAATGGTTGTCGTTTGGGCTATGAGGCTGAGTTTATTTTTATTTTTTCGAGTTATACAAACTGGACATGATAGCAGGTTCACTGAAATTAAAAAATCATTTTCTAATTTTTTGATGGTATGGACTATTCAGGGGTTATGGGTGTATATCACTTTATTAGCTGCGTTAACCAGTATTGCTTCAAGGGATGTATTGCAAATTGATATTTTTATCGTAGTAGGTTCTATTATATGGATTCTTGGTTTTTCCATTGAAGTTATTGCTGATCGACAGAAAAATAATTTTAGATCAATGAAGATAAATGCAGGTCAGTTTATTTCTTCAGGTCTTTGGTCAATCTCAAGGCATCCTAATTATGTTGGTGAAATTATTTTATGGACTGGAATTGCGATTATTGCATTACCAACTTTATCTGGATGGCAATATATTGCGTTAGTGTCTCCTGTATTTGTATATATATTGCTTTCTCGAGTTAGTGGTGTCAATTTACTGGAGATACAAGCTGAGGAAAGATGGGGAGCTGATTCAAGATATCAAGAATATAAAACGCAAACACCTGTACTTTTTCCAAATATCACTCAACTAATTAAAAATGTAAATAGGCTATTGAGTTGATTCCTTTTTAGGCATATTGGCTATCTGTGACTGAATGATACTGTAATTGTATACAATTGATTCAATAACTTGTTTTGAGAGGCTGTCCATTTGATCTTTGGCATCTTCATTATAAGAAAAAGATAATACTAAAAATCCTTTTTTAGGTACTTTACGTATATAGTAATCTAAAATTAAATTATTCATTTTTCCATTTATATAAAACCCACTCGGGCCAGTAAGAAATTCTTCTCGTTCTCTTTCTTTGAATTCTTTAGGCACTATTATATTAATAATATCTTCAACATCAACTGCAGGAAACAAATCAGTACTGAGTGTTATTTGTCTTGTTCTTTTTTTATCATAAAAAATTATCATTGCCTCCTCCTGTTCTTGTTGCCAATCAATTGGATAGAGAAATGTTATATCTAAGGGTTCGTAAACAAAATGCAAGTGATTAAGTTCTTCTATCAACAACATGCGATCGCTTGTTGTCACTTGTGCATTTGAAGAAGATTGTTCTTTTTGTACAGTAGATGTTGTAGTTGATTGTGGTTTCTGTATTTCTTGTTTCGTAGTGATATTTCGATTTACTTTAGATGAAGAAATCTTATTAGGACTATCAGACTGACTGCATGCAGTAAGAAGAATAAATGTCGTAAAAATTAATATGAATCTTTTCATTCTCTCAAATATCCGATTTTTACTACGATGATAGCTTAGATTGTAATAGCGAAAAGACAAATATTGCAACTAAAAGTAATGCAATTGTAGGGCCAGGTGGTAAATCTAATGAATAGGATAATATAATTCCTGCAAAAGTTGCAAAAAAACCAATTAGCTGCGTAATAATAAAAGTACCTTTAAAAGATGTAGCAATCTGATTTGCTGTCATAACAGGAGTAATCAATAAAGCAGATATCAGAATAACACCTAATAATTTAACTCCTAATATCAAGCCTATAGACATGCCTATAAATAAAAAATATTTTGATTGTGTGGTTGGTAAATTAATAACTTTTGATAAATCTAAATGAATTGTTGAAATTACTAATGCCCTCCATTGTAGAATAAAACCAATTATAGAGAAAATTGTGAACACAACGAGAGCATAAATATCAACATTTTGAATAGATAGTAAATTACCAAACAAGTAGCTAAAAAGGTCTGGCTTATAGCCAGGCATAAAAGCCATAATAATGATAGCACCACTCATTCCACCGCTAAGAAAAATTCCTATTAACCCATCTGATGTAACTTTAGAACTATCTGCAGAATATGCTAACAGAAAACCTAAAAATGCAGCAAGCAAGAGAGCGGGCAATAGAGGATTAATGCCAATGGACAACCCGACTGCAATTCCTAACAATGATGCATGGGAAATACCATCAGCCATAAAACCAATTTTTCTTGGAATAATAAACATGCCGTATAGGCCATAAGTAATTGATAATAAAAAGGAACCAATAAATGCACGCTGCATAAATGAAATGGAGAACATATCAATTATATCCATAATGACTACTTAGATATTCTCTATATAACAAAAACCATCGTGCATATGTTCGGGATCAGGAGTAACCTTTTGTATATTTTTGATATTTACTTTAGATAAAGAATTTTTACATAAACAAGCAGATGTACTAGTACAAGCAAAATTTTTATTTAGACAAATGACATGATCGGCATAGTTAGAAACCATATTCCAATCATGGGTAATTATTGCTATAGTAACTCCTTGATTTCTAATTTCTAAAATAACATCAATAATGTGTTTTTCACTTGAATCATCAACATTTGCAAGAGGTTCATCTAAAAATAACACATCAGGCTTTCTGTATAATTCAGCTGCAAGCAATAATTTTTGAACTTGCCCACCAGATAGTTGTGTAATTTGACTAGCAATATGATTAAGGGGAAAATCAACTCTTGCTAAAGTAGCTTCTATCTCAGAATTTTTAACTTCAGCGCTATATTGTAAATATTCACTAACCGTTAATTTAAATTGTTTAGGAAAATCAATACTTTGAGGTACATAACCTAAAACAGGCTCACGACTTGATTGAGAATGCAAACAGATTAAGCCATCATTACCAGGCAAAAGACCTAATATTGTGAGTGCAAGTGAGCTTTTGCCTGTCCCGTTTTCACCAACAATGAATGTTAAAGAGTTTCTAGGAATGCAACAAGATGCTTCACACAATACTTCAGTGGTGTTCCGAGTCAAAGATACATCATGACATTCAACAATATTTACATGATCGCTATTAAGTTTTAAATCAGTTGTGAGCATTGATTAATCCAATTTTAAATAAGTTAGGCATACTGAGGAGTTAAAACAGTATGCCTAACTTTATCATGACTATCTAAGCGTTTTCACTAACTCAGAAGCGTTATATTCTAGCAATTCCTGATAAGTCATTCGTCCATCTACTCCACCTAGTGGGTCCAAAACTCCTGTGCGCAAATCATTGTCTTTAATAAATTGTTGAATTGAACTTAGAGACAATTGCGGTTCTGAGAAAATTGCAACAGCATTTTTCTCATCAACTTTTTCTTGTAATTCAGCTAGATATTTTGGTGAAGGGGACTCTGCACCACTAGGTTCAAAAGACCCAACTAGATTAGTTTCAAACGCCTCATTGAAATAAGCCCATGCATCATGCATGGTAATAAAAGCAACATCAGAAACTGATGTAATATCAGTTTTCAGCTTTGCATATAAATCAGTAACTGATTTTTCAAATACACCATAATTTTCTTCATAATCTGATGCATTATTTGGATCCAATGTTTTCATGTCATCAGCAATATTTCTAGCAATCTTTATTGCGGCATTAGGTGATAACCAATAATGAGGGTCATACTCTCCATGTGCATGTTCATCATGATCATCATCTTTATGCTTGTCATCATCATGATCATCATGTTCATCTTCATACTTGAGTAAATTAACATTTGTATTCACTGCAAGCGTTTTTGATTTACTATCAATAATGTTAATGACCGCTTTATCAAAGTCTTCATCAACAACATATACACGTTGAGCTCGCTCAGTAATTTGTTTAGTTGAAACAGATGGAGTAAAGGTATGAGGAGATTCTCCTGGTTGAATCAAAAGATTTACTGTAATATTTTCACCTGCAATTTGTTCAGCGATTGAATACACAGGGAAAATTGTTGCAGCAACTTCTAGTGAATCATTTTTTACCTGACTTTCACTGCAACTTATAATAGTTAAACTAGCAGCAAACAAAAGTATGAATGCTGTAATTTTTTTTAATGAAATTATATTAGTCATTTTTACTCCATTTTATGTAAAAACAAGAAGCAATTAAGAACTAAGTTATCTTTATCATTTATATTTGTCGTAATAACTTAGTACTTAATTTGCTCTAAACTATATGAGAACGATTCCCAAATTATCATTTAATTAATATAACGTCAACTCTATTTGAGAATGATTCTCAATAAAAAATTGTTATATTGTTAAAAATTAGTTAAGCTTATATACATGAAGAAAAGAAATGCATCAATGACTATGTTGAGGTTAAAAGATCTCTCAGCTACTAAACCAAGAATACAAGTTCTTGATATTTTAGTTCAAAGTAATAGTCCAATGAGTATCGATGATATAGTTAAAGAGACAAAAGGCAAGATTGCTATATCTTCTGCATACAGAGTCATTGCAGATTTAATGGATGTGAATATAGTGAATACTTTTCAATCTCCTGACAGCAAGCTATTAGTAGAATTAGCTCAAGATGATTCATCCCATCACCATCACTTGTATTGTACATCATGTAAAAAAGCTACTGATATTGAACTAGATGCTAGCCTTGAAGAAAATATTAATCAATTAATTAATAAAATAAGTAAAAGTAATAACATTACTATTACAGATCATTCTTTTGAATTATATGGTGAATGCGATAGTAAAAATCATAAATAGAAAGCTTTAATTACTAATGTATAATTTAGCTTTCTATTAATGCTACATTTCATTGAAATAAGCATATATGTTTATGACTTATTTCAATGAAAAAATTTTATAGAATGGTTAGGAAAGCACTTGGACAACAATATACTCTTTTGGCCTGTAGAAAAGCATGGAGTAGATGCTTCTTGGGATCCTGATCAACAGCATATTAGTAAACCATTTCTTCCTTATCACACAGTACATCTAGCATATGAACCTCTTGTTACTCCTAAAATTTCAGAGGATGTCTATGGAATTAGATATCCAAATGCTACAGACATGCAACAACGACTTGCTGTCAATTGGAGCCACAACAATGAATATACAAAGTGGCAGATCAATCTGAGAGATAATGTAATTAGTCATGCAGGTAATCGTTTAACATCCGAAGATGTATTGTGGAGTTGGCAACGAACTTATGCATTAAAAGGTGTAGGAGCATGGAGAGAGAAATATTTGGCTGGGCTTACAAATATTTCGGATATTGAAATAATGGATAATCAGACTATTATTTTTAATTTAATAGGCCCTAATCCTCAATTCATTTCTTATTTAGGTTTTGCAACAAATAATATTGTCGACTCAACAGAAGCAAAAAAACATATTACTGAAGATGATCCATGGGCAACTAAATGGTTAGATGATAATCCAATAGGATATGGTCAATTCATCATGATGGATCGTACGTCATCTGAAATGAATTTTGTAGCAAATCAAGATCATTTTCTCGGTAAACCAGGCATAGAAAGAATCATGCAAGTTGGAGTCGATAGTCGAATTGATGCCATAAACAAAGCACATAACGGTGAATTTAATTTCCTTCTTGGTTTATATCCAGAAGAGTTGATATCGTTTGAACAATCTAAAGATTTTAATACTTATAAGGTACGAGCAAATCATTCAACCCTTGAATTTAATTGGCGAGAAGCTCCTTTTGATGAGATAAATGTTCGCCAAGCAATTAATTATATAACTCCATATGAACAAATTATTAAATATGTATATGCTGGCCATGCTCGTAAAAGTCTTAGTCCTATATGTAGTACATCAGAATTCCATAGATCTGATCTTATGCAATATTCTACAGATCTAGAAAAAGCTAGATTACTGATGAAAGCAAGCAACTATCCAGATGGTTTTGAGACAGAGTTATATATTAAGCCTTCTCAGGAATCATTACGTTTTGCAGAATTAATGCGAAATGCCCTTTCTCAGATTGGCATCAAAATTGAAGTGAAGATTGATATAGGATTACCATTTGGAACAAAAGTCCCCATGTGGTTTCGTGAGGAATGTGGCCATGCAATGTATGAGCCATATTATGATTTAGCTCATGATTACGATCCACCATTAGGTATGTGGGGAGGGAAAAACATAGTTGATGAAACATTTACTAAACCTCTTCGAGCAATTCGAAGTACTAATGCAAGTAAACAGCAAGAAGCATACGAAAAAATACAAGCAGATATTTTACATTTTGCTCCATGCGTGCATGTTGCAGAAATAGATACTGGCTGGGCTATGCATAAGGATGTACATGAATGGGCAATAGATACTTCATTTTTAGGTGCGAGTACAACTGTATGGTCTGCTCATAGACAGATAATGGGTTGGCATTAGTTGCGAAAAGGATAAGTTTTCCCATTTAACAATAATCCCATAATTGTTGAACGAACAAATAATTTATATGTTGCTAAGCAAATAGTTGATGTTAGAAAAATTGCTAGTATAAATTTAATTTCTGCAAAAACATTAATTTGAAACATTGCAAAAGTAATGAATGTAACAATTGGCAAATGCACAAGATATATCCAGTATGAACTATCTGCAATAAATTTCAAATATTTATTATATTCACTGCACTTGTTCATAAATAAACCTATGATTCCGTAAGAAAGTAAAATATTAGTTGATGTAACAAATAATATATACATGATCCAACGACTATCTTCATCTGTAAAGTCACCACTTATACCCCTTATAAAGAGCAAACAAATAAAAGCTACAATCCCTAAAGAGCAATAATATATCCAATGTGCATCCATGGATTGTAATAATTTTTGGTTAACATACAATCGATAACCAAGAGCAAAAAATAAACTACTGGCAAGGGGATTTTCAATCAACTCTCCTCCTGTCCAAATACCTGCAAATGATAACAGAATAATAATAGGAGCAGGTAAAGAGCTATCAAAGAAAATTTTTCCTGTACTGGTTTTTAGTTTTCTCATTTTATTGATAAGCATATTAAGACGAATAATAGAGCAAAAGTTGTATAAAATTTTGTTTATTAGCTCAATACAAAACATTCCTATGGCAAAAGTTAATAAATGCCATAAAAACCATAGATGAAATGGATATTCACCCCAACCAAAGAAAAACTGAAGCCATATTTTCCCTGTTGTAGAAAGCACAAATCCATAAAGAAATATTGCAGGTATAGTAAAAGCCATAATAGGACTAAAGATAATTAGCGGCAATAAAATACGGATCACGCGATTCTGGTACCAATATTGCCACGATTTTCTTTTAATGACTAGGTGCGTAAAAAATCCAGATAAAATAAAAAATGTTGGCATTCTCCAAGCATGTATAAAATCATTAATGGTTGCAATGGCTACAGAAGAATCATTATCTTGTGGCCAAAAAGTACCGTAATCTTTTCCTACATATGGAAGTGCTGCATGCAAGACTATTCCTAATATCATCGCAATGCCCCTGAGGGCATCTAATCCGTGATGTCTTATCTCGGATTCTTGTGACATAGCTTCATTTTCCTATTCTAAAAGACTTTAAAAAATGTATCTTGGTACCACTGTAATTCTTTGATGCTCTCTTTAATATCAGTCAAAGCTTCATGAGTATTTTGTTTTTTTGGTGCATATTCATATTCTTGATACCAGCGCTTAATAACTTCCTTAAAGGATGATACATCAATCATTCGATAATGAAGAAAATCATCTAACAGGGGCATCTCTTTATGAATATATTTTCTGTCCATATGAATAGAATTACCACATAAAACAGCTTTTTTTTCTATAGTCCATTCTGAAATAAAGTTAACTACACGCTGATCAGCAGTTTGGATGGATATGTCAGATTCTTTCACTTTTTCTAACAATCCTGTTTTTGTATGCACTCTAAGAGGCCATTCATCAATATTCGCTAGTTCTGTTTCTGTTCTTCCTATAATTAAGTGAGGTCCTTCAGCAATTACATTAAGATGCTTGTCGGTGATCAGGCATGCTACCTCGATTATGACATGATCGTCATTAAGACCAGTAAATTCTAAATCCATCCAAACTAAATTTTCGGCATGCTTCAATGTAAGTTCCTAAATATTAAGTTTATTATAGTATAGTTATATCCCATGGTCTAATTTGAAAGTTGTGTTTTTAATTATTTACTTAGCAATTGAGTTTATTTCTGCAATATATTTTTTGGTAACAAAAATGGGGGTTTCATCCCCCATTTTTGTAAATGTTTTATAAAAATAAAAACAATTAAGCAGGCTTAATTTCATTGAAAAGAATTTCAGGATTAAGCCATGCTGTATAAGAACTTGCATCAATTACTGTTTTATTCAAACAATATGCGCTGGTATTTTCTGCAATAAATGCAGAAGGACCACCATTTTCAACTTGTTCCTCGACAGCCATTCTTCGATATGCAGCCATTCTCACTTTAGGATCTACAGCTTCATTTGCTTCATCACGAGCAGCATCGAACTTTGGATTACTCCAAAGTGCATATGGATTACTGCTAGCATGCCATTGCCATGCAAGTGCAGCTTCGTATAAGAATGAAGACCAACCCATAAAGAACGCACCTGGGCGACCCTGGGTTTCACGACCATATAGTCGATCACGCCAGATATTGATCTCAATTGTTCGTACATCACTTTCAATACCAACAGCACTCCATAGTCCTATTGATGCTTCAAGGATTGGTTTGGCTGGAGGGAAAGTAATGACCTGAGCGTCTACTCGCATCTTTGTTCCTCCACCTAATCCAGCATCCTTTAGTAGCTGACGAGCCTTATCCGGATCGTATGCTGGTGCTGTAAAGTCTTTTTGGTGACCAAATACGTTTGGTGTAATTAACTGGTCTTTTGCTGGCCTAGAAATACCATCATATGCAGCCTTCACAATACCTTCTCTATCAAGAGCATAGTTAATAGCTTGCCTTACACGTGGATCATTTGTAATTGAAGGATCCTTGTCAGGCATATTAGCCATATCCCAAGCTTGGTTTGTATTGGCTGGAGCCTGAATTGGTAACAAATTAGGTAGCCCGCCTACACGAACGTATTCATTTAACGGAAGACTAGTGATCATGTCAACTTCACCAGTTTCTATTGCTGCAACTCGAGTAGCAGCTTCAGATATCCAATTAAACTTAACAGTTTCAAAACCATTATTTTCATGCCAAGTATTAGGTGACATAGTTAAATCCATACTGTCTTTTTGCTTATAATTTGTTGGGACATATGCACCAGTAGCTACTGGAGTTTTACCCATAAATTCTTCAGCATTAATTGAAGCATCTTCATAAATATGCTTAGGTAGCTGCAATACAATACCTTCACGCTTCGGAAGTATTGGATCACCTTGACCTTTACATGTTATTTCGACAGTATTTTCATCAATGACTTTAGTTTCTTCTACTGTGCCAACACGAGAAATAAGTCGAGACTTATTTGCTGCATCACCATAATAGTCGTGAACAAACTTTACATCAGCAGCAGTAAATTTCTTACCGTCTGACCATTCTGCAGGACGAAGCTTAAAGACCCATTTTTTACCTTTACCATCTGGGGTTTCCCAAGATGTCGCAAGCCCAGTTTCAACAGTGTTGCCTCCACCAGCAACAGGTCGTTGCCTAGTCATACAGTCATAAATATTATGAAAATCTGCCGCACTTGCAGCGGTTGTATTTGGACTTAACGTCGGCAAACTACCATGATAAGCATATCTAAGATGTGCAACTTTTTTTACGGCAGGCTTTGGTGCCGCTGCTGCGGGTGCAGCTTTCTTCTCCACTGGTTTAGCAGCAGGAGTGACAGGTTTCGCAGGAGTAACTGTTGGTTTTGCACCACTTGCAGCTGGAGCTGCGGCTTCATCTTCGCCACAACCAATTACTGCAGCAGCTGCTAGCCCAAGGCTACCCATTGCTGTTCCTTTTAGAAATCCACGCCTAGAAACGACGTGTTTTATAATCTTACTCATTTTTATTCCTTTCTTATGTCTAAATATTAGACTAATAAGCTATTAGAGTTTCAAATTATACGACCCAACTCCAAGCTGACATTACATTATAGCACCAGCGTGGACGTACAATTTAAATATTAAAAGATTTGAAAAATTGAAATTATACCTAAAGGATGAATGCCCTTAAATTAGATAACGACTAAAAAAACTTTTAACATTCATAAATGTTACAACTTTTGAGATAAAAATTACAAGACATTCTAAATATAAAAAAAGAGAGGGTCGAAACCCTCTCTTTTTTTATATTTATTCTTAACAGAATTAAGCAGGCTTAATTTCGTTAAAGAATGCATCAGCTACAACCCAAGGAGTGTATGAATCCATATCGATTACATTACTCTTAAGTGCGTAGCCAGTAGTAACTTCTGCCAAGAATGCAGAAGGACCACCATTTTCAACTTGCTCTGCTATAGCCATCTTTCGATATGCTTTCATGCGATCTGCTGGATCAACAGCAGCATTCGCTTCATCACGAGCATCATCGAAAGCTTTATTAGTCCATAGTGCATATGGGTTTGTAGTAGCGTGCCATTGCCATGCAAGACCAGCTTCATACAAGAATGATGACCAACCCATTAAGAATGCGCCTGGACGACCTTTAGTCTCACGACCATAAAGTCGGTCACGCCAAACATTGATTTCAATAGATCGAGCATCAGTATCAATACCCATTTCTTTCCATAGTCCAATTGAACCATCAAGCACTGGCTTACCATATGTTCTTCCGGTAATATATGCATCGACATTCATCTTTGCACCACCACCAAGACCAGCATCTTTCATTAGCTGCTTAGCCTTATCAACATCGTAAGCTGGAGATGTAAAGTCAGCTTGATGACCAAACACGTTTGGTGTAATCAATTGGTCTTTTGCTGGCCTAGAAACGCCATCAAAACCAGCTTGAATAAGTCCCATACGGTCCATACCATAGTTTATAGCTTGCCTTACACGAGGATCATTCGTAATTGAAGGATCTTTGTCAGGCATATTAGCCATGTCCCATGCAACATTGGTGTTTGCTGGAGCTTGTACAGTCTCACTATCCTTTAATCCACCAATACGAGCGAACTCGTTCATTGGTACGCCAAGGATCATATCTAGGTCTCCGGTTTCAAAACCAGCAAGCCTAGTTGCCTGCTCTGTTACCCAGTTATAGTTGACTGTTTCAATACCTAGGTTATCGTGCCAAGTATTTGGAGCCTTGTTCATTACAACTTTTTGACCTGCAGAGTAATCACTTGCAACGTAAGCGCCAGTACCAACTGGAGTTTTACCCATAAATTCTTCAGCATTAATTGAAGCATCATCATAGATATGCTTAGGTGTTTGCAACACAATAGCTTCACGCTTTGGAAAAATCGGGTCACCAGCATCTTTACAAGTAATTTCGACAGTTCGATCATCAATAACCTTTGCTGATTCAAACGTACCTACACGAGAAATAAGTCGAGACTTATTCTCGGGATTCTTGTAATATTCATGCTGAAACTTCACGTCAGCAGCAGTAAATTTCTTACCGTCAGACCACTCAGCTTCACGAAGCTTAAAGACCCATGTCTTACCTTTACCATCTGGGGTTTCCCAAGATGTAGCTAATCCAGGATCAATTGTGTTACCATCAGCGCCTTTTATAGGACGCTGTCTGGTTAGACAATCATATACACCATGAAACTCACTGTTACTTGCCGCAGTTGAGTTCGGACTCATCGTTGGCATCGTAGTGTTACTACCAAAGTTTAGAGTGATAACTTTTTTCACTGCAGGCTTTGGTGCCGCTGCAGGTGCAGCTTTCTTCTCCACTGGTTTAGCAGCAGGAGTGACAGGATTCGCAGGAGTAACTGTTGGTTTTGCACCACTTGCAGCTGGAGCTGCGGCTTCATCTTCGCCACAACCAATTACTGCAGCAGCTGCTAGCCCAAGGCTACCCATTGCTGTTCCTTTTAGAAAACCACGCCTAGAAACGACATGTTTTATAATCTTACTCATTTATATGTCTCCTCTCTGTATAACTTGGAACTAATTGATTCCAAAGTTAAAATTTCGACAAAATAATAAGGTTGTGTTATTTTAACCACGTTTTGTCATATTTAAAACCTTTTAAATGTTTTTATTTGAGCTAAAACAATAGTTGACATAATGGATGTTTATAATTGAACTTTTATGTTTATAATAAAAATATAACTTGGAGCTTTCGATGTTATTAGAAGATATTACCGTTGTTGAATTATTTCCAAACCTTGCAACAGCATATGCAACAAGGTTGCTTAGCGATCTTGGGGCAACAGTAATTATGCTTGA
>JAQWMB010000005.1 GCA_029246995.1 Dehalococcoidia bacterium | reverse complement strand
CCCCGGCACCAGCACCAGCCCCAACAGGTGGAGCAGCCCCGGCACCAGCACCAGCCCCAACAGGTGGAGCAGCCCCAACAGGTGGAGCAGCCCCAGCAGGTGGAACAGCCCCAGCAGGTGGAACAGCCCCAGTAGGCGGAACAGCCCCAGTAGGTGGAGCAGCCCCAGTAGGTGGAGCATTTGGCGCACCAGCAGGTGGAACAGCCCCAGTAGGTGGAACAGCCCCAGTAGGTGGAGCATTTGGCGCACCAGCAGGTGGAACAGCCCCAGCAGGTGGATCATCAACATTTGCACCAGGTGGAGCACCAGGTAGTGCAGCAGCAGGTGGAGCATCAACACCAAACCCATTTAGTACAGCACCATCAGCCTTTGGATCAACTGCACCAACTGGATTTGCAGCACCAACAGGTGGTTTGTTTGGCGGATTTGCATCAGGTGGAGCACCAGGTGGAGCATCAACATTTGCACCAGGTGGAGCACCAGGTGGAGCATCAACATTTGCACCAGGTGGAGCACCAGGTGGATCAACATTTGGACCAACAACATTTGGACCAGCTCCAATAGCAGGCCCTGATGGTACAATTGGCGCACCAACAGGTGGCCCAGGTGGCCCAGGTGGCCCAGGTGGCCCAGGTGGAGCACCAGGAGCACCATTTGGAGAATTTACAGCAGCACCTCCAGTAGCAGGTGAATCTGCAGAAGCAGCAGCAGCGCGAGAAGCATCAAACGCTTCCGGAGCAGCAGCAGCAGCAGGTGGCTATACAGCACCAGCAAGTACAACAGACATTTTTGGCGCACTATTCGGCCCAGCCCCAACACCGGGTGGACCAGCAGGAGCAGCAGGAACAGCACCATTACCAGATGATGGCCCACGAGGTTTCTTTAACTTCTCAGGCGCACCAGCAGGTGGAGATGGAGCGGGAGCACCGGGAGCACCGGGAGCACCGGGAGCACCGGGAGCACCGGGCGGTAGTGGCGATGGCGCAGGCACTGGTCTATTTGGACTATTCGGCCCAGGAACGAACCTTAATGATGGAGCACCGGGATTAGCAGGATCAGCAGGCCCAGCACCAGTATCAGCAGCAGACTTTTTCTTTGGAGGGGGAGCACCTCAAACAAACGTAAATGATGCATTTGCCGCTAGTCCATTCGGACCAGCAGCAGGCCCAGATGGATTTGCAGCACCAACAGGATTTGCAGCACCAACTGCTAGTCTATTTGGTGGATTTGGCCCAGCAGCCCCAACAGCAATTCCAGGTGAATTTGGTCCAGGAGCACCAGGAACACCAGGAGCACCGGGCGCACCAGGCGGTGAATTTGGAGCACCAGCACCAGGTTCAACATTTGGTCCTACATTTGGTCCTTCATTTGGACCAGCAGGTGGCCCAGGTGGAGCACCAGGAGCACCATTTGGAGAATTTACAGCAGCACCTCCAGTAGCAGGTGAATCTGCAGAAGCAGCAGCAGCGCGAGAAGCATCAAACGCTTCCGGAGCAGCAGCTCAAGCAGGTGGCTATACAGCCCCAGCAAGTACAACAGCAATATTTGGCGCACTATTTGGACCAGCAGGTGGCCCAGGTGGAGCACCGGGAGCACCGGGCGGTCCTATCCCAGAAGATGGCCCACGAGGTTTCTTTAACTTCTCAGGCGCACCAGCAGGTGAAGGTGGACCGGGAGCACCGGGAGCACCAGGAGCACCGGGAGCACCGGGAGCACCAGGTGGTGACGGCGCAGGCGGCGGCGGTCTATTTGGACTATTCGCAGGATTTGGTCCAGTAGCACCACCCCCAGGTGGAACACCGGGCGCACCAGGCGGTGAATTCGGAGCACCAGCACCAATTAGCGTTGCAGACTTTTTCTTCGGTGGAGGTGGAGCATCAGGAGCACCTGGATTTGGTCCAGGAGCACCAGGAGCACCGATTGACGCAGCAGCATTAGCATTAGGAGCACCGACTCCTGGAGCATTTGCAGCACCAGCAGGATTATTTGGAAGCTTTAATAGTGGTCCAGCAATTCCAGGTGAATTTGGTCCAGGCGGAGCAGGAACACCAGGAGCACCGGGCGCACCAGGCGGTGAATTCGGAGCACCAGCACCAGGAGCAACATTTGGCCCAACATTTGGCCCAACAGGTGGCGCATTTGGAGCACCGGGACCAACAGGTGGCGCATTTGGAGCACCAGGAGCACCAATACCTTTACCTCCAGTAGAAGGTGAATCAGAAGAAGCAGCAGCAGCACGAGAAGCAGCTAATGCTGCCGGAGCAGCAGCGTTTGCAGGTGGCTATACAGCCCCAGCAAGTACATCAGACATTTTCGGAGCACTATTCGGACCAGCAACTGGTGGACCAGGTGGAGCACCGGGAGCACCGGGCGGTCCTATCCCAGAAGATGGCCCGCGAGGTTTCTTTAACTTCGCAGGACCAGCAGGTGAAGGTGGGCCAGGAGCACCAGGAGCACCAGGAGCACCGGGAGCACCAGGAGCACCAGGTGGTAGCGGCGATGGCGCAGCAGGCACTGGTCTATTTGGATTATTTGGCCCAGCAGCAGGTGGACCAGGTGGTCCAGCAGGTGGTCCAGCAGGAGCACCGGGCGCACCAGGAGCACCAGTTTCAGCAGCCGACTTCTTCTTTAAAGGAGCAGGTGAGAGTGGACCGGGAGCACCGGGAACAGCATTTACAGCAGCACCTCCGATAGAAGGTGAATCTGCAGAAGCAGCAGCAGCGCGAGAAGAAGCGAATGCGAGAGCGGCAGGAGCACAATATGACCTAGCAGGCGCAGGAGGAACTAATGCACCACCAGTCAAAGTTGGATTCTTTGGTGGTACTGCAGCTGCAACTGAGTCATCAGTGGCTGAAAAAGCTGCTAGATTAGCAGCAGGTGGAGCAGCACCGACTACCGCGATTTTAGAAACAGTAGCAGTTGATATTACAGCAGCAGCTAAAGCTGATCTAGTATACAAAGCTACTAAGGAAGCAGCAGAAGTTGCGAAAGCAGCAGTGAATCTTGCAACAGCTGATATAACAAAAGCAGCAGCAGCTGAAACAAAGGCAGCAGCTGATGAAGTTGCCGCTGTAGCAGCATTGGCTCTAGCCGGAGCAGCAGCTCAAGGCGCAGCACCAGGATCAAAAGCAGCATTAGACTTTAATACAGCTAAAGGTGAAGCTGATAAAGCAACAGCAGTTGCGACTGCAGCAAGGGCTGAACAAAATTCTGCAAAAGCTTCTAAGGAAAGATTGGAAGCTAATGAGACTCTAGCTGCAGCAGAAGCTAAAGCAAAGGCTGGTTTCTTTGGAGGCAGTACTCTTAAAGAGGATAATTCTAAAGCAGATATTGAATCAGCAAAGGTCGCAGCTGAAGCTAGTGCTAGAGATGCAGCCGTAGCGAAAACTGAAGCAGCAGCAGAACAAGCTAAAGCTGAAGTTAAAGCGAAAGAAGCTGAGATTGCAAAAGCAACAGGTGATTCAGCAGCAGCAGCCCCAGGCTCAGCAGAGCAGGCAGAGGCTCAAGCTAAGATAGCAGCAGCTCAAGCTGAAAAGAAAGCAGCTGAGAAGAAGGCTGTCCTTGAAGAAGCTAAAGCTGAAGTTGCAAAAGCTGATAAGCAATCTAAGTCAGGTTTCTTTGCGGGAACTGCTTCTAAGCAAGAGGCTAAGAAGGCAGTTGAAAAAGCCGCTAAGAAGAAAGCTAAATCTAAGTCTGGTTTCTTCGCAGGAACTAGTGCTGAAAATTAATCGTTGATTTGATTATTTAAAAAAGGTAAGTGTCTGGTATTTAATACAGGCACTTATTTTTTTATATTTATTGATGATCCGAAGGGTATTCACTGGTAAAATTTTTCTACGATGGCCCCATCGTCTAACGGTTAGGACGGCAGGTTTTCAACCTGCAAATCGGAGTTCGATTCTCCGTGGGGTCACCAATTAAATCTAGACTGCCCCCATCGTCTAGGGGCTAGGACGCCACCCTCTCAAGGTGGAAACAGGGGTTCAATTCCCCTTGGGGGCACCAATTAAAATTATTTTGTTATATTATCTAATGTTTCTAGTTCTTCGCTAGATAGACTTACTGAGGTCGCAAGAACATTATCATTTAATTGATCAACTGAAGTTACGCCAGCAATAACAGTTGAGACTTGACTATTTGTTAGTAACCACTTTAAAGCAAGGTGTGAAAGTTTTATTTCTTTATTTGCAGCAAAGTCAATTAGTTTATCAAGGATACTATAATTTTTCTCATTGATGAACCTTGTGGCATACCCCGTTGTTGCAGATGTTTCAAATCTAGATCCTTTTGGAGCAGGCTGTCCCTTTTTATATTTTCCTGTTAGAAATCCGCTTGCTAATGGACTATATGGAATAATTCCAATGCCATATTCCTTACATGCTGGGAGATGTTCTTTTTCTACTCTTCGATCAATTAAGCTATAAGGAGGTTGCGAAGAAATGAATTTTGCAAAATGATTATTCTTAGCTGCATGTTGCGATTGCACCATATGCCACACTTTATAATTAGAGCAACCAATATGTCTGACCTTGCCTGCTTTAACTAATGCATTTAAGGCTTCCATAGTTTCTTCAGTATTAACTTCTTCGTGAGGGAAGTGTACTTGATAAACATCGATGTACGTTGTTTGTAATCGTTTTAAAGAAGCTTCTACTGCATAGTTTATATATTCTTTGGTCGCAGAGGGTTCTAAGCTTGAATGTGGATCGTTGCCAGGAATATTTGGAGCTCCAAATTTGGTCATAAGAACCCACTTGTCTCTCTGGTTCTTGATTGCACTGCCGACGTATTCTTCTGATAGACCGCCACCTCCGTATATATCAGCTGTATCAACAGTATTGATGCCTAATGAGAGCGCTGTGTTAAGAATTTCTTTTGTTTTTTCTATATCGCAGGCACGACCAAAGTTATTGCCTCCTACACCTATTTCTGAAACTGATAGGTCGGAGTGACCGAGATTTCGATATTCCATTAAGTATCCTTTTTTATTTTTATACGATACGTTATTTTAACATTACAATAGAGCTTTATAACTCTTCTTGTTATGATTTATAGTATGAATTATAAAAAAAGCCGTGAAGACATCGAACGTTATCTAGATGCATTTAATTATTGGCAACAAATGTTAACTAATTTACACGCCATACTTTTTGATGAAAAAGAAGTCAAAGACCCTTCAGTAATTAAAGGTGCATTAAATAGAGAGGCTAGAGCTAAAGAAAAATATGAAGTGCAAAGAAAAGAAATTTTTGGGATTGGATGATTAAAATTGAATACAAAAAATAGTAGCTATCTTCGTTCATTAACATTAGGGCTTACTTTTGCCGCTGCGTGGACGCCATGCATTGGTCCAATTTTAGGTATTTTATTGACTATGGCTGCCACAACTGGGTCAGCTGTACAAGGAGGAATTCTTTTAATTTTTTATTCTATTGGTATAGGATCCTGGTTCTTGTTGTTTGCACTTTTTACGGATTTCTTTGACAAAATTTTTAAGTACATTATGCCTTATTCTGAGAAGCTCATGATTTTTTTTGGAATCGTTTTTTGCTTATTAGGTCTACTTTTATTGACAGGAAATTTTACTTCATTAAATCAATTTTTTATTAAATTTGGATTTTTTGAACCATTTGTAAGTGTTGAACAAAATCTGCTAAATAATGTTGATTCAATGTATGGCCCGCTGATTGCTGCTACCGCTGGTGTTTTATCATTTTTTTCACCATGCGTGTTACCATTGATACCTGTATATTTCATCAATTTAACTGGAGATATGTTAGTTAACCTTAAATTAGAAAATAAATTTTCACCTGTGTCACATGCATTGTTTTTTGTTGGTGGATTTACTATAATTTTTGTAGCCCTTGGTACTACTGCTGGCATACTAGGTGGGTTTTTTATAGACAATCTTAAAATTATTAATCAAATATCTGGTGTTGTTGTATTTGTTCTTGGAATGCAAATGACTGGTTTAATAAAAATTCCTTTTTTAGATAGAACATTTAATTTATCGTAGAGATAATTGCTTTTATTATATATTTATTTTGTTCCTGGTTTTCAATAAATTACTCTGATATAATTTTTATATCATCATAATTACATGATGCACCGGGGGGTTTTTAATATGGATAATGATCTTGGTATTGATCTAGATGCGATTTTTTCTGTAATAGAAGATTCTGAAGTATTTATAATTCGCTTTAATCTAATAGAAAAACGTTTACTTGTAGATTCACGTACAACAAACAATGAACTACCAATTATTAAATTAGTTCCACGAGTTAAAAGCGCTGAAGAACGCTATCTTTTTCTACAAAGGGAGCGTCCTAATATGAAGCTACCTGAACAAATTACCGTATTTGAATGGCCAAGGAAAATCGAATTAATGAGAGAGCTTGGTGTGTGGGGTAAAATCAGCGATCGAATGGTATCTTTAGGTGGCGATATTTTACAAGACCATTGTGATAAGGCACTTCAAGAAGCTATTAGATTAGAAAAGGCTGATTTACTTCTCGCAATTATGGGTGGAGATGGCTATGAAACTCTTTGGGAAAAAGATTCTAAAGAAATTGTTTAGTGATCTAAGTAATCCTTATCATCTCTTTGTTAATTAATTTTGAATGGAATTTCGGTTGATTGATCTTCGCTCAGATACTGTTTCAAAGCCTTCATTGGCTATGCGCAAAATCATCATGAATTCTGATGTAGGCGATGATGTTATTGGCGACGATCCTACTGTTAAACGATTAGAAAAATTATCAGCTGAAATAGTTGGTAAGCAAGCAGCATTATATGTTCCTAGTGGCACAATGGGCAATCTAATTGCATTGTTAGTTCACTGTGAAATTAACAAGGCAGCTATTGTAGGTTCCGAGTCGCACATACTTTGGCATGAAGGACTTGGGGCCACAAAGATGGGCGGTATACATTTATCACAAATAAAAAATGAATCAGATGGAACATTTTCTGAAGATGAGCTATTAAATTTTACAAACGATCAAGTTTCTTTGCTTGGCGTACTTTGTATTGAAAATACTCAAAATCGATGTGGCGGAAGAGTTTTAAATAGCTCTTATATTGCAAATATTGCTAGGTTCAGCAAAACTGTTGATTGCCCAGTCCATATGGATGGTGCAAGAATTTTTAATGCTGCCATTGCCTTGAATTGCAATGTGCAAGATTTGACTAAAGATGTTGATTCAGTCAGTTTTTGTTTCTCAAAAGGACTTGGTGCGCCCGTAGGCTCTGTTTTATGTGGCAATGATGAATTTATTCGTAAAGCAAAGAAAATCAGAAGAAATTTAGGTGGAGGTATGAGGCAGGTAGGTATTATTGCAAGTGCAGCAGAATATGCATTATTGAATAATATTGATCGATTAGCCGAAGATCATGAAAATGCTAAACTATTGGCACAGCACTTGTTAAAATTTCCATGTCTCGAAATTGATTTAAAAAGCATAGAAACTAATATTATTTATGCGAAAATAATAGGCATCGACGGTGATAAGCTTGTCGCATCATTAGCAAGGCATGGCGTTCAGGTTTCACAACCTAAGACTAAACAAGAAATAAGAATTGTCACTCACATTGATATTAGCAGAGAACAAGTATTAGAAGCGGTAAGTATTTTTGAAAAAGTCATATCTAATATATCTGATTAATTTTTTAAATGTATAATTTCAACAAAACTTATATTTGTAATAGATACAATATTTTGATATTTTTTATTTAAAATGGATAGTTGTTTTTCAAATATTTTTTTTTGATCTGCGTTCAATAATACAATGCCTCCAGCTCTAAAAATATCACGTTGTTCTAGTGAATTACCTGAAAAAATATCACCTGGTAATTCTTTCATAGCTTGTATATATGCATGAATCTCCCATTCAAAAAAGCCTGTTAAATTCTTGATTCCAAAAATAAATGCGTGAGTGAAAGCTTTTGCTTCATAAATACTATCGATATTTATTTGAGACGTCCAAATACCAGTAATCATTTTATTCATATCTGAGAACATAAAATTAAGATGCTCTGGTGATGTTGCAAAATCTTGTAATGATTGCAAGTTCTTTAGCCAGACGGCGGAAACTAACTCTTTATCATTTTTAGCAATTAGATTCACATCAGCAATGTTAGTACTATCAATTTTTTTACCATTTTCAATTACTTTAATAATTTTTTCATTATTTAAAGTTAGAGGCACTTTTTCTAGATCTATTTGAGCAACAATAAAATTTAAAATTGACATGTATTCACCTTTATTTTATTTTATACAAAATGTTGATTATATGTTATATGGTTGTTTATCTATATATTTCAGATTTTGGTAAAGCATAGTAAAATAAATAGAGGAGAACTATGAAAAAAAATAATCCTGAAACTCTATTAATTATAGATTCATATGCACTAATTTTTCGTTCTTATTTTGCACTCGAAAAAATGCAGATGAGAACAAGTAAAACTAATGAGCCTACATGGGCAGTGTATGGTTATTTCAAGACTCTTTTTGCAATTATTGAAGAAATGAAACCAAGTTATTTAATTGCTGCATGGGATGCAAGAGGTAAAACATTTCGTGATAAAATTGATCCACGATATAAGCAAAATAGACCACCAGCTCCAGAAGATCTTCCAGTACAAATTAAACGCGTAGAGGATATTTTATCAATAATGAAAATACCAAGAATTGAGCAAACTGGTTATGAAGCTGATGATGTAATAGGTACATTAGCAAAACAAGCTTCAAAAAAAGATATTGATGTAAAAATAGTTACTCTTGATAAAGATTTATTACAATTAATTGATAAAAATATTCATGTTAAATTAATTCGACCATATCAAGGAGACATGCTTTTATATGACGAGCAGACATTCATTAGTAAGTATGGCTTTACCCCGCTACAGCTTATAGATTATAAGGCAATAGTTGGAGATCCTTCTGATAATATTAAAGGAGTTAAAGGCATAGGAGATAAGGGTGCTAAAAAATTAATTAATACATGGCAAACTATTGAAAATATTTATCTTAATATTGATAAAATTGAACCTCCAAGAACCCAAAAACTTTTATCAGAAGATAAAAATCAAGCTGAGCTCGCTAAGCAGTTAGCTACAATCGAGTGTAATATTCCACAATTAAAGTTAAATTTACAATCTGCTAAATATGGCATGCATACAAATTCAGATGTTGAAGAAAAGTTCAATGAGCTAGAATTTCATTCTTTGATTGAAAAATTACCAGATAGTAAAATGAGCCATAATTTAAAAAATGCTAAACCAGTCATGCATAAAGTATCAATTATTAATGAGCAGAATATTCAAGATATTTCAAGCATAATACAAACGTCAAAGATTGTAGCTATTCTGCCATTAATTCAACAAGATGAAAATAATAAAGATTGTCTCATTGGTATTGGTTTTAGTTATGGTGGAGATAAAGAATATTATTTGCATATTAGTCAACATGAAAATAATGTGGAGTTAGATGAAAACAGTAACAAGCTGTTGAATCAAATAATGCAAAAAATTATCGATGCTAATGACACGCTCCTTGTTACCCATGATGCAAAAAAATTAATAACTATCTTAAAATCAATTACGCCTTTACATTTAATTAATATTTCTTTTGATACATTGCTGGCTGATTATCTTTTAGGTTTTACGAATAGCACTCTGGATAATTTAATTATTCGAGAATTAAATTCTGATATTGAAACTGAAGAAAGCTTCTTTGGTAAAGGTAAAAATAAAATTTCTGCTAAAAATAAATCAATGGAAGAATTGGCTCATTTTATTGCTCTCAAAACGAATTATCTGTTACCACTTAGGTTAAGGCTTATAAAATTACTCTCAGCAATAGATTTGTTAGATATTTTTTATGAAGTAGATATGCCACATCTAATTGTTTTAGCAAAAATGGAAGCAGAGGGAGTCAATGTTGATATTAAGATTTTAGAGAAACTATCTTTAAAAATAAATAGTCGTACAAACAAAATTGAAAAAAATATCTTTGACCATGCTGGGCATGAATTTTTAATTAGTTCCCCTAAACAATTAGCATCAGTACTTTTTGAAGAAATGAAATTACCGAAAACAAGAAAAAATAAAACTAGTTGGGCAACTGATGCACAGTCTCTTGAACAACTTTCTGATATTCATCCAATTATCAGTGAGATTAAAGAGTGGAGGGAGTTAATGAAAATTAAGACAACATATGCTGACTCATTACCAACGCAAGTGTCTGACCAAACTGGTAAAATACATACAGTTTTTTCTCAAAGCTCTACAACAACTGGTCGTTTAACTTCTAATGACCCTAATTTACAAAATATTCCTGTACGCTCTGAACTTGGTCGAGAGATTCGTAATGCTTTTATATCTTCATCTGGAGATAAAAATAACTTAGTTTCTTTTGATTATTCGCAGATTGAATTGAGAGTTCTTGCACATTTAAGTAAAGATGATGCGCTGGTTCAGTCCTTTATTGACATGCGTGATGTTCATACAGAAACAGCTGCAAAAATTTATAATATTAGTAATCTTGAAGTTAACCAAGAACAGAGGCGTTATGCAAAAGTTTTTAATTTTGGTATAATCTACGGTCTGAGTGCGCATGGTTTAATGCAACGTCAAAATATTACTAGAGAAGAAGCAGAAGAATTAATAACTAACTATTTTATAGCTTATCCTGGAGTTGATGCATGGAGAAAGCAAATTATTCAAGATGCAAGCAAAAGTGGCTTTGTTGAAACTTTGCTTGGTAGGCGAAGATATATTCCAAACATTAATGCTCAAAATAAAAATTTACAATTAGCTGCTGAAAGGATAGCCATTAATATGCCCGTACAAGGTACAGCAGCGGATATTATTAAACAGGCTATGAATGACATTGATAAAGAGATGATTGTGCTTGCAGGTAAGGGCTTGAAATCTAAATTACTATTACAGATTCATGACGAATTAATTTTTGATGTTCCTGATGAAGAAATTGATGAAATAACTTTGTTAGCTAATAGGTTGATGCCATCTATGATTTTAGATGTTCCTCTTATCATAGAAAGAAAAATAGGCAAATCTTGGGGCGCAATGTCTGCATTGGATTAGGTTTATATGCCCGAATTACCCGAAGTTGAAACTATAATTAGAGATTTAAAACCATCAGTCATTGGTCAAGAAATCAAGTCATTAAAGATATTTGATGGTTCTAATCGTCTTTTTTTAAAAAATAATCTAAGTTTTTTTCATAAATATTTAATTGGACAAACGATTAGAGATATTAATCGACACGGAAAGTATATTATTTTTTGTTTATCAAGTTTGTCAAATTTTGTTGTTCATTTACGTATGACGGGTTCATTTACTATTTTGCATACAAATGCACCAGTAGTTCCATACGAAAAATTGAGGATTAATTTCTGCACAAACTTATCTATGTCTTTAATTGATATTAGGAAATTTGCAACAATTGATATATCAAATGATGCAAATTTCTTAGTCTCTAAGCTAGGCCCCGATGCGATATCTAGGGGATTTAATGCAAAGTTTTTACAAAGTAAATTTATTAAGAGAAATTCTTCAGTGAAATCTGCTTTATTAGATCAAAAAATAGCAGCTGGTGTCGGTAATATTTATGCTGATGAAGCATGTTGGGCGGCAAATATTAATCCATTATCACGCGCTTCATTATTAAATTTGGATCAAATTGAATTACTTTGTAAATCGATTAAGCTAGTTCTTAGGGAATCAATCAGTAATCGCGGTACAACAATTAATAATTATAAGGATGTTTTAGGCAACAGCGGCTACCATCAGACAAGAGTAGCAGTATACGGTCGATTAGATAAGCCATGCTTTAAATGTAAAACAAAGATAAGCAAAATAAAAGTTGTTGGAAGAGCAACGTATTTTTGTCCAAAATGTCAAAAAAATTAATATATTGTCAAATAATAATAGACAGCTTGACATATGTGCTTGTTTGTTTAAAATTAAAAGTATCAATTAGAATTATTATTAAATAATATTCTAATATGCATGATAATCTGCTTAGATTTAGTTACTGAGACAGATGGAATGCCTATCCTAGCTTTCCATTTGTTTTATATTGGAGGTTAGTATGAAACGAATTACCACCTTACAAATTCAACAAAAAAAAACAAATAACGAAAAAATTGTTATGCTTACTGCTTATGATGCTTTATCAGCAACATTAGCAGAACAAGCAGGCATAGATTTACTTTTGGTTGGCGATAGCTTAGGCATGGTTGTGCTTGGATATGATTCCACTGTACCAGTTACTATGGAAGACATCATACATCATACTAAACCTGTAGTTGCATCTACTCGTTATGCTCATGTAGTGGCAGATATGCCATTTGGTAGTTATCAATCTGGATGGAAGGATGCTATGAGAAATGCTGTACATCTTATGAAATCTACTGGTGCTTCATCTGTTAAACTTGAAGGTGGTAAACGCATTGCAGAAACTGTAGAAAAATTAGTGAATGCAGGGATACCTGTTATGGGTCATATTGGCTTAACTCCTCAATCAGTAAATACATTAGGAGGATACAAGATACAAGGTAAAACTCCACGCAGTGCAGTAAAGCTTATTGCTGATGCTAAATCATTAGAAGAAGCTGGAGCATATGCAGTAGTTTTAGAGACAATTCCAGCCGCTTTATCACATATGATTACCTCTAGGTTAAACATACCGACAATTGGCATTGGTGCTGGGCCATATTGCTCTGGGCAAGTTCAGGTATTTCATGATATCTTAGGTTTATATAAAGACTTTAATCCTAAACATGCACGACAATTTATTAATGGTAGTAATTTATTAACGAATGCTATCAAAGAATATAAAAATTCTGTTGAAGATAGTAGTTTTCCTACTGCAGACGAATCTTTCTTTATGGAGGAAAGAAATATTAAATTAATTAATAGCATGATGGAGAATGAACCAGTAGTTAATAGTATGCAAGATGCTCCTATGAGCGAAAAACAAGATTAGTCCTATTTATTACTTTAAAATATGAAAATATTTCGTAATAACGCTGAATTGATGCAAGGTATACAAAACCTAAATTGTAAAATTGGCTTCGTGCCAACTATGGGCGCTTTACATTCAGGTCATATTTCATTGTTTAAACAGTCATTATTAGAAACTGATAAAACTATTGGATCGATTTTCGTTAATCCTAAGCAATTTAGTCCTTCTGAAGATTTAAATCGATACCCAAAAAACCTGAATACTGATATTAACCAACTTAAAGATCTTGGTGTAGATTATTTATTTGTTCCTAGCATAGATGATATTTATCCTGATAATTTTGAAGAAATTGATTATATATCAGACTTGCATGGTATTTTAGAAGGCAGTTTTCGTCCGAGTCATTTTAATGGGGTAGTGCAAGTTGTTTATCGATTATTAAAATTAGTTCATCCCGATTATTTATATTTGGGGAAAAAAGATGCTCAACAACTAAAAATTATTTCTAAAATGATTGATCACTATAAAATGCCAATCAAAGTTAAATCATGTGAAATTATTCGCGATCAAAGCGGACTGGCTTTATCGTCAAGAAATACATATTTGTCTACTCAAGAAAAACTGCAAGCATCTACAATATATAAGAGTTTATGTTATGCAAGAAATCACTTTGATAATGGTAATCGTTCATCTAGTGAAATTATAAAAACTTTTGAAAAAAATTTAAATGATCAATTAGTTAAAAATATTGATTACGTTTCAATAGTGGATGAGACTACTTTTATGATTACTAATGGTAATATAGAAAATAATGCATTGCTATTAGTTGCAGTCAAAGTAGGTGCTACGCGCCTTATAGATAATGTTGAATTACTAGTTTAGTAAGGTCGTAATATGTCAGGTCACTCTAAGTGGTCATCAATTAAACATAAAAAAGGTGCTTTGGATGCAAAGCGTGGTAAGTTATTTACTAAATTGAGTCGAGACCTCACTATTGCTGCAAAGTCTGGCTCTGATCCTGAAAGTAATTCAGGCTTACGTTTAGCAATACAAAAAGCAAAAGATGCAAATATGCCATCAGCCAATATTGACCGAGCAATAAAAAAAGCTACAGGAATAGGTTCTGAAAATATATTAGAAGAAATTGTATATGAAGGCTATGGACCTGGGGGAAGTGCCATTATTGTTGATGCAATAACAGATAATAAGAATCGAACTGCTTCTGAGGTTAGACTTGCGTTTAATCGTAATGGGGGCAACCTTGGAGAGTCTGGTGTTGTTGCTTGGCAATTTAAAATGTGTGGCTCATTAAGGATTGTAGATTTTTCAGGTAATATAGATGACGTACAGCTTTTAGCCATTGATAGTGGTGCTGAAGATATTAGTATTCATGACAATAATATAGAAATCATAACTGACCCAGTATTGCTTGAATCAGTTAGATTAAATTTAAAGAATCAAAATATCTCAATCACATCAATGGAAATTATAAGGATTGCTGATAATTTACTTGAACTAGAAAATCATGATGTATTGAAGACAATTAAACTCCTTGAAGCCTTAGATGACCTTGATGATGTATCTAGAGTGCAATCTAATATTGCAATTCCTGATGAAATTTTAACAAGCTAGATAGCTTTCTGGAATGGTTGAAGTGTTAATGAGTGAAAAAAAATTTATAACAATCATGGGAATCGATCCAGGCCTTGCTGTTACTGGTTATGGAATTTTACGTTCTGATGGTAGGGAGCATCAACTGATTGACGCTCATTATTTAAAAACAAATACAAAGCAATCACATTTTGATAGATTGCATTATATCTTTATTGAAATTAATGGATTAATGGAACGATATCAACCTACTGAGGTAGCAATTGAGAATCAGTTCGTTAGTCAAAATGTTAAGTCAGCAATTTCAGTTGCTGAAGCAAGAACTGTAGCTGTTTTAGCTGCTTCAATTAATAAAATCAATATCTTTTCGTATGCACCTACAGAAATTAAAGAATCTGTTACTGGATATGGTCGGGCAGACAAACAGCAGGTATATGATATGGTAGCAATGCTTGTAGATTTAAATTCAGCTACTTTAAAGTATGATACTACTGATGCTATTGCTATTGCATTAACGAGGATAAGTGAATGGAGATATATTAATGCATAGGAGAAATCATGCTAGCAGGCCTTAAAGGGAATCTTATAAAAATAGACATTGATGAGAACTTAGTTTGGCTCAATGTTCAAAATGTTATTTATGAGCTAATTGTTCCACAGTATTCATTGACTGAATTTGAAAAATTGATGAATGATAGTGAAGTTTTTGTATATACCTATTATCATGTTTCTGAAAGAAATCCATTGCCAATCATAGTAGGATTTTTAACTGAGAAAGAAAGGAATTTTTTTAAAAAATTCATTGCTGTTCCCGGTTTTGGTCCTGTCAAAGCAGTAAGGATATTGACAGTATCTATTGATGAGATTATTGTTCTTATTGAAAATCAAGATACAGAAGGCTTAACAAAATTACAGGGCGTTGGGCAACAAATTGCTAAAACTATAGTTGCTAAATTGAATGGTAAATTAATAGATCTGATACCTGAAGGATACAGTACTAATGATACTCAACGTACTTCTGTTGATCCTTTATGGTTGGATGCAGTAGATGCTTTAATTGCTTTGGATTTTAATAAACGAGAATCTGAGAGAATTATTGCACAAATACGACAAACTAATCCAGATTTAGACACATTAGAATTGATATTAAGAGTTGCACTTGAGACTAAAGTTTAATTGTTAGATTAAGGGATTCTTATTACAAATGTAAATCATGTTAACCAATCTAATCATTCTGATGATTCAAAATTTATTCTTCAAGCTCCATTTGAACCAACCGGAGATCAACCTAGTGCGATTCATGAATTGACTAAGAATAATGGTGAAGGTAAAAAAACACAAACTTTACTTGGTACAACTGGATCTGGTAAAACTTATACAATGGCTAATATTATCCAAAATCTACAAAAACCAACTTTAGTAATTGCGCATAATAGGACTTTAGCTGCTCAATTAGTGACAGAGTTTCGTGATTTTTTCCCAAATAATGCTGTTGAATATTTTGTTTCATATTATGACTATTATCAACCTGAAGCATATGTTCCAAGAACTGATACATATATTGATAAAGATGCCAGTATCAATGACGAAATTGATAAAATGAGACATGCTGCTACTCGTTCTTTGTTCGAAAGGCAAGATGTTATTATTGTTGCATCAGTGTCTTGTATTTATGGGCTTGCTGAACCAGGAGAATATGAAGAGTTTATTATGAAATTTTATACTGGGAGAAATATAAATAGAAATTCTTTAATAAGACAATTTATTAACATGCAGTATACTCGTAATGATGTTGCTAATGAGAGAGGCACGTTTAGAGTCAGAGGAGATTCAATTACAGTTTTTCCAGTTCATGAAACACATGGGATAAGAATTGACTTTTGGGGTGACCAAATTGAAAAAATTGCTATATTAGATCATATCACTGGAGAAATTGTTGAGGAACTAGATTCATATGCATTATATCCAGCAAAGCATTTTGTTACTTCTGAGGAACGAGTAGGTCTTGCTATTAATGATATTGAACAAGAAATGTATCAACAAATTGAATTTTTTAATCAAGAAAATAAATTGCTTGAGGCGCAAAGAATTAAGGAAAGAACGCAGTTTGATTTAGAAACTTTAAAGACTATGGGTTATTGCGGTGGAGTTGAAAATTATTCTAGGCATCTCTCTAGACGAGAAGCTGGTTCAACTCCATGGACATTATTAGACTATTTTCCTGACGACTGGTTACTTTTTATTGATGAATCACATATAACGATTCCACAAATTCGTGGTATGTATAATGGTGATGTTGCTAGAAAAAAAACACTTGTTGAGTATGGATTTAGATTGCCATCTGCTATGGATAATCGCCCACTAAATTTCGAAGAGTTTACTGATATGGTCAATGATGTGATTTATGTTTCTGCAACGCCTAGTACTTACGAATTTGAAAAATCGAATGCTATTGTTGAGCAAGTTATTCGACCAACAGGCTTAGTTGAGCCGGTAACCTCAATACAAAAAACAGAAGGCCAAATTGATCATTTAATTTCTGAAATTAATAATTGTGCCACTAAGAATGAACGAGTTTTAGTCACTACGCTTACAAAAAAAATGTCTGAAGAACTGACGGAGTATTTAGTTGATCATGGTATTAAAGCTGCTTATTTGCATTCTGAATTAGATACGTTAGGCAGAGTAGAAACAATCAGACAGCTTCGCTCTGGCGAAATAGATGTAATTGTAGGCATTAATTTACTTAGAGAAGGACTTGATTTACCTGAAGTTGCTTTAATTTGCATTCTTGATGCTGATAAAGAAGGCTTTTTAAGATCAAAAGATTCTTTAATTCAAACTATGGGTAGAGCTGCAAGAAATCCTAATGGCAGAGTTATCTTATATGCCGATGTTGTGACCCGTTCAATCAAAGGTGCAATTAATGAAACAGATAGACGTAGAAGTATTCAGAATGAATATAATAAGAAGCATAATATCACTCCAACTAAAATTCAAAAAAACATAAAGGATATTAATGATAAATTTAGAAAAGTTACAGGAACTATGACTGGCATGGATGTTAATAAATTAACTAAAAAGCAAGCTGCAGAAATGATTGATGATTTAAATAAAGAAATGAAGCTGCTTGCAAAAGGGCTTGAATTTGAAAAGGCAGCATTGATAAGAGATCAGATAAATGATATTCGTAATTTAGTTCTGGATGACTCAGCTAAAGGATTAAAAGAATTTTTAGGAACATATTGATTTCAAATTTTAGATTATTTTGTTATATTTAGCTTCAAGAAAGTTGGCTGCCAGGCGTGGATTCGAACCACGACCAAGGGATTCAAAGTCCCTTGTGCTACCATTACACTACCCGGCATAGGCTATAATGGTATTATGGATAAGAGTTGCTTCCTAGTAGGTTACACAAAAAATTTATGGAGAAAAATTAGATGCAGGAATTATTTGCTGAATACAATATTATAGAAATAGGTGGCAGTATTGCATCATCTGCGGCAGGTAAGCAATTTTCTGACTTTGGTTCAAATGTTTTGAAAATAGAAAAAATGGATGGAGGCGAGATAAGAAGAGCACCACCTTTTTTTGAGGACAACCCTACAATAGAGTCTAGCGGCATGCATATTTTTTTAGATACAGGTAAAAAATCTATTGTGGTTGATTATCTTAGTACGTCTGGAATGGAAATAATAAGCAAACTTGTAAGTGGTATAGATTTAGTCATTATTGAGGAGCAACCCGATGTTGCGCTTAAGCTTATTGAAGTAATTAAACTAGCAAGTGTAAATACTAGTACATTAGCTATTTCACCTCATGGACTCAGGGGCCCATATTCAAATCACCTGGAGTCTGATTTGTCTATTTTTGCTCAAAGTACTCGATTAGCGCGGCAACGTCCTTCTATGGATAAAAATAGCTTGGCCCCAGTAGGATATGCTCCTTACACTACTTCAATGCAGGTTGGATTGACAGCAGGAGCAATTGCCTCGGCAATTCTATGGAAAAATAAAAATAACGTTGATCCGTATCACGCAGAAGTCTCAGCAGTGGAAGCTCTAGCTAGTAATGTTGATACTCCTTTTGTTGCTTGGGCATTAACGGATGGGGTAATGAATTATGCTCCAGCATCAGGTAGAGCAGCTTACCCTACTGGAGTATATGAGTGTAGTGATGGACATGTTCAATTTACTGGCGCAGATTCTCCATTTTTTGAAAGATGCTGTATAGCTATAGGTCGCCCAGAGTGGGCTGAAGATGAAAGGTTTTTAGATCTTAATCAAAAGCCAAATCATCGTGAAGAATTTCTTGCACATATTACTCCTTGGTTACAGCAAAGAACTAAATTAGAAGTTTTTAAAATAATGCAGGAAGCAAAGGTACTTTGCACGCCAGTTTTCACGGTTGAAGAAGCTATTAATGACCCGCAAGCGATTGCTAGGAAATCATTTACAACATTTCAGCAAGATGAAATTGGTGAGATTATATCACCTGCATATCCTTTTAAAGAATACATGAGTGATGAAGAATGGATTTTAAGACCTGCGCCAAAATTTGGTGAACATACTGCTGGCATACTCGCCAGTATGGGATATTCATCAACAGAACAACAAGCATTATTTAGAATTGGTGCAATTAGATAAGCATGCGAGGAGCGAATTAAATGGCATATGAATTATTAAAAGGTATACGTATTATTGAGCTCGCAGAAGTTTGGGCAGGACCGACTGCATGTAGCTTTATGGGTGACTTAGGTGCTGATGTTATTAAGATAGAATCATTTCCACGTAATTCGCCTACAAGGCCATTATTTGCAAGCGATTGGAGAGTTTCCCCAGCAGGCGATGGCCCTCCCTATGAACGTGCATGGGCTCATTTACAGGCAAACAGAAACAAAAGAAATATTGCAATTGATTTAAAAACTAGTGAAGGTATAGATATTTTTAATCGCTTAGTAAAAACTGCAGATATCGTGATAGAAAGTTTTTCAGCAGGCACTATTGATAGGCTTGGTATTGGCTGGGAATCTATGCAAAAAATCAATGATCAAGTTTCCTTAATTTCTATCCCTGGCTGGGGGGTAGAAGGTATCTATAAAGGGTATGTATCATTTGGTACTGGGTTTGATTGCGTGACAGGACATGCAATAATGCGTGGGCATCCAGGTAGAAAAGAAGAAGAAATATTAGGCTCAACTCATTCTGATGCTACGGTTGCTCAAGCACTTATATTTGCAGTGGTTTCTGCGATGCAATCTAGAGATGTAAAAAATAAGGGTATTTATATAGATTTTTCTCAAGTTCAGCAGCTAACTACGCAATTAGTATCTTTATATTCAGAATGGGCACTCAATAAAAGAGAGTTGAATAGGATGGGAAATGAGAATCAATTTATTGTACCTCATAACAGTTTTCCAGTTTCAGGTGAGTATAACTGGGTAATTATTATTGCAGAAGATGATAATCAATGGAATGGTTTATGTGAGGCTCTAGGTAAGGAAGGATGGTCCAAGCTTGGCCATAAATGGTCAACTATTCCTGGAAGGCTGTCTGATAGAGATGGAGTTAATGATGCAATTGCAAATATTACGCAATCAATGGATTCAAATGAATTATGTGAATTATTACAATCTAAAGGCGTTATAGCATCTGCAGTTTCAGAGCCAGCTGAATTACTTGCTAGTGAGCAACTTGGATATCGTGAGTGGTTTCAGTCTCTTGATAATAAATTTTTGGGTACTAGGATTTATCCTGGATTATCCTGGTCAATTAATAATGTCAAATCATCTGAAAATAAGCCTTATGGTACTTTAGGAGAAGACAATCATGATATATTAGAGCAGCTTGGTTTTAGTGAAGAGTCAATAGAAAAATTTGAAAAAGAATCAATTATAGGTAATAAATATGAAGTCAAAGGTTAGCTAAGGAGAGAATATGGGTGTTGAGGTAAATATTTCACATTATGCTGTAGCAGTGAACAATCTTAGTGAGGCAATCGATACGTATAATAGAGTGCTTGGCTTAGAGATTACTGAAAGAGGTGAAAATCCATGGGGTAATTTTTCTTGGGCTCAGATGGGTTTTGCTGGTGAGCAGGCAATTCAACTGATTCAGCCAAATAGTGACGATACACATGTTAAACGTACAATGCAATCTAGGATTCATAAAGAAAATCCTTATGGTGAAGGATACTATATATCTGTTTGGCAATCTGAAGATCCAATAGCTGCAGCAAAGCATGTTGAATCGCATGGGGGTCGAATTATTGATCGTGGTGATGGCTCAGGAGTTCATTGGATTCATCAATCTGCGGCGCATGGCTTATTTATGGAGATTGTTCCAGTTAAAGATATTTTTGATGGCGACAAACTATTAGAACTATCTCATTTAATCCTATTAGTGAATAATTTAGAAATAGCTGTCGAAAATTTTTCTAAAAGATTTCACTGGGGTAAAATTGGGCCATCTAATGATTACCTGGATGCTGATGCACAAACAATTGGAAATACTAATGAGCAGCTAGCATTAGTTGATTCTAGTAACCCAACAACACAAATGAGTAATTATATTACAAATAATACATTAAAGAATAGTCAAGGTTTTTATGCAGGATGCTGGAAGACGAAAAGTTTGAATAATTTTCAACAGAGATTAGATAGTCAAGGCATTGATTATGTCATCGATAATGAATTAATATTCTTATCTTCTAGTCTTATGCATGGTATTAATACAGTAATTACAGAATAGTTTTATGTCTTTATCCCAGTTATTTTTTCAATTTCTTCAAGTATTTGAGGGATATCATTGAATTCGCTATCAATTGTTAGATAACTATCAATGCTCTCTACTAATTTATATCTTTTATTGCCTAAGTATTCAATAGTCGCAATACTTTGTAACTTATCTAGTTGTATTTTTTTTAACAACTTGCCTAAATGCAATGCAACTATTTCTTTGTTAGTGAGATAGATACTCGTTGCAGTTGACTTCCATGTTAACCAAACTACTGGCAACATAATTATCATTACAATTAATAAAAATATACCGAATCCTTTTGCTCCACTATTATTGAAAATAATACCAAATAGTAATGATATTGAACCTAAAATGAAGGGTAAAACAAATGAAGCATTTTGCCACCAGTAGCTATTATTTATATAAATTTTTGCCACATATTTTTGTTTATCAATATAATGTTGATCTTCAGGACGAAGAACCATCGACAGACTCCTGCATACTTACTTACAAAAAATTCTATATTATTAAAATTTTAACTATTTCCTTTATTACACTATACTTAAATAGGAGGTAAAAATGAATTTCCCTTTTATTTTTCACTTTGAAATATCAGTTTCTATACTAATAGCTACCATTTTGTTTATCATTGTTATTATACAAACCTGGTTTCTTCGTTATTTAAATAATCGCTTAACTAAACTGAGTTTTCAAAAAAAGAGTCAAAGCACTAAGTACGGTAAAATGACTGAACAGTTTTTACCTTTTTTAGATGTATTTCCTTGGGATGCAAATCAATTTAGATTTCTAGGGACACCAATAGATGGCGTTCAATTTGAAAAAGATCGTATTATTTTGCTCGAATTTAAATCAAGTGGTAGCTCACTATCAAGTCGACAAAAACAAATTAAAAAACTCGTTGATACAAATCAGGTATTTTTTGAAGTAATACGTATAGATATTTAGTGAATATTAATACTTTCTATAAGTTCTATAATATTATTTTCAATTAATTGGGCTATCTTTAAATATTCTATATAATTTAAAGATTTTGGATCTGGGATATCCCATTCAATCCTATTATCTGCTGGAATTTGTGGGCATTGTTCACCACATCCCATGCTTACAATGTAATCAAATTTCACTTGAGGGTTAATGGCAGTGAATGTTTTTGGATAAAATATCTCATTCTTTAAATCAAGTTTTTGAATAATACTTTTTGCTAGTTGATTGATCTCTATCTTTGGTTCTGATCCCGCACTAAATACTTCAAAATCAGGAGCATATTTTTTCATATATGCTTCAGCTAACTGACTTCTGTTTGCATTTTCTATACATACAAAGAGTATTTTATACATAGTTTTTTTATTTCAATTCTTTTAACTTAATTCATTAGGTAAAAATAGGACAATAATTTTGCCATACTGCTCACTCATTTGTAGTTGTACATCAAAATTAATCTCTTTGTCTTCAAGGATTGTATTGATATTTAAATGTGAATTGTCACTATTTTTAATTTCTAAAAAAACATCTGTTAGCATTGAAGTAAGTCGCTCATCTATTAGTTCTTGAGAATCTGTATTAATGAAACTATCAAATAAACCGAATGTCATGAAAGCAGGAAGTTTCATCCCAGCATTGTAAATAATTTTATATGCATCGGAATCAGCGAGGTTGATATACAGTCCATCTTCTAGTCCATCTTCAAAGGAGTATTCATTATTTAGCATAAAAATATTATGTCATAAAAAAAAATGATAGCAATTATTTGAATTTTTTTTTAAGTTAATTCTAATAAATTTATGCCTATGAAGCTTATGGTTAAAAGTAATATATTAGCAAAGATCACAACAATGATGACTTGCCAAGCAATTTTTTGTATCTCAGATAATTCAATTTTTAAACCTATTGCTGCCAGTGCAATAATAAAAAAGAATGAGCTGATATTCTTTAAATATGCTAATAAGATATCTGGAATGTTAATAGTATTAGCAATTATTACTGCAATTATAAAACCTATAATAAACCAAGGCAAAAATATGCGTGCAGTAGGCATATTTTCTCGTCTTAAGCCTACATCTTGATGCTTTATGTAACTAATTAATAATGCTAAAGGACCTAAAAAAAGTATTCTGATAAGTTTAACTTGAGTAGCTATCATGCCAGATATGTTGTTGACGGCAAATGACGCAGCAATGACTTGGGGTATAGAATATACTGATATTCCTACAATGATTCCATATTGATATAATGACAAAGACGTCAATGGAAATAATAATGGAAAAATAATTATTTGGATGGCTCCGCAAATTGCACTAAAACTAATTGCTATACCAATCTCTGACGGTGTTGCTTTAAGAATTGGTGCGATAGCTACAATGGCTGAATTACCACAAATAGAGTTTCCTGTTGCTAGTAAGATTGATAAGTTTGAGCTTATATTAAAAATTTTTCTTGCAAATAATAGAATAAGTGCAAAACTCAATAATGTTGCGAAAAGAATTAAAAATAATAAACTTAAGCCATTACTCATAATATGAGTAAAATTCATACTAAAACCTAGTAAGATGATACCTATCTCAAGGATGTATTTAGAGCTGAAATTAATACCACTGGTAAAGTTTTTTAATGAAAATTGTTGTTTAATAAAGAATCCAATAATCATAGCAATAAGTAGTTGATCTACGATATTTTTTGTAAAATTTCTTTGTAATAATTTTTGTATAAAAATAGCAATAATTGCTATGACTAGACAAAGCATAAAGCCTTTTAAAAATTTATTATTAAAGAGAATGGTCATTTCCTTCTGATCTATTACTTTTTGGCGAATAATGATTTATTAAAGGTAATTGAGCAATTGTAAAAAGAAATATTAATATAAATACACCAAAAACTTTAAAATTAACCCAAAAATCTGTTGATTGAGTTCTCCAAATTAATTCATTGAGCACAGCCAGGAAAATGAAAAATGATGACCAAATTTTTGTACATACTTCCCATCCTGCATCACTCATTTGGATTGATTGATTAAGTAAATTTTTAAGAAGTTTTTTTTTAAAATACAAACTAACAATTAGTATGATGCTTGTGATCAAATAGAGAGCAGTAGGTTTCATTTTAAAAAAAGTTTCATTATCAAGATAAATAGTTAAACTCCCAAAGATAATGACAAATAAAGCACTTGCTAATGCAAAAACTGGTATTTTTTTTTCAATTAGAAATAAAAACGGCAAAGCTATAATTGTAGCTGTAATAAAGGGAGGGATTGCAGTACTAATGTCTCCGTTGAAATAAAAGATTAAAAAAATTGCTAATGGGCCCATCTCTGCTGTTGATTTAATCAGTTGTTTCATTCTCAGTAACTACTTTCTCTAACTTATGTAGTTATGTATTATATGGACATACGGATTAATTTAAAAGGTTAAAATTATATATAAGGATGGTTCTATGACGAAAGCAAAAATTACTACTCAAAAAGGGGCAATTGTCATTAATTTTTTTGATGATGATGCACCAAATACAGTAAAAAACTTTGTAGATTTAATTGAGAAAAAATTTTACGATGGTCTAAATTTTCATCGTGTAATTCCTGATTTTGTTATTCAGGGTGGATGCCCTCAAGGAGATGGTACTGGTGGGCCTGGTTATCAAATAGATTGTGAAATTAATGATAAATTACATCTTGCTGGTTCTCTATCAATGGCACATGCCGGTAAAGATACAGGTGGCAGTCAATTTTTTGTATGTCATTCACCGCAACCTCATCTTGATGGAGTGCATACAGTTTTTGGTATTACCGAAGACATGGAAGTTGTAAATGCTATAGAGGCTGGTGATATAATGATATCTGTAGAAATTATTGAATAGTTAAAGAGGATGATGTGAATGGGATCTTTTGATATTGTCTCTAGGGTTGATACGCCAGAAGTCACGAATGCGATTAATGGTGCTCGTCGTGAGCTCGCAACGAGATATGATTTTAAAGGCAGTAAATGTTCAATCGAACATAATGATGATGTAATTATCCTGACAGCCGATGATGAGTTTAAAATGAAGCAGGTCCATGATCTTCTTTTTACATATTGCGCGAAAAGGAAAGTTGACACTCATTCATTAGAATCAAGCAACTTAGAAAAAGCTGCTGGTGATACTGTCCGTCAATCTTTTACAATCAAACAAGGTATCGAGAAAGAATTAGCTCAAAAAATTGTTAAATCTATTAAAGTTTCTAAGATTAAAGTGCAAGCTTCAATTCAAGGTGAAGAGGTAAGGGTGTCTGGTAAAAAAAGAGATGATTTACAGCAAGTAATACAATTACTTAAAGAGACAAAACATACCGTACCTTTACAATATGTTAACTTCCGAGACTAAAAATACATATGTATTAATTTTTTACATTATTAGATAATATACCAACTTCTGGTATTTCAACTTCTATAATGTCGCCGGTATTAATTTCCTGAGTTGTCCCGGGTGTTCCAGTAAAAATTAAATCACCTGGCTCCAGTGTCATAACTTGAGATATAAAAGCAATAGATTTTTCAATAGAATGTATAAGGTTTGATGTATTAGACTCCTGAATGATTTTTCCATTAATTCTACCAATAATATTTATATTATTTGGGTCCAGGTCAGGAACAATGTATGGTCCAATTGGTGTAAAAGTATCTGATGACTTTGCTCTCCACCACTGATTATCAGCTTTTTGCCAATCACGTGCAGAGATATCATTGCCACAGGTATAACCAAGAATATAGTTTTTCACTTGGCTCGCAGATATATTTTTGGCTTTTTTACCAATCACAACTACAACTTCTGCTTCTGCATCTATTCTACCAGATTCACTTGGCAGAATAATTGATTCTTGATTGCCAATAATCGAAGATGGCGTTTTTAGAAATGGCTCTGGAATTGGAAATGCCTCCATATTATGTCCTTTGGCATGACTTTCATAATTAACTGCTAATGCAACAATTTTTGATGGGATAACAGGAGGTAGGATAATACCTTCTTCGATTGGGTATTCTGGCCCGTTTGGGGTAATATTATCAAATATATTATTATTAATAATTTTATAAATATTTTCTTCAGCGATCGCGTAATGTTCTTGTTGGTTTATGAGTATACGAGCAATTTTCATGATTCACCACCTTTAAATGTATTCTACCAAAGATTAGTATTCATATTGCTAAAATACTCATAAATCTTTTTGTCAAATCTTTACACTATTCACATTAATAAAGTAGAATATATGTTCTAATTTATTAATGTGAATGATTAGGTTAAATTAAATTTGTCATATATTAAAAAACGTTCAATGATCGAATATGTACTTTCTCGGGTGTCTGCTGGTTTTCCTTCTCCTGCTGACGATTTTATTCAAAGCAAGATCGATATTAATGATTTACTAATTGACCATCCTGCATCGACTTACTTTATTACGGTGAGCGGTAACTCAATGCTTGATGCAGGTATACGTGATGGCGATCTGTTAATTGTTGATCGATCATTAGATTATGTGAATGGCAAGATCGTTATTGTGATTTTAGAAGGTGATTTTTTAGTAAAAAAAATTTATATAAAGAGTACAAAAGTATTTTTAGTAGCTGCTAATAGCGACTATAAAGATATTGAAGTTACAGACGAAATGAATTGTACCATATGGGGGGTAGTGACTTATGTTATCCATGCAGCGACATAGTAAGCGTTTTGCACTGATTGATTGTAATAATTTTTATGTATCTTGTGAACGAGCCTTTCAACCAAAATTAGCTGATAGACCTATTGTGGTACTATCTAATAATGATGGTTGTATTATTTCTCGTTCTAATGAGGTCAAGTCTATAGGGGTACCTATGGGAGCACCTATTTTTAAATGGCGGAAAATATTGGATAGATATAGTACTGTTGTATTTTCTTCTAATTTTCCTCTTTATGGTGATATATCTAGTAGGATTATGAGTATCCTTGCAGAGTACTGTGCGGATATTGAAGTTTATTCTATTGACGAAGCTTTTTTGAATTTTGCTAATTGCACGACTGATTTTGCTAAAGAAGTTCAGCATATGATTATGAAATGCACTAGCATACCTGTTTCTATTGGTATTGGTTCTACGAAGACTCTTGCAAAAATTGCTAATAAGATTGCAAAGCAATATCTGCAGTATGGTGGCATTTTTGAGATTGATGGAGATCTCGATATAGATAATTTACTAAGTACAATTGACGTTTCTGATATTTGGGGAATTGGTCGTAAATCTACAATACTGCTTGATGCTTATGGGATTAAGAATGCTTATGAATTAAGTAAACTACCAGATAGATGGGTGCGTAAACATTTAACTATAACGGGATTACGAACTGTTCAAGAGTTACGAGGAATTGCATGCAGTGATATTGAATTACATCATGCTCGTAAAAAAAGTATCGCTACAACACGTTCGTTTGGTTATGAAGTAAATAATTTACCTGAATTAGAGCAGTCAATTTCTACATATGCTGCACGAGCTGCTAAAAAACTTCGCGATCAATCATCACTAGCATCTCATATATCAGTTTTTTTACATACAAATAAATTTCAAGATATCATTCAATACCACCAAGTTAGAAATATTATTTTTGATGAGCCAACTGACTATACTCCTGCAATTATTAATGCAGCAATTAGTTCTATTAAACATATCTATAAGGATGGATATCAATATAAAAAGACTGGCATTGTGCTGAGTGGCATTACTAGCAATGAGTATCAACAGAAAGGTCTTTTTTCAGAAAATAATTATAATCGGCAACGCACGATTAATAATCTCATTGATGGAATTAATAACAAATGGGGTAGTGATGCTATTTTTTTTGGCTCTATGGGCATTAAAAGAAATTGGCGCACTGTACAGAATCAACATTCAAGATCCTACACAACTAACATTCACGATATTATTGAGGTTCAATAAATCTAAAATCTTTTTATTTTTCTGTTTGTTTAGCTTTAGATCGTTGATAAAAATATAAAGGCAGAAATACAATCATGAGTAAGAAGACTGCTACTCCCCAATTGTATGACTTCATGCTATATTTGCGTGCATCTCCTTCTACCCAAATTGCTACAGCAAGCGCGATTAAGAAGCCTATTAGTAAATCTATTAATGTCAATGATTCCATAAAATATGTCCATCTATCTTAGAGTATATTAATACTGCAATTTTTATTATAGTAATCCCTATCAAATAGATCTTAATTTTCTTGTCATATTTAAAAGCTTTTAAATGTTTTTATTTGAGCTAAAACAAAGTTGACATAATTTATGTTTATAATAAAAATATAACTTGGAGCTTTCGATGTTATTAGAAGATATTACCGTTGTTGAATTATTTCCAAACCTTGCAACAGCATATGCAACAAGGTTGCTTAGCGATCTTGGGGCAACAGTAATTATGCTTGA
>JAQWMB010000031.1 GCA_029246995.1 Dehalococcoidia bacterium | reverse complement strand
ATAGATAGATATATAATAATCAAATAAAATAAATATAAGTATAATGCAAGGAATAAAATGTCACATAACACTTCTGTAGTCACAAAAGAAAGATTTAATCAAGGAATTGCCTCATTTAATGAATGGTTAGAAAAAATTGATAATCGCCAAAAACAATTTAAAATGCATTACGACGAATACACGCCAGAAAAAAATGATCTTCAAGAATTACAAGCTATAGTTTCTGAATTTAACATTAAAGCACTTCTACTTGGTGAATCTTGGTGTCCTGACGTATGGAGAGGCTTACCTGTACTTGCAAAACTTGCAGAAGAAACTGGCATGGAAGTAAAATATTTTTTAAAAGATGAGAATCAAGACATAATGTCTGAGTTTTTAAAAGATGGCGAATTTGAATCAATTCCTACTATTATCTTCTACGACAAAAATCTGAATTACCTTTTTCACTGGATAGAGCGACCACAACAAGCGAATGAGGAAATGGCATTTATGAGAGATAAATTTCTATCTAATGTTCCAGCTGAAGGTGAAGAAAAAGATGAAGCAATGAAAGCATATAGAAGAGAAATTGCAACAAAAGCTGAGGAATGGCGACATCTTACATTAAAAGAAATTGTCACAAATTTAAAAAACTCTTTAAATTAACCTTTTTTACTTAATTAATTTTATTATTATCTTTCTTTTCTTTAATTAGCTTGTCTAATTTTTTATTAAGATTCACTGAAGTTTGTCGTTGTTTTTTCATAAAATTAAAATCAAAATTTTTAGTAATGCTTTTAAGATTTAAACCAAAGTTCTTAGTTGATTGATTTAAAGGCTTTTTAACACTTTTTAAAACACTAGCATCCTGAGCTTCTTGAGCAGGTCTTGATGAGGTACCGCATTTTGGACAAAAGATCCATTTCTTAGAAAGAATAGTATTACATTGAGGTTGAGGGCATAAAGCACGTTCTACTCGTCCACAATATACACAAGAAATCCAATTGTCTTTTAAAGGTTTTTTACATCGAAGATTTGAACAAATATCTAAATTATATATTTCTGTTAAAAGGATTTGCTGCTCGAGATTGCTTTCAAAAGATTGCGAGAGCGTCATTGAAGGCCTTAGAATAAAATATATCGGCAAACCAACAAATGGCAATATAACAGCAATAATCAAAGCAACAAAAATTGAAATAGGATCTCTTGTCCGATTAGATATATCACGAATAATCCAAACAATTGACGCAAACCACATTAACAAAAAATAGAATACAAGCCCTATGCCAGCATATCGTAATATAGATTGGACCGAATCACTAAAGATGCCATCAAATAATTCCAAAAGGCCCTCCTAAAAAAATAGAAATGAATAATAAAATTCACTAGTTTTCTTTTATCATCAATGATTAACTATTGCCAGCTGCAAAAAAGAAAACACATCTATGTCTAATGAAATCATACAATTAAATACATCACAAGATAAAGCTGTTCAACATCAAAATGGACAGCTTATCATTCTAGCTGGACCCGGATCTGGTAAAACGCGTGTGATAGCAGCTAAGATTGCCGACCTCATTATTGATAAAAAAATACACCCGAGTAGAATTTTTGCTGCAACATTTACAAAAAAGGCTGCAAATGAAATGCAAGATAGAGTTACTCAGCTTGTTCAAAAAAAACCAATTGGACTGAATATTGGTACTTTCCATTCACTTTGTGCTCTTTTACTCAGAAAGCATGGTTCGTTTATAAATATTGATAGAAATTTTACAATCTATGATAGCGATGATCAGCGATCACTAATAAAAATTATTATCAATGAACAGAATCTTAACACCCAAATATATAATCCCTATAAAATATTAAATAAAATTTCAAAAAATAAAAATCAAAAATTAGTCAACGATTTTATTGAAGAATTTCAACCAAGCGCATATGAAAGAAAAATAAATGAGATCACGCATACATACCAATCATATCTCAAAAAAAATAATGCTCTTGATTTTGATGATCTCTTAATATATACATATCAATTATTAAGCCATTCTGAGAATGTAAGAAAAGAAATTTGCCAGCAATTTGAGCATGTCTTAATTGATGAATTTCAAGACACCAATACATTGCAATACGAAATCAGCAAGCTGCTTGCTGCAGTCCATATGAATATCACTGTTGTGGGAGATCCTGATCAATCTATTTATTCATGGCGGTCAGCTAAAATTGAAAATATTAACAACTTTCAAAGAGACTATCCAGAACATAAACTTGTACTACTTGAGCAAAATTATCGTTCAACAAAGTCAATTCTTGAAGTTGCAAACAATATAATTCAGCCATCTCCTGAAAGAATTCAAAAGGAAATTTGGACTGAAAATAAAATAGGTGATCCTGTTGGCATGCATCATTTTGACCAAGGAGAGGACGAAGGAGAATTTATTGCAAACACAATAAAAGAGGAAACTGCTTCTAAGGAAATCTCACCCAAGGACATTGCTGTTATGTATAGAACCAATGCACAATCTCGAATTATTGAAGAGGCATTAATTGTTGCAAATATAAAATACAGAATTGTTGGAGGATTAAGATTTTATGAGCGCAAAGAGATCAAAGACTTACTTGCATATCTACGCATTATACAAAATGAAAATGACACCGTAGCTTTTATTAGAATAGTTAACACTCCGACTAGAGGTATTGGAAAGGAGTCTTTGGCAAAGATTCTGCTTCTTTCTGAACAAACTGGCAATACTGTTATTGAAACAATCCGCAAAAATATTGATGAGAACTTAGATAAAGGAAAAAATGAACCATCCTGGAAAATTAGGGCAACTACTCTAGAAGGCCTTGTCAATTTTTTATTTATTTATGATGAACTATTTGCAAATGTTAAAAATGACTCTATATCCTCTTTATTGAATCTGATCATGAAATTGACTCATTACCAGTCTGCAGTAATTAATAAAGATGCCCAAACAATTGAACAACAAAATGCCAAAAAAGAGAATATTAATGAATTATTAAATATTGCACAGGAATATGATGAAAAAAATTCAGACTCACCGCTCACCGAATTCCTTCATGATCTATCACTAGTTGCTGATGTAGCTGATGTTATTGAAGACTCAGATGATGTTGTCACCCTAACAACGCTGCATAGCGCCAAAGGCTTAGAGTTTCCTATTGTCTTTTTACCAGGAGTTGAAGAAGGATTACTCCCTCATGTCATGGCGCTTGATACTGAAGCTGAGATTGAAGAAGAACGAAGAATTCTTTATGTAGGTATTACAAGAGCTAAGAATAAGCTATACATATCAACTGCGCGTAATAGATTTATTGCTGGCTCTCCACGCTCAGCAAAGCCCTCAAGATTTCTTAAAATTCTTTCTGAGGACACTTCAACAACGAGAGTAACAAGTGCTCCTTCTCGTAATCGAAATGACTTCATTGCTGAACGAAAAAATCTTATTTTTAGAAAACAGCAAACTGATTATACAGAAGGTATGAAGGTTCAGCATGATATTTTTGGCACTGGGCTTATTGTTTCAATTGAATCTAGGAGTGAAGACCAACAATTAACAATCGCTTTTAAAGAAAAAGGTATAAAAAAAATACTTGCATCACACGCACCAATGGAAATTATTGGTCAGTCTGACGTTAACTAAAATCTTTTAAATCAATAGCTTCATGGAAAAGCTTAGTTATTTCCGTTATTTTTTTTTCAGAATTAATTTGTTGCACTCCTACGATACTACCAATTTTCTCCATTGCTTCATTAGTTGTATAATTTGTAATGGCTAAAGTCGTCTCTGGATTACCAAATAATCGATCAATAATATATGGACTAGGTTCATTGCCACCAGTTAGAAGTATACATGTAGTATCGCCTGCCATTGCTCCCAATACTAAGTCAACTTTTTCAGATCTTGTAAGAATTAATTTATTTTGAAATTTATTAAAATATGAAGAATCTGTTGCATCATGAGAAATAGGTCCAATCATAATAGTTTCAATTACATCTCGATTTGCATCACTACTTGAAGAAATCACTCGTGCATCTGTGGCATCTAAAATGACTCCTAAATCTGTAGATGACAAGATAGAATTTTCTACAATTGTATTGGGCCCTGGTTTTAATGAATGATTGCGTATCACCCCATCGAAGCCTGCTGGTATTTCCATGGCCATATCTGATACTAATATCTTTCGATCATCCACCTGAGATAATTGCTGTACATCAATATCTTGCGGAACTTCAATAATGGATATTCCATCATTAGATATCTCTGTTGTAGTAAATTGCTCAGCACTTATTGGCTCTGATGAGGCAGTAACGTTATCGATATGAGCAAAAGTCTGTGCATCATGTTCTGCCGCTTCATCGCTGCCAATTCGAAAGAGAGAGACATCTTTGCCCTGTGCATTGAAAGCACCAGCCATGCCTATGCAAATAGTGGACACGCCGACACGATTTTTATTGCCTTGTACGAAATACTTCATATAAATATATTACCTGCACTTCTCACTATAATTCCATTTTTCAGTTGGAAAATATCTGATTATCAAATCATACAGATCGGGATCGTTTTCTTGAATCCATTCATGGCTATAATGTGAATTCTTATAAGCTGGACCACCATCCATGATATATCCCTCAACACTAATCGCCCAAAACTCTCCTATGAAATTTGTCATATCTTGCTTTTGGCCATCTGGGAGGTTTTGATCGAAGCCGGTATAAAAAATTCCATTCTGTATGGAAGCTAAGGCAATATCATAAATACGTTCATAAAAATATATTTCATTTATTGACTCAAAAACAATATGGTTCATCGTGTGCACTAATTCATGAATGACTGTATTGCCGCCTCTGTTTTCATTGCCATCGTAACATTGCCATAATCCACCAGCAGTCATCAGGCTATCAGGAGCTCCCATTGCAAAGCCACCTTCTTCATTCGTGTCTGTAAATTCAGGTAGGTCATCTGCAGTTTCAATAAAGAGTCCAATACGTACTTCATTGTCTTGTAATATTTGTCGAAATTCAGGACGTGCTGAAGTCATGTACAATATAGATTCACGAGCTGCCAGTAATGCTGCATCAGGCATGTCGGACCCTGCTGTCACCATCACTCCTCCACCTGCGATATACTTGGTGTAATACTCAAGTCCTGGTGGGGTAACCGGAGTAATCACCTGCGGGCCAGTTTCAATATACTCAAACGCAATTGGCCAGTTTGATGCATGAAATTCATCGATTTCATAATCAAATAGTATTTCTAAATTAATTATCATTCTTCTTTTCGTATCTTCTTCATAATATGCATTGCAGAGCGATTGTTTAAAAGCTAAATAATTATCCCAGAGCAATTGCCTTCCTTCAAACTCCACAAAAGATCCCTCTTTAACTCCAAGTGGTGCATAATTTAAAGCAACATCTAAAGCTGCTTCATAAACCCATATCATCCTTGGACCATTTTTTGCAACCTTGCCATTATCAGCTTTAAACCAATATGTATCTCGCCAATATGGCTCATCTAACGCTTCATTACGTAATTTATAAAAGTACTCATTTGCTTCTACTTCTTTTGCGTTCACAAATAAAGACTCACAACTTGCTGCATCTTTAGTTTGAGTTTGCTGGCTTGTTGTTGGATAGGAAACTGCTGGTTGTGTCTTTGCAACTGGCTCATTGGCGCCGCAGGCAATAATTCCTAATGTAAAGCATGACAAAAACATAAATCTAATCATTGAATCATTATATAGAATAGTGAAGTGGGATCTATATTTTAAATAAAAACATGGTGCCCAGGGACAGAATCGAACTGCCGACACAACGATTTTCAGTCGTTTGCTCTACCGACTGAGCTACCTGGGCAAACCATTTATATAGGATATTTCAACAGTGCTCTAAAGTACAGTGTTTTACTGAACTCTAATAGAAAAAATATTTTAGATTAAATTAAATTCGTAATTTTTGACCATTCATTTTTAGCCATTTACGACTATTTTTAAAATCAGGGAATATCTGCTCGACACATTTCCAAAAAGATTTAGAATGATTATGTTCTAATAAATGAGATAATTCATGTACGACAACATAATCAACAACATGTTCAGGTCCAATAATGATGCGCCAGTTATAAGTAATGACATCTTTACTAGAGCATGATCCCCACCGTGACTTATAATCACGAATTTTAATTGAAGCAGGCCTTTTATTAATCACATCTCCAAATTTTTCTGTTTTTTTAGTCAAAATAGACAACGCTTGTTGTTCGTACCATTTTGTGAGTAGAGAATGTACATGTTTACTTATATCATCAGTATGGCTAATCATAGGAAGCATTACTTGCATATATTTTTCATTTAAGACAATATGTTCGTAGCTATCTGCTATAACTTGCAACTGATACTCATTGCCTAAATAAGAAAAAAGTTCACCGTTGACATACCGTTTAGGCATGTCAATCATTTGTTGTGCTTGCTCATCAATTTTTTTTTCAATCCAAGGCAAACGATCATTAATGATAATTTGTATTTTTTTTTCAGACAAATTTTTAGGCACTCTCACTTTAACGATTCCATCATTAACTTCGATACTCACAGATTTTTTTCTATTTGTTCGAATAATATCAAAGTTCATTCTGGAAGTATGTTCATCTGTTCAGCGGTATCTAAAAGTAGAAAATCTGCAAAATCTTGATAGAATTGATCTACTGACAAACCAAAAATTTCTTCAAATGCTGTAGTCCATCCAAGATAATGCGCCCTTGGAATATACTCTTTATACACCGTATCTATCGACGTCAAATTAGCAAGATATGCTGTTGCCCAGATACCAAACTCGTATTGGATACTGCCTATACAATTCCCGCAATAATTGAACGTTCTATCTCGTAATTTATTTGTTGCAACATCTGCTAACGAAATACCTGGCACTTTTTTGGATACTCTTTTTGACGTTTCTAGTGCCTCACGCATGCTGTTCTCAAAATTGATATCGTCAGGATCGTTCTTAGCCCACAGGTAGAGAGCAAGAAATTCTGCACTGCCTTCTTCAAGCCAAATAGGCCATTTCAAATCATCGCTATTGTTGCCTTGGATAAGAATATGTGCATTTTGATAGATGTGTATATATTCATGTGTTGCAACTTTATTTCCCCCACCTTGATGTGGGTTGCCAATGACAAATGCCTGTCGCACCAAATCTCTCGAATGCTGAGCAAAACCATTAGTGCCTTCATAAAATGCAATTTCTTCAATGCCGATGCCTTGATCTTGTACGCAATGATCAATTCGATCTTTTGGATACGACCATGTGCAAAAATCAACTGCGGCAAGCTTCGCTTCTTCAACATCAGATCCAATCACGTATACACGCAATGGTCCGTATGTTCCCAGATACTCCTGTGATGCATCCATGCCTGGCTTTATGTAATCCAATACACTAGAGTCTAAATCTTTGGTCACATAATATGTTACAGGCGTATTCACTGGGTTCTTCCAGCCTTTATTCATTAGCTCTTCAGCATTTTTCAATTGTTCTGCTGTGGGCTTGATGGCTATCGTTTTAGATGGTGCTATTGAGACGAATTCTCGGTACGTTCTCTCTTCCCAGCAATATTCATATTTCTGTAAAATTTCAGTCGTTGCTCCTCTACCAATAGAGATACCTGCTTTATCTGCGGCTACACATTCTGCTGGTGCATCAGAGGGCCAGGTCCAACACATTTTTTGTTCATCACTGGTGCAGTGGGCAAACTCTTTAACCCCAATATTTAGGCCGGTGAGTACTTCTGCCGGGCCAGCAACTTTAGTTCGAACAGTATTGGGCATGGCTTTTATCTTATCTAGAATCGATTCTTTTTTATTGGACTGATCAGGGCTTATTTGTTGACTCTGAGGCCTATTTTCAAGAACTTCGTCTGCAAAATCATATTTCCCGTCACGCTCTATAATCTTATGCCAGTTATTCAGAGCAAAAATAATGTCTGAATTATCCTTTGAAAATTCAAATTCTCGCTTGCAATCATGAAAATAACTAGCATCTAATATAAATGCATCATTCAATGCACCTCGCTCAACAAGTAAACGAAGGATACCTTGCCCTACTTTATCTGGCATACGACTAAAAGCCTCTTCAAACGATCCATCAGCTTCATTCAGAGCATTCTGCGCATTACGCAACACATTGCTACTGTAATCTTCTGTGTAGCCTGTTTCTTGCAGCATCATTTGAGCAAAATATTCTGCTCCGCCTTCAATCATCCAACTAGAGGTTGAACCATCTTGTTCACTCCGTTGACGACATTCACCTTCTGTCTCAAGATCCTGCTGAAAAGCATGGTAGAATTCATGAAATAAAAAACCCGCAAAATTATATTCATTTCGCTGCATGTCTGGTGGCACTCCCATAGCAACGATGCGAGTCCTTGGGCATAGAGCCAGCATGGTCGATGCATCTGCGCCACCCTTAAGCCATTGTGCATAATCATAGAGATGATCATCAATGCGCTCACGATTATCACCCATGCACTCATCTTCACGTAAAAAATACTCTATCTCAGCAAGTATCTCATCAATTTGTTCTTCAGAAAGTACAACCTCATGCGTGTTAAATGGCAAGCCATTAAAATCCCCGCCTTCTTTGATAAATTTACCAACTGGGTAGATAAAGGCAAATACTGAAGATTGCCTAGAAGCCATTTGTGCTTCTGCAAGATTTAAATAGTCAAGGATCATATCTGTAGAAAAATTTGTATAGTTAATAAATTGCAGTAATGATGAATCAGTTGTTATAACTTCATCTAATGTATTTGTTCTTTGATCATAATTAGTTGGTTGTGTTGATGGTGATTGCTCTGAAGGCTGCATTGATGATGATTGAGTCGATTGGTCTGTAGTCCAAAGCTGCCCAAGCTGCATACCTATTACAATAGATGTCACAATGATTAAAATGAGTGGCAGCTTAGTTCTTATATAATGAAAAATATGTCTACTCCCATTTAAATGTTTTTGCACAGATACCAAAGGCAATAATCATCCATATAAATGTATATCCTAATTGCGGCAAGGTATCTAATGTTGAATCACCATACAATACTGATAACCTAATTCCTTCAGCGACGTGCGTCAAAGGTAATAAATTACAGAAGTAATAAATGGATTTAGGTAAATAATCTATTGGGAAAAATACGCCGGATAAAAAAAGCATTGGAAATGTTACAAGGTTTGCAAGTGCAGGCGCGCTATCTTCATTTGGTGAAGCACTTGAAATTGCTAAGCCAATTGACAGAAATAATATCCCACCGAGTATTGCCATGAGAAAAATATTTAAATATGCAAATACATTGCCTAGCCCAATTGATACTCCCAAAACAACTGCACCTATAGCAAGCAATAACGCTGTTTGACAGACGATAATAAATACACGTGATACTAAATGACCAACAATAAAATGAGCCGGAGAAATTGGCGTAGCTTGTAGCCTACGTAAAACTCCTTGATTTTTATAACTCAGTAATGTGAAGACAACAGTAAAAATACCACTTTGCATAATTGCCATCCCAACAATACCTGCAACGAGAAATCCTGTATAGCCTTGATAACGAATATCTGCAATATTAGTCATTATAACATTTTGTTCATTGATTGATTCAGCTGCATTTGTAGTATTTGTTAAGGCAATATAAACAACGTTTTGCACCAATTCAAGTTCTGGTTTATCTCCCTCTCTCGTGGTTATTGAAATATCATTCTTCTTGTTTGCAAAGGTATCTGGAATTTCAATATATGCAACAACGCTCCCTTTTTCTAAAGCTTCATCGCCTTCAGCAGCAGATTTTAGTTCTTTTACAACAATAGTTGTTGCCTGAGACAACGTATTGGAAAGATTATTTGCAAGTTGATTAGTTGAATTATTTACTAACCCAACATTAGGAGCACTATATGCACCAAAGCTAAAATTACCTAAAGCAAGCATAATAACAACAGGAAAAAAAAGAGTCCAGAAAATTGAACTCTTTCTGCGAAAAAACATCTTACTTGCAGCAACAACAAAGCCTATGTATATCTTCATTAATCTTCTCTCAAACTTTTACCAGTAAGCTGTATAAAAACATCTTCCAAAGTAGCTGCACGAATTTTTTTTGAAGATTTAAATCCTGATTTTGTTAATTCATCAATTAAGCTTGCTGGTGAGCCTATCTTAATAATCAAACCTTCATCAATAATAGCAACTCTGTCACATAGCTCTTCTGCTTCTTCCATATAATGCGTAGTAAGCATTATAGTTTTTCCATCATTTTTAAATGATTGAATTAATTCCCACATATTTCGTCTGGCCTGTGGATCAAGCCCTGTTGTTGGCTCATCAAAAAAAAGTATTTTAGGATTATTCACAAGTGCTACAGCGATGGATAATCTTTGTTGTTGCCCTCCTGAAAGCTCTTTAAATCGTGCGTCTTTTTTATTTAACAAACCCACTCTGGATAGAACGTCATTAATATCGGGGGTTGATTCATATAACAATGCAAACAGTTCGACAATTTCGTACAAACTTAACATTTCAAAAAAATTCACAGATTGTAATTGAACGCCAATAATCTTCTTAATATCTTTTATTTCAGTGCTAACATTAAAATTATCTATTATGGCTTGCCCTGAAGAAAGCTTTCTTAGCCCTTCCAGAATTTCTACAATAGTTGTTTTGCCTGCACCATTTGGACCAAGTAATCCAAAAACTTCCCCATTAACAACATCAAAGCTAACGCCACGCACTGCTTCAAAATCTTTATAGTTCTTTTTTATATCTTTTACTTGGATTATTGACATCCTAGAATTATAACTGCACATGTACTTTACGTCTGCAAGAATCTATTTGAAACTATGATGAATAGAATTCGTTTTCAAGATTCTTATTTGAAAAAAACTTCAACAAGATAAAATAATGTAGGATGAACAAATATTTATTCCTAAAGGATAAAGATGCTTGCGACATTTCCAGCACTACAATCAACTGAATTTAGAAAACTATTTTATAGCTATGTGCTGTCATCTGCCTCACAGTGGGCGCTACTACTTGGAAGAGGCTGGTTAATTTTTGATTTAACTGGAACAACCAGTGCTGTAGGTTTAGTTACATTTGGCGGCATGGCACCATTACTATTTTTTGGACCAATCTTTGGAACATTAGCTGATCGATTAGATAGACGTAAAATGGCAGTCATTGCTGCATTTGCAGGTGTGATTACATCCACTATTCTTGGCATCTTAACCCTATCTGGAGTAGTTGAATTATGGCATGTAGTTATTTTAGCAATACTCCAAGGAACAGCAATGGCAGGAATCACTCCTCCTTCTGAGGCAATGATACCAAATTTAGTTCCTAAAAAACATTTACTTAGTGCAGTCTCTATACGTGGCACCGCGCGTCATGGATCAAAAGTTATAGGTCCATTCATAGGTGGTATCATAATGTCAATTTTTACAAATGGCACAGGATGGGTTTTCATACTTGGAGCTATTTTTTTTCTTCTTGCTGCCATGCAATTACTACGCATTAATTACACCCAAGACATTCAAGAAAATAGTGCAACTCAACAAAATTTAAATTTTATAAAGCCAATGTATGCAGCTGCTAATTACGCCTATCAAGATAAAAGATTATTTTTAATTTTATCATTACTTGGTATTCATTGTGCATTTACAATGGCTTTTGATTCATTGCTTCCAGGCATTGCTCAATCAGTGGGGGGTGGAAAAGAGACCTATTCAGCAATTACTGTGGCTGTAGGTATCGGTGCATTAATTACAACCCTTTACGTTTCAACAATTTCTAAAGAAAGCTTGCGAGGACCCATTTTACTTATTTCAGGAATAGGAAGTGGTATAGGTATAATTATTATCGGCCTTGCAACAAGTCCATTAATGGCAATCATCGGTGGATTTATATCTGGAGCTACACAAGCGCCATACATGACTGTTTCAGCAACACTCATTCAGCAAGTTGTTCCAGATGAACTAAGAGGTAGATTGATGGCATTTTATATTATGATTGCTGCGGGATTTATGGCGTTTATGAACTTAGGATTTGGTCTCTTAGCAGATATTACAGGAGAACGCATGCTTTGTGCTATCCCAGGCATTGCTTGGATGCTAATATTTTTTGTTATTACCATCATGAGTATTCGATTGAGATTTTTATTGCAAAATGGTACATTTTCCCAAACATCAAAATAGAATCAGAGACTAATCATTTAATGAATAATATTTTAATTTGGCAAAAATCATTGAACTATGAACCAAAGTGGACTAATGATATTGAAAATCAAATCCAGCGTGGCTTTTACTTTGAACCTGAAAATCAAACTGAACCATACAAAGTATCCAGTCAATCAAATGCTGGAAAAGAACTTGGTCAAATTGGCTCCAAAATTCGTAAAAATAATCATATATTACTGAAAAATAATGTGAGCACCAGAGACATGCTGGGGTGCTCAAAGACAAGATCAATGAATCCACAAACAAAAAATCAACATAAACGAACGATGATTACAAATTTACTCATTGAAAACGTACTTTTATGGATTCATCGTAATGGTTCACTTACAAATAAACATCCTATATATCTTGATGAATGGACAACTTCAATTGTAATGTTTGAATGGATTTATGAATTCATTGAACAACAGAAAAAGAATATGGTCAAAGTTAGAATTGAATATCAAGAAAATAACTATAAATCAGTCACGAGCAATATGGCAAAAATAATGATAGACGAGTTTATAAATAAACGGCTTGAGATGTTGGATGCTAATACTTTATTATGGGCTTTATGGAGTATTGCTGATAATGATTTATCAGCTTAAAAATTACTAAAAATAAAAATGAAAAAATTTACTTGTACAAACATTTTATTTGCTTTCTTAATCGTTGTTTCAATAAATTGCTCTAATACTGAGCCTAAGGTTATACAAGGTACAGCACAATCTACAGAATCAATTACCCCCTCAACTAGTAAAGATGCCGACACTAGCCCTACAGTTGCTGTCCCAATGCAACCCACTGAGAAAAATCAGAATTCTCCCGTTCAACCAAAGCAGACAATCTCCGCTACTGCGATGAATACGCAAAATCCTTTTTTAATAAATGAACCACAAATAATTAATTGCTTAGTTGGCATTTTTGGCCAACAACGCTATAAAGAACTACAAGTAACTCAACCAACACAAAAAGAAATTACTATGATTAATCCTTGCATGCCTCTTTTACAAGCAAGCAATAACGTTTCAAAAATGCCAAAAACAGCTATAAGCAATCAAAATAGCCCAACAATGAAACCAGGATTCATGCCAACTGCAATGCCTCAAAATCAAGATTTTCAAAAATATGTTGATTTAATAAAAAAAGATCCAACTGTTTGCTATAACGCCACAGGCATGCTTGCAGAAGTTTGTAAAATGGGTCCAGCACCTAGCTCAAATGTAAGTCATGGCGGACCACCGCCAAATGCAAGAAATAATAACGAACCACTTGGCCCCCCAACTGCAAAACCAAATGAAACAAAAGAAACAGATACTACCATTGAGCTCGGAGCTTTAGTTGATCCAAACAACCCTCCAAAGATTGCTACATATAATTTTATTGATTTAGGGCCATTTGTTTCTATTTCTAAAATTCGTGCTATTACTGGGCATATGTATTCTTATGGAGATTCAGAATATGATGCAACTGGTAAGTCTTGCAGGAGCATGAAGCACTATTTTGAATCATATACAAAGGACCAAAGATGGAATAGTAATTTTGGTAGCTACAATACAAAAGGGCAAGTACGTTTTTATGCTCCTGTTGATGGAACATTGACAGATGTCGTTACTGCACCAGCTGAAGGTGGAACAGAATACCAATTCCGCATACAATCAGTCCTACATCCTCGAATTGCTTTCAGCTTTCATCACATTGATCTCTTACCGGAACTACGCAATGGTGGAGAAGTAGTGGGCGGACAACTTCTAGGCACGATGTATAGAAACAATGGGCAAGGTGAAATTGCTACATTTGTTAACACAGGAGAAAAAGAAGGTGACTCAGGTGACTACATTTCATTCTTCGATGTAATGACTGATAATGTTTTTGCGATGTACCAATCAAAAGGTATTCAATCAAGATCACAGATGACTATTCCTCTTGCTGAACGAGAAGCAAACCCAATAGGCTGCACCCTTGGAGATGGCAAAGGTGGCAAGTTTATCCCAAATCAAGATGAGTACGCATTTGCTCAATGGCAAGATAGTACTGACAATTGGGTTTTTATGAATAATTGATGTCTATGAGTAACATAAAGAAAATAGCTTTAAGTGGAACGCCTTTCCAAATTAAAGTATGGAATTATTTACAGACAATTCCTTTTGGTCAAACACAAACTTACCAACAAGTAGCTAATGCAATTGGACATCCTAAGTCTGCCCGTGCAGTAGCAAATGCTTGTGGTAAAAATCCATTTCCAATAATTATACCGTGTCACAGAGTTATTCGTTCCGATGGTTTGATTGGTGGTTATAGTGGTAAAGGTGGTGCAGATAAAAAAATAGCACTGATACGCTCAGAAAAATATGGTTCTAAGATAGCAAGTTAGGAAAATAAAATAACTCTTATTATAGTAATAACAGCTTTTTTTGCATCTTTACTAACCCTCTTTTCGGGTTTTGGATTAGGTACATTACTGATGCCAATTATTGCTATCTTCTTCCCGATTGCAGTAGCTATTGCTATAACCGCACTTGTCCATTTGATGAATAATCTATTTAAATTAATCACATTATGGAGAGATATTCATTGGCAAGTTGGCTTACAGTTTGGAGTCCCTGCACTGTTATCAGCTATTCCTGGCGCATGGCTATTAACTAGATTGGCGAATTTCGAAAATATAACAAACTATATGATTTTTAATATTGAAGCATCAATAACTCCCATAAAAATTATTATAGGAAGCTTATTAATCATTTTTGCCGCAGCAGAATTTCTAAGTATTGCAAAAAAAAATACCTTTACACATCAATACTTAGTAGTTGGAGGCATGCTCAGTGGTTTTTTTGGTGGATTATCCGGCCATCAAGGTGCATTTCGTAGCGCATTTCTATTACGTACCACACTTGATGCAAAGCAATTTATTGCTACAAATGCACTTATAGCATCGCTAGTAGATGTTACTAGATTAATCATCTATGGAATCAACGTAAACCTTCTCTTGCAGGAGGCCAGCATTGCACTTATTATTTCTGTCACTTTAGCTGCATTTGCTGGGGTGCTTGTAGGAAAAATAGGTATTACAAAAATTACTATTGCTGTTATTCAAAAAATTGTTACATTAATGCTTTTGATTTTAGGCATACTTATTTTAGTTGGTATTTTATAATATATTTCGATGAGCTTATTTATTTATTTATGTAGTAATTGATATAATTACTACAAATATAAATAAGACAAATAAAACTATTTATAGTATAATATTAAAAAATACTATAAATAGTTATGAGTAATAATGTTATACATCGATCCTGACTTCATTTGGAAACGATCCATGCAAGTGACAAATCTTGATGATGATAAAAAATACACTTCAAACATAATCTGTAAGCCATTGGAATTAACTAATAATTTACAAAATGACTGGGTTATCACTATCAATTCAAGTGCATTTGAAACAGTTATGCCCTATGCTCCATTTCGTCAAACTGAATGGCATCAAAAAGGTCCTGAAAAAGAACTTAATGTTGGCCAATACAACGATGCAAAGCTTGACACTGCCCCATTTGAACTTGCCACAAATACAAGACGATCACGAATAGGAAAATATGGTCGTAAAAATAGAAAACGAGGAGCATATAAGCCATTGACAGAAAAACAGATCGAAATATCTGATGCGCTAGGCTCTATTGGAGCTGCAACATATGAAGAAATGAAAAATGCTGCCACGTTTGATTATTTAGATACTTCTTCACTCAACAAACAAGAGCTCAGGCATCATGCTTTGCATGCTCTACTTGTAGAATGCATGATGAATTTTACAGAAAAATATGGTTTTTTATTTGATATACCATCTATTACTTTAGTCTCAATGCTTGAAGAAGCAACGCAAATTGGTTGGGTTAGTGATTATGCTCATAATTTAATGGTCGATCCATTACCTGAAATAATCGATTTTCGTATTGATGGCTATAAGAGCTTAGAGCGAGTTAGAGTGAAGCGAACTGATGCAGAAGCAGCAGTTAGTAAATTTATCAAGCAAAAACTTGTTTTTCATAACGAACTCGCATTTTCATCATTTACTATGGCCCCTACTGCTCGGCCAAAGCATTTACTAGGTGCATTATGGGCTGTGCTTGCTAATCATTTAGAAAATAGGACAGTAATTAATACTTGCAAAGATGTATTCTCTCCATGCACCAATGTCATTAATTTAAGTAAAGATGCACGAAGGACAGTATGCAGTAATAACTGCAACAACATGTATAATCATTATGTCAACCAAGATGAGCATAGCAAAAAATTATTTCAAACATGGAAAAAGCATTACAGCTGGAAGCAAGCCTCTTTAAAAAATCGCAGATCACCAGATCTTATTATTTAAAATAACCTTCTATTTAATAATGTTATTATAAAAAATTTATTTAAGATTACTGTGCATCAACCTAATTGTACTTTGCTGAATCTGTAAAAAAATTTTATCTACAATGATTGGATATATCAAAGCTCTAAAATTATGGTTATAATAAATAACCAGATACAATTTTAGAGGTAGCTATCTTGGTTCCAAAATCAAAAAACATATTTTATGGCTGGTACATCGTATTTGCAGCCTGGATAACCTATTTTGCTACAGCTTCAATGCAGGGCTATGGGACCGGTGCGTTCATTATTCCTATGACGGAATCTCTAGGCTGGTCCAGAACTGAATTCGTTCTTGCAATAACAGTTGCACAGTTTATTATGGCATTTACACAAACTGCAATAGGAAAACCCCTTGATGACAAAGGACCAAAACCATTCCTTTTAATGTCAGCAATCATTATTCTAATTGGGGGATTCATAATTAGCCAAGTTGATTTCTTGTGGCAATGGATTATTGTTCGTGGGTTATTTATTGCAGTTGGAACAGGTTTAACAAGTGGCATACTGGTAACTGTCACACTCGCTCGATGGTTCGTTGTCAAACGTGGACGGGCATTAGGCCTTGCAACCGTTGGTGTTTCTCTCTCAGGCACCATCGTCCCTTATTTATTAACCATTCTAATAGTTGCTATTGGGTGGCGAAGCACATGGATGGTGCTTACAGCTATAGTATGTGTCATATTGCTCATATCTCGCATGATTATGTATAGAGATCCATCAGACAAAGGGCTCAATCCAGATGGATATTCAAAAGAGCAGATGGAAAAAAATTTTGGAGATGCAGCAAGAAAAGACTATGAAAATTCATTAAATAGAAAGCAAGCAATGCGTACTCCTGCTTTTTGGTTATTGATTTGTGCATTTGGCATAGGTAGCTATAGCATTTTATCCATGGCTATCCATGCTATTCCATACTTAATAGATTCTGGATTTTCTTCAAAAACATCTGCGTTAATGATTACTGTCTACACTATACCTGGATTATTAACACGGCCTTTTTGGGGTATCCTAGCAGAAAAATACAATCCTCAGCATATTGCTGCAATTATATTCTCCACAATGGCTACTGGGTTAATGATTACAATCTATGGCGCAAGTTCAGCAAACTTAATAATTGTTATAGCTGGTTTCGCAATTGCCGGCACAGGATTAGCTGGGAATATTCCAATTAATGAATTAATTTTTGCAACATTTTTTGGAAGAAGATATCTAGGTCAAGTCAGGGGAATGGCTCAGCCATTTCGTATGATCTTTAATTCATCAGGACCTATTTTACTTGCTATTTGGTATGATTATGTCGGTAGCTATACGATGTCATTAATTGCTATGGCTGTTTTAGCATATATTGCAGCAGTGATCATTGTATTTATTCCAAGACCGCAATTTAAGCAGGTGGTTAAAAATGACTGATAGTATACTCAATATTGAGCTCTTAGAAAAATCATTTGGAGGCAACAAAGCAGTCGATGAGGCTAGTTTTGCTATTGAAAGAGGAAAGATCACTGGTTTGATTGGACCAAATGGTGCAGGAAAAACAACTTGTTTTAATTGTATAGCTGGCAATATCGTACCAGATAATGGCAGTATAACCTTTAACGGAGATGATATCACCGAACTTCCCCCACATAAGATTTTTAAATTAGGAATCTCTCGAACATTCCAAATCCCTCAAGAATTAACCATGTTAACCGTTCAAGAGAATTTAATGCTTGCATCTAAAAATCAACTTGGTGAACGATTTTATAATAATTGGTTTTTAGGAAAAAGAATTGGCGAGCAAGAAAGTAATTTACAGTCACGAGCCATTGAAGTATTATCAACTGTAGGATTAGCCGATAAAGCATTGGATTTAGCTGGTACGCTCTCTGGAGGACAACGTAAACTTTTAGAGCTTGGTAGAGCATTAATGGAAGAACCAGAACTTGTCCTGCTAGATGAACCAAATGCGGGCGTTAATCCAAAGTTAGCAAATCAACTGGTTGCCAAAATCAAAGAACTAAACAAAACATTAAAAATCACTTTCCTCATTATTGGTCATGATATTGATGTAGTTTCAAATCTATCAGATAGGTTAGTTTTTATGTCTGCTGGAAAAGTATTATTAGAAGGTTCGCCAGATGAAGTATTAAACTCATCAATAGTTCAAGATGCATATCTAGGAAGTCAATATCGTGAATAAAATTTTAGAAACAATGAATCTTACAAGTGGTTACGGTGACATTACAATCATTGACAATATTTCTATCTATCTTGAATCATCAGAAATTGTAACAATTATTGGCCCTAACGGAGCAGGAAAATCCACTCTATTAAAAGCTATTTTTGGTATGCTGCCAATTTTCAATGGTGATGTAAAATTCAAAGAAAATTCCATAGCTGGAAGGAATCCTTCAGAAATTGTTTCATTAGGTGCTTCCTTTGTGCCTCAAACAGAAAATATTTTTCCCTCATTAAGTATTACAGAAAATTTAGAAATTGGTGGATATCAACGTTCCGATAATTTTCAAGAACAGCTAGATAAAATGTTCCAACTATTCCCGGAACTTGCAAAAAAATCAAATGAAAAAGCATCCAACTTATCTGGTGGTCAACGACAATCTTTAGCCTTAGCAAGAGCGTTGATGCTTGATCCAGTCATGTTGTTACTAGATGAACCTTCTGCAGCTTTATCACCAGTAATGCGACAGTTCATATTTGAAAAAATTAAAGAAATTGCAGCTTTAGGAGTTGGAATATTGATGATTGAACAAAATGCTGAAGAAGCATTAAGACAATCAGATCGTGGATATGTTTTAGCAGGTGGTAAAATAGCATTTCATGATACAGCTCAGGCTATTTTAGCAAACCCTGAAGTCGGACAATTATTTTTAGGTATACAGAAAGAAAAATAACATGGAAGAAATTTTACAACTTGTAGTTTTTGGTATTGTAATTGGTTCTATTATAGGACTTGGATCAATGGGATTGACATTAAGTTACGGTATAACAAAGTTTGCCAATTTTGCCCATGGAGACATCATGTCATTGGCAATGTATATTGCATATTTTATTGTTGTAGATCTTGGTCTTATGGGGCCTACTGTTTTTTCACTTTCTTTTGGCTGGGGTATGTTTCTCGCAATTGCAGTTACCATCATTCTTCTTGCAATTTTTTCTATAGCTATCGATAAGCTCATTTACAAGAAACTTAGGAGAGATAAGTCAAATATCGTGACTATGGCAATTGCGTCACTAGGTGTTGGAATTATTATCCGAGCTGTAGTAACAATGTTTTGGGGCCCATTTGCACGTAATTTTGTTCCTGGCATACATGAGGCAGTGCCAATTACAGGTAACATACTCATTAAGCCAGACCAAATATTTATTATTGCACTAACAATTGTAGTTACAATCGTAATGTATTATCTGCTTTATCATACCAAATTAGGAAAGGCAATGCGCGCAACAGCAGATAACCCAGACTTAGCTGCTGTATCCGGAATAAATATTAATAATATCCTTGCATACACATGGGCAATAACTGGAGCATTAACTGCAGTAGCAGGAATCATGCTTGGAATTCAAGCACAAGTATACATTAATTTAGGTTTTAATCTATTACTGCCTATGTTTGCTGCTGTAATTCTTGGTGGTATAGGAAATCCGTGGGGTGCATTAATTGGTGGATTTGTTGTAGCAATTTCTTCAGAGGTTTCTACGGCTTGGATAGCCACAGGATACAAGCCTGCAGTTCCATTTGTAATTTTAATTATTATGTTAATAGTGAGACCAAGAGGTATTTTTGGTTCAAATATATAGGTAAAATATGGACTTCTTAATTATTGAAAATAGCTACTTACTTCTAACTGCTACTGGTGTGATGAACTGGTTTGTTGGGTTCTTAACTACTTTTGCAATTTTTGCAATCATGGCATTAGCTCTAAACATTCAATGGGGATTTACAGGTATTTTTAATTTTGGAGTTGTTTCATTTTTTATGGTAGGTGCATACACAAGTGCACTATTTACAATAGGTCCTCCAGGTGAATATGAAAATTATATTATGGGTTTTGAATTACCAATTCTATTTGGTTGGTTTGCAGCAATGATCACCTCTGGAATTGTTGCTCTATTAATTGGATTGCCCACATTAAGGCTTCAACGTGATTTTCTTGCTATTGCGACAATAGGTATAGCTGCAATCTTAAGAGCTGTTGCCTTATCGACTGAAGGATTCGTTAATAGAGCTCGTGGCATGAATGGAATACCTAGAATTCTTGGAGATGTTGTGTCTGGTCCAGATTATAAATGGGTGCTTCTTGCTATCACATTAACAACTTTAGTCATCGTTTACCTACTAGTTGAAAAAATAACCGCTTCACCATGGGGAAGAGTATTAAGAAGTATACGTGAAAATGAAGAAACCACTAAATCTGTTGGTAAAGATACTGTAAATTACAGGATGCAAGCATTTGTTTTAGGTGCAATGATTATGGGTCTTGGAGGAGCAATATGGGCACACAGAATGACATCAATTGATCCAGAAGCATTCAATGATCTCTTTGGGACTTTCTTAATTTGGACCATGGTCATGGTAGGTGGAAATGGTAGCAACAAAGGTGCAGTTATGGGTGCCTTCCTTTGTTGTACATTTTGGTTTGGTTTTCCCCTAATACAAGAAAGTCTTCCAGATATTCTTGGTAACAAAGTGTTTCAACTAAGAGAAATTTCTATTGGTGTTCTAATTATATTATTTTTGTTATATAAGCCTAACGGAGTTATTCCTGAGAAACCAAAAATATCTAGGCATCTTTGAAATAAAAAGCTGAGGTTTCCCTCAGCTTTTTATTAAATTAATAACTAACTTTACTTAACTAAGGTCAACAGGCTTAGAATCAAGTGTAGCAATTTCACCACCCTTGTATTCCCAAATATCTATATAACCATTAGTGATATCACCTTTGTCATTCCAGTCTAATGATGTTGCTGCACCGTCAAAGTTAACAGCTTTACCATCGCTAGCTAGATCAAGAGCTGACTTAACTCCTTCAGCACCTGGAATTGCTTTAGTACCGTCACCACCACAAACTTTTGGTAGCGCAGCAGCAATATCTGCTCCAGCTGTTGATGAAGAAGCTGCAGCTAATGCAAGACAAATAGTAGCATCATAAGCTTCTCGAACGAATGGAAGTGAAGGAAGTTCACCATTTTTTGCCATATAAGCATCATTCCATGCTTTAAGAGCTGGTGTTTCAGGACCAGCACCAGGTGCAGTTCCCTTAGAACCTTCAAGCGCATCTGCGCCAACTGCTTCAATTAAATCATTTGATTTAGTACCATCAACAAACAAAAATTTATCATAAATCTTGTTTTCAAGTGCTTCTTTAATAAAGATAGCAGCTTGTGTTGGATATCCAGCAGCAATTAATACTTCTCCACCATTCGCAGCAGATGCTTTCAATTCAGACAAATATGAAGCAGCTTTTGCTTCGTATGCTGTAATTGTTGCAGATCCGCCATTTGCTTCGAAAGAAGCCTTAAATGCTTCAGCTAGACCTTGGCCATAAGGACTGTTTTCATACAAAACACCCGCTTTTGAATAGCCTTCTGATTTAGCTAAATCAGCTAAAATAACGCCTTGCGCAGCATCAGAAATAGTTGACCTAAATAGGTAACCATTGTCATCAGCGTTAGTAAGCGCAGGTGATGTTGCTGAAGGAGAAATCTGTGGAATGTTACTGGTGCTTGTTACGCTACCAGACACAGCTAATGTTACACCACTAGAAAGCGGTCCAACAATACCATGTACACCCTCAATGTCAATCAACCTACGAGCTTCTTCAGTAGCTTTAGTTTTATCTAAACCACTGTCACCTGTTACAAGAAGAACATCCTGGCCATTTACTCCGCCTGCTGCATTTATATGATCTATTGCTAGTTCAACCCCAGTTTGAATAACTGGACCAAATTCTTTTAATGGTCCAGAGTAGTCAGCCAAGAAAGCTATCTTAAGCTGTTGCTTTTCGCCGCCACATCCAACTAGGAGAAAACCAAGCATTGAAGCCGCCATAGCTACAGCAATAGCTTTACGACTTACTCCTTGAAATAAAGAAATCATGTTTTTCCTCTCCTCTATTTTTCTCCAAAATAAACATAATTATGAATTTTTATACAAAAATATAAATTTCCATAGGTTCATTAGGATAAAACTACTTACCAGCATGAGCAATAGTAAAAGAAAAATAATTAAATATTATGTCAAGTAAAAGATGATCGGATTATATATAAAATATATGCCAAAAAGAATTAATGACATTCCAAAAAAACGATTAATTAGAATTTGAACTCTATCGTTGATCCAGTTTTTTCCACTGCTAAAGATTACTGATAGAAAGAGTAGCCATACAAAATCTGCTAAAATATGACCAAAATATACACTTGTAACACCTAACACACCACTTTCTAAGCCATCATTAATAATTTTTGCTCCAATTGTTAGCCACCATATAACAAAATATGGATTAGTTATTGAAATCACAATAGAAAGCCAACCTAATTGTAACCATTGTAATGAATTAGAAGCTAAATTTTTATTCAATAACGATGAAGTTGGTTCAATAATAGCTGTTAATGTCTTATCTTTTTTCAATGTTAATAGTCCTTTGCCCATAAATAAAAGGACTGCCCCACCAATTAAACCAATAATATTTTCAACAGATTGATTGTTTTGAGCAAAATTAACTAATCCTAAAGCAATCATCAACACAACAAAGATTTCTAAGGCACTGTGGCCAATTGCCATTGCAGGCCCAACAAAAAAACCTTTTTTGATACTTTGTTGCATAGTTACAATTGTTAAAGGCCCCGGACTCACTGCTCCAGATATACCAATTCCAAAGGACATAATGCCTAATTGTAGTAGTTCTAACAAAAAAAACCCTTTCAAAATATGACAATGCATCTTGAATAAGACTGAAAGATAAGACTATATATATATTATGGAAAAAAATTGATGTTGTATATATTTTGGAAAGTATTATGAATGTTCTGATGAAAAATACAAAAATCATTATACTTGCAGATAGCATTGCCACATTAATGTCAGCAAGAATTTTTACATTTCTTGGTGCTGAAGTTTCTATTTTAAATGATTGTAATAATAATATTAAAGATTTGCTTAGTAAGCAAAATAAAGAATCTCTCTACTATTTCCTAACTGAAGGTTGCGAACTAACAGATTCGAATATTAACGAGGAAACTGATATCTTATTCAATACGCTTGAAGAAGCAGATATTTTTATCTATTCCAGGTCAAGTATTCATTTAATAGAAAAAATTTCTGAAAAACAATCACTAGAAAGCAAATATCCTCAATTAGTTATTGGCATAGAAACTCCTTATGGAACTGATGGCCCTTATAATGAGTGGCATACAAATGAAATTACAGATTTTGCAATGGGTGGATATATGCAATTCTGTGGTCATCCCGATAAAGAACCGCTTATGATTCATGGCTTCCAGGCAGAATTGCATTCAGGGCTTCAATTAGCTTTTGGTCTCATTAGTAGCTATTGGCATCAATTACAAAAAAATCAAGGCACTACTGTAGAAGTATCACGAATGGAAAGCATGTTAAATGCCCAAGTATGGTTTGTTCCTAGATGGCTCCAAGAAGGATATATATGGCCAAGGGAACCTTCCATACTCATCCCATGTAAAAATGGGCATGTTATCTGGGGCTTACAAACTCCTGAAATATTTTTACTTATAGAAAAAATTGATCTTTATGAAGATCCAAAATACAGAACTGCGCATGGATGGAATCAAGAAATTGGAAATGTCAAAAAATTGTTGAAAGATTGGTGCCAGCAGCATACTAAAGAAGAAATATATGATCGCGCACAATCACTGCGGATAACAATTACACCTGTTAATAATATTGAAGACATACTCTCATCGGAACAATTCGAACATAGAAAATGGTGGAATAAAACTAAATATAATGCAAATTCAGTAAAAGTTCCAACTGCTCCTTGGAAAATTAACATAGTTAATGATGCATCCAATATTACTAAAACAAATAACTTTGATGAATCTGAAATTGCTTTACCGCTGAAAGGCATAAAAGTTCTTGAAGTGACAAATAACTGGGCCGGCCCACATGCTGGACGTATGTTAGCTGACCTAGGTGCAGACGTTACGTTAATTGAACGCAACCATGTTCAGGTAACAAGGAGTAAGCATCTATTTGGAGGCGACGACCATATTGCACCAAATTTCTATAATAGAGCTCATACTTTTAATCAGTTAAATAGAAATAAAAAAGGCATTGTTCTCGATTTATCAAATGCTAAGGGCAAAGAAATTTTCCTAAAATTAGCAAAAGAAACTGATGTTATCATTGAGAATAACTCGAGTAGAGTATTTCCCAATTTTGGACTCAGTTTTGAAGAAATCAAAGCGCATAATCCAACTGTAATACTTTGTTCTATATCAGGTTTTGGTGCAACAGGGCCTCAGGCACATCATGTAGCGCTCGGTTCAAATCTGGAAGGTTCAAGCGGACTAGTATCAACAATTGGTTATAAAGATAATGAACTATCAGAATCTGGTTCTTTCTATGCAGATCCAATAGGAGGATCATTTGGAGCAATTCTTAGCATAGCAGCATTGATTGCGCAACAAAAAAATAAACAAGCGATGCATATTGATATTTCACTTTTAGAATCTGTTTCACTATTTATTATCGACAAAATTTTGATGTATCAGTCAGATAGCAAAACTAAAATGGTAGAAGCTAATCAATCTGATTTTTTTGTCCCGCAGGGTGCTTTTCAATCAGCAGGTAAAGATTGTTGGTTAGCCTTATCAATCGAAAATAACCAACAATGGAATCAATTATGCAAAGCTTTGAAAAATAAAGATTTACTTCAGTACGATACAGTTAAAAAACGTAAGAAAAATATTAAGCTAATTAACAGTACAATTGAGTCATGGTCGAAAAAATTTGATCACTACGAAGCAACTAAAATATTGCAGTTATTCAATATACCTTCTGCCCCAATACTTGCAAATTGGGAAGTTGCAGCGGATCCTCACTTATATGAGAGAAACTATTGGCTTAAAAATGTACATGCTGACGCTGGTTATCAAAGATGGGATGGTTATCCATGGCGCATTTCAAAGCATTGGAAGATGCGTACAATGCCCGCTCCAAGATTTGGTGAACATAATCAAGAAGTCTTAAAAAGTATAGGTTATACTGATAATAATATTTTAGATTTAATAAAGTCAGGAATTATTTCAGACATACCTGCAGACCTACATATGTATATTGACTAAATATCATTCTAATTAAAAAAATAGGAGGCCAACATGGGAAGTATTCTTGAGTTTAAATCAAATGGCAACATTGCATCAGGATATCTTGCAGAGCCTTCGACACTAAAGGGTGGGATTATAGTATTACAAGAATGGTGGGGCCTTAATACTCACATTAAAGATCTTTGCGACAGATTTGCAGAAAAAGGTTATCTTAGTTTAGCTCCAGACATGTATGATGGTAAAATTGCTGCTGAGCCAGATGAAGCAGGCAAGCTCATGATGGCACTTAATATTGAAAATTCAGCCAAGAAATTACATGGTGCTGTTGAGTATCTACATCAAAAAACTGGAAAAGCAGTTGGTACTGTTGGATTTTGTATGGGTGGCGCTCTTAGTCTATTTGCAGCATGCAATGAAGGTAGTAAGATTGGAGCATGTGTAGATTTTTATGGTATACATCCAGCAATCAAATATAATTGGCAAAATCTAAAAGCTCCAGTATTAGGTTTATTTGCCGAACATGACGACAATGTTAATCCAAATATTCCGTTACATGAAGAAGCTCTAAAGACAAATAACAAACATTACTTATTTCATATTTACCCTGGCACAACTCATGCTTTTTTTAATGATACAAATGAATCAAACTATAACCAAGAAGCAGCAAGCGATGCTTGGGAAAGAGTTTTGTCATTTTATGAAGAAAATATTTAGTGAAACTCGTGATTGATAAATTAATGTTTCTTGCTTTATGCATATTGGGTGCATTGCTGCTTGCTTTGCCACTCATTGCAATTATAGGTACTGTTCGAGCAGTTTGGTCTCTTTACAATTAATTAAGACTTATTTTTCAGTAATTGACTCGAAATCTAAATTTCTCACTGCTGGCAATAAGAAATAAATAGAAACAGCAAAGACCACAACAGTTAAAGAAAAAATCATAATAGTCAATGGCACAGAAGTAGCTGCGGCTAACATGCCTGACACAAAACCACCTATTGAGATTAAAAAATAAGTTGTTGTATAAATACTCATTACTCTTCCTCTAAGTTCATCAGGCACCATTAATTGAATAATAGTCATTGAAAAATTTAAATAAATAGATTGAAACATTCCTGCAATCATTAGACTGAACATTGAAAAAATAATTGCTGTAGTGAAAGAGAATGCTGTAAGAGCAAGTCCAAATAATACGGAACAAAGCAGTATGGTTTGTCCTATTTTTTTTGTTGGTCCAATTTTAATAACAAGTATAGTTCCTATTATAGCACCGATGCCTGCTGCAGCTTCCATCGCACCAAATCCTTGCGCTCCAACATTTAATACATCACTGGCAAAAATGGGCAACAAAATCATATATGACGTACCAAACGTAGATGAACAAAAAGAAATTAATATAAGTCCAAGAAAAACTTTATTATGAAACACATATTCGGCTCCTTCTAAGATTTCTTTAAAAATATTTGATGATGAGTTATAACGAAATTTGCTACTTGTATTCACAGCAATAGAAAAAATTGCTATGCCAGCAATAAAATATCCAATACTCGTTAATAACAATGAATAGCCTGGACCAATAATTGCTACCGCAACACCTGCAGCGGCAGGTCCAACAACGCGTGATGTTTGCCATATACCACTTGTATAGGCAATTGCGCTTGTCATTGCTTTTTTAGTAATTAATTTTGGAAGTAACACATTTTGACCACCTGCCGATAATGCAAATATGCTTCCGACAAAAGATGACCATACAATTAGCATCCACAACTCTACTAGATTCAGGATCGTTAATATTGCAATAATTAAATGCGCACAAGCAATCACTAAATTGCTGATATAAACTAATTTCTTTGAATCATATTTATCAGCAATTGCACCTGCAGGCATAGAAAGAATAATGGTTGGTAAAGCCTGTGCCAGTGCAATAATACCAAGCCATGCTGGGGAGTTAGTCAATTGAACTACTAACCAACCTGATGCAATAAATCGAAAACGTTCGCCAAATACTGCTACAAAACTACCAATCCAATATTTTCTATAAGGAAGGTAATAAAAAGCATTCATGGGATCAGAAAGAAATTTATCGAAAATCTTCATTTACTATTCATTCTATTTAATAGAAGCAATAGCATTGGTAGTCATTTCAATGCTTTCATACACTCTATCATAAGACATTAAATTACTAGCTGTATAGAGAGAAATGCCATCAACAACACCATCGTATCTTGCAATTTGCTCAAGTATGTCATCTGGATTCCCAGCAATTCCATGCTTTAAAGCTACTTCATCTGGTAAGGCATTCGCAAGGGCATCAACGTCGTTAGGATTATTAAAAAATGCTTTTTGAATAGCTTCTCGTACATCTGCATATCCTTGGGAATCTAACACGATTGAATAACTTCTTGTTGCCATAAATCTTGCAAGGTGGACTTTCAGTTCTTTAAGTGCTAAATTCCTGTCCTTAGATACAGACATCGTAACCCACGTTTGATGATCAAAATCTTTTCTTGTACGATTTGAACGATTTAATCCTTCATCGATATGAGGCCAGACGACATTATTAATAAAATCTATTGAAGCAATAGGATGTCCGCATAAACCATCACAAATATCACCAGCCATTCTAAGCATTGCAGGATTAACGGCTGCCAAGTATATTGGTGCTCGTAATTCTTTGGGATCTTCATTCCATCTCAATGCTGCACCAGTGATTTGATAGAATTTTCCTTGAAAGTCTAAAGGTTCTCCTGCAGGAATAGACCATGCATATCTAAGAAAATTTATTATTTCTCGTATGCGAGTGGCTGGCTTTGAAAAATCTTCACCCAGCGTAGAGATATTCATATATTTCGTACCTCCTCCTAAGCCAAGTACGAAACGATTGCCATACATAAGTTGCAAATCAAGGACATGTTGGGCAATATTTTTTGGATGATGTTGAAATGCTCGCAGCACCCCACTACCTATATTTACAGATTCAGTCTTATTAAGCATACCGGCAAAAGTTGGAATACTCTCACCAGAATTCCATACCATATCAAAACCTGCTTGTTCAGCTTGTTGGGCTAAATGAGGTTTTTGAGAAATGTGAGAATCGGCTAAAGAAATTGCAATACGCATTGTTGAATCCTGTACTATTATTAATATCATACACTATTTTTACAATTCAATTTATATCAATAAAGGAATATTACAATGAACATAGAAGAATGTATTAAAACCAGGCGATCGATAAGACAATTTGAAAGTGGCAGCCTTTCTGAACAAGAAATTAAAGATATTTTATCTTTAGCTGTACTTGCACCAGCACCACATCATACAAAACCTTGGAGATTTGTCGTAGTAAGTGAAGAAAAAAGATCTAAATTTGCAGATGCAATGGGTGCTAAATGGAGACTGGACCTTTTAAAAGATGATATAGAAGAAGATACTATTGCAAAACTACTATTAAAGTCAAAAGAAAAAATAATTGCCGCACCAACATTAATTATTGGTTGCATTGATAAGGCATCTCTTCGACATTATGATGATGCATCAAAAGACAATTATGAAATGATCATGTCTCATCATTCTTTTGGTGCAGCATTACAGAATATTCTGCTTGTTGCAAACCAGCGTAATTTAGCTGCGTATTGGATTTCATCTCCACTATATGCATCACAAGAATCTCAGGAAGTTCTCAACTATCCAATTGCATGGAAAGCAGTAGCTGCCATTGCACTTGGAAGACATAAAAATAACTTTGAGCCACCTAAAAGACAGCAGGTCCCCATTAATGAATATCTGCATTGGGCATCGTAATTAAAAAACACGAAATTATGGTACAAATAATTGAATATCACTTGGCCGATCTAATGTAATACCATCTGCTCGTAACTTAGCTATTTCTTCATCAGATCTACCGGCAAATTTTTTCAGTATTTCATCTGCATGCT
>JAQWMB010000019.1 GCA_029246995.1 Dehalococcoidia bacterium | reverse complement strand
CACCAGCCATAGCAAGTAATGAGCCAGAGAAAGTAGCAGATGTAGTAGAGAGCCCTGCTCCTGTAGCGATGAGTTCGCCTCAAGTATCAGTACAACCCCATGCAGGTAAACAAGACTACAACAAAGCAATTGCTGGCTTAGAATTTCCAATTTCTAGAGATGGATTATTAAGAGGAACAAAAGATAAGGGAGGTATTGATAGAGAAGTTGCTATGATTCTTAGCATGCTTCAAGATAATAAATTTAATTCTGAAGAAGAATTATTTCAAAAAATTCGCTATATATACCTTGCAATTGGCGCACTAGCCGAAGACATCCCAATATAAAATTACTTATGAAAAATAGTATTCAAAATATTGGTTGGCTGTTGAGACGTACTCACAATACAAAACTAATATCTAATTTTTATGAAAATGTGATTCAAGTCCCTATTATAAGAACCCATGATAAAAATCTTATTCACTGGTGCGGAGGCACAACTGTTTTGGGTTTCAATAAAGTTTCAAATCAAAATAATCTTATAGAAGATAATGGAAACTTTATTGCTACATACAAAGTGCGATCTATAAGTAAATTTAAAGAATTAAGTAAAAAAAGAGATGCCCAAATAACACAAAAAAAAATTAATGGAACAACTTTATTCAAAGATCCTGAAAATATTACATTTGGCCTTAAGGAAGTATCAGAAAAAGCACCTGATTATTTCGATAATGATTGGATTCATATGAAAACAAGACAAGACCAAAGTCTAAATAATGATTTAGTATTATCAAATAATTTTTTAGGTATTAGCTCATTCACTATAAAAAGTAAAGATTGGGGGGGAAACGCAGAATTTTATAAAAAATATCTCCAATTAAGCACTGTCTTTCAAAATGATCAAAGGATTGAACTAGCATTAGATAACCAAACACTTCTTATCTTTATGTTATCTAAAGTAAATAATAGTAACTATGATTCAAGGATTGATATAAGGCAATCATTTGTTTTCCGTGCTTTAAACGCAAAAATAGTGGCCAATACATTACAGAGTCAAGGATACAAGTTACTAGAAAAACCTCATACAACCGGTGATAAAGCAGGAGAAATTTACTATTTTAAAGATGTATCAGGGCAAGTATTTGGGATTCAAACGAGGGAAAATAGTGACAGAATTGAAGACATTGCTGCTAATAAATTAATTAAAAAATAATCATCGCAATCTATAATGTTCTAGAAAATCCTCCATCAATATTAATATTTTCACCAATAATATATCTATTATTTTCATTAGCAAGAAAATCAATCAAAGACATTAGCTCTTTTGGATTTCCTGAATCATTAATGGGCATATCTTTCAAAGAATTTTCATTAAGCAAATTAAAATTAAAATTACCTAGAGAGATAGAGTTGCATTGAATATTATTTTCTATAAATTCAGCTGCAGTAGCTTTGGTCAGATTTAAAATTGCTGTATCTGCAGAAAGATTAACGACATTTTCTAAATTTGGAAATCTAGATTGAATATCAAGAATATTTATAATACTACCTTGACCATTCTTCATCATTTCCTGAGCTATCTCCCTCATGAAGCGCATGGATCCCAACACTTTATAATTCCAATATTGCAACCAATCATCCAAATCAACATTAAAATAATCTAGTTCATTATTATTAATAAAATTAATTAAACAATCAATATGATTACCACCATTCAGAATCGCAGATATACTTTCTTGAATGGATTTACTATTCAAAAAATCACAGTGATAAAAATTATATCCTTCATTATGAGAGCCAAGCACCTGGCTTTTATTATTTTCAGGTACACAAAAAATAATATTCGATTCTGTTTGCTCAAAATATTGAGAAAAATATTCTACAAATTCAAAATTATCAGTGACAACTAAATAGCTTCTTGACGTCATATAACTGCTTCCTAACTCATAAACTTCTAAATCTTCCACCATCAACTAAAATTTCAGATCCAGTAATAAAACTTGCATCTTGAGAGGCTAGGAAAACAATTGCACTTGCAACTTCTTCTGGTTTTCCATATCTTTTAAGTGGAACACCTGAGAGAAAATTATCCATCGCTTCTTGATAAGAAATTTTCGCTTCTTTGGCCATCCAATTTAATATATTTTCATGATGCCCTGTGTCAATTGGCCCTGGTGAAATTGCAGTAACTAAAATGCCCTGGCTACCATAATGATTTGCTAAGGCCTTAGTTAAAGTAAGAATAGCACTATTGATTGGCCCACCCGTTAGATAGCGTTTATTAGGTCCACGCCCTCCCATGCCAACAATATTAATAATTCTTCCACTTTTTTGATGGAGCATATAATCGATTGCTCGCTTAGTGCATCTAATATAACCAAGCAACTTTGAATTAACAGCTTCAAGCCATTCTTCTTCATCGATTTCATCAATCAAAGGACCCCAGCTTGTCGGTGCAGCATTATTAATCAGAACATCAACATTTCCAAATGTATTCAATGTTATATTAAATAAATTATCGACTTGATTTGTATAACTAATATCACATTGAACTGTTTTAAGATTACTATTGTCACTGCCTAATATTTGAACTGCTTCCTGGAGATTATTAGCAGAACGACCACATATAACAACTTTTGCGTTAGCATTAAGAAATTTTTTAGCTGTAGCAAGCCCTATTCCTTTAGAACCACCAGTAATAACTACTACTTTATTTTTAAAATCTAAGTTCATTGCAATCCTTATTTGTCTATTATATAAAAACCAATTCAATTAAAAAAGCAATGAACTACTTAGTTGATAATTATACAAAAAAAGCACTACTATAAAATATGAGCAATCTTACGGGACGCACAATTATAGAAGCACTTGAATATGCTGGTATAGAGTACGTATTATCTGTTCCAGATATTACAACAAGTGAAAATGTTCTAAAACCACTAATGGAAGTATCACCTATAAAGGTTATTCAAGTATGCAAAGAAGATGAAGGCATTTCTATTGCTGCAGGTCTTTACGCAACTAATAAAAAATCTGTTGTATTAATTCAACACACTGGTTTACTTGACTCAATTAACTGCTTACGAGCTGTGAGTATGGAGATCCAAAACCCAACTGTTTTACTAGTAGGTTTACTTCGACATGAACCAGGAATACAGCCGAAGGATTCATCTCGGTATGGCATACAAATTATTACCCCAATTTTAGATAGTATGAATGTTCCTTATTCTTATATAGAAAAAAATGGAGACGAGCAAAAAATTTCTAAAATTATAGAAAATTGTTACAAAAAATGTAAACCGCACGTAATCTTAATAGGCGGAGAACCAACATAAATATGAAATCAATAGATAGAACGGAAGCACTGAAGCTATTAAATAAACAAAGAACGGATGAGGTTGTTGTGCCAGTTTACCAAGCAGCAACAACTTGGCGCAGTATCTCTACATCTCATTTAGATTACACATTTACTGGAGCAATGGGGCAAGGCTCATCTCATGCCCTGGGCTTAGCATTAGGCAGACCAGATAAAAAGATTATAATTCTAGATGGTGACGGCAGCTTACTAATGAACTTGGGAAGCTTGGTAACTATTGGTAATATAAATCCATCAAATCTTGTCCATTGCGTGTGTATTAATGGTACATATGAAACAAATGGAAGCATTCAAATTCCTAATCACCAAAATATATCTTTTTCTAAAATAGCTAAAGCAGCAGGTTATAAAGAAATTTTAGTCATTGATGACATTCATTCTTGGGAAAAAACAATTCCTGAATTATTAACAACAAATAAATTAACTTTTATAGAACTTCATGTGCATCCTGGAAACAATCAACTGCAAGATAACTTTAAAGAACTCTATAGCACAGAACAAAGAAATCAATTTATCAGAACATTAATCAAGACTTAAGTGTGAAAATACCGATAAAGCATTTTCATGAAGAATTAATTCAATATCATTGTCATTTAAAAAAGATAGACCATTTTGCCAGAGACCAAGTTCTTCTTGATATGATGAACCATTACGTGCAAGCGATTGAGTAAAATCAGTTGCCCAAAGCATTCTATTAGCACCAAACGCATTAAATGTTAACTTAATTACTTCGTGCATATCTTTATAAGGAAATACTTGCTTTGATCGAACAGGGAGGGTTGAGGTTTTAATAAAAGCATTAGGAAATTCACTCAACGATAAAATGTCTTTAAGAAATCTTTTATTAATACCAGCCGCCCTAGTGTCGTCAATTGGCGGTAAACCAAAATGATCGATGATAAGCTTTAATTTAGGAAAATCCTTTAAAACATTTCTTAAATATTGGGCTTCTCCAGAAGCAAAAGTTGCAACTGGAATATCGAATTTGCTACAAAGTTCCCATAAAATATTTGCTGATTTTTCATTCGGCCATCGATCTCTCATTCTTTTACTAACATGAGTACGAATGCCAATCATGCCTTTCTGATCAAACCAATTTTCAAGCTTAGAACTCAAGTTTTCATCTGTTATGTCAACTAATCCCATTACAGAAAAATCTTTGGGAAAACTCAATGAACACTCTAATGCATAATCATTATTATTACCCATAAAACCAGGTGGGACAATTACAACATGTTCAACTCCATCCTGTTCCATGATTGGTTTCATTTCTGATGGACCAAAAGGGTTTGGCAAATTTGGAACTGCAATATCTAAGTGAGGCCTCGTTGATGAATGTTCCTCCCAAAAATGTACCTGTAAATCTATAACCAATTTAATAAAGCCTCTACAAATTTTTTCGGATTTTCTAATGGAGCAGCATTTGCAACATCAGATAATTCACAAATTGAAGCATCTTGAAGTTTTTTATAAAATGTACTCATTGGTTCTTTTCTTGTAGATAAACTACCTGTAATTAAAAGTGTCGATTGGTTGATCTTAGGTAGATCATTCATTAAATCATAATATATTAGTGCTTGGTATGCTTCATGTTGGTGTTGATGAGACCGCAGTGCATCTAAAAATAAAACAAAAGCTTGTTCATCATTTAAATTACCACCAAAACCATTACTAATTTGTTTCCATCTTTTGAGAAAATATTCTCCGTCTTGATCTAATTCAATTTTAACACCGTGATATCCACTCTTTTGTCTATCTGGTGTATTAAAGATACCTGGTTCAATTAAAACTAGCTTATTGATCATCTGCTCAAATGTTATTGCAGTATTAGCTGCAATAACACTGCCAGTACTTAATCCAACTAAATCTACCGTCTGTAATTCAAGTTGTTCAATTAATAAACTCACTGCCTGACTGTAATCTTGAATAGTTTGATTTTCACCAATTGAGTCACTATCACCGTATCCTGGAGTATCCATCGCAATCGCTTTATATCCAGCTTCTGCAAGTAAATGCAAGCACTTCTCGTAGATTAAAGAGGATCCTGGAGTCATATGTAATAGTAGAATTGGCTTACCTACACCACACTGTCTATAGTGAATTTGACCAGCAGGTATGTTAATAAAACCTCTTAATATTTTCATATATCAATATTATATCCAATCTCTTAAAAACATGTAGTATTTAATTAAACATTATCAATTTTGTATTCTCATTCAACTATGCTAAAATGAACAAAGGTAGCATGGAGGATTTATGACAATAGATAGCAAAGCTCGAACATCCAGAGGAATGATACAAACACCTGATGGTCAAATAGAGTACAGAGAAATGGGTGAGGGTAAACCATTATTGTTATTGCATGGATTACCGCAGTCATCCAGACAATACGATCAACATATGTGGCGCGTTGCACAAGGCAGAAGAGTTATTGCAATGTCAATGATGGGATGTGGTCAATCTGCTAGGCCTGAAGTTCCTTATACTGAAATGAATCAATATGCCGAAACTGTATTATGGTTCCTAGATGCATTAGATATTGATAAAACTGATATCTTTGCTACTCACACTGGTTCTGCGTTGGCTGTTTCTTTTGCTGCGTTATATAGCAATAAAATTAATAAGTTAATTATTCAAGAACCATTCCATTATGCTGCCCTCGAAGGTGGAAAAGAAAGATTGTTTAAAGCACATAATTATTATCCGATTAAAAATGATGGCAGTCATTTACTAGATATATGGGAAAAAAGTGGTGGGACCGATCCGAGCTCAGATCTTCATAGGGTAATGGAAAAAGTCGTTGACCATCTTATTTTAGACTCCAGGGAAAATGTAGAAGAAATCTATGGTGACTTTGGTTGGGAAGGTGCTATACCATTTTGCATGCTCAAGTATGATTTTTTTGAAGCAATTAAAAACATCACAGTGCCTACATTGGTTGTACATGGTAGCCAAAGTGCATTAGGGGTTCAACATAATGACTTTGTAAATGGCCTACCTAATGGTGAGGGATTAAGACCCGAAAGCATCTCACTAATGAACCTTGATAAAAATCCTGAGCAATGGGCAGAAATTATAAATAAATTCATTCATTAAATTAAAAAAATTACTTACCTTTAAATTCAGGTTTTCTTTTTTCAATAATAGATGCACGCCCTTCCACAGTATCTTCTGTAGAACTTCCTAGACCTACATTCATAGCTTCATAAATTAAATGTTGCCTTAAGCTATCTGAGTTTAAGCTAGCATAGACTGTCCGTTTTGTGAGCCTTGTTGCTATAGGAGAGCTCCATTCAGATATCTTTGTAGCTAACTCTAAAGCATATTCTTGTAGCCTGGCATCTTCTACTACATGATTTGCAACACCTAAATCAAAAGCTTGTTGACCAGATAATTCATCTCCTGTATAAAACCATTCGAGAGCTTTACTGTATCCAATAACATTAGGTGTAGTCCAACTCATACCAAGTTCTGGTGCAATCCCACGTCTTGAAAAGATTGGAATTAATCTTGCAGATTCAGCAGCTATTCGTATATCTTGAAGCATTGCTAAACCAAGACCACCTCCAGCCGCAACGCCATTAATAGCAGCAATAGTTGGCTTATCAATTTCATTCCAAGCTAGTGCCACGCGACCACTAAAACCATGCTCATCAAGCATTCCTCTGCTGAAAATATTTTCTTTTGCTGGTGTTCTATCTTGACCTAAGTCGACTCCTGAGCAGAATCCTCTACCGGTTCCAGTCAAAATAATGCATCTCACATCATCGTTGTTTTTTAAATCATCTGTAACCTTAATTAACTCTTTACCCATTATTTGATCAAATGCATTAAGTTTTTCTGGACGATTCATCCTTACAGTTGCAACATAACCAGTAAAATCAATCACTAAAGTTTCATAGTCTTTATAAGTCATTTTATCTCCTCAAATACTAATCTCTAATAGGTCTATACAGCTTAAATCCCTTTTGTATTATTTCACCAGCAATGGGACCATAATCTTTCATAGGATCCATGCCTCTCATTGACATAGTCCCCCTTTGTATCATGATATCAGCGGGAGATAATTCAGTCGCACGTTCAAAGTGATTACCTGCTAAACTAATTTCCTTATTATCAAACAACCATTGTCCTAATGCAAATTCTGCTCTCGCCAATTGTTCTTTATCTGCAGGAGTTCTTTGATTTTTTAATTTAATGAATTCATCCTTTGAAGAAACTGGGCTTGAATCATTAATAACCCAATTTCTAATCTTTTGAATATATTCTTCTGGATCAACTTTAACAAGCTTAGCTCCACTTTCATTCATAACTACAACATCATTTGGTCGTACTATTTTTCCCGATTCATCAATCCAAACTATTGTAGGGACATTAAACATGTTGTACAAATCTGAAACAATATGTTTAGTATCAATTGTACATGGAAATTCAGCATTGGCTCCCTCTATCCAAGGGCGAGCATCATCAATATTCTTATCTTCCATTACAGAAAAAACTGTAAAATTGTAATTAGATAATTCAGAGTATATTTTCTGCCAAACTGGCAAATCTTGTCTGCATCCTCACCATGAAGCATGAACGACTAAGCATAATTTTTTTCCAAAATGTTCAGATAGATTATGTAGATTTCCATCTAAATCGGGAAGTGTAATTTCTGGTGCTTGCTGAGAATACAATGCGACAGAGCGGTCATACGCTGATTCTCCTAAAAAGACTACGTTTTTATTTAATTCTAAAGTAAGGGGACGATTAAGCTCTTGAGCAAATTGCATTAAATTAATTTGACTATCCGAAGATAATAAAGTCGGTTGCTTAACAGGTACACATATTTCTTCTTTACAAAGACCTTCAGGCTTTAAGGTCCAATTCAATTTTAATGATAAATCATCTTGACCAATCCATAGATTATTATCACGTAATTCTAATAAAATTTCTTGAGAACTATTTGATTCTAAAACAGTATAATTGTGTTTACTCATAAAGTAATTATACCATAAAAATTACTTTTCAATCTCTTCTATAAGACTATTTGCATATTGAACTTTGAGTTCTAAATAATCACTTAACGTATTTTTAAATCGGCTAGAAATTCTTTCTGGAACCTGGCCTCTCAATATTGCTGGAATACCCATCCAAATAGTATTTTTTGGTATTATAGTATTTGCATTTACAACAGAACCTGCAGCGACAATAGCACCAGCTCCTATGGCACTTCCTTCATGAACCAATGCGCCATTGCCGAGAGCAGCTCCTTCATGCATGGTTATGCCATGTGCAAGAACTCCATGACCTAATACGCAGTTTTTACCAATCGTAACAGCTTCATGCAAAATACATAAATCTTGAATATTTGAATTTTCACCTATCACAATTGGACCCGAATCGCCTCTAAGCACCGCGCCAAACCAAATAGAAGCATTTGCTTCTACAGTAACATCGCCGATTATATCTGCCGATGGAGCAACGTATGCATCTGGATGAATTTTTGGAGATAAGTTTCCTAATGTATAAATAGGCATATTATGAATCACTTACTTTTTGAGTTAATGTTTTGAAATTAACAACACCATGTTTGAAAAAATCTTTTATTACTTGTGAGCATTCTATGGGAATTTCTCGAGGAATACTATGTCCTATTCTACTAAATACATGCAATGAAGCATTCTTCATTACTAAAAAATCTTCTAAATTATCTTTCAATAAAAAATCAGCTGCTCCAACAATATACATTACATCATTAGTTATTAATTCTAATTCTTTTCTGATATTTGCACTTGCAATCATTTTTCCAGATTGTTCAAAATGTTCATCACTAACATCTAAAAAATCAAGAGATCGTTCTCTAGCTTGCTCTTCAGTGATTGGTAAACTCGAAGTTTTTATTCTTTCTTTTATTAATAAATCTATATCTTGATCTTTTCTAATTCTTCGATTTCGCTTCATCATGTCATCAAATAGTAATCCATCTCTCACCCCTACTGAAGGAGCAGGTGCAATTAAAATCATTTTATCAATTCTTTTTGGAAAACAATGTGCTAACCACATACCAATTAAGCCACCCATACTATGGCCAACAAAGTGAAATTTATCAATATTAAGTTTATCTGCCAAGCTAATTATATCTTTAACATACCCATCTAATGTAAATCCATCAATTGGCCTATCGCTTTCACCACAACCCCTTGAATCAAAGGTTATACATCTATAATCAGATTGAATATGAGGAGTAATTTCTTGCCAAACTTTTTTTGAATTTGTATAACCATGTTGAAAAATAACTGGATATCCATTTTGTGAATCTGTATAAGTAAGATTAACATTATTAACAAATAACTTTTTTTATTCATAAATTGCTATCCTTACACTTTTCTATTGGTTTTACAAATATCATCAAAACAGGAACTGCTAAAAATGCAACAATGCCTGAAATCAACCAACCTAAACTGTAACTACCTGAAGAATCAACGATTATTCCCACTATCCATGGACCAAAAACAGCTCCTAAAGTTGATATAAAGACAACAAAGCCATTAATAGTACCAAAATTAATAGTACCAAAGTATTCAGCTATTAATGATGCTCTAAGAGGAATTGTTGCACCAAATCCGGGTCCAATAATTAAAAGAAAACACATAGTAGAATATATATCTTGTGCAAAAAACAATAACCCAGTGCCAATACTAACAAGTATGTATCCAATCAGTAAAATTAATTTATTACTATACTTATCTCCTAAATAACCAGAGCCCAATCGCCCAAGAACAGTAGAAATCGTAAATGCAATCATACCAATACTCGCAGTAGTCTTTGGGTATTCAAGAGATTCTAAGAATGGGATTGTTAGAAGAATGACGGGCACTCCAGCAAACAAGCACAGGGATGTTGAAAAAGCTATAGCCCAAAGTGATTGAGTTTTTAATGCTTGGCGTAAGCCCACTCCACGAGCGACATGTGAAATCTTGTCTTCTGATTCCAAAATAATGCCATCAATTGGTTGATGATGGTTGTCTGGACGAGATCTAACATTGATTGCAAAAAATAACCCCATTAATAAATAATATATTGATAAGATTTGCACTGCTGTTCGCCAGCCATAAAATTCAACTAGCCATGCAACTATAAATACTAATGCACCAGATATACCACCACCGACTGTCATTATTGAGAGTGCCCTAGATCTTTTCTTTGAAAACCAAGTAACTACAGCAGCCATCCCTACTTGTCCTCCTGCTGCTCCAATGCCAAGTGCAGAAATTAACATGACGATATAAAATTGTACTAAGTTTGTAATTAGAGAAAGACAAAAAAGTGCAATCCCTGCGATTAAAATACCCATAATAATTGTAAACCTTGGGCCAAGCCTATCAATACTTAAACCTATGATTGGGCCCGTAAGGCCTTGGACTTCAGTTCTTAAAGAAAAGGCTAAGGACAATGAAGCAACACTCCAATTAAAATCAATTAGCAATGAAGTAAAAATAGCACTAAGGCCATAAAAGAAAGTGCTACCTGATAGCATCATGATAAAACTTGATGCCACAACGACAATCCAGCCTTCATAAATATTAGGAAAAAGTTTTTTTAACAAATTTAGTTCACTAATCTAATTTTTAAAAGAGATTTTTTCAACTGCTAAGCTCCGATCAGGAGCCCAATAACAATTATTTATTTTACTACTATGTGCAGCTAGGAAATCAGGCGCTACTAAATTTGCATAAGGACAATCATCGATAATAATTTCTTGTGCTTGTTCTACTAAGACCTGACGCTCCCCTATAACACCAGCGGATTCAATTGATTTTATAATATCCATTAACTCTTCATTATGATACTGACCAACATTAATAAGGCCCATTCCTCCAGTAGTGTAATCATGCACTAAAGTATAATAAGGATCAGGGACTTGATGCAGATCTTCATATATTAACATTGAAAATGGTCTGAAATATCTAGCGCCAGCCCAAAATAATCCTGACTCCATTTTTTCAATATTGATATTTATATTGATGCTTTTTAAAGAATGGGCGATTAATTCAGCCATCGCAACGTGTTCTGCATCAGCTGCATCTACAAATAAATCAGATTCAAATCCATCTTTGTAGTCAGTCTGCAAAAGAAATTTTTGAGCTTGTTCTAAGTTATAATTGTATGGCCAATCTACATCAAGTGCCATGGGTGTTCCCATTGGCATTGGACTGGTCCAACGATGAGCTGCTTGATGATAAGCCTCTTGTATGATCGCATCGTAAGGAATTGCACAAGCAATTGCCTTACGAACTAATGGTTCATCAAATGGCTTATGATTAAAATGCATACCAAGAACGGCATGCCTACCTGAAGGAATTTGACTTACAACAATATTGTTTTGATTTGTCAATGATTCTTTAAGGGAAGTTTCTAAGTTTGGAATCAGATCTACTTCTCCTTGTGAAAGCAATGCGGCACGCTTTCGTGAGCTAGATTCAAATAAGACTTGTACTTCTTTAATATTAGGTGCTTCATAAAAATTCGGATTTATTGTAAATGTCGCCTGCCTCCATGGATCAAGAGAATCAAGATGATATGGACCAAATCCACAAGGGTTAGAAAAAAGCCATTTACTGGCCCAAGGATCATCAGAGGTAACATGCTTTAACGCTTCAGTAGAATCATTAATCACTGGAGTAACACGAGTTAATTGTTGTAAAAAGGTTAGATTTGGGGCTCTTAAAGAAAATTTAACTTGATAATCGCTAATCGATTCAACTGAGTCAGAACTTACAACTGAACCAATAATTGCAACCCATTTACCCACATCTCTTAGTGCAAAAGCTCTCTGCCACCCCCATACAACATCTTTAGCTGTCAATTCATTGCCATAAAATGATTTAATGCCTTTCTTAAGATTGACAAGATAAGTCATTTTATCTTCTGAAACTTCATAGCTATCAGCAAGTACTCCAATAACTTTAGAAGTATCACCCACTAGATTGCCATCCTCATCTTCAATTGCAGGATACGCAAACAATCTACTATAACACATCCTAATAAAGAGACCGTTTAAGCCCCTTGATTCAGCGTCAAATCCATTTGTTGTTGGAGGAGTTGCAATAATTAATTTTTGTGACATAAGCAAACTTTCAAAAATGTTATAAAATCTATTTAAACACTTCATGCGTCATATTTCAAATATATTTATATTAATAGATTATAATTTCATGTAATATGTTTTCTGAGGTAAGTAAAATGAGTGAAGAATTAATAAATATACCTGCCATAAATAAAATTGAAAAAAAACAAGATTCTCGTAGTATCAGTTGGAATGATTTTAAATTAGGTCCATTACCTAATGCATGCGTAATGAATATTTCAGAAAAGGACATTATAAGGTGCTGTGAACTATACGATGATAATACAGAACTCTATAATAACTATGCTCCAAGTTATATCAGTTATTATTCTGGACAAAATGTCATTACTCCTTTTCGTGATATTTCTGCTGGACTAGCATCATTAGAAATAGACTTTATAGAAAATATACCTCGTGGTATTGACTTGACTGTTTCCGGCAATGTTATAGAGAAATCGATTCGAAAAGGCCGAGGATATGTCGATTGGGAAACATCAATATTCGATCAAGATAAATTAATTCAAAAAAATAGAAGAAGTTGGTATTTTGCAATTCCTGAAGATGAGCTTGATAAGCATCCTGAAAAAAATGCTAGCAAGCCAATACCACCCCGCCCAGATAATTTTGAGTCCAATCATTTGCAATTATTATTATCACAGGATCGCATGAATCAATTTGAAGGCCCTGGCGAAATTAATGGTCACACTAATGTCGACTTAGCAAAAAAACAAGGAAATCCTGGCCCATTATCCCAAGGTGCATTTGGTTTTGGTTTAATTTCAAGACTGATAGCCAATGATTTTTCTGATCGCTTTACATCAGGAGGTAAAATGTCATTAAAATTTGTTAGGCCAGTATGGGCAGGTGAACAAATAAATGCATTCTATTCAGAAATTGAAGAAGGATTTTTGCGTGTATGGGCTGAAAAAGATAATACAGAAGAAGTCATTGTAGGCACAGTTATGCTTGCATAAAGTGCATACTGAACATATTATCAAGTAGTTAAAGTATGAACCTAATTAAGGAAAACAAAAATGCAATTCGGAACTTTCCATTTACCTTTAAGTCCATCTCCAGAAGAAGATTACAGAGTTATTAATCAGCAATTTGACTGTATTGAATTAGCAGAAAATCTTGGGTTTGAATGTGCTTGGTTGACTGAGCATAACTTTACTGGAGAAGACGCATATGGAGACCCCATACCATTGGCTGCAGCGCTTGCACAAAGAACAAAAAAAATACGAATAGGTTTTGCTATATTGCAAATGGCTATCCATCATCCAACTCGTATTCTTTTACAAACAAGCTTATTGGATAATCTATTGAATGGAAGACTAACTGTAGGAATTGGGCGTGGTTCAAAATTTAACGAATTTGAATATGTAGCATTCGGAGTTGATGGCGATGAAACTGAACATAGAGAACGCATGTTTGAAGGAGTTGATTATATGAAAAAAGCATGGCAAGCAAATGGCGAGCCACTAAATTATAATGGCAATTTTTTCAATCTTTCAATACCTGGCGTAAGACCAAAGCCAGTACAAACACCACATCCTCTCATCCAAATGTCTGGTTCGTCTAACGAAACATTAGCATGGGCAGCAATTAACAATTGTCCAATTATGCTCCCAAGAATGGGAATTGAAATAGCAGTAGAAAGATTAAATTTCTATAAAGAACAAATGGAGTCTGCTGGTCATTCTGAGCAAAGTGTACAAAATAATTTAAACATTTCCACTTTACAACGCAGTATTCATGTTGCTGAGACAGATGAAGAAGCTTATGAAAATGTCCAAGAGCCTACACACAGGTTGCGTAAACATCTACTAACTACACGAGCAAAATTTAACCCAGAGGAAAGCAATCAAGAGGAAAAAGCCAAGGGTCACGATTCACAAAAATGGAGCTCCCCAGTTTTTACTCCAGATGAGGGAGTTGCCGATTACCTACAAAGAGGTGTTATTTATGGTTCAGTAAAAACTGTAAAAGAAAAAATTGACGAACTTGATAAAAAAGATATCCGTTCCTTAATGGCTTGTTTTGATTGGGGCGACATGGATCAAGTAAAAGTACAAGAATCAATGAAAAAATTTGGAAAAGAAATTATTCCTGCATTTCAATAATGTACAATGTGTAGATAATCAAGCTATCTTTATTCAATAACAATTAAGGAGAAATTTATGCCAGAATATGGAATCGCCCCAATAGAAATTCCTATTAATGAAGGGCTAAAAATAGTTCAAAAAGCTGAAGCAGCAGGATTTGAAAGTGCATGGGTCAGTGGTCCGCAAGGATACGTAAGACTAGCAGCTTTTGCGCAAGCAACAAAAAAAATCAAACTTGGCACTGCTGTAGTTGTGCAACCTTTAATGAATCCAATAGCTCACATCGTCAGCATGATCGATCTCCAAGAATTATCTGATGGCAGATGCATGTTTGGCATTGGATCAGGAGTAAAACCACAGTTAAATCGTTTTTTCGGAATTTTTGGTGATCAAGCTGAGCATCCCGCACCAAGAGTACAAGAATTTATTGAATTGATTAAACATGTAATGTCATTAAATGGAGAACCTGTGGTTTGGGAAAAAAAATTCTTTCAACTTAGAGGATCGAGAGGTATCGTTTGCAAGCATCCACTACCAATATATTTAGCTGCGGTTAATAAGTTTTCATTAAAAGTAGCAGGACGTGTCGCTGATGGTTTAATTGGTCATCCAATTAATAGCATGCAACATCTTAAAAATTCAGTGCTTCCAATTATTGGTGAAGGTTTACAAGAGCGATCGAGAGAAAGAAATGAATTTAATTTTTCCAGTGATGTGATTACAGCAATTCATAAAGACAGATCTATTGCAAGACGTGATGCGGCAAAGAATCTTGGTTTTTATCTTTCTCCAAAAGCCTTTGATAATATTTTTGATGCTGGAGGATGGGAAAAAGAAAAAGTTGAAGTGAGAGAAGCATTTCGTACAGGTGATATGGAAAATGTTGCTGATGCAATTAGTGATGATATGTTAAATTCATGTTGTTTATATGGAACTCCACAAGATGTTCGAGACCAAGTAGGCAGATATGACGGGGTTTTAGATAGAGTTATTTTCTTTTCTCCAAGGCATGGCGTTGAGCATGAGGTGAATCTCCAATATTATGACGAGATTTTTGAAACATTCGGAAATAAATAATTCATAATTAAAAAGAGAAAAATAGTCAATGTCGCTAACAAATAATGACGTGCAATTATATTACGAAGTTACTGGTTCAGGAATTCCAGTAGTATTTGTACATGAATTTGCTGGAGAGCACGCTAGTTGGGCAAAGCAAGTTGAATATTTTTCTGAAAAATATCAAGCAATTACCTATAACGCTCGTGGCTATCCTCCATCTGATGTACCAGAATCAGAGAAAAGTTATTCGCAAGACATTGCTGTACAGGATATTCTATCTATATTAGATGAATTAAATATTGAAAAAGCACACATTATAGGATTGTCGATGGGCGGTTATGCTACTCTTTTGTTTGGGATTCAGTTCCCTGAAAGATGTTTATCTATAACAATTGCGGGCGTTGGATATGGCAGCACAAAAGACCGTAGTAATTTTGAAAAAGATGCAGAGCATGTTGCAAATCGAATACTTCAAGAAGGTATCGAAAAGTTTGGAGATGTTTATACTGTCAGTGCTACGAGAGTTCAACTTCAAAACAAAGACCGAAAAGCTTGGGAAGAATTTAAGAGACTTTTTCAAAATTCTTCATCTTTAGGACATGCTAATACAATGTTAGGAGTTCAAAGAAATCGACCTTCAATTCTTTCTTTAGAAAAAGAAATGAAAGCAATTAATATACCTGCATTAATAATTACTGGTGATGAAGATGAGCCCTGCCTTGAACCATCGATTTTTATGAAAAGATGTATTCCTACATCTGGATTATTTATTGTTCCAAATACTGGACATACCGTAAATCTTGAAGAGCCTGATCTATTTAATCAAATGATTGAAAAATTTTTAAATCAAGTTGAAGATGATTCATGGCCATCAAGAGATCCAAGAAGTTGGTCAAAATCTGCCTTGTTGCCTGACGAGGAAGAAAATGAGTGACTCTTCTGCACTAAAAGGATTACGTGTCCTTGAATTAACAAAAGGATTCAGCGGTGCAATTGCAGCAAAGCAATTTGCCGATTATGGCGCAGAGGTTGTCATTATCGAGAATCACGATGGCCATCCACTAAGAAAAATTGGACCATTCCCCGATAATCAAGAGGACCTAAAATTTAGTGGATCGTTTATCTATACGAGTACAAATAAACGATCAGTTACTCTTGATGTTTATGACAAACCTGACTTTGAAAAATTATTGGATATTTTAGATACTGTTGATATTTTGATTACAGATTTTTCATTTGCTGATTTAGATGCAATCGGGCTAACCCCAGCAACAATTACTACACAATTTAAAAAATTAGTTTTTACTACAATTACCCCATTTGGCTTAGATGGTCCTTATTCAGATTTTTTTGCTGATGAATTAATTGTATATGCTATGAGTGGCATGGCATATGCTTCTCCTGGAGTACCAGATGTAGTTACTGACCAAGAAAATGAGCCACCATTACATCCAAATACAAATATTGCTGAATCCATTGCTGGAATTGTAGGTGCTGATGCAACAATCCTAGCATTATTTGAGAGAATCAACAGTGGGAATGGGCATCATGTTGATGTCAGCATACAAGAAGCAGTCGCTTCTTATGAACAAAGGGATTTAACTGCCTGGGCCTATGGGGAATTACTTATTGGACGATTGCCAACGTCATTATCAAGAATGCCAAATTATTATGTTCCTTGTAAAGATGGGTATGTTGCAATTGCTGCACCTTGGGATCATCAATGGGAGAAATTGAAAATTATGATGGATAATCCAGATTGGGCAGATTCTGAAGTTTTTGCTAATGTGTACGATCGAACAGCCAATTGGGATGCCTTGAGGCAATTAATTATCAATTGGACTATGGAGTTATCTGGAAAAGAGATTATTCAATTAGCTGATAAAAATGGTTTGCCATTTTTTGCATATTACAGTATTCGCGACATGCTTAATTCTGAGCATGTTAAACAACGTGAAAGTATTTTAAATCTAAATATCAACAAAAAGAAATTTAGTATGCCTGGTCCACAAATGAAATTAGAAAAAACACCAATTCAAATTCATTCAATAAACCCAGACCAATCTAATAATGATCTACAATGGTCATCCGAGAGGCATCCTCTTATTTTGCATGAAATAGAAAATAAAGAATCAACGCTGCCTTTGCAAGGAATAAGAATAGCTGACTTCGGACAAGTGGTTGCTCTTCCATTTGCAACGCAATGGCTGTCACGCATGGGTGCAGAAGTTATTCTATTTGAAACTAGCAAACATATGACTACTCGTGTGACAGCTCCGTTTGCTAATAATGAGGACCACTATAATAACAGTGGCCACTTCAATTTATTAAACGAAGGTAAAAAAAGTATCCAGCTAGATCTAGAAAACGAAGAAGCTCGAAAGCTTGCAAAAGAAATTATTAAAACTGCTGATGTAGTGGTAGATAACTTCAAAACAGGCGTAATGAGTAAGCTAGGTCTTTCTAAAGAAACCATTAGAGAATTAAACCCTAAAATTGTACAATTATCACTTGGAGCCTTTGGTAGAAGTGGGCCAATGGCAAGTCATGGCGGATTACATAGTGCAATTAATTTATTTAGTGGAGTAGCTGAGCTAACTGGCTATCAAGATGGCATGCCTAGAATTTTAGGAGCGGTGATGCCAGATCCATTGGCAGGGTCTTATGGTGTTTTCGCAATTATAGCATCACTAATCGATGCTCAATTAACAAACACAGGGCAATACATAGATGGTTCAATGTTTGAACCAATGCTCACTTTAATTCCAAATGCTATTATCGATACGACATTAAACAATGTCCAGCATAGCAGAATTGGTAATAGAAGTGATCAGTATGCACCGCATGGTTTTTTTCCGACTAGAGGTTATGATCGATGGATTGCAATTTCAATAACTTCTGAAGAAGAATGGGAGCAATTAAAAGATTGTATAGCTAGTGAAATCCTTAACTCAAATAAATTCAATAAAAATGAGAATAGAAAAAAACATGAAGATGAATTAGAAAATATAATTGCATCTTGGACGCAATCATTTACTAACCTTGAATTAACAACAAAGTTACAAAAAAAAGGAATTAAATCAGGTCCAATTTTACAGCCAGATGACTTATTATCTGATCCTCAGTTGATACACAGAGAATTTATTATTGAAACCAATCATCCAACCGGCGGGACCGTAAAACATCCCGGTGTACCTTGGCGTATTGATAATTTAAAATCATTACTTGTCCCTGCTCCACTTTTAGGTGAGCATACTCAAGAAATTCTTGCAAATGTCCTGCATCTATCCAGCAAAGAAATAGAAGAATTAGAAGAAAAAAACATATTTAATTAATCATTTTTCGATAAAATGAACTCATGAAAGAAAATAAATATATTACGACCCACATTAGCGATATTGGCATAGCAGAAATACTGATTAATGATCCAGTAAATAAAAATGCTGTCAATTTTGATATGAATCAAGAAATTATCAATGTACTTACAGAATATGATACAAATGATAGCGTTCGAGTGATCATTTTTTCTGCTGTTGGTGATGTATTTTGTGGTGGTGGCAACATAAAAAAAATGGTTCAAGAGGGCAAAGCACTAGAACCAGAAGAGCCAATTACTACTAATGATTTACCTGAACACATCTCCGATATTCGAGCAGTTACCTATCTCATGAGAAATATACAAAAACCGATTATTGGTGGTATAAATGGTGCAGCAGTTGGTTCAGGCATAGGCCTTGCAGCTGCATGTGATATTAGAATTGCAAATGAACAATCAAAATTTGCATGGGTTTTTGCCAGAAGAGGCATTTTGCCTGATGACGGAAGCTTGAAATTAATATTGGATATTCTTGGTTATCCTAAAACATTCCAATGGGCAATGACAGCATCAACCATATCAGCAGAAGAAGCTCTGAAGCTTGGTTTTATAAATGAAATAACCTCTGAAAAAAATTTAATGAAGCGATGTTATGAAATTGCTGAAGAAATAGCAACTTATGTGCCGCCACTTACAGCAAAAGACCTTAAGAAATCAATAACACATGCCTTGGAAAATGATTTATCTTCATCAATGAAAAAAATCTATGAACTACAAAAAATTAATCGAGAGACTCTTGATGCAACAGAAGCTTTGGATGCATATAAAGAAAAACGAAAACCAAAGTGGATAAATCAATGAACAAGCATCAATATGCATTGGAACCAAATAAATTTCCTTGGCTTGACGCTTCAAGATATAGTTTTAGCTTAGGAATGCATACTCCAGAATTGACTTTCTTATCTGGGCATACTGCATCAAGATATATTAAAGAAAAGGACATAGTATCAGCTGCAGGCACATTAGAAGAGCAGCTAGATATTGTATACAAAAAAATTAAGTCAATAATAGCAATATCTGAATCTCAAAGTATCTTGCATTTTATTGAATACATCACCCCAGAAGCTGCAGAAGAGATAGAACTTATAAATCAGACGAGAGAGAAATTTTTGCAAAATGAGCAAGTTGCACATACTCAAATCATGTCTAATCGACTATTAAGAAAAGAAGCACATATAGAAATTGAAATTATTTATAACAATTTATCAAATTCAGGAGACCTCTTGTATATTTCTAAAACTGGTAAAACTTTTGCAACATTAGAAGAACAAGCAGAAAATATTTATAAAGAGGTTGATGACGAAATTAAACAATTAGGAATGAATTGGGACAATGTAGTCAATACAACAGAATTTATTCGAAAAGATATTTTGCATGAATATAAAGAAACTAATTCCATCAGAAAGAAGTATTTTTCAGCACCATATCCAGCATCTACAGGAATCATTATGAAGAAGCTTATGGAAGATAATCAATTAATACAAATACACTTTACGCTCTCCAAAACAAGTAAGCAAATAGTAAACCCTTATAAAAAATGGCATCCCTCCCTTACTTTTTCACCAGCAATAAAAGCTAACAATTTAATTTTTATTTCTGGGCTTGCTGCTTTTGATTATGCGACTGGGGATGTTTTGTTTCCAGGCGATATAGAAAAGCAAACAGAATATATATTCAAAGAAACCAATAAAATATTAAAGGCATGCGGTGGAAGTTTAAAGAATATTGTTCGGACAGTAGATTATGTTGCAAGTGACGGATTACCTAGCTACGCCAAAACTGATAAAATTAGAAAAAAATTATTGAGCTCCCCTTTCCCAACTTCTACTGGAATTGTCTGCGAAAGATTAATAAGAAAAGGCCTCATGATTGAAATTGAAACAATAGCACTATTGGAAGAATGAGCATGAGTTTAATATCTGAAGCGGTAAAGAAAATGATCGGAAAAGAGGTAACGTATCTTGCTAATGAAGAAATTGGCTTTGCTTCTATCAGATATTTTGAATTAGCACTTAATAACAAAAAGCAAATCGATGATAATCAATCGTCACTTGATCAGCCTAAAATGGCAAACGTAGTGGCTCCGCCAACATTTATTTTTGAAACAAATCAATATATGAATAAAACAATGGATGAACAAGGATATATTGGTCATTCATGGGATATTCCCTTAGATGTTGAATATTCCATTGTGAGGGGTGGCAATGAATATAAAATTTATCATCCACTACTTCCTACAACAAAGCTTGAGGTTAAATGGAAAATTGTAAACATTATTGAGAAGCAAGGAAAAGATTCTGCATTTTTAATAATTTCTTCAAATATACAATACTTTAATCAAGACAAAGTTTTATTAGCTGAAAATATTGAAGACATGATATACATGCCTACTAATTGAGAATAATAATGAAAGAAAAATTGACAATTCAAAGTTTATCAATACATATAACACCTCAGTTATTAGTGTCTTATGCTGGTGCAACTTGGGATTTTCATAGATTTCATTATGATTCTCAATTTGTAAAAGAAAAATTAAACGTTAATAAACCAATTGTTGATGGCCAAATGTTTGGAGCAATAATTGCAAAACACTTGATATCAGAATTAGGTCAAAATGCATCTATAGTAAAAATGAAACTAAGATATCTATCCATGGTAATGATAGGTGAAACAGTCAAATTTGATTTTGATGTTGCGGATTCTAGATTAGTGAACAATATGACTGTGCTAAATGTCTTAATTAATGTTAAAGTTGAAAAAGACAATAGGGACGTGCTTAAACCTGTAGAAGTAGAAATTAAGCTATAAAAAAATTATGAGAGTTTTTTGATGAATAATGATTCACCAGTGATTTTTGAAATTGAAGATAAAGTTGGGCTTATTACATTAAATAGGCCGCAAGCAATGAATGCACTCAATAGTGCAGCTCGTGATATTCTAATGGATGCATTGAGTAGAATTCATAATGATACGGACATTCAAGTTGGAATAATTACGGGAGCTGGAGGAAAAGCGTTTAGCGCTGGTGCTGATTTGAAAGAATGGTCACAACCTGGTTCAACTGGAGCATCTGGTGGTCTTGTTGAGGAATTCATTAATCATAACCCTGTTGATAATTTTTTTACAATACCCGTAAGAAAACCCATGATTGCTGCTATTGATGGATATTGCCTTGGAGGAGGCCTAGAACTTGCACTAACTTGTGATATCCGCATAGCAACTGAACGTTCATCTTTTGGATTACCAGAAGTAAAACGAGGTTTTGTACCTGGTGGTGGAGGTATTCAAAGAATTTTAAAAGCTATTCCGCAAGCCCCTGCAATGGAAATGGTACTAACTGGTAATAGTTACTCTGCACAAGATGCATGGAATTGGGGAGTTATTTCAAGAATTGTCACTCCTGAAAATTTATTAAACGTTGCAAAAGAAATTGCTAGCGATATTGCTGCGAATGCACCAATGGCAATAATTGGTGCTAAAGAAATCGCAAATCATTCACGTGATCTGTCTTTAAGCGAAGCTTTGAGAATGGGGCATGCCATTAGATGGATCATAGGACAAACTGATGAAGCAAAAGCTGGACCAAAAGAATTTATGAAGAAGAAAAATAAATAACATTATTTAATTGGCAATTCAACTACTGCTGTACCCTGCAAAGGCTTTTCGCCTCTATCATTTTCTAGTGCAACATCAAGTTTAATAATTCCTTTATCTTCTTCAATAACTGTATCAACGACAAGGGCAGACAAGCTTAAAGAATCATTATGAAAAACTGGCCTTCGAAAACTTGCATCAAGTTTATGTAGTTTGCCATTAGGTGCAATAATATCAGTGATTAATTTTGATATTATTGACATGCTCATTACCCCTGGAAGAATTGGTTTCTCTAAACCAAGAGTAGACGCACCTTCCTTGCTAGTAAACCGACCATCTTCAATTTCAGTTCTTTCTAAAGTACGATTAGCATCAAGAAACTGTTGGACTTTTTCTGCACTTGCTATATATGTATCAGAAAATTCTTGCCCAAGTTCTATATCGGAAAAAAGAAGCTGTTTATTCACCATCAACCTCCCTGTGGACCATAGATGATTCCCTAGTTGCAACAAGTAAATCATTTTGATTAATATACTCGGTTTCATTTACAACAAATACCATAGTGCCTGTCCTTCCAGTCTTTTCATAGACTTCAGTGATAGAACCTATGGCTCTTATTGTATCTCCAACAAATATAGGGATAAATGACTCTATTTTTTGTCCAGCTAAAAATCTTGCATTACCAAAATTTATTTCAGGATCAGGTAATTCAGTATCAAACTGAACAGATACAAATATCAAAGGAGGTGCAATTAATTTACCATATGCAGATTTTTTAGCATAAGATTCATCTAAATAAAGAGGGTTTGTTTCATTAACAGATAAACAATAAGCTTCTATAAGATCCTTAGTTGCCACAAAAGAACCAAACTCAATTTTTTTTCCAATAACTTTATCATTATAATCAATCATTTTAGTTCCTTAAATTAATTATAACTAATCATTTTGACCTGCGTATGCTGAATAATCATCATTTTTTAGAGCATTTACAAGATCTTCTTCATTTTTAATGACACTTTTAAATAATGTAACACACTTACCAATGCTAGATACAAAATGAGCATCACTTCCACCAACAGTCTTAAAATTATACTTATCAGCAATTAATTGTGCTCTTGCATTTTCTTCATTATTTGAACCACCATTCAGAGCTTCTACTGCAATAATTTTTTCTATTTCAACCAAATTATTATCAATATATTCAGACATGCCAATGGATGGCCTTCCTGCATGAGCAGGCACAGCAAACCCACCGATATCATTTAAGGCATTAATAAGATCTGCATGTGATAGATGGACATCAGATAAATCAAAATGATTAACAAATTTTTTATCCAATCCATATACTAACATATGGCCAATATCTGTTTCTAATTCCGCCCCTTTTAGAACTAATAGACCATACTTATCTGCAATAGAATCATAAGATATCTTATGATCAAAAGATCTATGCTCAGTTAATACAAAACCATCTATATTATGACCTTTATTTTTACGGACCATGCACCATTTTAAATAACCTTCAACGGTAGCACCAGCATCATCTGATGCATCTGTAGAATGAGCATGTAGGTCTAAATAAATCATCTTTTTATCTTAAGCCTTATGTTATTAAACATACTATTTATTTGAATAAATATAATTATATCCACGCACTGATAAGAAAGCCCATTGTTAATAAAATTCCAGTTAAAAAATGTGTCCCTATTGTAGAAACATTAACAATTAGTAATTCATAAGGTAATTGTTGAATATTGGCATCTTCTTTTTCCCACTCTAATAACCAGGCTCTACCTTTTTTAAGACCAAAGTAGAATAAAAAAGCAGGTAATAACCCAATGATGGTTATTGGATTTATGGAAATAGCACCAATTAAAATAAAAATAAAGCCTATAATCATAGAATATTGCCAAACTACAAAAGGCCTTCTGTAATTAGCTTTTTCATGCGGACCAGCAAGCCTGACCACCCAACTGTTTTTATTAGTTGCTTTATCTGCATTGTAATCTTGAAAACAATTAATAAATAAAACTAAAGCAATGAAAATCCCTATAGGAATTGAAAATAAAAGGGTCGTTGATAAATCTATAGATTGATTCTGGATATAACCAGCACCATAAACCATAACTGGGCCAAATCCTAAGAAAACAGCTAAGTCTCCAAATCCATTATATGCAAGTCTCAAAAATCCGGTATACATTATGCCTAGTAAAATACCCACAATACCTAAATACATTAATGGTGAAAGAGCAAAATAAGCTTCATTAATATCATAGTTAAGTTTTAAACCTATTAAAATTGTCCCAATAAAAAACATTACTGAAAACAATAAAACAGTGACAGGATTCATCAAGCCAGCTTGAATAGTCCTAGAACCACCATTAAAAGGACTAAATAATTTATTCGTTTCATCATTCCTTGATACATGATCAAAGTAATCATTAATCATATTGGTGCCACAATGAGCAAAGATACCACCTAATAATGTTAACCAAAAAATACTCCAATTAAATGCACTAAACTGCCAATATGCTATTGATGAGCCAAGTAAAATTGGTGCTATTGTTGCAGTCAGAAAAGGAGCACGGATAATCAATAGCAAGTATTTAATCTTATTAATTACGGAACCAAAAAGTTCATTAAAAAAACTTAGTTTATTTTCAGAGAGCTCAAGCCATTCAAATTGTTTTTCTGCATAGAAATCTACATATTTAATAGTAACAGGGCTAATTTTATAATAACCAACTACATCATTTTCAATAAGAAAATCATCATTCATGTATTCTTCAAAGGCTTTTGTTACTTTTAAAATTGATTGCTTAGCTTTTTGCTTCTCAACATCATCTGTAATTTTTGTAGCAATACCGTCAATTTGCAATTCTTTAATACCATCTTCATTTTCTGGCCTGATTACACATTGAACATGAGGGTTAAAATTAATTTGCATAGCTTTTCGAGTTGGATTAAATGTGAAAAAGAAAATATCCAATCCCTCATTAGCAAAATAAACATTTGCAACTGATGGATTGCCTGCAACTGAAGTTCCGAGAGTTAAAAAAGTAGAACGATGTAGTAAGTCTAGTATCTTTTCTTTTAGTTCCATTATGACTTATTTTACCAATCTTATTATTTATTTGATGTTAAACCCAGGATTTATCATAAAATCAAATGAACTTAAATGCAATTAATTGGTCAATTCCATTCGAATGATTTAAGAAAAGTCATACTAACTAATGCATAAACTACCATAAAAGTATATTATTCATAGTGAAAATATTTCTAAAAATTAAAGTCTTGGAGAAAAATTTGTCTATAAAAATTGGTGAAAATGGTCCTGAAGGTAAATGTGCAATTTGTGGTAAATATGTCATTAAAGATGGTGTATTATTCAGAGAAAAATCAGTACTTTGCATAGACTGTAAGGAATTCCAAAGTAGTGCAAAATACATTGAAGAAAAAGGGAAGAAGTAGAATTAACCTCTCATTGTATAAATGATTGGCGAAAGAAGAGTAATATGGACTATCCAGAAATTAATAAAAATATTGACGATTATGCAACCTCACCTAATTTAAATGATTTAAAACAAAGAACAGATAATTGGTCATGGGAACAAATTGAAAATGAACTTGAGATACCGAATAAGAAGTTCAATCAAGCATACATTTGTGTAGACAGACATGCTGAAAAAAATCCTGAAAAACTTGCAATGATTTGGCATGGAGCCAATGATGCAATCGAAAATTACACCTTTCAACAATTTCGTGAAGAATCTAATAAATTCGCAAATGCAATTACAAAAGTTGGTTTACAAAAGAGTGATAGAGTTTTTTTCTTTACAGACAGAATACCAGAATTATACTTTGCATGTTTTGGTGTATTGAAAGCAGGAGGAATCATAGCCCCACTTTTTTCAGCTTTTGGACCAGAACCAGTTGCAGAAAGATTTAATCGTGCAGAAGGTGAATATATTATTACAACCCCAAATCTATTAAGTAAAATTGAATCTATACGCAGCGAACTGCCCTCTCTAAAAGCAATCATTGTTATTTCTCATAGATCAAAGCAAAGTGAACTTGGAAATGTACTTCAATACCATGAAATCATGAAAGATATGTCGAAAGATTTTGAAATTGTTAATTCAGACAGAGAAGACTGGGCAGTAATGCATTTCACTTCTGGAACAACAGGTTTACCAAAGGGAGCTGCGCATGTACATAATGCATTAATTAGTCATTATGCAACCGGTAAATACGTATTGGATTTACATGAAGATGATATATATTGGTGTACTGCAGATCCTGGATGGGTAACAGGTACTTCTTATGGTATGTTTGCGCCATGGAGCAATGGTGTTACTAGCATAATTTATGAAGGAGGATTTAGTGCAAGAAAATGGTACGAAGTAATCAAAAAACACAATGTTACTGTTTGGTATACAGCCCCAACTGCAATTAGGTTATTAATGAAAGCTGGTAGCGAATTACCAAAAAGCATGGACCTCCAATCATTAAGATACATCATGTCAGTTGGCGAACCATTAAATCCTGAAGGAGTTGTATGGGGAGAAGCAGCATTTAATTTGCCCATACATGATAATTGGTGGCAAACAGAAACTGGCGCAATCATGGTTGCAAATTATCCCTCTCTTAATATTCGACCAGGCTCGATGGGTAAAGCATTCCCTGGAATTAAAGTAGCAATCATTGATGATAATTTTAAAGAAATTACTGAGCCTGATGTGGAAGGACAGCTAGCAGTTAAGCCCGGATGGCCATCGATGTTTAGAACATACTGGAATGATGAAGAAAGATACCAATCAAGGTTTAAAGGAGAATGGTATATAACTGGAGATAGAGCTAAAAAAGATATCGATGATTATTTTTGGTTTATTGGTCGAGATGATGATGTGATTAATACAGCCGGTCATTTGGTAGGACCATTTGAAGTTGAAAGTGCACTTATTGAACATGAAGCAGTTGCAGAAGCAGGAGTTATTGGAAAACCTGATCCAGTAGCTATGGAAATAGTAAAGGCTTTTGTATCATTATCAGAAGGATTCGAGCAAAGTGACGAATTAAGAAGAGAGCTAATTGGGCATTGTAGAAATAAACTTGGTCCTGGCACAGCGCCCAGAGAAATAGAATTTATAGACACCTTACCAAAAACAAGGTCAGGTAAAATAATGCGTCGCTTGTTAAAAGCTAGAGAGTTAGGGCTACCAGAAGGAGATACCTCTACTTTAGAAGATGATTAATTTCTTTACACTTATTTTATTATTCACATTTTAGTAGTTAGAAAGTAATTTATGTCAGATAAGAGTGAAATCCACAGAGGCTTACAAGGAGTTTATTTTGATAGATCGAATGTAACCTTTATTGATGGTAAAAAAGGCATACTGCTCTATAGAGGCTATTCTATAGACGATCTTGCAGAACAATCAACATTTGAAGAAATCTGTTACTTATTAATTGAAGGTTATCTTCCTAATCTGAAACAACTACATGAATATAAAGAAAAAATAGCTGAAAAAAGAAATATACCTCAAAAATTAATTGAACTTATAACGAACATGAAAGATTCACACCCAATGGATGTGCTACAAACTTCTTTCTCATATTTAGGCGGGCTAGAAAATAACAATTCACATGTATTAGAAGAGGTCAAAGAAATTGGCATAAATATCATTGCAAAAACGCCAACTATTATAGCCTTTCATAAAAGGATCCGTGAAAATGAAGCTATTGTACATCCAAATAAAGAATTAAATCATGCAGAAAATTTTTTATATATGATGTCCAATAAATTACCTTCTAAAGATGAATCGACATTAATTGATAAAGATTTTATATTACATGCTGAACACAGTTCAAATGCATCATCATTTACTGCAAGAGTAGTCGCCGGAACTGGCGCAAATGTATATGCATCGATAACTGCTGCAATTGCTGCATTATCTGGACCAGCACATGGTGGAGCCGCAGAAAATGTTATGACAATGGCATTAGAAATTGAAAATCCAAAAAATGCAGAGCAATATGTTAAAACTAAGAGAAAAAATAAAGAACCAATTATGGGCTTTGGCCATAGAGTATATCGAACAGAAGACCCTAGAGCCAAACACCTTAAAAGTGGGGTAAAAGATTTATCCGAAAAATTTAATGAAATGCAGTGGCTACAAATATTAGATGCTGTTGAAAAAGAAATGGCTCCCTATAAAAGACTAGGAGTTGCAGCTAATGTTGATTTCTACGCTGGAGTTGTTTATTATCTATTAAATATTCCTCATGAATTTTTTGTACCAATTTTTGCTATTGGTAGAATACCAGGCTGGATTATAAGTATTATTGAACAATATGAGAAAAATATTTTGATCAGGCCATTACTAGAATACAATGGCCCTCATCAAAGAGAATACATCCCAATTGAAAAGAGATAATAATCTGATATAAGGGGAAAAATGATATCGATATTGTTGGAAGTTATTTTACCAGTATATCTTATTGCTGTAACAGGAATTATCCTTGGGAAATATAAATCCATAGACATCAAGTCAATATCTGCTTCAGTATTTTATTTATTTAGCCCAGCATTAATTTTTCGATCTTTGTCTGAATCTACAATGAGCAATGACATAGCAATTAAAGTAATTATCGCAACATGGAGCATTTTTTTTATTGGTTTGGTATGGGCTAGAGTCTGGAGTATAATAAGAAAAAAATCACATGATGATGAAACTAAAGCAAGTTTTTCACTTTCTGTCACTACAATTAATGCTGGTAATATGGGCTTACCAATTGGCTATTTAGGTTTTGGTGATATTGGATTGGAGGTAGCAATTATTTTTCTGGTTGCCAATACAACGCTGTACTCAACCGTGAATGTTTTTATTGCTTCAAGAGCAAATAAAATGTCTAAGGCATCAATGTTTGAATTTCTAAAATATCCAATGGTTTATGCTTCAATTTTAGGAGTAATTTTTAACTTTAGTAACTTAGAAATGCCACAAACAATGATGAAATCAATCAATTTTCTTGGTGATGCTGCCATACCAACCATGTTACTAGTTTTAGGTTTACAAATATATAAGGGCGTTGAAGCCAAATCAATAAAAGATGCTTGCGCAGCAATAGGTTTTAGACTTTGCATTGCGCCCATTTTAATGTTTTTTATTACTTACATTATAGGCCTACCGGATATTTATAGTAATGTACTCATTGTTTCTGCTGGGCTACCTACTGCAGTCTTTACTATAATTTTAGCAACTGAATTTAATGCAAAGCCAGAACTTGCTACCACAATCGTAGTAGGTTCAACTACACTGAGTTTCTTTACATTAACTTTACTTTTATGGTTAGTAAAAAATAATATTCTACTATAATTTCATAACGTAAAATCAAGAATAATTTTACCTGTATTTAGATTATTTTCCATAAAAGCATGTGCTTGATTTGCTTCATCTGCAGAAAAAACTTGATCTACTACTGGCTTAACATTACTAGAATAAAAATAATCTAAAAAATTGACTGAAAATTCATTGGTTAAAACAATTTTTTCATCACGAGTTCGTGAACGCAAAACAGTACCTATGATGTGTAGTCTTCTTCTTAAAATTTTATTCAATGATAAATTTACCTTGTCTCCACTCAGCAGGCCTATGACTATCATGCGCCCCATGATCGATAAAGAATTAATATTCTGTTCAAAATAATTAGAACCAACAACATCTAATATGATATCTACACCTAATTGATTTGTGTTGTTAGAAATATAATCATCAAATTTATCTATATTGTAATTTATTCCATGATTTAAACCTAAAGATTTAGCAAAGGCAAGCTTGTCATTATTGCTAGCAGTACCATAAATATCACAATTAAATCTACTCGCAATTTGTATAGCAGCAGTGCCAACACCAGAACCAGCTGCATGTATCAATATTTTATCTTGACGTTTTAATCCGCATTGTAAAACTAAGGCATCATAAGCTGTTAAAAAAACTTCTGGAATAGCAGCTGCATGTAATAAATCGATATTTTTAGGAACAGGCATAAGCATTTTATAATCAACTGCCGCTAGTGATGCATACCCTTCACCATCAACTAATGCCATTACTTCTTGATTAATTCTCCATTTATCAGGAACATTCTTTCCTAGCCTGATAATAATGCCAGATATTTCTAAGCCTGGTAATTCATCTCGATATCCTTCTGGACTTGGATACAAGCCTCTTCGCTGTAAAAGATCTGCTCTATTGACGCCTGCCCCTGCAACTTGAATTAACACTTCATTGTCATTGATTGTAGGATCAGGCAATTCTTGTAACTTTAAAACATCTGGATCACCGGGTTGTGAAATAATTACAGCATGCATTCGAGTACCTAACTAACATCTTACTATCTATTGATTAAGCAAGCATAAATAATGTCACAATTGTATAATAAATGTATGGCAAAAAAACATATCTCTAAGGAAATAGCAGATTTTATTGTTAATGCTAAGATTAATCAGCAAACACGTAAAATTGCAAAAAGGTATCTAATTGATTGGATTGCATCAGTGATAGCTGGTAGCAAAACTAAGCCTATTCAAGCTATTGAAAAAACATTGTCTGAGTTAGGCGGCAAAGGACAGGCAACAATACTATTTAGTCATAAATCTACGAGCATCACTCATGCCGCATTTATTAATGCTGCTGCAGCACATGTCATAGAGATGGATGATTTAGACAGAGGATCTATTTCACATCCAGGATCTTCAATTATTGCATCTGCTTTAGCTACTGCCGAATATCAAAAAAAGAATATGAACGATTTATTAGATGCAATAATTATTGGTTACGAGGTAATGATTAGAGTAGGTGAAGTATTGGGTACAGAGCATTATAAGTTCTGGCATACAACTGGTACTGCTGGAACAATTGGTGTAGCTGCAGCAATATCTAGGATTTCAAAATTTAATACAGAGCAAACTTTAATGGCAATTGGATCAGCAGGAACTATGACTGCAGGATTATGGGAATTCCTTAATGATGGAGCTATGTCAAAACAACTACATCCTGCTAAAGCAGCACATGATGGCATATTAGCATGCTTGTTAGCAAAAAATAACTTCTCTAGTGCTACTAAGATTATTGAAGGGGAAAAAGGTATTTTTGCAGCGATGGCTCCCAAGGCAAAACCATTGAAAATTATTAAGGATTTATCATTAAATCAAAAAAAATGGAAAATAGAAAATGTATCATTCAAAATGTATGCATCATGTCGTCATACACATCCTGCAGTTGAAGGTGCTTTACAGTTAAAAAATGAATACTCAATTCATTATGATAAAATTAAATCGGTTGAAATTGAAATATATTCTCAAGCATTAGAATTGCTATCTGATGTTTCAGCTAATACTCCTTATGCAGCAAAATTTAATCTTCCATTTTGCATTGCATCAGCTTTAATTTATGGAGATCTTGGTCCAGAAAGATTTACAGAAAAAACAATCAAAGACAAAAAAGTTCTTAGCTTAGCTAAAAATATTACCTTTACAACTAATCATATTTTAGACAAATATTACCCTAAAAAATGGCCAAGTAATATAACAATTAACATGCAAGATCGCAAATCGATGAATAAAAATATTCTCTATCCCCTTGGAGATCCAGAAAACAGAGTAACAAATTATGAATTAAAAAAGAAATTTATCACACTAACTAGTAGTATTTTAAAAGAGAAAGAAGTAGATATCTTTGTGCACTCATTCTTGATAAAAACAAACAATTTCACACCCAAAAAAATGATCAATTCTCTAAAAAAAATTAGAATATAAAATGAAACAAAAAAAGATTCTTACTATAGATTTTGATGGAGTAATTTGTGGCACTCCCTATCCATTTAAGTTAGGTATAAATAAAAAAAGTATTCAATCTAAAATACTACCAAAAAAAGCTATAGTCCCACCAAAATTTTTTCGTGAGCCATTAGATAAGCTAAGATATGCCTTTAGACCAATTTTACCAGATACACATAATGCATTAGAATTATTATTTTCAAAAAGAGAACTAGTATTACTAACTGGAAGAAGAAGTAGTCCAAAGAATTGGTTAAAAAATTATAACATTGAAAAATTTTTTACAAATATTATTTTTAATAATACTAAAGATAATAGTTCGCATTACAAATTAAATAAAATTATAGAAATTGGTGCAAATGAACATATTGATGATGATGCACATACCATACATTTATTATCTGAGTTAACTCAATGCAAGCTATTTCTTAGAAACTGGAAATATAATGAAGATTATAGTTTAAATAATAAAATTACTAGGGTTAGTGGATTACACAGTTTATCAAAAATAATTGATAACTAACTAGATACATCCTTAACCCAATACTTACTAAAAATTTTAAAATTACTTGAAAGTTTTTCAAATTGAAAACCACTTATAAGTTTATTAGATAAACCAATATCAGCAGTACAAAAAAGAGGTACTTCTGCTGGTGATTGCTCGAATAAATTTTTTTGAGCTTTTTTTGCTAATTCACCTCTTTTAATAGGATCGTATTCATAAAAAGATTTTTCAATCTCATAATCGTATAGCGGACTAGAAAAACCAGTTTTAGAATATTGATTATTAATACCCAATGAGGTATTCATCATTAAGCCAACGTCAGGTGAAATATCAAACTTCTGCGTATATAGCACGGCTTCAAAATCACCAAGTTCTAAACTATTTTTAAGTTTATCTACATCACTAAAAACAAGTCGTGGTTCAAACCCTACTTTAGATAATTGCTTTGCTAAAAGGACACCTAGCGTACTAAAAAAGACTGTATTAGGCAAATCAATTCTAAATTCTAAACCACTAAAGCCACTATCTAATAACAATTGCTTTGCCTCAATTGGATCATAAATCATAAAATCAATTTGATTAATTTCAGATTCATTCAAAGCATCTAATGGAAAAGACGGAGGGACTGTTCCAGTAATGAATCCATCAAATTCTTCAATTAATAAATTACGATTGATACTTTTTGATATCGCTTTCCTAACTTTAGGATTTTGAAAGGCTTCAATATATTTAACATCTGTTCCACCTTTATTTTGAGCCATTGACAATGCAAAAATTATAATTTCTTTTGATGGATTTTTTAACTTAATCTGACTCAATGCAATGGAATTTAACGAGTTTACGAATTGATTAGATAAAATTAAATCAAAGGAATTATCAGAAAAATCTTTCTTCATTATGCTAATATCAAAATATTTCTTAATATAAATAAAATTTAGCAAAGGCAATCTATCTTCATGATAGAAGGTATTAGCAACGAGTGTGTAATCATTTTTATTAACTTGAACGGGGATATAAGGGCCAGATCCACGAAATAAAGAGCCTTTTTCATAAACTTTGGAATGTCTTATTCCAGCAACAGAGCTATTTGAGATAAATTCAATAAAATATGGAAAAGGATTTTTTAATGAAATTAATAATTTATTATTTACAATCTCTAAGCTTTTAATAACATTATAGAAAAAAGGTTCTTTATTTTTAATTCTCTTATTAAAATCATTTTTGATATCTTCAGCTGTTAAAGGTTCGGCAAAACCATTTTCATCTGGGTGAAAAAAAATATCTTCTCGAATTGTAAATAAGAAATTCTTAGAGTTAATGATTTCTAAATTCTTTGCAATATCAGAATATAGCTTACCGTCAGTTATATCAAAATCAAGTAATGTTGAATAAGTTAAAGGAAATATATAATTATCCATCAATAATTGATCGCTAATACTATATAAGCCAATAACATAACTACTTGCCCTAGATATAATATCTGGAGAATCAAATTTATTTAAAAATAATTGCTGCTCATTACTAAGAGAATTCAAAGATCGATTATTACTACAAGCATTCATTATAAATCCAAATAGTGACATGCCTGTTAAATTTAAGAACTGCCTTCGTCTTAATTGCATTATAGTCTTTCCCCATTACTTCAAGAATAAAAATATTGTAATATTTATAAATAATATAGCAATTATCAATGAAGTATAATTTAATAAAATAATTACAATCATTTTGAAAAGAAAAATTATTACAAAAAATAAAAAAACTTCCAGGACGCTTTTTCGGACTTTCTCAATATTCTTTTTATTTATATTTAGCTTATCATGCTCATTAATGATTTTTAATGATGATGATGAATCATCTACTTTCAGTATAGATTCTCAAGAAGTTAATTTATCTGGTAGTAAATTTTATCCAATTATTAGATTTGGTCATGATGAAAAAAATGATGTACATGGAGTGTGGTTTATCAAAGAAAACAACAACAGTATTAGAGCATTCTATTCTAGAGATCCTAATACTGGCTGTAATATATCTTTCAGAAAAGATATAAAAATCAAAGAGTTTAACCCAGTTTTTTCAAGTACATGTAATAATACCTACTTCACTAACATTGGTGCTATTCTATCAAATCAACAAAAAAAGAATTTAGATGAATTTGAAATAATTAATAATGGCAATAAACTAACAATCAATGTTAATAAAGTTAAATATGGAATATGTTCAGTAGTAAATAATCCGGAAAAAAACAATTCTTTCAACAGTAAATTAAAATGTTCTAGTGAACAAAATATTCTCTTTGGTCAACCAAAATATGGTAAGGGAATTGGCTTAAGAAATTAAAATATTCCTAGCATTAATTTAACTTCATCAGAAGCCATTGTTTTTGGATCCCATGGAGGATCCCATACAATATCCACAACTACATCATCAATATTCTCTAAATCCATTAACTTGTAGTAAATTTGACTTTGAATAAGTGGGCCAACCGGACACCCTGGTGATGTTAAAGTCATATCGACAGTTATATTTAAATCATCAGAAACTACAATCTTATAAATGAGTCCTAAGTCAACAATGCTCATCTTTAATTCAGGATCTTCAATAACTTGTAAAACTTTCATTAAAGACTCACTTGTATATTCATCCTCATTCAAACTTTCATCTTGATTTACTTCTTTTGACATCAAAACCTCCTTAATTAACTATTCAGCTCTTGAAGCGCTTTACCTAAGCTATTCCAAGCAAGACCTGCACATTTAACCCGTGCTGGGAACTTTTTTACACCTTGAAAGGCATCTATATCACCCAAATTAACATCAGGCTCACTATTATTTAAATCAGTCATATAAAGACGAAATTTATCTAACAACTCATCAGCTTCATTAATTTTTTTACCTATCATTAAATCTGTCATAATAGATGCAGATGCTTGTGAAATTGAACATCCTTCTCCAGTAAAGTGCACATTGACAATAATCTCTTTATCAGACTGAAGATATAAAACAATCTTGTCACCACATAAAGGATTAAATTCTTCAATTTCTACAATATTACCTTCATTAAGAGCACCATAATTTCTTGGATTTCTATTATGATCCAAAATTATTTCTCTATATAAATCATCTAATGAAGCATCCATTATAAAAATCTCTTTTCGACTAAATCAATAGATTCAATAAACTGTTCTACATCATTCATATCATTATACAAATAAAATGATGCTCTTGCTGTAGATGAAAAACCAAACCTATTCAAAGTTGGTTGAGCACAATGATGACCAGCACGAATAGCAACACCAGCACTATCTAATATTTGAGCCACATCATGAGGATGTACACCTTTAATATCGAAGGAAAACAAACTAGAACGTAAGCTTGGATCTGAGGGCCCAAGTATTTCTATATAAGATAAAGCTGATAGTTCTTTTCTTGCAAATTCAGACAAATAATGAGCATACTGACAAAGCTCAACATAATTATTATTATTCAAATAATCAATTGCCTCACCAAATGCAATTACTCCTGTAATATTTGGTGTGCCCGCTTCAAATCTATAAGGGATTTCATTCCACGTTGCATTTTCAAAAGTAACTTTTGAAATCATATCCCCTCCACCAATAAATGGCTTAAATTGCTCTAAAATATCCATCTTAGCCCAAAGAACACCCACACCATTAGGTCCCAATAATTTATGAGCAGAAAAGACCAAGAAGTCAGCTCCCAAATCCTTCACATCAATTTTTTGATGTGGCGCACTTTGAGCAGCATCAATTAATACTAATGCTCCATTACTATGAGCAGTCTCAATAATTTGATTAAGTGGAATAATAGTTCCTAACGAGTTAGATATCTGTGAGACTGCGACAAGTCGTGTCTTTTTATCAATAATTTTTTCTAAAGAATCTAAATCTAAGTTAAAGTCATCAAGAACTGGGATAAATTCAATGATAATACCTATCTCGTCTCTAAGCATAAACCATGGAACTAAATTTGCATGGTGTTCAACTTCAGATAAAACGACTTTATCCCCTTTTTTTAAATTATACTTTGCCCAGCCACGAGCAACAATGTTAATTGACTCAGTAGTTCCTTTTGTATAAATGATTTCATTTTGATCATCTACATTAATAAAATTAGCGATTTTTTTACGTACATTTTCATATAGTTCAGTAGATTCCATAGAAAGAGTGTGCACCCCCCTATGTACATTTGAATAATTATTTGAATATATCTCATTAAATTTATTAATAACAGATACTGGTCTTTGACTTGAAGCAGCATTGTCTAAATATGCTAATCGTTTACCATTAACCTCCCTATCTAAAATAGGAAAATCTTGACGAATTGCTTTAACATTACTTGCAAGTTTATCTAATTTAAATTTCATTATTCAGTATCAATCTCAATATATAAATCACCCGATTTATTAACAACTGAGAATGATTTCACATCATATAAGGCTGGCAAAGATTTAACTTTACCAGTAGTAACATCAAATAATGCTCCATGCCTAGGACATGAAATTTGATTACCTAGCAACTTGCCACCACTTAATTGTTCACCATCATGAGTGCATATATCTTCTATAGCAAAATAAACATCATTGACATTTGAAATTAAATAACGATTGTCATCCAGGTTAAATGATTTGCACTGACCATTAGTAATTTCGTCAGCTTTGCAAACAAAAATCATTTAATTAACTCCAGTTTATCATTAATTTGATTCAAAAATTTTTCTTGTATATTATTCAAATGCATATTTTCAAAAGTCTGATTATATGAACCTGCTACCAGTAATTTGGTTGATTCAAGTTTAGTTAACCCTCTACTTTGTAAGTAATACAAGGCATCATCATCAATTGGTCCAACGGTTGCAGCATGACCACATTTAATAACTTGAGAAGTTAGAATTTCTAAAACTGGGTCAGAATCAGCCTTAGCATTTGAAGACAATAGCAAGTTTCTATTTGATTGTTCAGCCTCAGCATCTGATGCTGATTCTTCAACTCGCGTAATGCCATAATAAATATTCCTTGCAAAATCACCTAATGCTGATTTAATATCAACTTTAGAAGTACTCTTGCTTCCTACATGATCTTGAATTGTTACAAAGTCAAAATGTTGCCGTTCATTGCCCAATGCAAAACCTCTAATTGATGCATTTGAACCTTTTCCAATGAGAGAATTTTCTATCGTATGTTTAAAAAGTTTACCATCAATTGGTAAAAGCCCAATTTCTAAATCAGCGTTATCTTCTACTTTACTACGTATATACAAAAATTCTTCAGTATCTTGGTCAAAATTACTTACAAAAAATAATTTTATCCTAGATGACTTATGCGCAATTACTTCTACTGAGCTAATAACTAACTGAGTCATTTTGACAGATGATGAATTTATTTGAATATTTATTTCAGAATTTTCTTCAGCTACAATTATTATCCTTGGTAAAGCCGCAATACTGTCAGCAATCATATCAATATTAATTATTTCTTCAGTTACTGCATTTTTATCAGAATGAATTAAAAGTCCATGATTCCAAAAAGCATCATTTGCTAAAGAAAATTTATCCGTATTAATAGCATCAGTTACACCAATATGATTAGGAAATAGCTTGATGTTATCTTCCATTTGACTAATTTCAAATGAATCTACGTTAATACCAGATTGATTATTATTTGTAATATTAACTTTACAGCTTGCATTACTTAAATCAAACGTATCTAGATCAATATGATTAACATCAGTATATCTCCAAGGCCTATCTTTTCTTGTAGGCATCTTGAATTCATTAAAAGATTGTACAGATTTTTGATTAAATTTATTTAGCTTTTCATTGGATAGAAAATTTTTGCTCATAATTATAGTCTATTCAAGCTAATTTTAAATATTGAACTAGCCAACTGAACCTTCCATTTGTAATTCTATTAGACGATTTAATTCAATTGCATATTCCATTGGAAGCTCTTTAACAATTGGCTCCACAAAACCATTCACAACCATCTTTGCTGCTTCTTCTTCATTGATTCCACGACTCATAAGATAGAACAGCTGATCATCACCCAGCTTTGAAACAGACGCCTCGTGACCAATATTAACATTGTCAGAATCAACTTCCATAGTTGGGTAAGTATCTGACCTAGATAAATCATCTAGTAATAATGCATCACAACGAACTGTAGACGAACTGTTTTCTGCTCCTTCATGTACCTTCAACAAGCCTCTATAGGATGTCCGGCCAGCCCCTCTGGAAACAGACTTCGATACAATTGCCGAGGAAGTGTTTGGAGCAACATGTACTACTTTTCCACCTGCATCTTGATGTTGATTATCACCTGCAAATGCTAATGAAAGAATTTCTCCATGAGCTCCTGGTTCCATCAAATAAACTGAAGGATATTTCATGGTCAATTTAGAACCTATATTACCATCAACCCATTCCATCACAGCATCTTGATAAGCAACAGCTCGCTTTGTAACCAAATTATAAACATTATTAGACCAATTTTGGATTGTCGTATATCTTACACGTGCATTTTTCTTTACAATAATTTCTACAACTGCAGAGTGAAGAGAATCAGTACTATAAGTGGGCGCAGTACATCCTTCAACGTAATGAACATAAGAACCTTCATCAGCAATAATCAATGTTCTCTCAAATTGGCCCATATTTTCAGTGTTAATTCTAAAATAAGCTTGTAAAGGAATATCAATTTTAACACCTGGTGGGACGTAAATAAATGAACCACCCGACCACACAGAAGTATTTAAGGCAGCATATTTATTGTCACCTGAAGGGATAACTGTGCCAAAGTATTCTTTAACAATTTCAGGATACTCTTCTAAAGCTTGGTCCATCGCTAAAAATAAAACACCTTGCTTGGCTAAATCTTCACGAATATTATGATAAACAACTTCAGAATCATACTGAGCCCCAGCGCCAGCCAAAAATTGCTTTTCTGCTTCAGGAATACCAAGTTTGTCAAATGTGTCTTTGATGTATTCAGGTACGTCGTCCCAGTCTGTAGAATCTTTATCAGTTGCTCGAACGTAATATCTAATATTATCAAAGTCTATGCTTTCAAGTAAATCTGAACCGCCAGGCCATTCAGGATTTTTGGCTTGATTAAATATTTCTAAAGCATTAAGACGCTTTTCTAACATCCATTTTGGTTCAGATTTTATCTTTGATATTTCCCTGACTATTTCTTCATTAAGCCCTTTGTCAGCTTTATATAAAGGTTTTTCATCATCATGAAAGCCCCACTTGTACTCACCAACTACTGATTTTGCTTCTGGTTTTACCATTTGTTACCCAATCTTTATACTGATATTAGTTTATTTCAATTTCAATTTCTATTCTATGATTAGGCTCCATAAGCTTTATTCATAGTCATTACTGCATAACAGTTACAGTATCTACTCTTTTAATATAGGATCGTAACCTTGAGCCTCAATTTCTTTTGCTAATTCGAATCCGCCTGATTTAACGATTTTTCCATCTACTAAAATATGCACGTAATCAGGAGTAACGTAATTCAATATTCTTTCATAATGAGTAATCATTAAAATACCCATTTCTGGTGTCTTTAGAGTATTAATACCATCAGCTACAGCACGTAGTGCATCTACATCTAAACCTGAATCAGTTTCATCTAAAATTGCTAAATTTGGTTTTAACATACCTAGTTGAAGAATTTCAGCACGTTTTTTTTCACCACCAGAAAAACCATCATTTACGTACCTTCTTGCAAATGATTCATCCATTTGTAGCCTATTTAAAGTTTCTTTCAACTCATTAATAAATTCACGAGCAGAAGGCTCTTCACCTCTTATAGATTTAATTGAAGATCGAAGCATGTTCACCATTGTTACTCCGGGAATAGCTGTGGGATACTGAAATGATAAAAATAATCCTTTTCTAGCTCTTTCATCAGGACTTAAACTAGTGATATCTTCTTCATTCAAAGCAATGCCACCTCCATCAATTTTATACATTGGATTGCCAGCAATAGTATTTGCTAAAGTGCTTTTACCTGAGCCGTTAGGACCCATAATTGCATGTATCTCACCTGGATTAATTGAAAGTTCCAGGCCGTTTAAAATTTTTATATCTTTATTTTCAGATAAAGAAACATGTAAATCTTTTATATCTAATAGTTTTTTTGTCACATTTACTCCAAAGTATAATAATGAACTATCCCGGCGTTATCAAATTTAATATACTTTACTATAATAGTCTACAATTAATAAATAATTATTGACTAACTCCACAATGCTATGAATATAAATTTACACATAAGTAAGTAAAAAATAATAAGGAATTCCATAAATTAATAAAATCTTAAAAAATCAACTACTGATACTATGCATTGCAACTGCTCTCATTTCATCTGGACAGGGAGTTATTTCTCCTATTTTACCCATATTTGCGAAAGAATTAAATGTAAGTATTCGTTCTATAGGATTTGCTGTTTCAATTTTTGCATTTGCTAGATTATTATTTAATTTTCCGATAGGAATTTTGACAGATAAGATTGGTAGGAGGCCTTTACTGATCATAGGGCCATTAATTAATGCATGCGGTATTTTACTTACTGGCTTTTCAACTAATTTAACAATTTTATTAATTTCAAGATTTATTTCAGGTATTGGACATGGCATGTATACATTGGCAGCATTAGCTTACATATCAGATATTGCAAGCGATCATAATCGGGCAAGATTTATTGGTATGAATCAAGCGGCTCTTTTAACAGGCGTTGCAATTGGACCTGCAATTGGTGGTATACTTGCCGAAATTTATAATCTTCGAATGCCATTTTATGTAATCAGTATAGTAGTTGCAATTACTAGTATCTATAGTGCTTTTTATTTACCAGAGACTCTTAAAAAACAGAGATCTAAAAAAGGAAAATCTGCACAATCAAAAAATAAAATGGCGCTATTTTTAAAATTATTAAAGTCGTCACAATTCATTTCTATTGCACTTATTACTGTATGCATATTCTTAACAAGGCAAGGAAGCAGGCATACAATCATTCCTTTATTAGCTGTAACAAAATTAAATATCACGACTGGTCTTCTAGGAGCAATATTCACAATTCAAGCAGTTGTTCATTTTTGTTTTCTATTTCCAGCATCATTCTTAGCAGATAAAATAGGAAGACGATGGCTTATTATTCCTAGTATAGCCGCAACATCGATCTTCCTTCTTTTATTTGTAATAGCAAATAATTTTATCTTTTTTCTAATTGCATCAATTTTAATTAGTATTTCAATGGCAATGGCCGGTCCAGCACCTGCAGCATTTGTCGTTGATATCACTCCAAAAGAAATTACAGGAATAGCAATGAGTATGTACCGAACTGCTGGTGATGTAGGCTTTGTTATTGGACCACCAATTTTAGGCTACATTGCAGATAAACATGGTCTTGGAGCAAGCCTAACAGCAAATACAATAATTATTATTATTGCTCTAGTCTTTTTTATAATCTTTGGAAAAGAAAAACGCAATAACGTTCAACTAATATAAATGTCTGTGCTTAATTAATTTGCTTTAAAAAATTATTTTTTTCATCATTCTTCATTTGATAAAATTCACCTAATGCTTCAGTTGCTAGCTTGCCAGACTCTATATAAATTCTTCCAGATGCTTTAAATTTTTTCTTATCTCTTTGACCCTCGGCTTCGATTATAACTTTTTGACCAATCCGAATTGGAATTCTAAATTTCATTTCTACCTTTATAGTAAATACAAATATTCCTTCAACAAGAAAGGCCCAATTCATTGCCTCATCAAGAATAGTTGTCTGGATCCCTCCATGTAAAATATCAGGAAATCCCTCATAATCTTTGTGTGCAACGAAGCTTCCAACAATTAAATCATTTTTTTTAGTGAAATTTAATTTTAAGCCAATATCATTTTTCAACCCGCAGCCAAAACAATTGTGTTGTCGTAATTTAAAATTATTCATAAATATATTATTAATTTCTTCTTAGTGACACTTTGCCAATAATGAGCATAGTGCCGTCTTCATTAAAACACTTTGCATTGTAAGTAATTGCTACTTCATCTTCCTTAGCAAAAGTTATCTCTGTAAATATTTCAATCGGAGTAATCGCTGGTGCTTTCCATTTTATTTGAATAGAACCATACTGAAACCAATCATCACCATATGCTGATGTCATAGCTTCAGAAATTGCAGAAGCAATCAACATTCCATGAGCGACAGGTTTTTTAAAAATAGTATGTTGAGCTATATTCGGATCGGTATGGATAGGGTTTGGATCATTGGCAGCAATCGCATATTTATTAACTAACTGCTGGTCAATTTTTTTTATTATTGAAGGAATAGTTAATACTTTATTAATCATGATCAGTTTTCTAACTTTGCAGTAACATTTGTATTCCCTGAAATAAGGAGCTTCCGATCATGCATTAATTGAAAATCAAATGTTACAAATTTTGCGTTATTTTTAATTGTTGATCTAGATATTGCAAAAAGCAAATCTAATTTAATACTTGGGTAAATAAAATTAAACGCATTTACGTTTTGCCCAGTATGGAATAATCCTATTGGGATATCAAATTTATCTAACAATTGTCCAAGGATAATTGCTGTAGCTGCAAGAGGAGATATTTTATCAGAAAATTGATTACTAATTTGAGATGATGTAGCAGCATTATATTTTTGAAAATAATCATTACTAAATACTATTTCTTCACTAAAAGAAAAATCTTGCTCCAGAGAGAAAAAATTCAACTTCATAAATGTCCTAACTAATTATTAATTTTTGAGATCCTAATTCTATAGCATTCTTATTTCATTCCTATTTTGTTTTAAATAAAGATTGAGCGAAAGGAAAATTAGATATACGTTTTATTGATAATAAAAAACAATTGATCAAAAAGGAAGTACTTTTGTCAAAAAATAACAATCACTTCATTGCAGTTATTGGTGGTGCTGTTTCTGGTTCAGTGGCTGCATCTTCTTTAACTGAAAAAGGTTATCAAGTTGTTGTGATAGAACAAAATGCAAAACCATTTGGAAAAATTGAAGATGGCTTACCTAAATGGCATAAAAGGCAACGTGAACAAGAATACGAAAAAATTAATGATAGGCTCAATAATCCTAACATTTTCTACGTTCCCAAAACGAAGCTTGGTAAAGACATAGATTTTGAAGAACTTGTTAATGAGCTTAATTTTTCAGCTATTATCTTAGCAATAGGTGCATCAAAAGATAGACCATTGCTACTTGATGGCTTAGATAACTTAGAACCTAATTCATTTATTTATCAAAATGATTTCATATATTGGTTTAATCACCAAGACGAAATAAGTCAAAAAAATAATATAGAAATAAAAGATGGCGTAGTCATTATTGGTGGAGGCCTTGCATCAATTGATGTAGCCAAAGCTTGTCAAATTGAATTATTTCGTAATGCAATCAATAATAAATTAAATCAGCATTTAGACATTGAAGAAATAGAGACACTTGGTATTCCAAGAATTTGTGAAAAACTTAATATCAATTATGATGATTTAAAGATTAAAGGCTGCACAATCATTTACAGAAGAAATGCAGAAGATATGCCCTTAGCAGATTTACCTGAAAATGCAACGAATGATGCTAGAGAAAAAATTAAAAATGTTCGTAAAAAAATACTAAATAAAGCAAAAGACAAGTTTTTATTCAATTTTCAATCACTTTCTTCACCAAATTCATTAATTATAAATAATAATATCCTTGAAGGGATAACTATTAATAAAACAGCTATCAGTGAAGGAAAAGTGAAAGTTTTAGATGAGACTGTAATAATAAATACTAATCAAATTATATCATCCATTGGCTCAATACCAGAACCAATTAAAGGGATAGCCATGGAGGGTGAAACCTTTAAAGTAATGGATAAGTCGCTGGGTATTTATGCAGAAAAAGAAGGGGTTTTCTTAGCAGGTAATGTAGTGACTGGTAAAGGAAATATACGAGACTCATTAAAGCACGCCGAAAAAGTAGCTGATTATGTTATTAATAGTTACTTAAATCCATTAGATAATCAAGCTGGTAAACTAACTGCTGATGCAGTACAAGATTTCCTTAACAAAAAAGAAAGTTTAAATGAACAACAGTTTGAAAAAATAATTACAAAAATACATGAACTACAAAAAAAGGTTAATTATCACAATAATTATAATGAGTGGATATCTTCTAGTAACTAAACATAAGTAATCTGCTAACATTATACTCATAAAAAATATATTTAGATTGCTTTGATTTATGAAAAAAAACCATCTCCTTTTTTATCTTTGGTTAAGTGTCGCAGCTATTATAATTACAATGGTCTGGCTTGCACGCACAGCACTGATTCCATTCTTCATAGGTGGTATCCTCGCATATATCTTAAAACCACTTGTAAATCGAACTGCCACCTTGATACAAAAATCTGGAATAGCATCTCCGCAATTGAAAAGAATGATAGCCATCATTTTTGTATACGGCTTTTTAGGAATAATAACCTTAATGACACTATTAATCATTGGAGATGGAATTTCCAAACAAGTTATCCAATTCACAGATGACCTACCAGAAATAACTGAAAAAGCGAGAGTTCAATTTATTGATTTACTAAACCAGTATCGAAATCAAGTGCCAATCGAAACTCAAGTCCAGATAGATAGCTACCTTTCAGAAGTAAGTCTAACATTATCAGATAATATTGCTCAATTTACCAAGAATTTCATAAGTTATCTTACAAATACAATTGCAATTCTTTTTGGTTTTTTGTTAACTCCATTTTGGATGTTCTATGTAATGAGAGATGATACTTTCAATAAAAAGAATATATTGGAGATTGTCCCAGATCATATGAGTAAAGATATCAAAAATGTTATTGGTATTTTTGAAAAAATAATCGGAAATTATTTTAGAGGGCAATTTATTCTAGCTATCGTTGTAGGAATTGCAACTGGGATTGCATTAACTATTATTGATGTTCCAATGTCATTTGCTTTAGGAATCATAGCCGGTATAACAGAATTAATTCCTGTTATTGGTCCATGGATTGCTTTAATACCAGCATTACTTATTGTACTAAGTTTTGATTCTGGACTAATACTCCCTGTAATTCTTATTTATTTTGCAATTCAATTAATTGAAAATTTAATCTTAGTACCAAAAGTTCATTCTGATACTATTGATGTACAGCCAGCAATAACACTACTTTTATTAGTCATTTGCGGATATCTGTTTGGTTTCTTTGGTCTATTGTTCGCTCTACCTGGATATGCATTTTTAAGAGAAACATTACTATACATTTCTAAGCGCTTATCAGAATAATAATTTAATATTATGTTGTAATTCCAATTTCAAATATTAAAGCATTTGACAAAAAACTCCCAGCAAGGGCAGCACCTAAAACTAAATATAACAAACCTGTCGCTGACATCATCCCATTCATTTTTGATGCTTTATAGGCAAAATAAGTTAAAATCAATGGTAGAAAAATACCAATCATAAACCGTAACCATAGTGCAGGATTCACTACAAGATTAATACCTAAAGTATTAATACCTATATCAACAACTTTATAATTTAATGCCAATCCTATCACGAAAAAAAAGCAACTTAAAATAATAATCATGATCAAAGATTTCGTTAAAAATTCAAGTGGCTCCTTTGGTAAGCTTGGTGTGACTAAATACCAATGACCCCAAGTCATTGCAGTGAGTGCACCTGAAACGAATAATCCAACTATCACTGAATGAATTAATAACAATAGTACGCCTTGCCAACTTGTTTCAAAATTCTTGAATAGCAATAAAAAAATAATTATTATAATAAAAATAATAAAATTAGAAATTTTTAATCTTGTCTTATCTGACGATAAAAATTTCTTACTATTAAATCGCCATGTACATAAAAAATGTAAAAAAGAAGCAATAGCCATAATTGCAAAAAGAGCTTCTAAAATACTTACGCTTGTAAAATTTAAAATTAATGGCTCATTAAGAGCAAACATTATAATTTTTTGAAAATTTTCATATGATGAAAAAAATAGCAAAAAAGATAAGACTGTGAAAGGAAAATAAGTAATTGTAAGAGTTAATATATATCCTCTACTAGAGCGTGGTGCATCAAGCTTATTTTCAATAAGAGATAGAAAAAAATACCCTCCTAAAATAATTTGCATCATGCCTAATAAAACTACCAGAGGAAGTGGCTCTAAGCTCATATTTACATCTTTTATTTATTTTTTGTAATTGACAAAATTGCCTGCGCTTCACCCAAATGTTCATTACCATGGGCAATCATCATTTTACCTATAGATTCAATACGCGGTATCTCACCCCAAGGTACAACTTTATTAATTTCAAATAAATAATGATCATCGACATTAAGTATTTTTTCATCGATAGCCTTGGCTAAATCTTTACAGTAATTAATCAAATGCTCTTTTTCATGAATAATTAATTGATTAGCTTCTTCAGAAGAATAATCTGTCCCTTGATCTATTTTTGGCAAATCCATTAATTCATTATATTTTTTCTGTAACCAAATTGGTTTTTCTCTATCAAAGGCAAAGAAAATAACATTATCAATGCTTCTCATAACATGCCATGCCAAAAAGCCAATATGATTGCCTGTTCCTACAGGAACATAATGCAAATCTTCCATTGAGCAATCATCAATAACATCTATGAATTTTTGTATTAACTCACCAATAAACTGTGAGGCAAACTTTTTTAATATCTCTGATTCTTGATTATCCATAATTGCCCTCATTACTAAACTTAATTGACTAACTTCTGTATTTTTCTGGAATTTCATTTTCCACTTCGTCGGAACTTTTTTCGAGAACTGCAATGGTGCATCTCGATAAACATACTGTTCTTTTTTTAGAGTCAGTAATCTTTATAGACCATATTTGTGTTGAGCGACCAATATGTATAGGTTCAGCCTTTGCATAAATCTTACCGCTTGATACGGAGCGAATATGATTTGCATTAATTTCAAGTCCTACAATTCTTTTGCCTGGAGCCGTATTTCTATGTGCAGCAACTGAGGCAGCTGTTTCAGCCAATAAAACTGAAATACCTCCATGCAAAATACCACTTGGTTGATGAGAACGATGATCAACTTCTAAACTTAAAATAACTTGGTCTAATGAGACTTCTTCAAAAATAATAGGAATTGAACCACCAACAACATCTTTAATTCTATCATTCCAATAATCAATATTGTTCCAGTTAGAATCTCTTGGATCAGGCCTTGAAGAAATCACTTGTTAGCTCATTACATTAACATGAACTTGGGCTACCTGAATTACCAGCTGTTTGAAAAGAAGTCCCACATTTACAAGATGCTGTTGCATTTGGATTATTAATTGTAAATCCTGATTTCATAATATCATCAATGTAATCAATTTCCATGCCACTAATCAGTGGTACTGCAGCATTATCAACTACAATTTTCAATCCTTCTGATTCGATTAATTTATCTGATACTTCAACAGTCTCAGCTATAGACATGCCGTATTCATATCCAGCACATCCTCCCGGTGTTACAAATATTCTTAATGCAGCATCATTCAAATTTCTGTCTTGCATTAATTGTTTCGCTTTTTCTGCAGCAAATGAAGTAATGTTCACGATTTCTTTATTACTTACATTAACTAATGGGGAGCCAACAGTCAGATCCCTATTGACATCACTATCATTCTGTGTATTGGCTGCAGTTAGATCTCTGTTCATTACAAAATCTCCTTAAATGAAATTCTTTATATGTTTAAGCATATTTATATATAATAGAATGATAAATCAAAAATTATTTTTACTCAATAACGAATAAAATAAGTTATTTATTTATATCAAGATATTATAGAATAGTATAAATAGTGATAAGGCATAGATGTCAACAAACCAAAGAATTTATCTTGACCATGCAGCTACTACACCTGTAGATAGATTTGTAATCGACGAAATGCAAAATTTCTTTATAAGCAATTGGCACAATCCATCTTCAATCTATTTTGAAGGTCAAAAAGCTGCACGTGTGATTGATGAGGCAAGAATGAGTATTGCAAAAATGATTGGAGCAAAATCTGAAGAAATATATTTTACTTCAGGAGGATCTGAATCTAACAACCTTGCTATTAAAGGCATCATTGACATGCACCTAAATGTTCCGGTGCATATATTGACTAGTGCAACTGAACATCATGCTGTTATCGATCCCATAGAATTGTTATCCCATCAAAATAAAATAACTTTTTCAACAATTTCGCCAGATAAAGAAGGAATTATTCATTCAGATGAAGTCATTAAAAGTATAAAAAAAGATACAAAACTCATATCTATAATGCATGCAAATAACGAGGTTGGCGCAATTAATAATATTAAAGAAATTGTAGATAAGGTAAAATCCAAACGTCCAGATATAATATTTCATTCTGACTCAGTACAATATGTTGCACATTATGACATTGATGTAAAAAATTTAGGAGTTGATTTATTAACATTAACTGGTCACAAATTTTATGGACCGAGAGGTTGTGGTGTTTTGTACATTAAAAATGGAGTAAAAATAGTTCCACAAATTCTTGGTGGCGGTCAAGAGAACAATATCCGAGCAGGTACTGAAAATTTAGCTGCCATCATAGGTTTATCGAAAGCAATGGAAATTAGTGTAAATAACAGACAAAAAGATATAGAGCGCGATCAACTATTATTTGAACAGTTACAAAATGGATTAAAAAAATCCATACCTGACATTGGTTTTACAGGCCCAAAAAAAATTCAGCAAAGAATACCCGGAATGCTCTCAATGCTTGTAGATGGCGTAGAAGGTGAATCTATCTTGCTTGCCTTAGATATTCAGGGGGTATCAGCATCATCAGGTTCTGCTTGTTCTACTGGATCAATTGAACCAAGTCATGTTTTAACAGCCATGGGTATACCTAATGAACTAGCAAGAGGTTCGTTAAGATTAAGTATTGGTAGAATGAATAACGAAAAAGATATAAATGATTTCCTACAAATATTACCTTCCATAATTAAAAATTTACGTTCGATGTCTTCACAAAAAAAACAGTTCAAAAAAATAGAAAGTGAATGGCTTAATAACTAAATTGTGATTATGATTTGAATGGAAAAAATTATGACTGACATAGCTTTACCTGGAATAAATGATGGAATCAACGAAGCCATCGAAGAAGAAGTTAGAAAAAATGTTTTATTAACTTCTGTAGATAATATCGTGAAATGGGCGCGCTCGTCTTCATTATGGCCTGTGACATTTGGTTTAGCATGCTGTGCTATAGAAATGATTGCATCTGCGTCGTCACGATATGATATCGCTAGATTTGGATCAGAAGTTTTTCGAGCATCTCCAAGACAGGCAGATTTAATGATTGTTGCTGGAACAGTGACTTGGAAAATGGCGCCTGTAGTAAGAAGAATATATATGCAAATGGCAGATCCTAAATGGGTAATTTCAATGGGAGGGTGTGCAACTATGGGTGGCCCATTTGCATACGCTTATTCCGTATTACCTGGTGTTAATCTCATCAATCCCGTAGATGTATATGTACCTGGTTGTCCGCCAAGACCAGAGTCTCTTCTTCAAGGATTAATGCTACTTCAAGAAAGAATCAAAGAATATGAAAAAACTGGTGAGCGAGAAAGATCTGAACCAACAGGTGATTTCTCAAAATATTTACCAGAAAACGATCCAATTCGTGTCGAACTTGAAGAATTATTCAAAACTTAACGTAGTATTTATTCTTTATTTTGGCGTATTCCCAATATCATAATCAGTACCCATAATTCCATCAATAGCTTCATGTAACAATAATTTTATAGCTTGATGATTATCATTATCTTCATAGTCTCTAAAAGATTTATAATCTTCAAAATCCATAGTCATAATTGTATTGAATTTCATTGGTCTTTTAGATTCAGAGATATTTTTACCCATTGAAAAATGTATCATGCCTGGATTTGCATTAAACTCATCCTCAAAAGCAGAATAAATCTCACTATACTGTTCATCACTAACATCATCTTTAAAATTAAAATTATATATATGTCTTCGCATTTGTACTCCTTAACTTAAAATATAATATAACGAATGAATAAATTTAGAATAAATTAATCATAATGAATTGATATTAATTTAACAATTTATATATATTAGAAAGGCAATATTCATTTGTGAAATAATTATACTGGAGGCAATATGAAAAATAATAATCTATTTAATAAAATTAAACTAAATTTTATTCCTAGGGAAACTGCTTTTGCTCATTGTGACATACCTTGTGGGATTTATGATCCAAAAGCAGCAGAAACAGCAGCAGAAACTGTTGAAAAAATGATGTCATTAATAGCTGATCTAGAAGAAACTAACTCTAAAGATGCTCTTAATTCTATGGCTCGTTATGTAGATGTTAAAGAGAAACATGCTGAAATTGTAAAGCATGAAGTAAGAATCATATGGGGTGACTATTTTAAACCTCCACATTTAGAACAATATCCAGATATTCATGATAAAACATGGAACATTTTAAAAACAGCTTCTGCATGTAGAGTAGGCACTAGTCTCGAAGATGCAAAAAAACTAAGAGAACAGGTTGCTGAATTTGCAAAAATATTTTGGGATACAAAAAAATAAAGTAAATATAACCTTAGTTTTGTAGATTGATTGATTTGAGCTATAGCACAGTAAAAATTGCAGGGCATTCAATGGAGCCATCAATAAACGATGGTGATTGGTTAATTATTCGAAAATTTAGTCATAAAATGCAAATAAATGAAGATGATATCATTGTTTTTTATAAACAAAATGAAATATTCATTAAAAGAGTGGCTACAATATCATCTGAAAAAGGGATCAATCGGTATTTCGTAATGGGTGATAACCAAGACGACAGCATAGATAGTCGTAATTTTGGCACTATTAATAATGAAGAAATTATTGGAAAGCCAGTTTTTAGATACTGGCCAATCAATGCAGTAAAAAAATTATGATTTAAATAATTCAAAAAAAAACAATCCTACCCCTTGCGCTAGATTGATTGATTCAAGAAACTATTTTAGCAGTCTGAAGAAAAGACTGCTAAAATAAGTCAAACTGAGCTAAAAGCTCATTAGTTTAGTTACGGGGAATAAATATGTCAAAACAATTATTATTTGATGAACAAGCAAGGCACTCACTACGTGAAGGAATAGACCAACTAGCGAATGCAGTAAAAATCACATTAGGTCCAAGAGGCAGGAATGTAGTACTAGATAAATCTTTTGGCTCTCCTACAATAACTAATGATGGTGTCACAATTGCAAAAGATATTTCACTTGAAGATCCATTTCAAAATGTTGGAGCTCAATTGGCTAAGGAAATTGCATCTAAAACTAATGATATAGCAGGAGATGGCACTACAACAGCAACCGTTTTAGGACAAGCGATCGTTCATGAGGGTTTGAAAAATGTTGCTGCAGGAGCAGATCCTATGAGCCTTAAGCGAGGTATTGAAAAAGCAGCCAATAAACTAACTGAAGCAATCAAAAAAAATTCAATCAATGTAACAACTCGAGAACAAATGGCTCAAGTAGCATCGATTTCTGCTGACTCACAAGATATAGGTAATTTAATTGGTGAGGTCATGGAACAAACTGGTAAAGATGGTGTTATTACTATTGAAGAGTCTCAAGGCATTCAAACTGAAGTTCAATATGTAGAAGGTATGGCGTTTGATAGAGGATACATCTCACCTTATTTTATCACTAATCCAGAAAGAATGGAGGCCGTACTTGAAGATCCTTACATCTTAATTACAGATGGAAAAATTTCTTCCATTCAAGAAATGCTTCCTCTATTAGAAAAAATCATGGCTGGAGGAAATAAAAATCTTCTTATTATTGCTGAAGATGTCGATGGCGAAGCACTAGCGACATTAGCAGTAAACAAATTAAGAGGAACTATTAATGTTTGTGCCGTTAAGGCTCCCGGCTTTGGTGAAAGAAGAAAAGAAAATGTATCTGACCTCGCAGTTATTTCAGGAGCTCAACTAATTAGTGGTGAGCTAGGAAGAACACTTGAGTCTGCAGAAATGTCAGACCTTGGTCAAGCAAGACGTATTGTTGTTAACAAAGAAGATACTACAATTATCGAAGGTAAAGGCACAAAAAAAGCAATACAAGACCAAATCAAGATGGTTAGAGTACAGCACGAAAATGCTACATCTGATTGGGATAGAGAAAAGTATGAAGAAAGACTTGGAAGATTATCTGGATCAGTTGCAGTAGTAAAAGTTGGTGCAGCCACTGAAGTAGAATTAACTGAAAAGAAGCACAGAGTTGAAGATGCTTTATCCGCAACTAGAGCAGCTGTCGAAGAAGGCATTGTGCCAGGTGGTGGTGTTGCGTTTATTAATGCACTTCCATCTATTACTAAATTTGCTTTAGATGGTGATGAGGCCACAGGTCTTAAAATTTTACAAAGAGCACTAGAAGAACCACTTCGAAGGATTGCTGCAAATGCTGGACAAGATGGTTCAGTGATTGTTCAAAAAGTTGCAAGCTTACCAAAAGGTCAAGGATATGATGCAGCTAATGGAACATATGGAGTCATGGTTGATTTTGGAATTATTGACCCGGCAAAAGTTACTATGGCTGCATTAGAAAATGCAGTTTCAATTGCTGGCTTAGTTCTTACTACAAATTGTGTTATTACTGATAGACCAGAACCTAGAGATCCAGCTGCTGAAGCTGCAGCAATGGCTGCTGCTGCCGGTGGTGGTGGTGGTATGCCTGGTATGGGTGGCGGAATGCCAATGATGTAAAAAACTATATAATTATATAGTTAAAATAAAAGCCTCATAACTCAATGAGGCTTTTATTTTTTTCAATTACTTTTCCTATTATAAATGCATGTTCCCCTGCTTTTTTAAGATCCTCACATATATTTTTTGTCTTATTGCTATCTACAAAAAGCAATAATCCACCAGAAGTTTGTGGATCTAATAAAGTCATTTGAGCAAGAGTATTCATGTTTGATAAATTGAATATATTTTGATTAAAACTTTCATAATTTCTAACAAAACCACCAGTAGTAACTCCTTGAAATACTAACGATTCAAAATTATTAAATACTGGAATATTTTTACTATTGATTCTAATAGCGACTTTACTTGCATTGGCTACATTACTCAAATGACCCAAGAGACCAAAACCAGTGACATCAGTCATTGCATGTACATTGTGTGATATTGCAATTTCAGAAGCTTTTTTATTCGAATGAACCATTGAAGCAATTAACTCATCATATTCATTCTCTTTTAATTGATCATCTTGAAAAGCAGTTAAATAAATTCCTGTGCCAATTTTTTTTGTAAGAATAATATCATCGCCAACTAACGCACCACTAGAAGTCACTACGTTATTAGGATCTATAATACCTGTAACGCTTAATCCATATTTTGGCTCTTTATCTATAATAGTATGCCCACCAACTATTGCTGCACCAGCATCTTCAACGGCATCATTGCCACCTTGTAAAATTTCTGTAATGTATTTTTCGTCTAGATCTTCTGGAACAGCAAAAATATTTAAAGCAGTAATTGGTTTTGCCCCCATGCAATAAATATCTGACAATGCATTAACAGCTGAAATTTTACCATAAAGATATGGATCATCGACTACTGGAGGAAAGAAATCAACTGTCTGAACCATAGCAATATTATCACTAATCTTAACGACAGCAGCATCATCAAATGTACTGCTACTTACGAGTACTTCATCTGATTCATTTACATTGAGCTTGGACAAAACCTGTTCAAGAGTCTTATGACTTAACTTACCTCCTCAACCAGCACAATTTGCAAATGAAGAAAGACGAATTTTTTTTCCTTGGTTCATAAGTTTTTTAATTTCAGAATAATTTTTGTTAGAAATATTATATATTTATTTAAATAGAGTGTTATATAAATATAAAAAAATTATTAAATAGTAGCCTAATGACCAAACTGACAACACTAATATTAAAAAGCTTAAAAAAAGAATACTCATTAAAAAGAAACCGTCCACATGGTGATGGAATTAGTGAATTAATTTTGACAATATTGTCACAAAATACTGCTGATAGAAATTCAGGGCAAGCGTTTGCAAAACTCTTATCACAATTTAGTAATTGGGATCAAGTATTGCAGGCAGAGGACAAGCAAATAAAACAACAAATACAAATAGGAGGTATGTCAAATACAAAATCAAAAACAATTAAAAAAGTCTTACGAATAGTTAAAGAACAAAATAGTAATTATAATCTATCATTTCTAAAAAAAATGAAAACATCAGATGCTTTAGATTGGCTAATAAATTTACCCGGCGTTGGTTCCAAGACTGCATCATGTGTTTTATTATTTGCATACGGAATTCCATTTATTCCAGTTGATACCCATGTTGAAAGAATTGCTAAAAGAATTGGATTAGTAGAAAATAAATTAAATTATACTGAAGTGCAAAATGAATTAGAATCTATGATGAAAAAACAGGAATATGGTTTATTCCATTTAAGTTTTATTGAACATGGAAGAAAAATTTGTAATGCAAAAAAGCCAATATGCAGTAAATGTTCTATTAACAAACTATGTAAAAAAAATGATGTTACGAATTCAATTTGAAAATATCTCGATTTACATATTCATATATAACTTAAATTAACGTTATTATTTTAGTAAGGAAAGACTAGTATGAGTAATCAATTCTATGAACACAAAATAAATATCATCAAAGATGGAACCATTGCATCACCGAATGGTTTTTATTCAAGTGCTGTTGCATGTGGTATCAAAAAAAATGACTCATTAGATCTAGGCTTACTTTATAGTGATTCGCCATGCAGCATATCAGCTCTTTTTACACAGAATAAACTGAACGGCGAATCACTCAAGTGGACGAGAGACATACTCCAAAAAAATAATAATTTTAAAGCAATTATAGTCAATTCTGGTAATGCAAATACTGCCGTAGGTAATATTGGATTAGAGCACGCAAGGATAATTGCCGATAGTGTCAGTAAAAAACTCACAATTAATCCCTCAGAAGTCTGCATTGCCTCTACTGGAATCATTGGTATAGAACTTCCAATTGAAAAAATTAAAAATGGCATTAAGAAACTTCAATTACAAAAAAATAATGGGAGTGATTTTAGTAATGCAATTCTTACTACAGATACTAGAAATAAAGAAATAGCTGTTGAGATACAAATTAATGATGAAGTTTTCATTATAGGAGGTGCAGCAAAGGGAGCAGGAATGATCCATCCCAATCTTGCAACTATGCTTGCGTTCATCACTACTGATTTAAACATTGAGAAAAAATGGGCAGATAAAATTTTATCTGAAATTACTAATGATACATTTAATATGATTGATATAGATATGGATACTTCGCCTTGCGACATGGTTATGCTGATATCTCAATCTAGTGCAAATAAAAATATCATTAATGAAGGACATTATGCTTCTAGTGCATTTAAGGAAGGGCTCTATATAATTTGTGAATTCCTTGCAAAAGAAATTGCAAGAGACGGAGAAGGTGCAACAAAACTTATTGAAGCAAAAATTGAATCTGCAAGTGATATAAATATTGCAAAGAATTCTGCTAGATCAGTAATTTCATCAATTTTAATAAAAACTATGGTAAAAGGTAAAGACCCTAATTGTGGAAGAATTATTACAGCACTTGGAAATACACTCCCGCAATTAAATGAGCAAAAAATATCAATAAAAATTGGTGAGATAATTGTATATGAAAAAGGTATACCAATTACAAATAATTCAGAATTAGCAATTAGCGCTATGAATGAAGATACAGTGACTATAACTATTAGCTTGCATGAAGGAAATGCATCTGCAATTGCTTGGGGTTGTGACTTAACCGAAGAATATGTAAAAATTAATAGCGAGATGACAACTTAAACAACAAACGAATTTAATGTTTAAAGAAAGTATAATTAAGCCTATGTCAAAAAAAATTGTTATAAAGATAGGCGGGTCTACATCAAATGATTATAAAAAAATAATCAGAGAAATTGCTAATATTACAAATAGTGGCAATCAAATAATTATTGTCCATGGTGGTGGTAATTTGATCTCTGGCTGGCTAAATGATATGAATAAAAAAACTGAATTTATTAATGGTCTTCGCGTAACTGATAACCAAACTTTAAGCATAGTGATTGGTGCTCTTGCAGGTACAACAAATAAAAATATTGTAGCAAATTTTGCAAAACATCAGATTGATGCAATCGGTTTATCTGGAGTAGATGGCAATTTACTCTTTGCAGAAAAAATTAATGAGCCGATAGGTAACGTCGGAGAAATTAAAAAAGTAAATAAAAAAATTATTGAAATATTGATTAAAAATAATTATTTACCAGTGATATCTCCAGTAGCATTATCTGTAAATGATAAAGGTAGCATCTTAAATGTGAATGCGGATACTGCTGCCATTGCAATTGCCATTGCAATCAATGCAGATAAGTGTATACTTTTATCTGATGTAGATGGAGTCAAAGATAGCAATGGAACAATTATTAATAATTTAAGTTCTCAAAAAGCAAAAGAACTAATAGAAAAGAAAATTATAATTGAAGGCATGATTCCAAAGGTGACTAGTGCACTAAAAGCAGCGGAACTAGGAATTTCATGTCATATTGCAAATGGCAACCACATAGGTATCCTTGATGATATATTAATGAATAAAGACAAAGGTACAAGAATTGATTAGTTTAGGGAGAATCTAAATGGGTTATTTTGATTTTGGAAATTCAAACAAAGATGATCGTGAAGACGTTTTTTCTTTCAATGGGCAAGGCCTGTCGCTTCCAAACATTCCAATTAAGTTTGTTGTAACTGCTGTCTTTATTTTAATATCCTTGTTTGTACTTGGTGCATTGAAAGAAATATATGTAAACTGGCTGTGGTTTTCTGCAACAGATTCTTTCTTACAAGCATCATATTTATCAATTTATAAAACAGTATTATCTGCGAAAACAATATTATTTATTATCGGTTTTTTCATTTCACTACTAATATTAGCAATGAATATTTTACTGGCAAAACGATTATCTGTTACAAAAAAATCAAATACTATCTTGAACCAGCTTGGGCTTACATCATCAATAACTAAAATTTCTACTATTATCACTATTACAATAGCGATATTTATTGCTATTACGTTTGGAAGCTCTGCAGCAAATAATTGGGATACATTATACAAATTTTTAAATTCAGTACCATTTGGTTTTAATGATCCAGTGTTTGATAGAGATATTGCTTTTTATACTTTTACACTTCCAGCTTATAAATTTATTCAAGGATGGCTTTTAGGTGTATTACTATTCAGTACATTTTTTTCTCTAGGTATATATTTTTTATCTAATCCATCAGGTAATTTTACTGAAATTCCTCAATCTGTTAAACGACATATCTCTGTGCTGGTTGGCATGATAGTCATCACAATAGCAGCTGGTATCTTTTTAAATATATTTAATATACTATTTAGTGCTACTGGCATAGTTTATGGTGCAACATATACTGATATTGCCGTTGGATTACCGGTTAGATATATTTTAGCTGGCATTGCATTATTTACCGGCATAGCAATAATTTTAAATTCCTTTTTAACTACAAATTTTAAATTGCCAATATTTTTAATAGGCCTTTGGGTATTTGTAAGTATTGTAGGAGGAGGCATTCTCCCCTCAGTTATTCAGCAATTTACAGTAGATCCGAATGAATTACAAAAAGAAGAAGTATATATTCAAAGAAATATAGACTACACAAGAAAAGCCTGGGGATTAGATAAAATAGAGGAACAAAACTTTCCAGCAAATAGGACTGTATCACAAGAAGAAGTTCTAGCTTATCCAGAAACAATTGATAATATTCGAATATTGGATCCACGACCATTAAAAGACACATTTAATGAAATTCAATCTATCCGGCCATTTTATCAATTTATTGATGTAGATGTCGATCGTTATACCATTGACGGCAAATTACGTGCAGTAATGGTTGCTTCCAGGGAGCTAGATATCAATAGCACGTCGGATAGAAATTGGACAAGAGAAAGATTACAACTTACGCATGGTTTTGGAGCAGCAATAGCACCTGTTAATTCTGTTGATGAGGAAGGCCTTCCAGATTTATTAACAAGCAATATTCCACCACAATCTACTACAGAAGAATTAAATCTCTCTACTGATGGGTCGCGAATATATTTTGGAGAACTGACAGATCATTATGTATTAACTAAAACAAATGAAAATGAATTTGATTATCCTCTTGATGAAGGAAAAAATCAACAAACCAGATTTGCAGCTGACAAAGGAATTAAGCTAGACAGTTTTATTAAAAAAAGTGCACTTGCTTGGCAATTAGGAGACGTTAACATCTTAATATCCGATCAACTTGGTTCTGATTCAAGATTATTGCTTTATAGAAATATTTTTCAAAGAGTCAATAAAATTGCTCCATTTTTAAAATTAGATCCCGATCCATATTCAGTAATCATTAACAATGAATTATTTTGGATTCATGATGCATATACACATACTAACGTATTCCCATATTCTTCAGGATATGGTACAGATGTTAACTATATGAGAAATAGCGTCAAGGTTGTCACAAATGCACAAAATGGCGATATTGATCTATATTTATTTGATGATAGCGACTTTATTGCAGCAACATGGAGTAAAGTGTTTCCAACTTTATTCAAAGATACGGATATGATGCCTGCAGAATTAGTGGAACATGTCAGATATCCAGAAACACTTTTTCGTTTACAATCAGAAATGTACTTAAAGTATCATGTAACAGATGCTAGTATATTTTTTGTTGGCGAAGACTTCTGGAGTGTTCCAACTGAACGATTTAGGCAAAAAGAACAAGTCGTTGAGCCTTATTATGTTGTCATGACTCTCCCTGGTGAAAAAACAGAAGAATTTGCATTAATATTGCCATTCAATCCTCAAAATAGGCCTAATACAATTGCATGGCTTGCTGGAAGATCTGATGGAGATAATTATGGTAAATTGCGTGCATATAGGTTCCCTTCAGAAAAACAAATTGCTGGTCCTACTCAAATTGAAGCATTAATTGATCAAGATCCTGGTATTTCACAACAATTAACTTTATGGGATTCAACAGGCTCGGAAGTCATACGAGGGAACTTGTTAATGATACCAATTGGTAATTCTGTACTTTATGTTGAACCTATCTATTTACAAGCAGCCACTCGAAAGTTACCACAACTAGTAAGAGTAGTAGTTGCTAATGGAAATCGCATATCCATGGCTGAAGACTTCGAAACAGCGTTAGCAAATGTTTTAGGTCCCAAAAATACTAATGAAAAAGAAAAAAAATCAATAATTGATGATACAGAGAAAAAAACTGAATCATTGCCAGAAAAAATTTCTCAATCAAAATCAGAATTAATTGATACAGCTCAAGGCTTATTAGAGGATGTTGAGAGTCAAATTGAAAAAATTAAAACTATTATTACTAAATTAGAAAATTCACAATAATAGTAGACTGAAGATTTGGGACTTAATGCCTTGAAGGATATAAAACGTAAAGAAGCAAAAATTTTTATGCAGGTTGCTAACCGTATTCCTATAACAATAATTAGAGGGAAGGGTGCATATGTTTGGGATGACAAAGAAAACAGATATTTAGACTTCATTTGTGGAATTGCAACTAATCTACTTGGACATGCAGATAGCGGACTTGCTGTAGCAATTTCAAAGCAAGCAAAAAAATTAGTGCATATCTCAAATATTTTTTATTCAGAACCACAGATTGCTCTTGGAGAAATTCTTTTAAAATCTGCAAAAATGGATAAAATTTGGTTTTGCAACTCAGGAGCAGAAGCAAATGAAGCAGCCATTAAACTAGCTAGAAAATGGGGCAAGGCGAATAAAAAAGGTGCATATGAAATACTAGTGGCAAAAAATAGTTTCCATGGCAGAACTATAGCAACTATTTCAGCAACAGATAATCAAAATTATAAAAAAGATTTCGAGCCACTATTAGAAGGTTTTAAATTTTTTGAATTTAATAATATTGCAGATATTAAAAAAAAGACAACAAAAAAAACAGTAGCTATTTTACTCGAGCCTATTCAAGGTGAAGGTGGAGTAGTAACACCTAATCAAAATTATTTAAATAGAGTAAGAACATGGTGCAATAAAAATAATATACTTCTGATTCTAGATGAAATCCAAACTGGTATGGGAAGAACTGGAATAGCTTGGGCTCATCAGCATAACAAAATTAAACCTGATATTCTGACAACTGCAAAAGGATTAGGAGGAGGTTTACCTATTGGAGGCATCATGTGTACTAAAGAAGTTGATGTATTTACTCCGGGGGACCATGGCAGTACATTTGGTGGTAATGTTCTGACTTGCGCAGGGGCATATTATGTTGCTAATAAACTTTTTAAAACTAATATGATGAAGTCAATAAAAGGCACATCAAAAATTTTAAATAATCTACTAACTGAATTACTGCAAGATAATCAAGATGTTGTTAAATTAAGAGGTATGGGATTGTTGAGAGGCATTGAACTAAAAGAAAATATAGCACCCCAAGTTGCTCAACGATGTATAAATAATGGCCTTTTAATAAATCCAGTGAGGCCAAATGTTCTAAGAATAATGCCTCCACTCAATGTATCTACAAAACAACTGAAAGACGCAAAAAAAATTATTGAAAAAAGCATTGCAGAAGCAATAAGAGAGGAACAAAATGTCTAAAAAAATTGTACTCGCATATTCTGGCGGCCTTGATACTTCTGTGGCAGTCAATATCTTACGTAAAGAATATGGCTACGAAGTATATTGCATGACAGCTGATTTAGGTAATTTGCCTGACAATGAAGATATAATTAAACGAGGATTGGAAGCTGGTGCAAAAGAAGTTCAAATGATAGATGCAAAAAAAGAATTTTTAGAACATTATGCATTCCCTGCTTTAAAAGCCAATGCAATGTATCAAAATAAATATCCACTTGCAACTGCTTTAGCACGACCGTTAATTGCAAAAATGCTTATTGAAAAAGCAAAAGAAGTTGGTGCAAGTGCAGTTGCTCATGGATGTACAGGAAAAGGGAATGATCAAGTTCGATTTGATATTAGCTTGCAAACATTAAAACCTGATATAGACATTATCGCTACAGGTCGTGAAAATAATATGACCAGAGAAGAAGTAATTAATTATGCAAAAGAAAACAAGATTCCCTTGCCTCCGATTAAATCTTCTCCTTATTCAACTGACGAAAATATTTGGGGGCGTTCTATTGAATGTGGCATTCTCGAAGATCCATGGGAAGCACCCCCAGAAGAAATTTATGAATGGACAGAGCCGCTAAATAAAACTCCAATAGAACCAGAATCCATTACAATAGAATTTACACAAGGCATCCCTATAAAATTGAATGAAAAAATATCCGATCCTATTGAAATTATTACCACGCTCAATACTATTGCTGGCAAGCATGGTATTGGCAGAATAGATATGGTGGAAGATAGAATCGTAGGCATTAAATCAAGAGAAATATATGAGTCTCCTGCTGCATCTGTACTAATTCAAGCGCATCATGCTCTTGAATCTTTAACTCTCACGCGACAACAAAAAGATATGAAGTCAATCATTGATCAAGAATATGCCAAAATGGTTTATGACGGGCATTGGTTTAGTAGATTTCATGCTGACATGAAAGCACTTATAGATTCAAGTCAAAAATTTGTCAACGGAACTGTACGATTGCAATTATGGCATGCCAATGCCATTGTCAATGGCATCAAATCAAATGAATCTTTATATGATCCAAAGCTTGCAACATACAGTGAAGATGATGAATTTGATCAATCCATTGCAAAAGGATTTATAGCAATTTGGGGGCAACCATTAAAAACTCAAGCAAAAGCACAAAAACATGTCAATGATAAAAATATTAATGATATTTCATAGTTCATTTCTAGGAGTAAAATTTGAAACAAAAAAATAAATTATGGTCTGGAGCTTTTCAAAAAGCTACAGATAGCAGTGTTGAAGAATTTACTGCTTCAATTCAATTTGATAAAGCACTCTACAATGAAGAGATTGCTTGTTGCATTGCGCACACAATCATGTTAAAAAAACAAAAAATAATTACTGCAAACAAAGCAAAAAATATAATTACTGGCTTAAATAAAATTAAAAAACAAATTGAAACAAACAAATTTAATTTTAAAATTAAAAATGAAGATATACATTTATCCATAGAGTCAGCATTATTTAATTTGATTGGAAAAGATGCAGGGCATCTACATACGGGTAGATCCAGAAATGATCTCATTGCAACAGATCTAAGAATGTATTGCATTGCAGCTTCAAAAGAAATTATTGGATTATTAATGAAGTTACGGGCAACATTTATTGGTATGGCAGAAAAGGAACAAGCTACAGTATTCCCAGGATATACTCATCTCCAAGTAGCACAACCAATCTTACTTGGGCATCATTTATTAGCATATGAAGCAATGTTAATGCGAGATACTAATCGATTCATAAACGTCATTGACCAAACAAATATTTTACCGCTGGGCTCAGGTGCTCTTGCTGGATCTGGATATAAGTTCGATAGAAAATTATTAGCAAATGAACTAGGATTTAATGCAATATCAAGTAATTCGATGGATGCTGTGTCCGATCGAGACTTTGTCATTGATATGCACTCAGCAATGGCTACATGCATGATCCATATATCAAGATTATCGGAAGAAATAATTTTATGGGCGACAAAAGAATTCAACCTAGTTCAAATTAGTGATGATTTTGCAACGGGATCAAGTATAATGCCTCAAAAGAAAAATCCTGATGTTGCAGAACTAATGAGAGGTAAAAGTGCAAGAGTCATAGGGAATTTAATGCAGATACTTGTATTAATGAAAGGCCTCCCTCTTACGTATAATCGCGATCTGCAAGAAGATAAAGAACCATTGTTTGATTCAATAAATACTATTACCTCTGTCCTCAAAATCACTGATGGATTACTTCATGCACTAACCTTCAAAAGAGATGAAGCAGAACATAAAGCAAATAGTGGATTTGCGCTTGCTACAGATGTTGCCGACTATTTAGTGAAAAAAGGAATTCCTTTTAGAGAGTCTCATGAAATAGTGGGCTTAATTGTAAAATATTGCACTGAAAACAATCTAGCACTAGAAGAACTAACATTAAAACAATACCAAAAGTTTTCAAAAAAATTTACCAGTGATATTACCAGACTGAATGTATATTCATCATTGTCAAATAGAAATATCACTGGTGGTACTGCACCTAATCAAGTAAAAAGTGCTATCAAGAAAGCCCAAACTCAATTGGATCAAACAAATAAAAAGCTTAAGAAAGAATTATGAAATCTATTGTTAAAATTGCTCCATCGATATTAACAATGGATTACTTGCAAATTGAAAAAGAAATTAAATCTGTAGAAAATCCAGAATTAGCCTGTTGGCATTTGGATATAATGGATGGCAATTTCGTCCCACAAATTTCTTTTGGCCAAGATATTGTAGAAAAAATAAAATCTATTTCAAACATACCAATAGAAGTACACTTAATGGTTGTAAATCCACATGAACAGGTACAAAAATTTATAGATATTGGCGTAGATAAGATTATTGTTCATATAGAAGCAATAGCAGATCCTAGTGAGTTAATTTCAATAACGCATAAAAATAATAAAGAATTTGCTTTAGCAATTAATCCTGAAACATCAGTTGAAGCAATCACAAAATACATCGGTGAATTAAATCAAGTAACTGTTATGACTGTCCATCCTGGTTTTGGTGGACAAAAAATGATCACTAATTCCTTAGAAAAAATCAAAGAAATAAAAGATTTCATGAGAAAAAAGAAAATAGAAATTCCTATCAATTTTCAAGTAGATGGTGGTGTCAAAGAGGATAATTTAGAACTCTGCATAAGTGCTGGTGCGAGTAATGTAGTGATGGGTTCAGCAATATTTAATGATGATTTAGACCGACAAAATACAGTACATTATTTGCAAGAAAAAATTCGGGGGATTTGTGAAAACTAATTCGCGAGGATAAAATTTTTCATCTGCGTTTTGATACATTTTGTGCAAATATTAACTTTTTGTCGCTTACCATCAATAATCATTTTCTTTGATTGTACATTTGGACGAAATTGCCTGCTAGTCTTAGGAGCTTTACGTTCCCATCTACCAGAGTGCTTATGTCGAATATTACGACCAAAGACCACAACTTTTTCACAAAAATCACATTTACCAGAAGACATAATTTAACTCTTTATTTCTTAATCAAAATATAAAAACACTTTCAATTTATGTAATAACAATTTTATAATCAGTACATATCATTTATTAATGTATAGATATAAATGATATATATTTGCTTGTTTGTAATCTAGTTGGTATTCGAAATTTTTTCAAAATTTCGTAACTGAGGTAAAATTTATGTGTACAGACAATAGCCTCACTATAGCCACTCAAGAATTAGAAAGTGCGTTCAGTGTAGCAGAAGAATGGTTGACAACAAATAAAGAATCAATTAATTCAATTAATGTATATCCTGTGCCAGATGGTGATACAGGAACAAATATGTTATTAACATTGAAAGCAGCCATCAAGGAAGTCCAAAAAAATAAGTATCATTCTGTATCAGAATTTACTGAAAAATTAGCTTATGGTGCTTTATTAGGTGCTCGTGGTAACAGTGGAGTTATTTTGTCACAAATGCTTAAAGGTTTCTCTGAATCATTCAAGCAACATAAAGACATAACTGCTGAGAGCATGGCGCTTGGGCTTGAAGGCGCTGCCAAAAAAGCATACTCTGCATTGGCTAATCCAGCAGAAGGCACAATGCTCTCAGTTCTGAGAGATGCAGCAAAATCAGCAGTTGATCAGCTTAAAACATCAGCATCAGTAACAGATACATTAAAAATAAGCATTGACCAAGCAGAAGAAAGCGTTGAAAAAACAAAAGAGCAATTACCTGAATTAATAGAAGCAGGAGTTGTAGATGCTGGTGCGATAGGAGTACTAGTTATTTTAGAAGGATTATATTTTGGCCTTTCTGAAATCACGCCTCCAGATTTACCAAAATTCGAAGTTGCATACCTAAATTTTGAACATTCAGAGGATGATTTTGGTTTCTGCACAGAATTTCTTATTAAAAATACTCTTTTGAATAAAAAAGAAATAGAACAAAAACTTGAATCTGTTGAAGGACAATCAATTATTGTTGTAGGCGATGAGCGCATCATGCATATTCACGTACATATGGAAATACCCGATAATGCAATTACAATTGGAAAAGAAATAGGTGAAGTTGAAAATATTAAGATTGAAAATATGCAAGAGCAGCATGAAGCATTAAAAAATAAAAGTAAAATTGATAAGAAACTTGAACCACAAAATATTGGAATTATTGCAGTCTTGCAGGGTGATGGCTTTAAAGACATCTACCGTGAACTTGGTGTTGTGCATTTTATCGATGGTGGCCAAGGTGCAAATCCAGCTACTGGCGAAATGTTAACACTGTCTAAAGAAATTGCTACAGAAAATTGTGTGATTCTAGCAAATAATAAAAATGTTATTGCTGCAGCACACCAAGCTTCTGAATTATCTGATGGGTTTATCAAGGTCATTACTTCTACCTCACCAGCCATAGGTATAGTTGCAGCTTTAGAATACGACTCAGACGGAGAATTAAATGAAATGCTTGATGCTATGAACAATGCAATTACATCATCTCATTCGCTTGAAATCACTACGGCAGTTAAAGATGCCATGATTGAGAATCAAGCAGTAAAAGCTGGTGAATATATTGCTATGATTGATGGTAAGTTAATTTCAACTAACATCAACCTAATGCAAATCATCTCGGATGTACTAAATACTATCAAAGAAGCAGACCTTATTACACTCTATGCGGGTGACATGATTAACCAAGAAGAAGCCAAATTTATTAAAAAGTACTTGGAAGAAAATTATAAAGATATAGATATAGAACTACACAATGGTGGACAGCCTTTATACCATATACTAGGATCAATTGAATAGGAGGCATTATGACATTAGCAATTGTTACAGATTCAACATCAAATATTTCTCAAGCTATGGCTGATGATTTAGGAATAACAATTATTCCACTAAATTTAACTTTTGGTGAAGAAACATTACTAGATATGCAGGATATAACTCCTGAAGCATTTTTTAAACGACTAACCACTGACCCAAATCACCCAACAACATCACAACCATCTGTTGGATCTTTCTTGGAGGTTTATAATAAATTGATTGAAAATGGTGCAACGGAAATATTATCTATACATATTTCAAAGAAAGTCTCAGGTACAAACGAATCCGCGACTCAGGCAGCAGCTCAAATTTCTAATTGTAAAATTGAAATAATTGATTCAGCAACTGTTTCGCTCCCATTAGGATTTGGCGTGCTTGAAGCTGCAGAAGCATTAAAAAATGGGAAGAACCTTGAAGAAATTAAAATTGTTACTGAAGATGCGCTTAGCCGTTCAAACATTTTTCTATCCATAGACACTCTTGATTATTTAATTCGTGGTGGCAGAATGAGTAAGGCAAAAGGGTTTATTGGCTCAAAGCTAAATGTTAAACCAATTCTGACCGTTGAGGATGGCCTTGTAGGGCAAGGTGGTAAAACAAGAAACTATAAAAAATCAATTGATTTAATGTTAAGTAAGATTTCTGAACTAGCTCCATTTGCATATGCAGGAGTTATACATAGTGATGCACCTGAGCTTGCAGCAGAAGCAGCAGAAGCATTAAAGGCAATTGACAGCAACATTAATCCATTAGTTACGCCACTCACACCAGTACTTGGGGTGCATGCAGGACCTGGAGCAATAGGAATTGCAGCAGTGTCTGCTAAATAGTTACTAAAAATTAATTCCTAATAAAGACTAATGAATAATCGAATTATCGATATACTCTCTCTTGAATTAAAAACTGGCTGTAATGATACTGCTGTTAATGGTGGCTTAAATAATCTACTTGCTAATTTAGCTAAACAACAGAATCCAACTTCACCCATCATACAAGTCATAGCGATGCTACCTTTTGCAGGCTATAGTAGCTTAGATGTTGCTGAACGAAAAAAATGGCTCACTAATGCAATCAATCTTCTTGCTTCTAGTCAAAAATTTCATCAAAAGCCAAAGAAAAAGAAGATAACAACTGTAAAAAAAATCATAGCTCAATTATCCAATGAAGAAATCTTAAAATTACCTATTAAAGAAGCCCAGCTAGGAATACGAAATTCCACAATAAGTTCGTTAAACAAGTTAGGCATAGAATCTATCAATCATGCCCTTATGTTCTTTCCTTATAGATATACTGATTTTTCCGAAACCGTACTCATTGATAATTTAGAAGTAGGGAAATTTCAAACTGTACGCGGAGCAGTTATAAGTTCAAGGATCATAAGAATGGGTCGAGGTGGAAGACTTAAGTCAACTGAAATTATCATTAAGGATGAAGCTAATGCCAGCATGCGTATTCTTTGGTTCAATCAAGGTTTTATCGCTACTTATATTAAAAAAGGATACAGCATTGCCTTGTCTGGTAAAGTTAAAGTATACAAAGGCCAGATTACTTTTGATAATCCAGAATATGAACTGATTAACAATCGAGCAGATTATGTTGGCAAAATCCTCCCTACATACCACTTAACAAAAGGGCTTGCGCAAAAAACAATGAAGAATTTTTCGGCAAAAATAGTTGAAAAATATTCTCCTTATGTGCAGGAAACTTTACCTGAAGAAATAAGAAATAAGTATAATTATCCACCATTAAAAGATGTAATTAGATTATTGCACTATCCGAATAAAATTAATGATGTGTATGAAGGTCAAAAACGTATAGCCTTTGACGAGCTTTTAGGTATTCAATTGGCTGTCATAAACAAAAAAATTGAAGCATCGAAGTTAGATAATGCAGTCACATTATCTAATAGAAAACTCATTGATAAGTTCATTAGTACTCTTCCTTTTGATTTAACAAATGCTCAAGAAAACGCAATTAATACAATCATGAATGATTTGCAAAGCACCTCACCGATGTCAAGACTGCTAGAAGGAGATGTTGGTTCAGGCAAAACAGTAGTTGCATTATGTGCAATGCTTGCAATTATTTCAAGTAATAGCCAAGCAGTAATTATGGCTCCTACAGAAATCTTAGCAGAGCAACATTTTAAAACTATTCTGAAACTACTGACTGGCGAAACAGAATTAGCATTATTTGGTATAGCAAACACTGCAGCGCTTGATCTATCAATACGAGTAGTAGTCCTGACAGGCTCCATGACAACAAAAGAAAAAAACTATGCCTTAGAATTGATTGAGAACGGAACTGCTAATATTATTATTGGAACACATGCTTTAATTCAAGAAAATGTTGCTTTCAAAAATTTAGGTCTTATTGTTATAGATGAACAACATAGATTTGGTGTTATGCAAAGAGCAGAATTAAAAAATAAAGCAGACAAAAAAGAAATAGACCCTCATATTTTAGTAATGACTGCAACTCCCATACCAAGGTCGTTAGCATTAACGGTATATGGCGATCTAGAATTGACTATTATTGACGAAATGCCAACAGGAAGACAAAAAATCAAGACTGAGCTACTTAAAGATAATAGCTCAATAGACGCTTTTAAAAAAATAAAAAGTGAAATCAAAAAAGGTAATCAAGCATTTATAATCTGCCCCTTAGTAGAAGAATCAGAGCACATTGATCATAAAGCTGCTATTTCAGAGCATCAAAGATTACAAGAGATAGAATTTCCCGAAATGGCAGATAGAATTGGCCTGCTGCACGGCAAAATGAAAGGGAAAGAAAAAGAACTAATAATGAAATTATTTGAAGAAAAAAAGTTAGATATTTTAGTTGCTACATCAGTTATTGAAGTAGGAATAGATATTCCAGATGCAACAGTAATTATTATTGAAGGGGCAGATCGATTCGGATTAGCTCAGTTACATCAATTGCGAGGTAGGGTAGGAAGAAGTAATAAGGAATCATTTTGTTACTTAATTGCCAATGAAGCAAATGAAGAATCAGAATTAAGATTAAAAACTTTTGCCTCTATTAATGATGGATTTGAACTTGCTGAAGCAGATTTAAAAATTCGAGGACCTGGAGAAATTTATGGCACAAAGCAATCTGGACTACCAAATATACGAATTGCGTCGCTATTAGATGCACGATTAATTGATAGAGCAAAACAAGAAGCTACAGCAATACTAGAAAATAATTATGATTTCTCATCTAATGACAAGAAAAAAATTGCAGAACTCACTAATATACTAAGTAGTACAACTATACATGAAATACATTAGTAGAGATTTTATAAATGATTGAAGATAAATTAGCTATATTAATCAAAAAATCAATTGTAAATGCTCAAAATAAAAATGAGTTTAATGATTTTGTAATTCCTGAAGTACAAATTGATCGACCACATTTAACTGAACATGGTGACTTTGCTACGAATATTGCATTGCAATTAAAATCAAAAACAGAAAAAAATGCTATGGAAAATGCAGAGATTATTGCAAGTAATATTTTAGATAATGAAGTAATAGAAAGCATTAATATAGTCTTACCTGGTTTTATAAATATTGATGTAAAGCAAAGTTGGATTGTTAAACAAATAAAACTCATTAAGAATAAAGAATTCGGCAATCATGATCTAGGGATGGACCAATCAGTTCAAATTGAATATGTTTCATCAAACCCAACGGGTCCAATACATATAGGCAATGGCAGAGGTGCATCTATTGGAGCAACCTTAGCAAAGGTATTAAAAAAATGTGGTTATCAAACTGAGGAAGAATTTTATATTAATGATACTGGTAATCAAGTAAAACTATTCGGTAAAACGCTTTTTGCTAGATACAACGAACTATATCACATCAAAATACCAATACCTGAAGATGGATATTTAGGTGAATATATGATCGATTTAGCAAAAAAAATTAAAAATGAACATCAAGATTTATACCTAGATGAAGAAAAAAATGCAGAACTTACAGAAATAGGCCTTTCAATAATGATTCGACAAATCCAAGATGAGCTGAGTAGTATTGGGGTTAAATATACAAATTGGTTTTATGAAAGTATGCTGCATGAGAAAAAAACTCTTGAACTCGTAGTCGGCATGCTTGATGAAAAAAAATTTATTAGTCACAAAGAAAATGCAGTATGGTTTTTATCGACAAAACTAGGTGATGATAAAGATAATGTTTTAATTAGATCAGATGGTACTCCAACATATTTTGCTGCAGATATTGCATATCATTTCAATAAATTTGCTGAACGAAAATTTGATAGAGTAATTAACATTTGGGGAGCAGACCACCAAGGCCATGTTTCAAGATTAAAAAAAGCTATGAAAGCACTTAGTATCGATGAAGATAGACTTGATATTCTATTATATCAACTTATTACATTAAAACGTGGCAACACTATAGTGCCACTTTCAAAGCGATCTGGTGACATTATCTCATTAAATGAAGTCTTTACTGAAACAGGTAAAGACGCAATGCGATTCTTTTTTCTGTCTCAGTCAGCAAATCAATCAATGGATTTTGATTTAGAACTAGCTAAGAAGCAAACTAAAGATAATCCTGTTTATTATGTCCAATATGCTAATGCAAGAATACATGCCATTCTAGATAAAGCTGGACATGCAGATTATAGGATATCTTATAATAATCTTGATCTAATAAAAGAGAATGAAGAAATTGATTTGATTAAAAAACTAATAGAATATCCATCAATAATTAAAAAAGTTGCAACAGAACTATCACCACACCACCTGCCACATTATTCAATTGAACTTGCACAATTATTTCATGTTTTCTACACAAAATGTAGAGTGATTGATGAATCGAATAAAAAATTAACAGAAGCTAGGCTAGCCTTACTAGATGCATGTAGAATTATATTAAGTGATACCCTTGAATTAATCGGAGTTACTGCGCCTGAGCAAATGTAAAAGGAGAAAAATGGTTAGCGAGCAAAAGAGAATATTGACTGGCATTAGGCCTACTGGCCCACTTCACTTAGGTCATTATGTTGGTGCATTAGAAAATTGGGTCAAATTACAAAAAGAATACGAATGTTTTTTTCTTATTGCAAACTACCAAGTTGCAGACTACGTTGATCAACTTGATGTTATTAATGAATCAATAATTGAAGTAGCCACTGATTGGTTGGCTGTGGGATTAGATCCTGAATCAAGTCATTTTACAGTTGAAAGCTTAGTACCTGAACATGCTGAACTAAGCATGTGGCTGAGCTGGTTTATACAATTAGGTAGACTACAAAGAAATCCTACACTTAAGAGTGAAATTGATGCTTTAGGTAATAAACCTGTCTCACTTGCATTTTTTAACTATCCAATTCTTCAAGTAGCAAATATCCTGATGCCGAAAGCACACCTTGTACCAGTAGGCGAAGATCAGTTACCGCACATTGAAATGACTCGGGAGATTGCACGTAAGATTAACAAATTAGCTGGTCATGAATTATTCCCGATTCCAAAAGGATTAGTGGGAAGAGTTCCACGATTAGTCGGTATTAATGGGCCTGATGCAAAAATGAGTAAATCTGCAGATAACGCAATTTATCTGAAAGATGATGAAGAAACAGTCAAAAAGAAAATTATGAAAATGTATACAGACCCATCACGCATCCATGCCACCGATCCTGGCAAAGTAGAAGGAAATCCTGTCTTCATTTATCATGATGCATTCAATACAAATACGGATGAGGTCAAAGATCTCAAAGAACGATATACAAATGGTACCGTTGGTGACGTAGAAGTGAAAACAAAATTATTTGATGCCATCAATGCATTCTTGTTGCCAATTAGAGATGAGCGAAATAAATATGCCCAAAATAAAAAAATAGTCAAAGAATTTTTACAACAAGGCTCAAGCCATTCATCTCAAGTTGCAAAAGAAACAATGCAAGAACTGAAATCAGCACTAAATCTTGGCTATTAATTTACAAATCCTAATCTGTTCATAAAATAATTTTAATATTTGTATGAAAAAAATATTTTTTTCATACAAAAACAGTTGCATTCAAATTGAATTAAATACACAATGACTGCGTAATAAAAAAACTTAGTGATATCTATTTATGAATGATTTCTCAGTTCCAGCAAGATCACACAGATCTGCTTACAATGCCTCAAAAAGAAATAATAAAATTAAATTTTATTATTTACTAATTGCAGGCAAAGGGGACTCAATAATTGTTCGTAATGATCATTAATTATTTAAAAAACTTTAATCAAATTGATTAAAGTTTTTTTTTATGAAAAAAGTAAGGAATCCATTATGGATCAGTTATGGTTGTATATTGGTTTTACATTAGCTGCTTATTCAGTTGTTGCTAATGATAGTGTACAGACACTTGGTACTTGGATAGCTTCAAATAGAGAAAAGGTTAAATGGCAATACATGTGGATTGCTGCAAGCGCGGTATTAGTTGCAACTTTATGGGTTGGCTGGTTTACATTAGATGGTGATATCTCATATGGCAGACTTAATAAAATACCCTACCAAGAAATTCAATGGTATCATGCTGCTGCACCCGCTATATTATTATTACT
>JAQWMB010000018.1 GCA_029246995.1 Dehalococcoidia bacterium | reverse complement strand
TTCGACTGTTAATCGAAATGTCCCTGGTTCGAGTCCAGGTCGGGGAGCCACTAATATAGTAATTTTGTTTTCTCATATTTTATACACTTTTGTATTGATCACTATTTTGTTCGTCACTATTATAGAAATCAATGAGAAGCCACTTCTTCTCATAGCTGAGAGGGTAATTCTAAAAATTACTCTACGATCGGAGGAATTATGGAATCAATTATTGCTATTGATGATTATGCGGGTATGACCTTTTGGCTCGTAACTGCTGCTATGTTGGCTGCGACCGTTTTCTTTTTTCTTGAACGATTTGATGTTGAAGGAAAATGGAGAACTGCTGTCACTGTAGCTGGACTTGTTTGTGGTATAGCTTTTTGGCACTATCTATACATGAGGGGTTTATGGATTAGCACTGGAGACTCTCCAACTGTATACAGATACATTGATTGGTTAATCACTGTGCCGTTGCAAATAGTAGAGTTTTACTTGATTTTAGCAGCAGTTACTGCTGTAAAGGCAAGGCTTTTCTGGGAGCTTTTGATTGCCTCATTGGTGATGTTAATAGGTGGATACCTCGGTGAGACTGAAATCATCAACACAAGCGTAGGTTTCGTCATTGGCATGGCAGGTTGGCTATATATTGTATATGCAATCTTTGCAGGAGAAGCCGCTAAAATTAATGCAGCTTCAAAGAATACTGCAAGCCAAATGGCATTTAATGCAATGAAGTACATTGTAACTGTTGGATGGGCAATTTATCCAATCGGTTATGCAATAACCTATTTTGGATCAGGAGATAGTGAAACTTTAAATATAATCTACAACTTAGCAGATTTTGTTAATAAAATAGCTTTCGGATTAGTTATTTGGTACGCTGCTAAAAAAGATTCAAAAGTTTTTAAATAAAACAATCTTAATTTAAAATTAAACAATAGCGTGAGTTGTATTAATCCACGCTATTGTTTTTTGCTTTGCCCTCAACATATACTGTACTCTTGGAGAAATTATTATGAAATTCACTAACTCCATGCTTATAAAAAATATTATTATAGCTTCACTAATATTTTGTGTGAGTTGCGCTGGCAACGCTGTTGAAAATAATAAATCTCAAAATAATCAACCTGCATCTAATATTACCAATCAGCCTACTCAAAGCTCTCCCGTAGCACCACCGCAAGGACAAACCCAGCCTCAAGCAGGTACGAACATTTTTCTAGTTGAAGATCCTGCTCTTATAGGCTGCTTAATTAAAGTCTTTGGAGAAAAAAGATATTTAGAGCTCAGAACGACGCAACCAACACAGCAAGAAATAAATATGCTAGGTCCTTGTGCTCCGCTTATGCAAGCGTTTCAACCACCAGGAGGAAGGCAACCATCTCAGGCACCAGGAACGCCTATGATGCCAGGTCAACCTCCTCAGCAAATGGGCGGCGCTCAGAATATCTTTACAATCGAAGAACCTCAACTAAAAGGTTGTTTAATTCAGGTTCTTGGTGAGCAAAGATATTATCAGTTACGTATGTCTCAGCCAACACAGCAAGAAGTTAATGCAATAGGTCCATGCATGGTCTTCATGCAAGGGCCACGTGGACCAGGAGCACCTATGATGCCAGGACAACCACCACAGTATGGTCGAGGGCAACCATTACCACCAACATCAGCTGGCTATCCTGCTCCTCCCCCACCTGGTGGGCAACCATTACCCCCAACATCAGCTGGGTATCCTGCTCCACCACCACCTGGCGGCCAACCATTACCACCAACATCCGCTGGCTATCCTGCTCCACCACCACCAGGAGGACAACCATTGCCGCCAACATCCGCTGGCTATCCTGCTCCTCCACCACCAGGAGGACAAATGAGTCCTCAAGGAACATTCAGAGATCCGAAAGAAATAGTATCTATAAAAACAGTTGATACTTCATATCGAGCTGCAACAGGTGCTACAAGTGGGACTTTTAAAAACCGTCAAAGTGCTGATATTGTCTTGTCTGCATTTGGCTTCAATGAAACAGGTGGAGGATTGTCATTCAACAGAAATTCTGGCATAGCAACGGACGGTATTAGGCTAGTGCTAGCGGATACATTCAATAACAGAGTACTGATATGGAATGCGCTGCCTTCAGCAAATACCGAGCCAGACATTGTCCTCGGGCAAACCAATTTTAATACAAATAATCCAGGTGATAGTCCTAGTCAAATGAATTGGCCCATTAGTGTCAGTCTTGCTAAAAACAAATTAGTAGTTACTGATACATATAATGATAGAATACTCATATGGAACTCGTTTCCCACAAAAAATGCGCAAGCAGCTGATATTATAATTAAAAATAATGGTCCACCTGGACAACCTACAAAAAGGACAGTGAAGTGGCCATGGGGCATTTGGACAGATGGATCGAAGCTCGCAATTACGAATACAGGAGCAGGTTCTGTTTTAATTTGGAATACTTTCCCAACATCTAATAATCAATCAGCAGATATCTTGCTAACAGGAAATGGAAACTTTGGTACACCTAGGCAACTAACAAGCAACGGCGAATTTTTCATGGTGGGAGATCATAATTCAAAGGAAAGCGGTGCTTCAGAAATTGGTACCTACGTATTTAATGCATTCCCAACAAAAGATGAAACAATGTATAGCTTTTTTATGTATGATCGCGCTGATCCAAGAGGTGGTTGGTTTCGAGGAGCATTTCTAGACGATGGGCGATTAGCTCTGTTTGGGAGCACTCTCTATATATATGACACTATGCCTACAAGTAATCTAAGTGAACCAAGCTTAACAGTAAGCGGATATAACTTCACATCAGGTGATTATCCAGGTATAGCTGCTGCTGGAGATAAACTCTATATCTCAACTGGCAATGGAAATAAGGTTGTGGTGTATAACTCCATACCAACTCGATCTGATCAAGATCCTGATTTTGCTATTGGTAGCCCTGATCTGAATACAAATACTTTAGTAGAAAACTTTATTATTGGTAATCCTGTTGCAGCGTCCAATGGAACTAACTTATTAGTGTCATCAGACTTTGATAAAAAGCTATACTTATGGAATAAGCGACCTGATGAAAGCGGAGTTCACCCTGATGCAGTTTATACAATGCCTGAAGCACCATGGGACAACGCATTATGGGAAGACAACTTTGTCCTTGGGGGCAAAAAAGGAATCTATATATTTGAATCAATTCCTGACGGCACAAATTTACCTGATAAAGCATATGTAGATAGTATTGGCAATGCACAATTCCAAGAAATCAGAGGCATAGCAATTGACGATCGTTATCTTTATGTCGGAGACAAAGATGCAAATAAAGTATATATATGGGAAGGCATCCCTGATAAAACTTCCAATCCTAAGTTTACGCTTAATTTTTCTAGTCCAACACGAATGTCATCTGATGGAAAATATTTAGCTGTAACCTCTACCACAAACCATACGGTCACTTTATTTAACATAGATCAACTCTCTTCAAATGCCACTGGAATAAAGGTTGGTGGTCCTGGCATATTCAATTTACCTGAAGGAGTGAACCTGTCAAACAATATGCTTTTTGTAGCAGATACCGGATTTAACAAAGTGGCTATTTGGACTGATATTAACGCTGCGCTTTCAGGACAAAGTTTTAATACTATGATTAGCTCAGAAAACAAAGAGGTGCCAGAAATTGGAAAAGATAGCTTATTCTGGCCTGGTAGCGTACTTTATGATAATGATTATTTATGGGTTGGTGAATTTAAGTTCTCGAATAGATTAATTCGATATAGTCCATCCTATTAATTCTTTTCTTAGATTTAGATTATCTCGAGTTAATCTGATTAATAGCCTCATGAACGTTTCGAGTTGGTAAATCACAAACTTTATCTTTGCAAACATAAATAATTGTTTCATCATTTTTAAATTTATCCTTCAATAATTCCAATGAGCTCTCTTTAATAGCGCCAATCATAATTTTATTAGGAAGATATGCTTTACTAAGCTGAAGCGATAAATGGTTAGCTTGCTTTCCAACGATAGCAACTTCATAAAATGGATGAGATAATTTTAATAACAATGAAGCATAATTTGAAAATGCACTAGTAAATTTTTCCATTTGAACTGTTGCGTTACTAAGCATCTGTTTTGAAAGTTGAATATAGTAATCATTACTTAATAAGGTCCCCAATAAAAATAAATTCTTTGCCATCATGGAATTCGAAGAAGGAATAACATTATCAAAAACTTCCATTTTTCTAACAATAAGTTTTTGGCTTTTCATTGATGTAAAATAAAACATTCCTGACTGATTGTCAAAAAAGTTCTCGATTGAATAAGTTGCCAATTGCTGTGCATAGTCTAGCCATCGCTGATCAAATGTTGCCTCATAAATTCTAATCAAAGCATCTATCCATGCTGCATAATCCTCTAAGAATCCTTCAATTAATTCTTTAGAATCCATCTTTTGAACATAAGTATGTGCAAGCTTTCCATCTGACTGTAAGCAATTATCAAGTATATACGTAGCATTGTTAATAGCAATGTCTAAATATGAATGATCATTAAAAGCTAAATATGCGTCAATATAGGAACGACACATTAATCCATTCCAAGAAATTAAATGTTTAGTATCAAGTCCTGGGGGAATTCTATGTGCTCTTTCTGTTAATAATAATGCTTGCCATTCAATTACCTTTGCTTCAAGTGTTGATTGATCAATGTCAAATTGTTTCAAAATTTCTGAATCATTTTGCTTACGAAGCAAAATATATTTACGTATGCCATCCTCATTATCCTCCCAATAACCATATTCATTAACATTATAAATAGCTGAAAATAATTCATAATCGACCCCAATAATATTCTCTAATTCAATCTGATCCCATATATAAAACTTTCCTTCCTCCCCTTCACTATCTGCATCAAGTCCAGAATAAAAGAGTCCTTCAGAAGAAGTCATTTCTCGTTGAATAAATTCCAATGTTTGAGTGACTACTCGCTGAAATAAAGGATTCTGATTAATGACATACGCATTTGCATATAAACTGACAAGTTGAGCGTTATCATAAAGCATTTTTTCAAAATGAGGAACCTTCCAAATTTTATCTGTCGAATAGCGTGCAAAACCACCACCAACATGATCGTTAATCCCGCCTAATGCAATTTTATGTAAAGTTAAATCAACAAAGTCTTGAATATCTGTATTTCCTGTTAAAGACGAATACTCTAAAAGAAAAGAAAGACTAGAAGGCATTGGAAACTTAGGTGCTACTCCAAAACCACCCTCTACATAATCAAAATCTTTCTTCCAGCTAGTTATCATGTTATCAAGAGTATCTGTTGAAAATGTATCTTCTCTGACCTGCCTAGGAATAACTTCAGTTCCAGCAATACCATTAGATAGCTTTTCAGCATATTCATTAACTTGAGAAAGATTTCCTTTGTAGAGCTTAGTAATCTCAATGAGATTTTTTTTCCAAGCTTCAGCTGGAAAATACGTTCCACCCCAAAATGGTCGTGTATCTGGCAGTAAAATACAGTTTAATGGCCAGCCTCCATGACCTGTCATTAATTGTACAGCAGACATATATACTTGATCGATATCTGGTCTCTCCTCCCTATCAACTTTAATACAAATAAAATTTTCATTCATAATATTTGCAATATCTTCATTTTCAAAAGTTTCTCTCTCCATAACATGGCACCAATGGCATGCTGAATAACCAATACTTAAAATAATTGGTTTCTTTTCATCATGTGCTTTTTTTAATGATTCATTACTCCAGGAGAGCCAATTAACTGGATTATGAGCATGTTGCAGTAAGTATGGGCTAGATTCTTTAATTAAAGCATTCGTAAATTTGTATTCTATGTCAGTCATATTATTACAATTTTTTTATTATATTTATATAAAGTTATTTTAAAGCTACTTTATCCAGAGATATTGATCAAATATATAAATATTCACTTTTTCTATATATATAAGGCATTCATATGGACAAATACGTTCAAAGAGTTCATAAAATTTTAGTAAGTCATCATTTTGATGGAGAAATTATTACAAGAGACCAAACAACAAGAACTGCCCAAGAAGCAGCAAAAGTAAGCGGTGTTGAGGTTGGACAAATTGTTAAATCATTAATTTTCAAAGATGCTGAAACGAATCTGCCTATCTTAATACTAGTTTCAGGAAAAAACCAAGTTGACACCTATATGTTTCAGGAAACTCAAAAAGTTTCATTAACTAAAGCAGATGCTAACTTTGTCTATGATTGTACTGGATTTCATATTGGTGGCGTATCTCCTATTGGACATACACAAAACATACAAACATATATTGATAAAGATTTATTTGACTACGATGAAATTTGGGCATCTGCTGGCACAGCCTTTTCAGTATTTCAAACAAATCCTACTTTTTTACAAAAAATTTCTACAGCAACAAGGATTTCAGTAAATTAAATGAAAGGTAAAAAATTATTTTTATACTAAAAAGAAAAATTTTTTATGGGTGGTGGGTTGTTTTTTCCGCTTCAGGCATTTCTATGATGTTTGCTGCATTGCATATTCAAGCATTTGGTGCCTATGCGGTATTTCTAAGAGATGACTATGGATGGAGTCTTGCACTTTTATCAGGAGCTTTTGCGTTAACAAGAGTTGAATCAGGTCTACTTGGGCCTATACAAGGTTGGCTTGTAGACAAATATGGACCAAAAATGCTTTTAAGATTTGGTATGGTGTTGTTTGCATTTGGATTTTTTTTATTTAGTAGATTAGACAGCCTATTTGAATTTTATGCTTCTTATTTTGTAATTTCAATTGGGGCAAGTCTTGCTGGTCCATTGACACTCAATGCTGCACTCGTAAACTGGTTTATAAAACAACGTTCACGAGCACTTGGGATCATGCAGTTTGGGTTCTCTCTTGGTGGCCTTGTCATCCCATTAGTCGTTTTTTCAATGGACTCCATAGGATGGCGAAATAATGCGCTATTATCTGCTGGAATTATTTTATTGATAGGCTTGCCACTCTCATCAATGATTACTCATAAGCCAGAAGATAAAGGCTATATTGCAGATGGAGAGTCTGAGAATGTCGATGACAGTACTCTTAAAAATAAAAATATGCAAAATAGCAAAGTGAATTTCACTGCTATGCAAGCCATGAAAACAAAAGCATTTTGGATGTTAACAATTGGACATAGCTCTGCGTTATTAATTGTTGCGACTGTGATCGCTCATCTTATTTTACATCTTACTGAAGGCAGTGGCTTAAGTGTTCAGCAAGCAGCACTTGTAGTATCGCTGATGACAATCATGCAAGCAATTGGTCAGTTATTCGGAGCATCACTAGGTGACATCTATAGTAAAAAAATTATTATTATGGCATGCATGGGTATGCATTGCGTAGCTTTATTGCTACTGGCTGTATTTGATTCAACCATTGCAATAGTCTGCTTTGCCTTACTGCATGGTTTTGCCTGGGGGACACGGGGTCCACTCATGATGGCAATTCGAGCTGATTTTTTTGGTACAAAACATTATGGAACTATCATGGGTTTTTCATCATTAGGAATTACTATTGCTATTACATCGGGGCCATTATTTGCAGGCTATCTAGCAGATACAACTGGTAGTTACAATATGGGATTTATTATTCTTGCGATACTAGCAGCATTTGGCTCAATATCATTCATGCTAGCTGATAAGCCTACACTAAAAGAATAAACTAATTAAAGTCCTTAATGACAATAGCATTTCGACCATGCCATCCTTCAGCACGAATATATTTTGGTATTGTTTTAATCACATAATGCATCGTTTTGCCATCATCATGATGAACGACTCCAACCCCAGTTTTCGCTTTTCGTCGTTCATAAAAATTTCTTACATAATCCTGATCAGTAATTATCTCTGCAAATCCATGCATCCAAACAACATAAGGGTTCCATAGCGAAGCATCACGAGTATCCTTCCCTACCCACAAATAACCAACATTAGCATCATTCATAATATGATTTGTTTTTGGCTGAACATCTTGTGTTAGAGTTTCCACAGTCCAATCAGTCACAAATGTCCCAACGGGTCGCATTATTTCTTCACCATTATTTCTTCGAGACATTAAATACGCCATATGAGTATTCTTATTAGAAATAAATTCTAGAATTTGTGATTTATATTGAGCTACAACAACATCACTTAATCCCTTTTCTTGAGACCACGCTTCTTCGCCAGTTGTTTTTTCTTCACTCATGAGGAATCTACTTTTTCTTAATAGGACACATACAAAATCATAATTTTTGATTACAATAACTTTACCATACACGTAGGTCAATCATGCAAAATATCGATGTGCTAATAACAAATGCAACAATCTTAACAATGGATCAAAGCAATACTATTGTCGGTGATGCTATGGATGAAGTTGGCTTCCTTGCAATTGAAAATGGCTCTATCTCTGATATTGGCAGCATGAAAGATTGTCACTACAATTCAGACAATACAATTGATGCAAATAATAATATTATCTTACCTGGGTTCATCAATACACATTCTCATCTTATTGCTGCGCTCGGCAGAGGGATGGGTGACGAGTCATTTGTTAATGTTAGCGGCAAGGCCATGGATAGGTTTCCAAATAGATTACGTCAATTTATGAATGAAGAAACATGTTACATTTCATCAAAATTAGCATTATACGAAATGCAGCTATCAGGTGTTACTACTACGGTTGATAGCCAAATTGCCTTAAAAGGAAAAGAAGGTAACTTTAACGGAACGATTGATGCGTTACATGAATCTAGAATACGCGCAGTGTTGATGCGTTCATCAGTGAATAAGACTGATTTTTTTGAGCAACAATACCATGACGATATTCTAACAGCACGCAACGAAACTGAAAGATTATTACGACTATTGCCATCACCGCTTATTGAATTAGGTATTGAAGCCATGGCATTACATAGATTAGAGCAACCATTACTAAAAGAATTAATACAAATAGCCCAAGATAATGATCTAATGTTTGGCATGCACCTAGCATACAGCCAAGATGCTGCGCGCGATCCACTTGAACGTTTTGGAAAAACGCTATTAGAATTTCTAGATGAATTAGGCGCATTTAATAGTGAGTTTATTGGCTATCATCCAGTATGGCTTAATGAGAAAGAGATAGAGATTGCAAAAAACAAAAATATTGGTTTTGCATATTGCCCAGTTGATAATATGTTGATTGGAACTGGCACAGCAAATCTGCATACATTAGAAAAATCTAAAATTGGGCTAGGATTAGATCAACCAAATGACAGTCATAACTTCTTTGAATTAATGAAATATGCAATACTTGCACAACGAACTATTCCAAAAAATTTCGATTATGGTAATCCACTCCTTGCACTCCAACTTGGAACTATCAAAGGCGCTAGAGCAATTCATAAAGAAAATTTAATTGGCTCTTTGGAAAAAGGTAAGGCTGCTGATTTTATAATCCTTGATCAAAAGTCTTCATTATTGCATCCAATTACTGGAATGATATCAAACATTGTATTAGCTGGTAGCCCTGCTCTTGTTAACGATGTCTTTATAAATGGAGAACAAATTATTAAAGACAAAAAACATCTGAAATGGAATGAAGCTGATATCATTCAAGATATCAATAGAATTATGAAACATCACATTAAGGTAGATTTTCAAAAATCTTTTGAGATAAATAAATAGTTTTGATTGGAGTCATCATGAATAGCACAGACGCAACGCCGGATGAAATTATACAATTTTTTAAGGAAGAATTTGCAAAAGTCCCTGACCACATTCAATTTATGTATGACGTTGCCCCAACTTCTTTACAAGGCCATTATACGATGTGGAATCATTTATTCAAGGATCCATCAGAAGGTGGGTCCATCCCTAAACGATATAAGGCCCTAGTAGCAATGAGTATTGCAAAAGCAGCAAGAAACAAACAATCAGCACTTTGGTGGACTCATGCTGCAATGCATTGGGGATTAAAAGTAGAAGAGTTAACAGAAAATGTATGCTTTAATCTAACCGGACAAGGGTTAGGAACATTTATTGATATAGGCTCAGAATGCCTCAAGTATGCAATAACATTACAACCAACTTTAAATATCGATTTTGATGCACTTGAACCAATGCCAAAGCTGACTTCCTATCATCATCTAGGTGAAAAACTCGTACCCCTAGATCAAGAGATATTCCCAGTACTTATAGAGAATATTATTGATCCTACGAATGATGAAGAAAAGAAAATTCATGAGTATTTTCAAAGGAGTTTCAACGCACCAATGCCTGAATTCTGGGCATTGCTTGGCAAGGAGAGCTTAGAAATGCTTGAAGGATATTTTTTACTTCGTAAAGAAACAATGAAACGAGAAGAAGAAGGTGGCTTTACACCTAAGATTATCAAAGAACTCAATGCAGTTGCTATCGACACTTTATTACATAATGACTGGGGCGGCACTGCTCATTTGCGAGCAGCACTAGTAAATGGTGCAACAATAGAACAAGTGCGTGAGATTGAAGGCTTAGTTATTATGGAAGCAGGCATGGTCGCATACAAAATGTCTGGAGTAGCATTTGTTAAATCCGCTGCTGCATACTTAGAAAAACTTACACTTATTAAGTAAGCCATGAATTTAGAAGAGATCATAATAGCCATTATACGAATCATTGGGTCTCTGCCTGTTCTATTTTCTCCTTTCTTTGGTGGGCTCGCTGTTATTGCCATTGATTTATCAGATCTATTTTTCATGCAATCCTTACAATTGGGAGGCGTTTCCAATTATCAGCAGCTTGATAAAATTCTTGATTGCTTTTATCTTCTAACATTTTTACTCGTATCCAGAAGATGGGACAAAACTACAAAAAATATTCTTCTTGGATTATTTGTTTATCGAATAATTGGCATGGTTTTATTTGAAATATTTTCATTACGAGGAATTTTGTTTTTCTTTCCTAATTTTTTTGAATTTGCATTTATTTTCTTTGCATACAAATTTCAATTTAATAGCTTTAACAATGTCAGCAGAAATAGCAAGCTCATACTCATTGCTATCATTGGAGGAACAAAAATCATACATGAATATATTTTGCATGTCTGGCAAGAGCTTGATAACTATACAGCGATGGAGCTACTTAGAAAAATTATTGAGTAACTTTCATTTAGTGATCAGGCGACCATTCTTCAGCGACCCATTCGACATTAAGAAAATCATTATTAGGAGGATATTCAATGTTAAGTATTCATTTGATTGCGATGCGTTGACCACACAGTAGCATTTAGACCTAAGTTATGCTCAGTGTATATCCATGGATCAACTGACTTGTGAATAGCCCATCCAGTTTGATTTTCAGCAATAAACACACATGGCGTAAAATCAATAATATCTTTTTGAATTTCCGCGTACATGTGCGCTTTGTTAGACAGCGAAGCATTTTTAATAGCAGTAATTTTTTCAACAAAACTATCGTTTCGTATAAATAGACCACCTAAGATGCCCATTGGTGGATCAAAGTCATGGCAAAGATCATAAATTGGTTCAGTTAAAGCATGCCCGCAATCACTATGGAACCACATAGGTGGTCTCCCATTTTGCAGTGGCTCAGGCCAGTTTAAGTTTGAAATGGTTAGCTCTATCCCAATCTCTTTTAGAGAACATTGAGCTATTTCAGCAAAGCGAATGGATTCATTGGTAGGATCAATAAATAATTCAGTTGAAATACCTTCAGGATATTTACTATTAGCCATTAATAATTTTGCCTTCTCTATATTAGTTTCATATGGAGCATAGGCATTCGAGTAACCCGAAGATACACTGAGGATAGGACTAGTACTTCTTTGAGCAAATCCCATATAAGCTTCTTCAATAATACGTTCATAAGGAAGCCCATATGCAATTGCTTGCCTTACATTGAGATCATCAAATGGCGCTGCCGTGTAATCAAATTCAAGCTTTGAATGATTAGAACGCACAAGATTAGTTTGAATATTTGATTGAGAAGAAAATTCTTGTAATTCTTCAGGGTACAAATTCATTAAGCAATTTACTTCGCCATTCCGTAATAAGGCAAGCCCCTCATCTCTATTTTGCACGCCAATTTGAATAATTTCTTGAATTGGTGATTGTCCAGCCCAATAAGTTTCATTAGCCTGCAGTCTAATTTGATTATTGCCTTGTTCTGCTAATCTAAAAGCACCCCAACCAGCAGGATTCTTTTCTAACCATTTAACTGCCCATGGATCATCTTCATTAATATGTTTGCGTGCTTCAATAGAATCAACAATCACATTAGTTGAAAATGATAGATATTGAGGAAAAAATTCATTTGGTCTGTTTAAGATAAAATCTATTGTGTATTTATCTTTCTGAATAATATCACTACTTTCAAACACACCAGCGACTCGTCGTGAACGCCATCTTCCAACTCGTCGCAGTTCGTAGGTTCTCAGCCAACTCCAGACAACATCATCAGCAGTCAATTCATGTCCATATTGATTAATTACATTCTTGCGCAAATGTATTCGCCACTTTTTTGCATTATCAAGATTTTCCCAGCTAGAAGCTAACCGAGGCATTAAATCATTTGCAGCAGGATAACGAACGCCAGCATTATCAATTTCAACGCTTGGAAAAGTCAAAGGTTCGTATACCATATATACAGTATTATTAGCTGCAACATGTGAACTATCGCTATCCCACGTATCATTTATCGAATTCATGGAATATGCAGTTATTAATTTATTTTTCATAATTTATATACTAACAAAAAAAAATATTGAATACCTAGTATAAAATAAGCTAGAATGATATTCCAAACTTTAAATGGCGAAGGAGTTAATAATGACTGAAGTTAAACAATCAAATTATATAAAAAGAGGTTTTATACAATCACCTCATGGAAACATTGAATATAGAGAATCTGGTCCTGCTGATGGCAAACCATTAATTATGCTGCACCCAACTCCGCGTTCGTCTTCATTTTTTATTGGTGCTTTCCCCCACCTTAACGATGAGGTTCGATGTATTGCCATGTCTTCTATAGGATACGGTGAGTCAGATAGACCACAAGAGCCTTATACAACAATCCAAGAATTTGCTCGTGGTGTTACTTGGTTAATGGATGGACTAAACCTAGATAAAGCTAATGTATTTGGAACGCACACAGGTGCAGTCATTGCAGCTGGTGTTGGGGCACATCATCAAGACAGAGTAGACAAATTAATTCTTGAAGAGTGTTTTAACTGGAACACAGAAGCAAGAAGAGCTGTACATTTACGTATTCATGATAGACCTGAAAAACCAGATGGCAGTCACTTATCTGAAATGTGGCAGAGTGTACATAAATCAAATGAAGATGGCAATAAATCAGAAGGTGAAAATACACCAGAAGCTATTCGTTTTGGTTTCCTTGACGTACTAAAAGCAAATATAGGTTCTAATCCTGACTCATATGGAGGCATGAGCTGGGAAGGCGCTGGTCCTTGGTCTATGTGCCACTATGATTTATGGGACAACGCAGTAAATATTACTGCTCCTACACTTGTAATTCATGGGACTAATAGTGAGCTAGGGCGTTCACAAGAAAAATTTCTAGCAACTATTCCTAATGCTACAGGTATTAGAATACCAGCAACTAACAGATTTACATTTGCAAAGAATCCAGATATTTGGTCTAAGGAAATAAAAGCATTTTTAAATAGTTAATAAAAACTAGGAGATTTCTTGGAAATACTAAGAGGTTTTGCCCAAACTCAACATGGCAACATGGAGTATAGAGAGCTTGGCCATGGTGAAGAAACACTTGTTCTCTTGCACCCTACACCTTCATCTTCAGCATTTTTTAACGATCTATTGCCATTATTAAATCAAAATAGGAGGAACATTGCAATTACGACAATGGGATATGGGCAATCTGACAGGCCTCCAAAAGCATATGAGACATTAGAAGAATTTGCCCAATCTATTATTTGGTTATTAGATGAACTAAAAGTCAAAAAATTTTCTCTTTTTGGTGCACACACTGGTGGCCAAATTGCTCTTGCATTAGCTTCAAAATGGCAAGATAGATTGAATAAATTAATTGTTGAAGAAGTCTTTAATTGGAATAACCCAAAACGTAAGGCAATACATGAGGCAATACACAAATATGTACCAGAATTAGCTGATGGTTCACATTTAATCGAACTATGGGATAAGACAAAAGATTTTCCTGGACTAGGTATACCGCCAAATGAATTACATCACCAGCAATTATTTATTGATCAATTAATTTCAAACTCAACAGAAAATTGTAAAGATGTTTATGGTGATATGGGATGTGAAGGTGCTGGGCCATTTGCAATGTGTAGCTTTGATACATGGGATGCTGTTTCCCGTATTAAAACACCTACGCTAGTTATACATGGAACAACAAGTGAACTAATTCGTTCTCAACAAAAATTTCTTGATCTTTTACAAAATGCAAAAGTAATTCAGTTGCCTTCCAAAGGAAATTTTATTCCTCAAGAAGCACCTGATTTGTGGGCCAAAGAAATTGAATATTTTTTACAGTAACAATAAAGAGGTACTATGAGATTTAGCTATTATATAAACCCCCAACCCGATGATAGTGATGCTAGAAATTTTATAGCAGAACTACTTGACCAAGTAGTTCTAGCAGAACAATTAGGCTATAGTGATGTTTGGCTGACTGAACATCATTTTACTGGTTATAATGTTTATTCAGACCCAATATTACTTGCTGCTGCAATCTCTCAAAAAGCTCCATCAATGAATATAGGATTTTCAGTAAATGTAGCTCCATTTCACCATCCTGTACGTTTTGCAACTCAAATTAATCTCTTAGATCAATTAACAAATGGTAAAGTGATTATTGGAATAGGTCCTGGCAATTCTGTAGATGAATACACTGGCTACGGACTAGATATCGAGAACAGACATGAAATGATGGCTGAATTTATGAAAGTAGTCTTTCAAGCATGGGATGCCAAAAGTGAGTTCAGTTATTCAGGCAAGTATTATAATGGAAAAGTAAGCGGAAGAATTATTCCATCATCCGTTCAAAAACCCTATCCACGTATTGCGATTGCATCAACAACCCCTGAGAGACTTGAGTGGATTGGAGCAAATGGATGGTCTATATTATTGGGTCCTCAAAATCCAGAAATTGTTGCTTCGAGAATAAAGTATTATTTTGATGGCATGAGAAAAGCTAAACTATCTGAAATTGCCAAGCTCAATGCCTGGCAAAACACAGGAGTATTGAGGCAAATATACATAGCCGATAAAGGAGAGGATTGGAAAAATACATTATCTAAAGAAATTAATAACTACATTCAAAGAAGTGCTATGGCCAATACAGGAGTAGACGATTTACCCAAAGAGCAATTTGAAGTACGTAAGCAAGCATACTTAGAAGGTGGCTGGCTCCTTGGTGGAACACCTGAAGAGGTCTTCAATAAGCTGAAACCATTTGCTGAAATGGGGCTTAGTAACTTAATGTGTTGGTTTAATTTTGGCGGAATGCAAAATGAATCAATTAAAAAAAGTATGGAAAAATTTCAAAAATATGTAGCACCAGAATTAAAGAAAATAAAAATTGAAAAAGGCTTAATCAAAAAAATTACTACGAAGAAAATTATATTAAATTCTGGCCTACAAAATATACCCTAGAATGTTGAAAAGTTGTTGATAAGTCATCATCTATCTTCTGGACTTTTTTTATGATTAATGTAGTATATAGATATGCCTGCGGGGGAGTAGAAAAAACCACTCAACTGTCAGCTAGGAAAATTTTAAATCTACCATTCTTAAAATTTTCATAAAACTAGAAGACGGGGTTTAGATATTATAGGTAGACCCAATAAAGGCTAATCGAAGAAGAGTTTACTCTGATTCGATAAAAGAAAGGAGTGTCGAAAGGCACTCCTTTTTTTTATAATATTTTTATTTTTCCTTTAACTTCTTTTCATAACTTTCATACATAATACGTTTATGGAAACTATTACTAACCTAAGAAAAGTTATACAAAAAACACTTAATAAATAGTTAGTTTAATTATGATTCCTAAATATCAATTAAATAAATGAAGGGTAAATGATGAAAAAAGTAACATTTAATGAGATTCCAAGACTAGCAAGGAATGAATCATTATTCACAAATACAGTTTATGCTCAGACAATTTTAGAACATGAAGATAGTAATAATTTTAATTTTGCCATAGTAAACTTCCCTGCTTCAACAAGAACTAAATTTCATACTCATTCTGGGGATCAAATACTTATTATTAACGATGGCTTTGGTAAAGTTTGTAATGAAGAAGAAGAATTTGATGTAGAAAGGGGCGATATGGTTTTAATAAAAGCAGGAGAAAATCATTGGCATGGAGCAACTGATGGATTTAGTATGTCTCATATTACAATTACGATTAGTGGAACAGAAACTATTCAAACAGAAGATTAATTAAACAATCTTCCTTCCAGTTCAGAATTATTTTTATAAATATTAATTTGTAGAGTGTATCTTTATATTTTAACTCAATATTTTAAGACAGGCCCAAAAGATATAATGAACAAACAATATACTAAAATAGATCTCTTTGTATAATTGATTTATTGCTATAATATATCAATATTTAATAAATAGTTAGGTTAATTATGATTCCAGAACATTACGTTATCGAAGGTAGAGGCAATCCAAAAAAACTTTTGATGCTTATTCATGGTTATGACGCAAACGAATACCATTTAGCATCACTTGGCCCACTCATGGACCCTAATGAAGAATGTCTTATTGTAGCTCCAAGAGCTCCTATTAAAATTAGCGAACGCGGTGTCTCATGGTACAATAAAGATAATAAAAGCGAAATCACAGATCGATTAAATGAACTTGATGAATTAATATCTTCATTATGCAGTAATAATAATCTTGATCGAGCAGATACTATTGTTGGCGGATTCTCTCAAGGAGCAGGACTAGCAATTGGCTTGTCATTTATAAATAATGGACTCGAACCAATCAAGCTTTGTATTCCAATTTGTGGTTTCTTGCCTCCCTTGGAAGAATTAGACATTAATTGGCAACGAGCAAAAACAACTAGTTATTTAGCACAGTTTGGAACTAAAGACCCCTATATATCATCAGAAAGAATGGGTGAAATGGTTAATTATTTTAATGAAAAAGATTTATCATTAACTGTTGAAACCTATGATATGGGCCATGATAATACGATAGAAAGCATCCAGGGAATTCAAAAAATTTTATATACGAATTGAAAATACATGAAAGCCATAACAATTCAGCAAACAGGTGATGCAAGTCAATTAACTGTAGACAATATTGCTATCCCCTTTCCTAATGACAATGAAGTATTAATAAAAATTAATTATGCAGGCGTTAATTTTATTGATATCTATCAACGAATGGGGAAGTATCCAGGCCCAATGCCACAAGTGATTGGATCAGAAGCATCTGGCGTTGTAGAGCAAGTAGGTAAAAAAGTAAAGCGTTTTTCTAATGGAGATAGGGTGGCATACTCAATGGTATTTGGTGCATATGCTGAATACGCTGTTGTCCCAGAAGATAAACTTGTTACTCTCCCAGACAACATAAGCTTCGAATTAGGAGCAGCGATTATGCTGCAAGGATTAACAGTAGAATATTTGACTTCAGATTGCTTTAATGTTGAAAAAGATATGAATGTTTTTGTTCATGCAGCTGCAGGAGGCGTTGGATTATTGCTCACACAAATTATTAAAGAAAAAGGAGCCAAAGTTATTGGGACAACCTCTACTGAAGACAAAGCAGAGCTTGCCTATAAAGCAGGTGCTGATCATATTATTCTATATACACAAGATGATTTTCTAGAAAATGCAACCAATTATATAGGTGAAAATCAAATGCATGTTGTTTACGATTCTGTAGGTAAAACAACTTTAACCAAAAGTCTCAGCTTGTTGAGACCAAGAGGTTCATTAATATCTTTTGGTCAATCAAGCGGAAGCCCCCCATCAATAAATCCTTTAGATCTTCAGAAGCAAGGTAGTATTTATTTAACACGACCCACTCTTGCAAGTTATATCCAAAACACTAGTGAGCTTGAAAAAAGAGCAAAGAATTTATT
>JAQWMB010000028.1 GCA_029246995.1 Dehalococcoidia bacterium | reverse complement strand
TTTTTTGATGAATACAAGAAAGAATAACTATAGAAATATAGCAATTATTGCCCACGTTGATCATGGCAAGACCACTCTTGTTGATGGCCTACTAAAGCAAAGTGGATCATTCAGTGATCATCAAGAAGTTGAAGACCGAGTTATGGATTCAATGGAGCTTGAAAAAGAACGTGGAATTACTATCTCTGCTAAAAATACATCGATATTTTACAATGATATCAAGATCAACATTATTGACACTCCTGGGCACGCTGATTTTGGTGGAGAAGTCGAAAGAAGTCTAAACTTAGTAGACGGAGCATTATTACTTGTTGACTCAAGTGAAGGTCCATTGCCACAAACTAGATTTGTTTTAAAAAAAGCACTTGAAGCAAGTTTACCAATCATTTTAGTGATTAATAAAATCGATAGAGAAGACGAACGTATCAATAAAGTTGTTGACGAAGTATATGATTTATTTATTGAACTTGATGCTAATGAAGAGCAAATTGAATTTCCAATTATTTATACTAATGCTAAACAAGGGATAGCCCATTTAGAGTTGGGGGATGGATCAACAGACCTTACGCCACTTTTTGATACGTTGATAAATAACTTCCAAGGCCCAATTGCTGATGACAGTTATGTTTCTCAATTTCTTATTACTAACCTTACATACGATCCATATGTTGGACAAATTGCGATTGGTCGCTTGAGTAATGGCATATTAACTACTGCAAAATCATATGCATTATGTACGGAAAATGAAATTAAAAATGACTTAAAATTTTCAGCATTATATACATTTACAGGATTACAAAAAACTAAAGTTGATAAAGTTGAATCTGGCGATATCATTGCAGTAGCAGGGATAGAAAATATGACTATTGGCGACACAATTTCAGAAAATGATAATCCAAAGCCTTTACCAAGAATCCAAATCGATGACCCAACTGTCTCAATGCTATTTTACGTCAATAATAGTCCCTTTACTGGTAAGGAGGGTACTTATTTAACTTCTAGAAATATTCATGAACGTCTTGTAAAAGAAACATTAAGCAACGTCTCATTGCAAGTTCACAAGACAGACAGAAGTGATGTCTTTGAAGTTAGAGGCAGAGGTGAATTACAAATGGCTGTCTTGATTGAGACAATGCGTCGTGAAGATTTTGAATTTATGGTCTCTAAGCCAAATGTAATTACTCATGAAGAAAATGGAAAAGTTATGGAGCCTATGGAAAAAGTCTTTCTTGATATTCCCGATGATAAAATAGGAGTCATTACTGATAAACTCTCTGCACGTAAAGGCAAGATGACTGATTTACAAAACCATGGTCGCGGACGCGTTTCAATGGAATTTATTATTCCTTCTAGGGGACTTATAGGTTTTCGTAGTCAATTTTTAACAGATACTAAAGGTGCTGGCATTATGAATAAATTATTTAATGGCTACCATGAGTGGTTTGGAAAAATTCCACAAAGAAACAGCGGAGCAATTGTTTCTGATAGAGCTGGCAAAGTAACTGCATTTGCGTGCACAGGCATGGCCGATCGCGGAGAATTATTTATTGATCCAGGTACAGAGGTTTACCAAGGCATGATTATTGGAGAACGAAATAGAACTGAAGATCTAGATGTAAATATAACAAGAGAGAAAAAATTAACTAATATGCGTGCGGCTTCATCTGACACTACTGTTGTTCTACGACCACCAAAAAAGTTATCATTAGATGAGTCTATGGAATTTATCGCTGAGGATGAATTAGTTGAAGTAACTCCCCAATCAGTTCGTTTACGAAAAATGGAGCTTGATGGTAATAAACGAGTTGTTATAGCTCGAAAAGAAAAACGAGATTAAGCAACTCATCTAAATTTTCTACAAAATATTTACATAGATTTTAGTAAAATTAATCTTATATAGGTTAGATAGAATTATGAATATTGTTAGACATAGTAGCTATAAGCTTTTCTGGAAACCAAAGCTTGGATGGACATATGCTGGATTAGAAAATTTACAAAAAATTGATACTATTGATAAGCTCACTACAGCACCATTTGAATTAGGTGGCATCATATCATCAATAAGAAAAAAGTACATAGGAGCGAGTAATTCTAAGATTACAAAAAATGCTCAAAATGCTTTAGAAACAGTTACAGATACAGCATTTGCTATAGATCAATTAATGATTCAAGCTGCATCAACAAAAGAACCAGTAGACTCAGCAACTATTACAGTACAAAGTATGCTTAAAGAGCGTATGTTGTGGTGGATGAATAAATATGGATGTTTAAATACATATGATACTAAACCTGAATATCGTACGATGGAAGTCTTCATTTCACAAGGAAAGAAGTTTGAATGGATATTTGATTACATTAATGAAATTGGGTTATATGCTAATGCATTGCCAGATGGATTACTACGAATGCGTCCTACTGAAGCAATAAATATGCAAACGAGAAAAGAGTATACTGCAACTGAAGTAAATGCAGTTTCTAAAGATGACTTTGCAGGATATATTAGAAGCTTAATTATCGCTGGACAAACAAAATTTGTAACAGGGACTCCAAATGAACCAATTCCAACAAACATGCAAGGAGCATTATGGCTTGCAGCCGATCAAGCATTAAGCAATAATGTTACATTTATGAGGTGTGCAAATATTTATACTCCTTGTATGAGCCTAATAACAATTATTAACGATAATTATCAGCAAGCAACTTGTAGTAAGCCTTGTAAAGAAATAGCAAAAGAATATAACAACGTTTAGATTGTGAATCTGATAATATACTGTTACCGAGGTAAATATGAATTCTACAAAACCACTCTGCATAAGTGAATTTTCTAAACTCTATGGAGAATTAATAGCAGTTGAGAATCTAAATCTAGAGGTAAATAAAGGAGAAATATTTGGATTCTTAGGCCCTAATGGAGCTGGTAAAAGCACTACTATTCGAACAATGCTTAATTTCATTGCACCAAGCAGTGGAGATATTAAAATATTTGGACTGGATAGTGTAAAAGATAGCGTGAGATTAAAAGAGCATGTGGGATATCTTGCAGGAGATATTGCCCTATATGGAAATATGACTGGCAATCAAGTCCTCAACCATCTTGCTTATTTACGTAAAAATAGTGATTGGAAGTATGTGGCTGACTTGATAAATAGGCTAGATGCTCCCATGGATAGGCCTATTCAACAATTATCAAAAGGAAATAAACAAAAGATAGGGCTACTTCAAGCATTTATGCATAAACCTGATTTATTAATTTTGGATGAACCAACAAGTGGCCTAGATCCATTAATAAAACAGGTATTCTATGAAATGATACTAGAAATGAAAAAAGCCGGTAAAGCTGCTTTTATTTCTTCTCATGATTTGACGGAAGTACAAAAAATTTGTGATAGAGCTGGTTTTATTCGTGATGGAAAATTAATTGCAACTGAAAACTTGCAAGATGAAAATACAATTAACTATAGAAAATACAAAGTACGTTTTGACAAAATCCCTAATATATCCGAGTTTAAAAAGTTTACAGACATTAGAGTCATTTCAAGCAATGACAAGGATATGATCTTTACAGTTACTGGTAGTATAGACACATTTATTAAGGCAATTGCCGGATATAAAGTACTTGATCTTGATGAACAAGAAACAAGCTTGGAGGATGTCTTTATGCAATATTACGAAAAGAGTCAAAAATAATGTTTAATAAAAACTCTATTTATATGTGTAGTATTTGGGACAGAAGAAAAAGTCTAACAATTTGGACCGTTGTGTTAAGTTTACTCGCAATGCTCATTATTTCTATGTATGATTCTGTAGGAAGAGAATTTTCAGAAATATTTGAAAATGGTGGCGGAAGCTTTCAAGCATTTTTTGGTGAAGAGGCAGATCCTGGCACTCCAGCAGGCTGGCTTGGCTTTGAGCTATATGGAATATTTTTACCAGTATGTTTGGCAATTATTACAATTGGCATGGGATCTAGTTCTATTGGAGCAGAAGAAGATTCAGGCACTTTAGAGCTTCTGCTTGCAAGCCCAATTAGCAGATCTCGAATCATGATTGAAAAATCTCTTGCAATGATTACAGTTGCTTTCATTATTTCAAATAGTGTATTTTTGGCAGTTTGTTTATCAAATATACTATTCGCTTTTGGTATAAATTTAATTGATGTATTTATCTGTACGATTTCACTATTTCTTTTCGCTATATTTTTTGGATTTTTTGCTTTAGCAGTGCAATCATTAACTAAGAAACGAAATCTTGGTATTAGCTTAACTGGATTTTATATTGGATCATCATATTTTATGAATACATTACATTCAATATGGTCATCCATTGAGCCAATGAAATACCTATCACCATTCTATTATTATGATGGCAATATGATTCTCCAAGGTTCAGTAGAACTAATAAACTTGACTGTACTAATCATTGCTATAAGTATAGCTTATTGCATCGGTCATTTTAGCTTTGTTAATAGAGACACAGGTATCTAAATGAGGACAAATAATATTCAGTTCCAATGGGGATCAAGAACATACATCATGGGCATTATTAACGTCACAGATGATTCCTTTTCAGGGGACGGCATTGCATTTGACTTAAGTGCAATAGAAAAACAAGCAAAGAAATTTGTAAACAATGGTGCTGACATCATAGATATCGGCGGTGAGTCAACAAGACCAGCATCTGTATACGGAGCTGTGAAGTCAGTATCAATTCAAGAGGAGCTTACTAGAGTTATACCAGCCATTAGGTTGATTAATCAAAAAACAGATATACCTATCAGTATTGATTCAAAAAATACTGCTGTAATTCAAGAGGCAACAAAAAATGGTGCTTCAATAATTAATGATGTATCTATGCTAAAACACGATCCAAATATGATTAATCTCATCAGTAAGCTTAATCTACCCTATATTCTTGTCCATAATATGCCAATTCCAAGTGGGACTAATGTATTACAACAAATCAAAATAGATCTGCTGAAGAGTATCGACAAATTATTAAAAAGTGGCCTTGATAAGGACAATATCATTATTGACCCTGGCATAGGCTTTAATAAAAATACACAACAAAATATCGAAATTATTAATCAATTAAATCTATTAAAAATTGGTTACCCTATTCTAATTGGTACTTCAAGAAAAAAACATATAGGTGATATTTTAGACTCAAAAACCGCAAACAGGATTGAGGGGACAGCAGCGACAACAAGTATCGCTATTGACAGAGGTGCAGATATCATTAGAGTCCATGATGTAAAAGAAATGGTAAAAGTTGCAAAAATGACTGATGCAATTGTTAGAAAGAAATTGACTAACAAGAATGTCTAGTAGACTCACAAAAAAAGAATGGGAATATGGTATCAAGTATCTAACAGAAGTAGATAACGTACTGGGCGATATCATTCAAAAATTTCCCAAAAGTAAGATACAGTTTAAAAATAACGCTTTTAAAACTTTGACACAGTCAATTGTTGGACAGCAAATTTCAATAAAGGCAGCAGCAAGCATTTGGTCAAGATTAGAAACTTTGTTAGATGGACAAATTACACAACAGAACATAATCAATATAAAAGAAACCAAATTAAAAAAAATTGGCTTATCAAGACAAAAAATCTCATATCTAAAAGATTTGAGTAATTCAAATATAGAAAGTACAAGTTGGAATTCTCTCACAGATGAAGAAGTCATCAATGAAATTACAAAAATAAAAGGTATCGGCATATGGACGGCTCAAATGTTTTTGATATTTCATCTAGGTAGAAAAAATGTCTTGCCATTAGCAGATATTGGATTATTAAATGCAATTGAAAAAAATTATAATATTCCAGCAAGAACAAACTTAAAAAGTATAGAGAAAATTTCGAATAGATGGATACCATGGCAGACTATAGCAACATGGTATTTGTGGAAGAGCGTTGATACAGTTGATGTTGAGTATTAATCAACAATATATACGGATAGAAGCTTACACTTATAAAATAAAACTCTATACTTAATTACTATAAATTCTTAGCAAAAGGCTTATTGTGAAAAATATTCTGCGCAAAATATTACAAAAAAGAATTTTGATTCCATCAGGAATAATACTTGGTATTTATTTTGGATTATCTATTTATGTAACTATGCTTTCTTTTCAATCAATAGTCAACGTACATACAGAAACACCATCCCAATATAATTTACAATTTGAAAAAGTAGAATTTCAAGCTGCAGATAATCCAGAGATTATATTGCAGGCATGGTGGCTACCAAATAAAAATGAAAATCAAGCAATTATTTTTGCTCATGGCATCGATGCAAATCGTGCAATCAGACTTAAGATGTTTTCAGAAATATATGATCTTGGATACCCAGCATTATTATTTGACATTAGAGGACATGGGGAATCAACGAAAACAAAAGTGGGCCTAACTGTAAAGGATATTGGAGATATTAATGGTGCAATAGATTATCTAAAAAAAGAAAGAAATATTGACCAAGTATTATTATTTGGCACAAGCTATGGAGCATCGCTTGTTTTGCAATCTGCACATACGAATCAATCTGTAAAGGGCGTAGTTGCCGATGCACCTTTCAATAACTTAGTAGATTTACTTGCAGGTGAAGTAGCAAGAAGAACACCAATCCCTTCATTTATTGCAGGCCAATTAAGCCATGGTATTATTTGGTCAGCAAGGTTATATGAAGGCATCAATATGCGTCAAATTAATCCAGCAGAGAATGTAAATAAACTTGACTACCCGATCATGCTCATTCATTGCACTGATGATGACAGAATACCAATTAATCATGCTGATGAAATATATGCCCTATCACCAAAAAGTTCTACATACTTACGATACGAAAATTGTGGAGGCCATGATTTAGCATATGAGCAATATCAAGAAAATTATATAAAAGAAATTAAAAAATATATTTTAGCTCAATTAAATTGATATATTAACATACCTATAATCAGTAGCGCGCAATCAAACGACTACAAGACAATAAACTCACTGCATTATTTAGAATAATTTAGCTGTATTATTTAAAAAATAATTTACAGCACTGCAATCTAGCCACTCTGATATGGTAATTTTATTATGTAAAGTTGTATTAACATATGAAAGATGCCTGCTTAATTGATACTCATTAGAATTTAGTAAATTTTTTGTTATATTTTTAAAAATTGATTGATAGCTGGTGAAAGAAATTATACCCAAATATTTTTGATATTGAAGCCTTGATTCAATCATAATTTGTAACGCTTCTTGCTTAGATGAAAAATTATACATTCGATTTGCATAAGAGTAAGTATTCCAAATTTTATTTTTATTCATACCGATCTTTGGTCTATTGTTTTCTTGACTATCTAATAAAGATGATGCCCAATCTGACCAATACTCACAAAAATTTATGAAAAGATACTCGTTATTAACTGTATGATACTCTCCGCTTGTTTTTGAAATATGCTCATCAATATTCTGTTTAATTGAATTACACATTTCACACAGAAGTATTGATTCATCACTTTTAAAATCAATACTTAATTCAAGAGGAATTAAATTTTGGTGTCGGGTATTGTAAAAACTTTTACAAATTTGGCATGTAAAATTACTTATTGACATACGTTTAACCAATTCAACTACAATAATTATATACATATATAACCCACAGTATCATTGCACCTAAATGATAATATCAATAATATGTATACACCCCACCCATGGGGGGTGGTATTAAGGAGATTCTTTATGTCATTCAGTATTCTGTTAAAATCATCAAATATAAGCTGCGAACACTGTATTAATACAATCAAAAGTGAAATTGATAAAATCGATGAAATCGAATTTGTTTCTGGTGATGCTGATAAACAATCATTTATTGTAGAAATTATAGACATTGAGTCCATGCACTTATTAAAAAAAGCACTGATAAATGCAGATTATCCACTTAGTAGTTTTGATAATATATCTAAGACCAACCATGAAGACAAAAAAAACTGGTCACCAAAATTAGTAATTGATTCACAGCAATCCGATATTGCTATAATAAATTATAGTTGTCATTGTGGTTGTGAGATTAATTTAGAATTCAATCGTCAACAACCTAACTTTCGACTTCAAGATTGTTGCTGCGGTTCTTTTTCAATTATTCACCCAGAAAATTCATATAGCCATCTCATAGCACAATTTGACCAGGAAAAATCAGAGGATACATTTCAGTATACAAATATTGAAAACATTATTATGCCATGGGAACAACCAATTCAATTAACAGTAGCGGTACCAAAGGAGAAATAAATGAATAAAACAAAAAATAAACTAATTATGCAAAGAATTGCATCAATACAAGGACATGTTAACGCAGTAAAAACAATGATACAAGATGAAAGATACTGCATGGATATCTTAAAACAAAGTTATGCAGTCAGAAAAGCATTGGAAAAACTAGAATCAAAAATATTGAGCGACCATCTTCATTCCTGCGTTAAAACAGGGATTGTTAATGGCGATGATTCAGTTTTAGAAGAGATATCAGCCTTATATGAAATGTTTCCAAAAAAATGAAAAAGGATGACTTAAAAATTAATGGTTCGCAACAATTTACAGTAGAAGGCATGACATGCGCTGCATGTGTTCGTAAAGTTGAAAAAACCGCACGGAAAGTAGCAGGTATTCAAGAGGTATCAGTAAATCTTGTAACAGAGACAATAAGATTTGAGGCCTCTCAACTCAATAAAGAAGAGCTCATAAATGCGATAAATAAAATTGGATATAAAGTTCTTGATCCCTCAATATTGGACCAATATGATATAGAAGATAGAAAGATGAAAAGACAAAATATTCTCTTTTATAAAATGTGTTTTGCTTTATCTGTTGCATTCATTTCAATCTTAATTACTCTCTTTAACAAAAATCTTAATGACTTCACATTTATTTCTGTTAATTTTGTATCTATCTTTCTATTGGTTATATCTACGATAGTACAACTATGGTCAGCCTCAACTTTGCATAAACAAACATTTCTAGCAGCAAAAACACTATCAACAAACATGAATACTTTAGTTTCGATTGGTACATTTGCTGCCTATACATACTCAATATTAATTATGTTTACAAATTTTGGTATTTCTAATGCATCAGATTCCTTGTTTTTTGACACTTCTAATACTATTATTGCTTTTGTCTTGCTAGGTCATTACCTACAAGAACGAACCAAAAAGGCGACATTTCGACAAGTACAATTACTCTCAGAATTAAAATCAAATAAAGCAAGAATTATTGAAAATAATAAAGAATATGAAATTCCCATTTTAGCAATTGAGCATAGCGATATTATACTTGTAAAACCATTTGAAAGAATTCCCATCGATGGAATCATTATTGATGGTAATACTTCTACTGAAGAATCTTTTTTAACAGGGGAATCAATTCCGATTTTAAAATCAAAAGGCGATGCAGTCTATGCTGGTTCAATGAATGTAGATGGACTTATTCATATTAAAATTACAAAAAAACCAAATGAATTTGTAATAGAGAAAATTTTACAACTTGTTAATGAAGCAACGAGCTCAAAGGTGCCAATACAAGCATTGGTAGATAAAATATCATCATACTTTGTTCCATTTGTATTAATTGTCGCAATGCTAACATTTTTCTTCTGGATGATTTTTTCATCATTAAATTCATTTGAGCTTGCTTTAATGAATACTCTTACTGTTCTTGTTATTGCATGTCCATGCGCATTAGGCTTGGCAACACCAATAGCTATAGTAGCAAGCATTGGTCATGCTGCATCAGTTGGTATATTAATTAAAGACGCAGGCGCGCTACAAAAAGCAAAAGATGCAACCACATTTATTTTTGATAAAACAGGCACGCTTACAACAGGAAATCCTATAATTGAGAATATCTATTTAAATCATAAATCTAATAATCAAAATATAGATGAAAAACAATTAATCCAACTAACTGCAAGTTGTGAACGTGGATCGAATCATCCATTTGCTAAAGCAATTCTGGCAATTGCTAATGAACAAAATATTACCCTTGAGTGGCCACAAGAATATAAAACAATAGAAGGTCTTGGCATTCAAGCAACTATAAAAAATCACAACTTACTTATAGGAAGCCAATCACTGATGATTCAAGAAAATATTAGCATAGATCAAGAATTTTTTAGAAATATGAAGAATGAAAGCTTAAATGAAAATTCAACCATTTTTATTAGTATTAATCAGGAATTAAGTGGAGTAATGGAAATTAGCGATCCGCTAAAAAAAAGTGTTGTCAAAGCTATTAATCAGCTACGAAAAAATGGTAAGAAGGTTATATTACTAACAGGAGATGATGAAAAAATTACAAAAAAAATCTCTGAGGAAGCCGGTCATATTGATTGGATTGCTAATGCAAAACCAGATGAAAAAATGGAATATATTAAAACCCAACAATCAAAAGGAGAAATTGTAGCTATGATTGGAGATGGCGCAAATGATGCACCAGCTTTAGCATTAGCAGATCTGTCTATTTTTATTCCGACTAATATTGAATCGATAGATGCAATTACTCAAATAACCATTATTAATGGCAATCTTGAATTAATTAATAATCTAATAGAGCTAAGTGATAAGACTGTTAAGATAATTAAACAAAATTTACTTTGGGCGTTTATGTACAACATAATGTTATTGCCTATTGCAGCTGGTATAGGTTATTTTTTCTTTTCATATTTAACGAATTTAGAGGTACCAAACATGATAAGTCCCATTTTAAGCACAGATGGATTTTTAAATCCAATGATAGCAGCATTTGCAATGGCTATGAGCTCTGTATCAGTAATTATGAATTCACTGCGATTACGAAGTAAATAACTTTTTTCTGTCATGTTGATTAAAATGTTAGATTATTAGAGAATCTTTCTATGTTCAAAAAAAATAGACAACAATTTTTCAAACTTATAAAAAAACAGCCTGCAATAATAATCGGGGGGATGCCAATCATTCGGAATGGTGATGTTCATTATCAATTTAGGCAAATATCAAATTTTTACTATCTGACTGGCTTTGACTTCCCTAATGCTATTGCTGTTTTTATTCCTGGTAAAAATAAAAAATATATCCTATTCGCTGAAATTAATGACGAGAAGAAAACATTATGGGAAGGACAATCATACAATCTTAAAGAATTACTGCAAAAATATGAAGCAGATGTGGTGTATGACATAAAAGATTTTGCAGAAAAAATTTCATCATTAGTTAAAAACAATAAAGCTATTTTTGCAAATCTTGAAATTAATAATCAGCATTCAGAGCAGTTTAGAAAAATTATATTAAAGAAAAAATCTCATGATAAAAAAGTAAAAGTTGATAATCCAATACAAATTTTTGCCCAAATGAGAACTTATAAGTCAGAAAAAGAAATTGAATTATTAAAAAAAGCCATTAAGATCACTAATCAAGCGCTATTAAAGGTTATAAAAAAAATGAAAGCCGGAATGTATGAATATCAATTACAGGGTATCTTTGAAGGAAAGTGCTCTGAGCTTCAATCAAGCAGGCAGGGGTTTCCTCCCATTATTGCAGCAGGCAAAAATGCATGTACCTTGCACTATACAAAAAATCAATCTCAGTTAAAAAATGGTGATTTAATTTTATTTGATGTTGGAGCAGAATTTGGTTATTATAGCGCTGATATTAGCAGAACCATCCCTATAAATGGAAAATTTAGTAGTGCTCAAGCGACTATCTATCAAATAGTCCTAGATGCCCAGAATAGTGGAATAAAAAAAGCAATCCCTGGTAATACACTTGGTGATGTGCATTCAGCTGCAATTGACAAAATATATCAAGGACTTAAAAAAATAGGAATAATTCAAAAAAAAGAAACTTTGATTGAAAATAAATATAAATTAATAGCACCCTTCTTCCCGCATGCAACATCTCATTGGCTTGGACTTGATGTTCACGATCTTGGTTTATATTCCAAAGATAAACAATTAACTAAATTAACTCCTGGCATGGTTATCACAGTAGAACCCGGGTTATATTTTTCAAATAAACTAAGAATTCCAAAAAAATATCAAGGCATTGGTGTCCGCATTGAAGATGATATCCTTATTACAAAAACTGGTAATAATAATTTATCAAAAAGACTACCTAGAACAATTAAAGAAATTGAGAAGGTTTTAGCACAAAAGTCATAAGAAATTAAATTTTTTTAACCTGTTATTCAAAAAAATTAAATGCTAAAGTGAATTAGCACTTAACTACTTGACGATAACTAGTTGCATCTTTATAAAAGAAGGATATATTAATAATTACCCTTTATTATCTGAATAAACAAATATTCAATAAAGCATAAGAAGAGTCTATATACAAAAAATTATATAGATTGCAAATAAGTCGGAAAGTTGGAAAGATATAATGAAAATTAATAGACATTTTACAAAAAAAAATAATGATCCATATGGTGATATAGAATTTATTGCAAGGCAATCCAAAATTGTTAATCCAGATGGCTCAGTTGTATTTGAAGCGAATGATGTCAAAGTACCAAAAACATGGTCACAAGTAGCAACAGATATTATTGCACAAAAATACTTTCGAAAAGCTGGTGTACCAAATCAAAAAATAAAAATTAAAGAAAAGAATGTACCATCATGGTTGCAAAAATCGAAGCCTGCAAAAAATGCAGAAATGGGAGGAGAAACAGACTCACGTGAGACATTTAATAGGCTTGCTGGAACGTGGACGTATTGGGGATGGACAAATAATTACTTTAACACTGAAGATGATGCAAAAAACTTTTATGATGAACTTAGATATATGCTAGCTAACCAGATTGCTGCTCCAAATTCACCTCAATGGTTTAATACAGGTTTGAACTGGGCATACGGCATTACAGGGCCAGCACAAGGTCACCATTACGTTGATCAGAATTCTAATTCTTTAAAGAAATCAACAAGCGCATACGAACGACCACAACCACATGCATGTTTTATTCAATCAGTAAAGGACGACCTTGTTAATCGTGGTGGAATCATGGATTTGTGGACAAGAGAAGCAAGAATTTTCAAATATGGTTCAGGAACTGGATCAAACTTTTCAAACCTACGAGGCTCAGAAGAACCTTTGTCTGGTGGTGGCAAATCATCAGGACTGATGTCATTTCTCCAAATAGGTGATAGAGCTGCAGGATCAGTAAAATCTGGAGGTACGACTCGTAGAGCTGCAAAAATGGTTATAGTTAATGATGATCATCCAGATGTAGAAAAATTTATTGAGTGGAAGGTAAAAGAAGAACAAAAAGTTGCAGCATTGGTTGCAGGATCAACAATTATAAAAAAACATGCACAAAGATTACATGAAGCAACTAGTATTTCAATGAATAAGAGCGAGGTCAAAACTCTGATACGAAGAGCAAGAAAAGATAGCGTTCCAGAAATTCTCATTCAGAGAGCTATCAAACTTGCTGAAGAAGGAAAGACTTTAAATATTGAAGCCTTTGATACGGACTGGCAAGGTGAAGCATATCAAACAGTATCTGGTCAAAACTCTAATAATTCTGTACGAGTTACCGAAGATTTTCTAGCAGCTGTGAGAGAAAAGAAGAATTGGGATTTAATCAGAAGAACTGATGGCAGCGTTCATAAAACCATGCAAGCTACTGATTTATGGGAAAAGATTGCCGTTGCATCATGGCAAAGCGCTGATCCAGGTTTACAATTTGATACTACAATTAATGAATGGCATACATCACCAAAAGGTGGCAGGATCAATGGTTCAAATCCTTGTTCTGAATATATGTTTTTAGATGATACTGCTTGCAATCTTGCTTCTATTAATTTAATGAATTTTTTCGTAGAAAAAGATAACTCTTTTGATATTGAAGGCTACGAACATGCAATACAATTATGGACAATTGTTCTAGAAATTTCAGTATTGATGGCTCAATTTCCAAGCGAAGAAATTGCTCAGCTTTCATATGATTATAGGACTCTTGGATTAGGATATGCAAATCTTGGTGCATTATTAATGCGCTATGGTATTCCATATGATTCAGAAGAAGCATTAAGTTGGACAGCTTGCTTAACTGCTTTAATGACTGGGAAGTCATATCACACTTCAGCAGAAATGGCAAAAGAGCTTGGCTCATTCCCGTCATATAAAGAAAATAGAGCTGACATGCTAAGAGTTATGAAAAATCATACTAGGGCAATCAATGACGCAATGAATGAAGAGTACGAAGGCTTGTCAGTCTTTCCAATGAAAGTTAATTATAATTTAGCTCCAAAAAAACTCTATGAAGTTGCTAAAAATGCATTTGAGCAAGCATTAGAAATTGGTGAAAAATATGGATATCGTAATGCTCAAACTACTTTAATTGCACCAACAGGTACTATTGGTTTAGTAATGGACTGCGACACAACTGGAGTAGAGCCAGACTTTGCTCTTGTAAAGTTTAAAAAACTTGCAGGGGGTGGCTACTTTAGAATTATCAATGAATCTATTCCTGATGCACTAAAAAACTTAGGATACACTGATGAACAAGTAAACGATATAACAGAGTATTGCGCTGGTGTTGGTTCATTGAATAATAAAACAAAAATTAATACTGAAGCATTGCAATCAAAAGGATTTACATCAAATATTATTGCACAAATAAATGAAACGCTAAAAACTGCATTTCATATAAGCTTTGCATTTAATCATTACGTAATTGGAAAAGAATTCTGTATAGATAAACTTGGCTTTTCAGAAGAACAATTATCTGACCCAAGTTTTAGCATATTAAATGCATTAGGGTTCTCTAACAAAGATATCGATGAAGCAAATAATTCAATACTTGGAAAAATGACTATAGAGGGTGCGCCTCATCTTGATGAAAAGCATTATAACGTATTTGACTGTGCCAATAAATGTGGGCAATATGGCACAAGGTATATTCAACCAATGGCACATATAAAAATTATGGGGGCAGCACAACCATTTTTATCTGGTGCAATTAGCAAGACAATTAATATGCCTACTGAGGCTACTATTAACAATGTTGAAGAAGTCCATATGGAAGCCGCAAAGCACATGGTAAAAGCAGTAGCTCTATATAGAGATGGTTCAAAACTATCTCAACCATTATCTGCAGCACTTGCTGATGATTTTGATGAAGAAGAAATTGAAGAAATTGTTGAAGAAGTATTTTCAGGCAGTCAATCAGAAAAAATCACTGCTGCTGCTGCAAATATGGTAAATCAGGCTAATGCAAAAGCAGGAGAACTATCAGAAAGAGGAAGTCGTGAAGCTTTGCCATCACGAAGAAAAGGTTACGCACAGAAAGCACGCGTTGGTGGACATTCAATTTATCTACATACTGGAGAATTTGAAGCATTAGATCCAAATGGTAATCAAAGGCTTGGCGAAATCTTTGTGGATATGGCTAAAGATGGAGCAGCATTTAGATCATTGATGAATTGCTTTGCAATAGCAGTATCTATTGGTCTGCAACATGGCGTCCCTCTTGATGCTTATGTTGACTCTTTTGTATTTACAAAATTTGAACCTAATGGGATTGTAAGCGGGCATGATAGAATTCAAATGGCAACTTCAATTATTGATTATCTATTCAGAGAATTAGGTGTAACATATTTAGGTCGTGAAGATTTAGCTCACGTAAGTGATGTTGATTCATCAACAGAAACTGCAGATATTGATGCAGAGAATCAACAATTAAAAGCAGGAATTCCTGCAGATAACGTAACAAAAGAAGAAGAAGCAATCAATGAGGAACCTCGCATAATTAATATTGCAGACATAAATCCTGCAAGTAATCAAACTACTGATTCGGCAACTGCGACCATCACAAAAAATGATGTACTTATTGCTAAATCCAGAGGATTCGAGGGTGATCCATGTGATGAGTGTGGTCAAATGATGATGGTCAGGAACGGTACCTGCTTAAAATGCATGGCATGTGGTACAACTACTGGATGCAGCTAGCAGATTTCAGAGTATGGATAAATATTATGCAAATTTATAACTTATTAAAAACAAACGCAAGCACTGATGACCATTTGATTAATGTTGAATATACTGATGGATCTATGTCGAGATTAATCAGAGTAAAAGAACTCAAAAGCAAAATAGATCTTTCAGAATTTAAAAAAGATGATGGTTTATTTTGGTCAACTGCAGCACCAGATACATATTCTAAGATTGTAGGTTCAAAATTTAACATTAATGATGGCAGAACATTTAAAATCTCTTGGGTAAAGCCATTAATTAATGATAGTGATGTAGAATTTGGAACAATTTTTAACACATTTACAGCTATACTCTTAGTAAGACGATTATCCTAAAAGCACCAAGAAAACTATACTAATCGCAAAATTTAATTATTTTTTAATAATTACACTAGATCCTAAATAAGTTGTCTTTGCATACTGCGTTTAAGCTCTGAATTATAAAGAAAAGGAATTCAATGTGAGTACGCCAATTGTCCAAGCACGTAATCTCGAAATGACCTATAGAAATGGTGACGTAGAAACGTATGCGTTAAGAGGTGTTGATATAGAAATTCAAAAAGGGGAGATGGTTGCAGTCATGGGTCCATCAGGGTGTGGTAAAACCACCTTATTAAATTGCTTATCTGGCATTGATCAGGCAACAGGTGGAGAAATAAACATCGAAGGAACAAATTTAGTTGACATGAATGATAATCAAAAAACTAAATATCGTGCGGAAAATATGGGTTTTATTTTTCAAACATTTAATTTATTACCTGTTTTAACAAGTATTGAAAATGTTGAACTACCATTATTGGTGTCAGGTACTGATACCAAGACAGCAAGAAATAAGGCACAAGCAGCTTTAGAAGCAGTAGGGCTTGGTGAATATGGCCATCATAAACCAGCTCAATTGTCTGGTGGACAACGACAGCGAGTAACAGTTGCACGCTCACTTGTGAATGAGCCATATATTGTATGGGCTGATGAACCAACAGGCGCACTAGATTCTGAAACTGCAAATGAAGTAATGTCACTTATGACAAACCTGAATAAAAATCAGGGATTGACTATACTTTTAGTCACTCACAATAGAGAAGTCGCTGAATTAAGCAACAGAATTATAAACATGAAAGATGGAGTTATCAGCTCAGAGGAAATCATTAACTAATGGATGAATTATTTGGTATCGCTATCAATACAATTGTTCTTTATCTAAGTATTTCATTTGGGTTTGTTATTCTTACAAGTATTATTATATATATTAGAAATCCCATCATCGCAATGATGGGTATTCGAAATATAGGTAGAAGAAAATCTCAAACTGTATTAATTTTATTAGGTTTAATGCTCTCCACGCTGATTATATCTGCTGCATTTGGTACAGGAGATACGGTAGCTCATTCCATAACAAATGTTTCATATAATCAGTTTCGTGACGTTGATGTCATTACCAGCAAAATTAATAAAGAAGATATTCAAGATATAGAAAAAATTGATGGCGTAGCAAATATTGCATCATATTATGTGCCAGTTATTAATCAAGAAAAAAAACTGTCCGAACCTATTGTGGCTCTATCAATTACTGAAACTGATAGCAGGCAATTCCCTACAATTAAGACAATTGAAAATAAAGTCATCACTGCAAATGATCTGCAACCCCTTGAAGCAATTGTCTCAACAAAGCTTATTGAAGCATTAGATGCTAATATCGGCGACAAATTAACATTTACCTTTAATGAAAATATCTACGATATTACTATTGCCCACATAACAACAGAAAGCGTCCTTGCTTCTTCACAAACGGAGGAAGATGATTCTGGATATCTCCAAGGAAGAGTCATCCAAGTGGGTGGAGGCATTATATTAAGCGATAGCAGTTATACCTTATTTGAACCTGAAGACGCAAAACAGTTTCAAAAAGGTACATTTGGCATCATCTCAGTGGATGGTGGCGTAAGAAATAATCTTGAAGACATCAAGGAGGTTGGCAAACAGCTCGAAGATAAAGGAATCAAAGTTTTGCTCTTAAAATCAGATATAGTAGAAATCGCCGAAACAGTTGGCTCGATATTTGTAACTTTTTTCCTAGCTTTTGGTTTATTTTCTATAGGTGCGGGATTAATGCTTATTTTCTTAACGTTTGTCATGCTTGCTGCTGAACGAAATTCAGAAATGGGTATGGCTCGTGCGATAGGCATGAAACGCATTAATTTAACTGAGTCTTTCATTGCTGAAGGAATAGGATACGATCTTGGCTCTGCGTTAATTGGAGCATTCTTAGGGCTTGGGGTAGCATATGGTTTAATTCAGGCCCTGTCACAAGCATTCTCAGGATTTGGTGTTACCTTAGCATTTAACATGCAACCACAAAGTTTAATTATTGCCTATACAGGAGGTGCTGTATTAACATTCATAACTGTAGTTTTTGCTTCTTGGCGTGCAGCAAATCTGAATATCGTGCGTGCAATTCGTAATATTCCTGAACCACAGCTATTTAGTGAATCTGCAAGTTCATGGAAAAATATTCTCTTTGCAACAGTGGC
>JAQWMB010000001.1 GCA_029246995.1 Dehalococcoidia bacterium | reverse complement strand
CAAGCCCTTTTATTATAGCTTTACATAATATAATAGGAAAAAAGAATATCGAACATATTGGCTCACAGAATGTATATTCAGAAAGAAAAGGTTCATTTACTGGTGCGACTAGCATTGATATGATTAAAGATTACATTTCTTACGTATTAATAGGCCATTCTGAACGAAGAATATTCTTCGCAGAAAGTAATTCAGATATTAGAAAACAACTCTTACTCGTTTTAGATAATAAATTAATACCTATACTTGCTGTAGGTGAGTCTTCTGAAGAAAAAGATGAAGGTAAATTTCAATCAGTTATTAGGAATCAGTTAAGCATATTAAATGATACTGAAACTTCTCAGATAATATATATTGCTTATGAACCAGTTTGGGCGATTGGAACAGGTGAAATTGCAAATATTAAATATATTGAAGATGCAGCAAGTTTCATTTTAGATGAGATTAATCATATTAACCCGAAGTTGAGAGTACTTGTTATATATGGCGGCTCAGTGACAGAAGATAATATTACCGATATTTGTAATATATCAAACATAAATGGGGCGTTAGTTGGTGGAGCTTCAGCAGACATAACAAAATTTTCAAATATATTACAAAATATTAAACAAGCTAATTCACCAGATGCAAAATAAAGATTTTCTGATAGGCATTATAGGGCCAACAGCAACGGGCAAAACTGATGCAGCTCTCATGATTGCTCAGCATTATAATGTTGAAATAGTATCAGCTGATTCTAGTCAAACTAGAATAGGTATGGAAATAGGCACTGCAGCACCAAGCATAGAGCAAAAGAGTTTTGTCAGACATCATTTTGTTAATTTTATTAAGCCTGATAGTGATTGGAATATAAAAAAATATGTTGAGCTTGCAGGTAATAAAATCAAGCATCTTAATGAAAGAAATAGAATACCATTACTTGTTGGTGGTTCAGGGCTCTATATATGGTCTTTACTAGAAGGAAGATCTATCCCTGAAGTAAAACCAAATTTAATATTAAGGCGAGAATTAGAGGTAGTTGCTGAAACGAATGGGCATGAGTATTTATTTAATCTTTTACAAAATGAAGATCCAGTTTCTGCTCAAAGAATAGATCCATTCAATATAAGACGCGTAATAAGAGCTTTAGAAATTATTAGAACCACAGGCAATCCAGTACAACCGATTGAATATAAAGACATATACAATGCACACTTGCTAGCCTTAGAGTGGCCAGAGGCGGTATTATCTGAAAGAATCGAGACACGAGTAAATGATATGTTTCAAAATGGGTTTATTGATGAAGTTAAAAGCTTATTATTAAAATATAGCCCAACGCTTGAAGTATTTAAAAGTATTGGTTATCAAGAAGCAATAGCATATATCAATAATGAAATTACTTTGGATAAGTCGATTGAAATGACCATTCAATCGACAAAAAGATTCACTAAAGTACAAAATAGGTGGTTCAAGAAGAATGATTCAAGAATTAACTGGATTCCTGGTCACAATAAAGATATATTACTAGAACACATAGATCGCTTTATTGCACAGGAGAAAAACAATGAATAATATTCATTATACCAAAATGCATGGAATCGGTAACGAATTTATTATTATTAATGAAACTGATAGATTTACTAAACAAGAACTCAGTGAATTATCAAAAAAATTTCATAATAATTACTCTGATATTAGTTCAGATGGTCTGATTAATATTGAAGTTTCTAAGAATGATAATATTGATTTAGTTATGAATATGTTTAATCCAGATGGTTCAGAAGCTGAAATGTGCGGAAATGGCATACGCTGCGTTACATTATTTGCCATTGATCAAAAAATGATTAATAAAACACAAGATATTTCAATACAAACAGGGGCAGGCATTTTAACAACATCACAAATAGCAGGTACAAATAATATAGTAGTTAATATGGGAAAGCCATCTTTTGATTTAGAAAATAATATAAATATTAACGAGGTAGGAAAGTATCAAAAAGACTATGAAATCGGCCATCACATATATTTTTCTGTTGGTGGAACGCGTATAGATAATGCAACTACTGTATCTATGGGTAATCCTCATTTAATAACATTTATTGATAATGTTGATGATTGGCCACTAGAAGCAATTGGACCATTGGTAGAAAATCACAGTTTTTTTCCTAACAGAATTAACTTTGAAATAGCAGAAATACAAAATATGAATAATATCAAGCTTCGCGTTTGGGAACGAGGAGCAGGTATTACAAAAGCATGCGGCACAGGCGCATGCGCAACTTTTTATGCAGCATTAATCAAGAAAGAAACTTACACAAAAGATGTAAATGTGCATTTACCAGGAGGCACATTAAAGTTAAGTTATTATGATAACAATATATACATGGAAGGGCCTGCTGAGTACTTATCAGAAGGTGACTGGCAGGATAATTAATTGGAGTAAATTATGCATTTATCAGATAGAATTGAATCATTACCACCTTATCTTTTTGCTCAAATATCAAAAATTATTGCGAAGAAAAAAGAAGAAGGCGTGGATGTTATATCATTAGGCATTGGCGATCCTGATATTCCAACACCGCAACATATAATAAATAAACTTATAGACTCAGCTAAGAACCCAATCAATCATAGATATCCAGAAAGTGAGGGTTTGCCAGAATTTCGTCAAGCTGTAGCATCATATTATAAAGATAGACATAATGTCGAATTAAATTTTGAGGAAGAAGTAACATCGTTAATTGGTTCAAAAGAAGCAATAATTAATTTCTCTTTGTGTGTGATTAATCCAGGAGATTATGCCTTAGTGACTGACCCTGGGTATCCAGTTTATGAAATTGGTACAATGCTAGCCGGAGGTCAATCTTACAAGTTGCCTTTAACAGCTGAGAATGATTGGCTACCTGATTTAGACAGTATTCCAGATGATATTATAGCTAAATCCAAGATTTTGTGGATTAATTATCCAAATAACCCTATAGGGGCAATTGCTAATGATGATTTTTATAATAAAGTTATTGAATGGGGTATTCAACATGAAATTATTATTGCGCATGATCTTGCATATTCAGAAGTCACATATGATGGATATATTGCGCCTTCTATTCTTGAATATCCTAATGCAAGAGAGATTTGTATCGAGTTAAATTCTTTATCAAAATCATTTAATATGACTGGATGGCGTATTGCTATGGCTGTTGGCAACAAGGAATTAGTTCAAGCATTACGAACTATTAAGTCAAATATTGATTCAGGGGCACCTCAAGCAATTCAGGAAATGGCAATTGAAGCCCTAACTGGTACTAGAGATGATATAGTTGAACATAATAAAATTTATCAACTTAGAAGAGATAAGGTCGTGCATTCATTAGAAAATTTAGGCCTTACTGTTCATAAGCCAAAAGCTTCACTGTATGTATGGGCAAAGATACCAGATGGCGAGGAATCTAGTTCTGCATTCGTATCAAAAATTATTGATGAAACTGGAGTAGTTTTGACTCCTGGAAATGGTTATGGAGAACATGGTGAAGGTTATATAAGAGTCTCCTTAACAACTCCTGATGATCAATTAGACGATGCACTTAATAGATTAAATGACTATATCAAGTAAACTTAAATCAAATAAAAAAGTAGCAGAGCGTGCTTATTTAGTAGGCTTATCATCATTTTCAAAACATAATTTTATTAAAGAAGAATTATTATTAAATGAATTAAAAGAACTTGTTGAATCTGCAGGTGCGAAGGTAGTTGGTCATGCAATTCAAAAAAGAAAAAATCCACATCCTTCAACGTATATAGGTGAAGGCAAACTACTTGAAATCATTAATTTAATTACTATACTTGATATAAATCTTTTAGTCATTAATGGAGGATTATCTGGAACTCAGCAAATGGTTATTGAAGGAAAAACTGGTATTAAGGTATTAGATAGAAATGCAGTTATATTAGATGTATTTGCAACTAGGGCAAAATCAAAAGAGGCATTACTTCAAGTATCTCTTGCACAAAATGAATACTTATTACCAAGACTCAGGGGACAATGGACTCATCTAGAACGTTTTAGTGGAGGAATAGGAAACAGGGGGCCTGGTGAGACTCAATTGGAAACAGATAGAAGATTAGTCTCGCAAAGAATATCTTTATTAAGAAAAAAAATTAAAAAAATATATGCACATAGAGCACGTCTTAGAAATAACAGAACTAAAAACTCACTACCAAATGTTGGGATAATTGGATATACAAATGCTGGTAAATCATCAATGATGCAAGCTATATGTAAACGAAAGCCAACTGTAGCTAATAGGCCATTTGAAACATTAGATACAACAACAGGTAAGGTGTGGGCTAATAAAGACTTATACTTTTCTATAACAGATACTGTTGGATTTTTTAGTAATCTACCTGTTGAGTTAACTTCGGCATTTAAGGCGACGATTGAAGAAATTAATAATGCAGACATTTTACTTCATGTTGTGGATGGTTCATCTGCAAATATCGGCATACAAATAGATTCAGTCAAACAAACATTAATAGATTTAAAGTTAGACACTATACCTATGATTACATCAATAAATAAAATTGATCTTATAGATCAAGCATCCATCGATCATATATCTAATAATATTTCTAAAAACTTTACAAATAATATTGATTGCATTGCGACGTCAACCAAAAATGACGTTGGCATTGTGGAAGTAAAAAATGCGATAAAGTATGAATTATTTGGCCAATAAAGATAATTATATTTTTGGCAGGGTGTATATTAAATTGTCATTGTTCATTAACCAATTAGGCTTGTCCCCAATTTTTTTTACGTATATATCAGAAGCATCTTGAATAAATCTAAAAAGAATATCTATAGAATCTTGAGATACATTTAAATTATCTTGATTTGCTAGTGCTATATTATCAAAATATTGATTGTATTTAGAACCTAAATCAGTTAGTAAAAATTCATCCTTAAGCCACAAGATAGGAGGAAAATGATTCCATTGGATTAAATTTGCAAGGCGCATATAATTTATTAAAAGCTCTTCTAGAATATATTTATTTGAATTACTTATTTTAGTTAGGTTTAAAAGAAGCTCATATGATGATAAAAAATAGTTCTTTAAGAAACTATTATATTGATTAGGGTTAATTGCCATTGCTTCATTTAATAGCTGAGCTTGTAGAGATTGCTTATCGTGAATAATTCTTGAATTATTAATTGACCAAGCTAATTCTGAAGAAGTTTTATTTGATAACCTAAGATATAATTTAAGTCTTTCATAATTAAATAAGTTTAAAGTATACAAATTTGTATCATGCTTAATTACACTGCTCCCATGCTCAAGCAATAACTCTCTTTGAGGCAATTCATCATAGGTTAAGATTAATTGATTTTTTAAAATAATCCATATTGATGATTGTTTAACTTGTATTTTTCTAGGATGAATCAATAAAATTGTTGATTCATCAATAATTGAATTCCAGGGATTATTGCCAAAAAATGATTCAATAAAGTTGCTAGCCTCTGTAACTATTGATTGAGCCGATAAGTCTGACATGTGTAGCCTATTATTGAATATTAGATTTATAAATACCTGATTGCCCTGGCATTTCTTCGATCTCAACAGTCATAGAATGAATATTATGATCATCAATTAGTATTATATCCTCTTTAATTCTTGCAAAAAGCCATTTTGCTAAATATTCAGCTGTAGTATTTTGAATAGACAATGCAACAACATCATTCTTAGGTAATATGTATTCACGATCTTTAAATTGAATATACCATTGTTCTCCTTTTTCACTTATCTTTATTAAGAGAGAATCTCTTTGTAAAAGAAATTTATGATCTAAGAATTTACATGCATTTTCTACAGCTTTTTTTATTACACTGAAGTCAATAACCCAACCATCATTTGTTAGATCGCCATCGACTTTACATGAAACTACATAATTATGACCATGCAATGGCTCTAAATCATTTCCTAAAGTTGCCATATGAGCTGACGCAAACCTTAATTTGACAGCATTAACATTTACAGAAAAAGATTCTGTCATATTTCACTCCTATATTGTGAGCAACGGTTCATTTTAAGCTTAAGGTTGTTAACAATTCATCTACAGTTCTTTGAGGTGCATTTGTAGATTGTTTTTGAGTAGCAATCTTTTGATTCATCGACTGACTACCTTTTTTTGAATACAATATGCCAACAGGTATCTTGTTAGAACGAGCAATTGTCAGAGCTTTATCATAATCTGTTGAGTCATGTGATTCTGGTAGATCTATGGCTAATGGTTCAATGCCATTCTTAACATCGCCCTTAAGTAAAGAATAAGTATCATTATAAGTGGTACACGGCGATTGTATATGAATGATTGCTAAACCAGGATATTCGATGCCAGCTAATATTGCTTTAGTAATATCTTTTGGTTTTGTTGAAACCATTGATGCGATGAAACCAACACCATTTGTTAAGTACAATTCTAAAGGATTTTCTGGTTCATCTAATTTCCCCAGTGGCGTAGTGGAAGTGATGACATTTAATTGTGTAGTAGGTGATGCTTGTCCTTTAGTAAGACCATAAATGCCATTATCCATAATCACGCATACAATATCTAAATTCCTTCTTGCTGCTGGACCAATATGCTCGCCGCCAATCGACAAAAAGTCGCCATCACCAGCAGCCACAACAACATTCAATTCAGGATTAGCAGCTTTAACGCCGTAAGCTATTGGTAATGTTCTTCCGTGTATACCATGAATACCGTAAGGCTGTGGACCATCCTGGAGATGGACTATATTACCTGAACAACCAATTCCAGCAACAAATACGGTATTTTCAATTGGTTCACTTAAAGCCTCACATCTTTCTTCTAATGCTTTATCTAAAGCGCGAAGGACACCAAAATCTCCACATCCTGGGCACCACTTAAAATCATAGTCTGGATTTCTTTTTGTCATAATGTACCTGCCAACTCCTTAGATATTAACTCTTTAATGTTATTAGCTAGTATGCTTTTTCTAAAAGGCAACCCAGTATACTGAGTAATAGGTTCGGCGTTTATCTTCATTGTCCTAAGATATGAAGCAAATTGACCCATATAGTTTAACTCTGGTACAACAATTAATTTTTTAGATAAAAGCAATTTAATCATGTTTGGTGGCATTGGATGGACGAACATTGAATATGCCCATCCAACTTTTTCACCATCTGCAACAAGTTGATCGTAGGCTTCACGTGCTGGTCCTTTAGAACCACCCCATGGAACAATTAAAATTTCTGCATCTTCATTTTCTGATTCATAAATATCATTTTCTAAGAGTTTTAGTTTATTAAATCTTCTTTTTGTCATTTGTACATGCCATTTACCTAAATGAGTAGTGTCACCTTGTTCATCATGTTCACTACCATTCGCTGTATATGCACCAATATTGCCAGGAATTGGAAAAGGAGTTAATTCTTCACCTAAATATCTTGGTTGAGGCGTGTCACCATTTTTATTATCTACAACAACTCTTTTTGCAATGTCTATATTGCTTGCATCTGGTCTTGGTATATCTTGTTGTCGCTCAGCTAATGAAGCTTCTGACAAAAGAATAACTGGACCCTGATATGTCTCAGCCCAACTAATTGCATGGGCGCCAGCGTAGAAACATTCCTCAACAGTGCCAGGAGCTATTACTGGAGTTCTCATATCGCCATGACCAGGATTCAGGGCCATAAGTAAATCAGACTGTTCAGTTTTTGTAGGCAACCCAGTTGATGGTCCGCCTCTTTGTACATTAGCAACTACTAAAGGGACTTCAGCCATCCATGCAAGACCTATTCCTTCACTCATTAAACAAAGGCCAGGTCCAGCAGTTGATGTCATTGAGCGCTTACCGGCAAATCCTGCACCCAGAATGGAAGTAATTGATTCAATTTCTGAACTTGCCTGACCAACATGTTTGTTATCACCAATTAAGTTAGCCTGCATAAATGTGAGCATTGTTGTCGCAGGTGATATTGGATAACCTATAAAGACATCTAAGTCAGCCGCAAGAGCACCTAAGCAGGCAGCCTCAAAACCTTTAATCAAAACTCTATCTGCATTTGTAGAAACAGGCGGATCCATTTCTGGCAGAGCCTGAATAGAATCTTTGACAGCCTTCATGCCTAAACTTAAAGCTTTAATATTTGCTTCAATTATAGCTTGATCATTATCTCTACCTCTATCAAATCGTTTTGTAATAAATTCAGTAAAATATTTTGCGGGCATATTAGCTAATCCTGCGACTGCGCCAATCATAACCATATTAGCAGATAAGGCATTACCAGTTGATCTAGCTAGCTCATCGACATCAAAGCCAATTGCATTCGGTAAATCTAAAGTAAATTCTTTTGAATTATAAACAATAAGTCCATCGTCAAATAATTCATCTTTATTGTACTCATAAGCATACTCATCGAGAGCAACTAATACATCTAATCCATCACCAGCTGATAGGATAGGGGACGTTGATAAACGAGTTTGGCCAAGAGTCGGCCCACCTTTTATCTGTGATGGATATGTGGAGAATGTTTGTACATGGTATCCAACTTGTGCTGCTGCTTGCGCTAGTCCTTCAGAAGCAGTGACGACACCTTGACCACCTTCACCTGCAAAACGCACAATTAAATTTTTTGACATGAATCAAATCTTTTCATAAGAATATGTACAATTTAATATTTTAAATTATAAGCATTAATTCAATTGACTCAATGCTTTATCTAATTAACTTTAGTTAAATTTAATTAAAGTATCATTTTAAAATATACTCAAAAATTTATTAACTTGGCTTAAAAACACTACAGGATTGTTTATGTGTCCACTAGATTCAACTAATTCAATTGATGCAGATCTTAAAAAATCATTTGACATAACTGTGATTTGATTTTCATCAGCTGATATTGATATTGATTTTGAACCTTTTAGTAGTAATGTTGGATGCTTAATTTTCGAGATGATATTTAAAATACGGTCTTTATTATCAGTTTTTTGTGTAATAAAATCCTCTAGTATCATTGCATTAACGTAATCTGGGTAATTTAGTGATAATTCACATGCTATTTGAGTGGCAGAGCCATGAGCAATAACATTAATATTTGATACGCCGAAGTTATCCAAAATTGTAATAATATCCTTAACGTATATATTAATTGATGAATCGGTAACTAAATCAGGAGAATCTAAATTCCGATAATCAAAAAAAATAATATTATGATGATTTACCAATTCTTTATGAATTGAACTGAATGATTCTTGAGTATCAAAAATATCATGAAGTAGAATGATAGGGATGGAGTTATTTTTAATATTATTTTTATAAATATAGT
>JAQWMB010000024.1 GCA_029246995.1 Dehalococcoidia bacterium | reverse complement strand
GAAGTTAATTTTAGTCAAAAAGAATATAGAAAATAAACAAACAATTAAGGGAAAAGGCTGCTCTGTTAAAAAAATGTTCTGGTGGGCCCGGTGGGATTCGAACCCACGGCCAATCGCTTAAGAGGCGACTGCTCTACCACTGAGCTACAAGCCCAAGATTAGTATACGGTTAGACAATTTACTCGGCAATATCTGTTGATCGAAACGATGAATAAAAACTTATAACTCCATAATGACTTTACTGCCTTGTAAGACAATACTTATTTCAACAAGCACAGCAGCTCCCAGTTTATCTGGATCTTTAGCTTGCTCTCCTGGATGAATGCCATTATAAATTACTTCACTAATATCTGCGTTATCAATTATTTTTGCATTGCCATGAAATTGCCAAATAATTTTTTCTTTAGAATTTCGATAGAGGATCGAGAGATGACCATTGTGAAGTATGCGTTGCATCATTCGCGAATTAGGATCACGTATCCAAAAAGCAATTGACTGCTCGTCATATACATGGAGGCTACCGTAAAAAGATTGCCAAGGCATTCCTTTATCATCAATTGATGCGATAAGTGCAGGAAAATTATCATTCAATGCATTTGCTAAATGGACTTTCATTTCATCAGTAAGGACGATAGGCATCGTAATAACTCCAGAATTAATAACGTGTTTTTATTTTATCAATATGTCTCAGGCGAAATATACAAATCCCAAAAAAAAAGTTTCGATTTTAAATTTATAAAGGCTTGCCGGTAAGCTCGAGTCCTAGCAACCTATTGAAGTATTAAATTTTGTTAAGGATTATTATGAATATATATGTTGGGAACATCCCATTTCGTGCGACACAAGAAGAACTTGAAAAAGTCTTCGGGGAGCATGGAGACGTTACTTCTGTATTCCTTCCAACTGACAGAGTCAGTGGTAGGCCAAGAGGTTTCGGATTTGTTGAAATGGATGATGATGGTGGCAAAAAGGCTATCCAAGAATTAGACGGTTTTGAAATGGATGGAAGAAATCTTCGTGTAAACGAAGCTCGACCTAAAGAAGAAAGACGATAAGACTACTTCGCTTTAAACAACCCTAATTACTCGAAATTTTCAAGATATACATCTACTGTTTTTGTAAAGATTACGGTAGATGTTTTTCTCGTTACCTATATGAATGTCTAAAACTTAGTTCAAAGTGAGCGATGCATACAGATCATCTATTACAGCATGTTTCTCCGGCATTGAGTTAGTAAGAAAATTACCAAACTCTTCATAAAACGTTTCTATTGTCCGCCCATAATTTCTTTGGAATGACGCTTGCCAACCAATGCTCGATATATCTGCATAAAAGCGATGAATTCTATTGATGCTCTGAGCCTCATTTAAATGCATTAAATAATTGATGGCTGAGGAGCCAGATACACACGGCCACGAGGGATCTACCTGACCGCCTGCTTGAGCTTCAAAAGCAATTTGATTTGCTGGACTTTCGCATTGTGATAATACATCATTTGCTTGGATTTGCGGGCTCATCTTAAACATATCTGTTGTAAATTGAATGGCTTCTTTTGAACGTTGGCGTACATCATATCCTTCTACAACAGCACGCTTCTCTTGTGCAATCAATCTACCAATAAAATCAGCTGTTCCTTCAAGCAACCATATCGGTCCAGTGCGTGGCACAGTTTCTAATCCGAATGAATTAGCTAACGGTGCATTGACAATATTTGCACTTTGGAATGTATGCGTCCATTCATGTCCAGCAACCACCCACGGGCTTTCTGGCAAAAACTCATGCTGATCATTAGTACGCCATACAATTTCAAAAATAGGTTGTTCATCTGAGAGCATGGCAGCACCAATACCTTGTGTTGCACTGCGACGTATTAGATCTTGTTTATGTTCTTCAGAGCAATATGGTGTATATGTGCAACGATATTCAACAACAGCAGCGTGATCAGATTTATCTGTATGCCAGACTGTGACATATAAATCACCAGATGTTACACCACTGCTCTCTTCATTAATTGGTAGCAGCTGGCTGCTATCTAATATTCCTTGACGAATATCATCCATGATTACATCTGGTGTTCCATCCATTTTTGCAAAATGAACAGTGATAGTATTATTTGATGGATTTATTCTTTCTATCTGTCCACCTTTGATCATATCAGATTGTATTTTCATTTTCGTTTCAAGTGGAGGACAAGCCATTTTTGTACAACCAAGCATGCCATTTGAGCAGAAACAATTATTACAGTAGTTATTACCAGCTCCTTTTCCTCGCCAACCATCTTCAACGATCTCACCATTAGCCAGCGTGCAGCTTTTGCCTAGAGGCTCTTTCTCTAGAACTTGAACTTTTGGCACTTGTTGTGAAATAGGTTGTGTTGTTTCTTTATTCAGTTCGTATTGTTCAAAAACCTTATTGCAATATGCGAGTCTATTTGGGATAGATTCTTTAATTTTTTGAATATCACTTTTCTTCAAACTCTCTGGTTTATACTGCACAGCAAAACATATTGGAAATGTTTCTGCAATGTCCTCTCCTTGTGGGTATTCTTTTGCATAATCTGAGATGAAATTACCACCATCAGCTTGCATAGCTGCTAACCACCCTTTTGAAGAAGCATGCTCGCGATCTAATGAAGTGTGCGATGCTTCATGTAAAAATGCTTCCTCTAATAGGCCATCTTTCATATATTCTAATCCTCTGCCATGGTGGATTAATAAATTATTATTACCTCCTCCAAAGCCTTTCGTGCCTTTATGCAGCCAGATTGTTTCAACGTCTTTTCTGAATAACGAGGGCAATTTACCAATGGCATCTAGATATGGCAATGCAACCTCTTGTGCTGCATTTGCATTTTCAAATTCTTTATTTACCTGCACTTCAATTTCTTGTCCATCAGAAAAATACGCAATAAATAAAAACGGAACTGTCTCTATCCATTTACCGCCACCATATGATTCATTCATGCCATTTCTTCTATCAAACATTCTCCTTTGTTCATCTGTAATTTTCTCTAATGACACAAAAAAAGACGGGTCAGAATTATCCAATATGTCTGGTGAAAGAAACAGTGTGCCAGAATACAGTGGTTGAACTTGCGCGATTGCCCCTGGCGTGGCTTCGTCAGTCACGTTACCACCACACGCTGCAATAAAAAGGATAGATATAACGAATACAATCTTTTTCATGACATTAGCATAGCAAGGTTTCTTTTGGTGAAGAAGCCATAATAGATAAGAACATTACCTAGCAATTTCTGGTTTTGGGAAAACTACTTTAATTGCTCCGTTAGATGCGTCATATAAATTCTTTGGCTTATCCACATTGGCAGCCTTCCAAATTGGATCAAGGATCTTGTAATCAGTTGGCGTGCTGTATTGATTTGATGAGAGCCATGATATAGGTTGAGTGATTTGCTCCCATTCACGATCTGTTAATGACTCTTCGCTAACAGCAACAACAAGCATAGAAATTTCAACATTGCCTTCATGCGAACGTTCACCAAAAACTCTTATAATATGGTCGACTGTAAGTATCTCTTTGCTGTCAGCTTTAAAACATGATCCATCCCACCACTCATATCCGTATGCTTCACATGAATTGCCTTTTTCTCCTTTTGAATTTACTGTTTGTTGTACGCCACGCATAATCACAGTCTCAGGTACTGAGTCTGCTGGAAGTATCCCCATAAAGTACTGCTCTAGTGGTGATAATGATCTTTCTAAACCTGCATTACCATTATGGCTAAAATAATTTACACGATAGACATTAGTTTCAACCTCTTCTAAGAAACCTTTATTGAAGCCTCCTAAAATACCGTCAGCTGAGGTTACACCCCAGTGCCCTCCTGTAAATATGCCTTTAGTATCTTCAGAGTATGGTAGCAGATTCCCCCCTCCCCATAAATGCAATAATTCATGCGTAAATGGGCTATTCCAGCTATATTCATCAACACTAAATAAGTGTTGTGGTGATGGGAATGTAATCATGCCGCGTAAGCGTCCTTCTGAGCCATAGCAGTCTGCTGCAGACCAAATTGGATCACCGATACCTGGAGTGTTATTGCTAATCATTGTAGCCTCTCCACTATAAGATGCAAAACTTTCATCTTCATTTCCTACAAAGATAATAACGTCATATATATCTGGAGCTATCTCATAAATAGATTGCATGACCTCCATGAGATATCGCTTGTTATAATGTGTTCCTTCAGTTTCTTCTTCTGATAACGTAAAATCAGGCTCAGCATTAAATCGCCTTGTTCCACCTTTGGTCAGCAATTGCAGATATTGGCCAGAAGGATCTGCGGTCATGGTGAATGGATAATTCATTCTATTTTCTTGGAGTTTTATCGATGTATGATATTGAGAATCCTCGAGATCAAGATATTCAAGATTTGGCATTGCAAGCAGCGGTTTGATATTACATGTTGCACTATTGCTCGCAACAATGTTTTTGAGGCTATTAAATTGTGCAAGTGCCGGCAGTTGTAGAAATCTATTCGGTAAAATGATGCTCTCAATTTTGGTCATTGATTGTAGGTCAACTATTCTAAAATATCCAAGAGTTAAAAACTGTGCATGTAAAAATCGTATCTCTGACAAGTTCCTTAAGAAAGTAAAATCACGGCTCAGAGAATCGCCAAATTTGAGCCATTGCAAGCAAGTTAAATATTCTATGCCATCATACGAGGATAAATCAGTCCTAGGCACTTTTGTGTCTCCAAATGTAGCTTGACTCCAATCCAAAGTATCTTCTGATTGTAAATTGAGACTTATCATTTGCTTAATGTCATTATTGTTTAATTGATCAAATTTTTTGCCAAAAATAACTTCTAGATTGAAGCGAGCTTGATCAGAGATTTCATCACTAAATAATTGTGTTCGTTGTGCGCACTCACCATCTGATTCTACAATTGTTGTAAATTCACCCCCTACTAAATTCATAGCCTTTGTTAGTTGTTTATTATTTTTAGCCAATACAACGTCTTTTGGATCACGAATAAGAAATTTTTTGTTAAGATCTGCATCTGTTTCTGGTACTGACGTAGCTGTTTGTGGTGCTGAGGTAGCTGTTTGTGGTGCTGAGGTATCACTGCCGCATCCTGCAATAAATAAAATAGAGGCAATAAGAACAAATTTTTTCATACACACGAGCTCAAAAAAGATAATTATGGTGGGCGATACTGGATTCGAACCAGTGGCCTCTTCGATGTCACCGAAGCGCTCTAACCAACTGAGCTAACCGCCCACGTCTACACAGCGTAGTTAGTAATACTGACCAGAGTCAATGTAAATAAATAAAAAATTAATATATAATTTCTGTTAATGAACGATCGTTATACACTAATATAATTGAATTGGAATTAAATATGGCCACTGCAGAATCAAATGCACCTAATGCAGAAGAACTCGCAAAAATGCGACACTCGGCTGCACACGTACTTGCAGAAGCTGTCTTAGAGATGTTTCCTGAAGCAAAATACGCTATTGGCCCACCAATTGACACCGGCTTTTATTATGATTTTGATTTACCTAGGTCTCTCACACCAGCTGATCTAACGGTCCTACAAAAACGAATGAAGAAATCTGTTAAGAGAAATGTACCGATTACTGGTGAGCAGATTTCAAAAAAAGATGCTAAAAAGATATTTGCACATCAGCCATACAAATTAGAACTCATCGATGACATTGAAGAAGATACTGTTGGGCATTTTACACATGGTAAATTTGAAGACCTATGTCGTGGTGGCCACGCTGATTCAACCGGGCAAATAGGTTCTTTTCAACTCACTCATGTTGCTGGTGCATATTGGAAAGGTGATGAAAACAATCCAATGTTACAAAGAATATATGGTGCCCTTTACGCATCACAAGAAGAATTGGATTCATATCTAAAAGCACGAGAAGAAGCAGCAGCACGTGACCACAGAAGATTAGGAAAAGAACTAGATCTATTTTTTCTCGATCCAATCTCTCCTGGTTCTCCATTCTTTCTTCCTGGAGGAACCTTTATCTTTAACGAACTCACTAACTTTCTACGTGAGCTTTATTTTACCTATGGCTATGATGAAGTAATCACCCCGCAACTGTTTAATTCTGATCTCTGGAAAACCTCTGGACATTATGAAAATTTTCATGGAGATATGTTTTTAGTGCCGATCGAAGATGAAGAAATGGGCATTAAGCCAATGAACTGCCCAGGTCACTGTGCTTTATATAATAATGGCAGACATTCATATCGTGAATTACCAATGCGCCTTGCTGAATTTACCAGATTACATCGCAATGAACGATCTGGTGTACTGCACGGATTAACAAGAGCTCGTTCGTTTGCGCAAGATGATGCACACATTTTTTGTACCGCTGAACAATTAAAAGATGAAATTAGTAAATTGTTTGATATGACCAAAGAAATTTATCAAATCTTAGGATTAGATAATTTAATAATGTACGTCGCAACACGAGGTGAAAATTTTATTGGCGATCCAAAAGACTGGGATGTTGCAGAACAATTACTGATGGATTCAGTAGCAGATGCTGGTTTTAAATATGAAGTTTCTGAAGCAGAAGCAGCATTCTACGGACCTAAAATAGAAATGCATCTCAAGGATGCATTGAATCGTTCTTGGCAGTTAGGGACTATTCAGCTGGATCAAGCAATGCCAAAGCGGTTTAATCTTACCTATATTGGTAATGATGGCAATGAAAAAGAACCAACCATGATTCATAGAGCATTACTAGGTTCATTGGAAAGGTTTATTGGAATCTATCTAGAATTTACTGCAGGGAAACTGCCTTTTTGGCTATCTCCAATACCAATCGCTATTATTCCAATTACAGACAGTCATGTTGATTACTGCTATGAGATTAAAAAAGATTTTGCATCAGTGATGATTAGCGCTACGGTAGATGATAGCAGTGAACGAATGGGAGCAAAAATTAGAAACGCACAAATGAAGAAAATTCCATTTATGTTTGTTGTTGGAGATCAAGAAATGGAATCAAATACTGTGTCGGTTCGTACAAGAAATGGTGATGATTTAGGACAATTAGACAGATCTGATATATTATCATCATTAATGGATTTAAAATCATCTAGAGCATTTGACTTAAATATAACAACAGGAAAATAAAATATGCCTAAAAAAATTTCTAAAGTGCTGATAGCAAATCGTGGTGAAATTGCTTTACGAGTAATACGTGCATGTAAAGAATTAGGTATTCAGTCTGTTGCTGTGTACTCAGAGGCGGACGAAGATGCTCTGCATGTTCGTCATGCAGATGAGTCAATATGTATTGGTCCTCCAGAATCAGCAAACTCATATCTATCAATAGATAAGATCATAGATGCTGCTAAACAAACAAAAGCAAATGCTATCCATCCAGGATATGGATTCTTATCAGAAAACCCCCTATTTGCAGAAGCATGTGAAAAAAATAAAATTACCTTCATTGGCCCAAGCGCTGGTGCGATGCGTGCTATAGGAAATAAAACATCAGCTAGAGAATTAATGGAAAAAGCCAATGTTCCTATTGCGCCAGGAAAAAATGATGTAGATAGAAAAGATACAAAAACTATTTTAAAAGAAATTAAACGTATTGGCGTTCCCCTGCTTGTGAAAGCATCTGCTGGTGGTGGCGGTAGGGGTATTAGGTTGATAGAAAATGAAAAAGAAGCACTAGAAATTATTGATCTTGCTGCTAACGAAGCGGCTTCTGCATTTGGTGATGCAACCATCTTTTTAGAAAAATTCGTCACAGGGGCAAGGCACATCGAAGTACAAATTATGGCTGATGCACATGGTAACGTTATCGCGTTTGGTGAACGAGATTGCTCTATTCAAAGACGAAACCAAAAATTAATTGAAGAGTCGCCATCACCTGCAGTTGATAAAGAGTTACGAACTGCTATTTGTAACGCTGCAATAGAAGCAGCAAAATCATGCAACTACCAAAATGCTGGTACTGTGGAGTTTTTACTAGATGAAAAAACAAAACAATTTTATTTCTTAGAGGTAAATGCAAGATTGCAAGTAGAACATCCAGTGACAGAATTAGTATATGGAGTTGATCTCGTAAAGACTCAATTAAGAGTAGCGCAAGGGGAATCGTTAACAACATTATTCCCGACACAACCGACGCCTCGTGGATGGTCAATAGAATGCAGGATTAACGGCGAAGACCCATTCAGTGAATTTATGCCTTCCCTTGGATTAATTGGTAGCCTTGAGCTACCAAATGGGCCAGGCGTTAGATTTGATTCAATGATCTATGAAGGCTTGGATGTTCCTTTATTTTATGATTCATTACTTGGGAAATTAATAGTATGGGGAGTTGATCGCCAAGAAGCAATTGCTAGAATGCAACGCGCCCTTATAGAATTACAAATTGGTGGCATTCAAACCAATATTCCATTTCATCAAGAACTATTAAATAACGAAGCATTCATTACTGGAGCTTTTCATACAAATTGGCTAGAAGAAAATTTTGTCATGCCATCTAAACAAGATTTTGCTGATAATAACGACTTTGCATTAATTGCTGCAGCATGGTCAACTAACTTTTCTACTTCTAAAAATACTGGTACACCAGCAACAACTGAAACAAATAATTGGGCACGAGCAGGAAGAATTTATAGTATGAGAAGAGATTTTAGGAGCTCAGGTTGGCAATAAGTAAACTATCTATTGATGGAGTAATATATTCTGTGCACGTTGAAGAAAACGATGGCAATATCACCGCATCAATAACTAACGTTGAATCAAAAGAAGAAACTACATATTCAATTGATAAGCTAATAGATAAACAAGGAAAAAAAATATCTCTATCTATAAATAATAAATCAATAGACATATTTATTCAGTCTGCTTCTGGTGGAAAAACTGTAACAATTAACAATGTTCTTTATCCAGTATTTAATGTTACTGGGAAGAAAAAATCCAGTGCTGGTGGTGGATCTGCCGATCCTGATGGAGTCATTACTGCACCATTAGCAGGTATAGTAGCTAAAATTAATGTACAAGTAGGTGATGTTATTGAAGCCGGCGAAACAACATGTATTGTTGAAGCAATGAAAATGCAAAATGAAATTAAAATACCTATAAAAGGTAAAATTACCTCAATTCCATTTGAAGAGTTATCACGAGTTGAAAAAGGTGATGTCGTTATTAACTACGAACCCATTACTTCATAAAAATTTATAGATGCAACTTTATTATTTTTTGCATGGAATTTTTCTATTTCTTTGGTAAGATTTTCTAACTTGTTAATATTTTAAAAGGAGTATGTAATCAGTAAAGATATAAAAATAAATAAACAAATTACGGCGCCAGAAGTGAGAGTGGTAAGCGAAGAAGAACAAATAGGAGTGCTGAGCATCAATGAAGCAATTGAACTAGCAGAAGATCGCGGTTTAGATTTAATCGAAATATCGCCAAAAGCTAAGCCACCAGTATGCAAAATTATTGATTATGGCAAATTCAAATATCAGCAAAATAAAAAAGCAAAAGAAAATAAAAAAGCATCTACAAAAATTGTTGTTCGTGAGATTAGAATGAAAGTCCGCATAGGACAACATGATTTGGAACTCAAAGCAAGAAATGCAATGAAATTTCTAGCTGCTGGAAATAAAGTAAGAGTCTCAGTGATGTTTCGAGCAAGAGAAATTACACATCCTGAAATTGGGCAAGAGCTGCTAGAAAAATTCTTAGAAATAGTAAAAGATCAGTGTTTGATTGAAAAAAGCATTGCGATGGAAGGCAGAACCTTAGTAACAACACTTGCCCCACTATAGATATTTATTTAATATAAATAGATTATAAATATAAATCTGTTATCATTTTTAACTATTGAATTGGAATATTAAAATGCCAAAAATGAAAACCCATAAAGGTCTTAAGAAGCGCATCAAGATTACTGGTACTGGCAAAGTGCTGATTACTGGTCATCACAAAAATAATAAAAAAATGAAAAAGCGTGGGAGTAAGTTAAATTCTTTAAAGAAAATGAGTCCAGTCCATAAGACTCATGTTTCTAAAATTAAAAAAATGCTACCAAATGCTGGAATTAAATAACTATAGGTGAAATAAATGACACGTTCAAGAAATACTAAAGCAGGACACCAAAGACATAAAGCTGTTCTAAAGCTTACAAAGGGCCATGCTGGTCGTCGTCATAAAACATATAAAGTTGCACGAGAGTCACTTACTCATGCGCAACACTATGCATTCGTCCATAGAAGAAAGAAAAAGGGTGACTATAGACGTCTGTGGATTACCAGAATTAATGCAGCTTGTAGGTTAAATGGCGTATCGTACAGTACATTTATTAACAATATAAGCAAGGCAGGAATTAATTTGAATCGTAAAATGCTTGCTGATATTGCTGTTAACAATCCAAATACTTTTAAAGAAATCGTAGAAACTGCCAAAAATCATTAAAAGGAGTATGCATCGTGCAAAAATCAGCATACAGATATGGCATTATTCTATTACTATTAGGTCCCTTCACATATCTTGTAAGTGGGACCAGTAGTTTATCAGCATTTATACCAAGTATTTTTGGATTAATACTAGCTCTTTGTGGCTATATTGCAAACAATGAAAAATTACGACCACATGCAATGCATGCAGCCCTCACTGTTGCTCTTATCGGTATCCTTGGTATCGTTCCAATGCTATTAACAGATGGCATTGATTTCATTAAAGGTGATGCTGAACGTCCTTGGGCTGTCTTTGCAAGTGCTATAACATCCATTGCTTTAATTTTATTTTTAATTGATGGCATTAAGTCTTTTCGATCAGCTCGAAACGGTTAATCTAGTTTATTCCAACTATTGCCTAATGGTTGCATCAAATTTTTTAGATACTCTGTCAACAATTTTATCTTGTTCTACTTTGACTTCATCATTAGTTAATGTTTTGTCATGAGATTGAAATGTAAGCTTAAAAGCTAATGATTTTTTATTTGAATCAATTTGATCTCCTGTATAAATATCAAATAACTGAGCATTAACAATTAGTAGGGAATCAGTTAGTTCTTCTAAGACTTGCTCATGTGATATATTTTGATCCACAACCAGTGCAATATCATTAATAACAGCAGGGAATTTTGAAAACGGAACAAAGTGATTGCTCTCTTGAATAAGTGATTGCAAAGTTGTCAGATTAATTTCAAACAAAATAACCTCTTCAGCGATATCAAATTTTTTCAAAGTAGCAGAATCAATCATGCCTAATAGGCCTATTGATTCATTATTTATTTGTATTTCAGCTGCTTCTTGAGTAAACCCAAATATATCAGCCTCAATATATCGATCTATCAATTTCATTTTTAAAAAAATTGACTCCAAAATACCCTTTACTTCGAAAAAATTTATGGGCATATCAGTACTAAAGCCAAATCTGTCAGTATCCTTAGCGCAGACGCCACCCACAATATATTCATCTTCTGCTAAAGGGCTTTTTTCATAAATACCCTGCTGATTCTTATTTTTATAAGCATACGTCCGCCCTGCTTCAAAAATCCAAATATTTTCTTGCCCATTTTTTAAATTATAATCAATTGTTTCTAAGATAGAATGACGCATTGTAGTTCGAAGCACTGAACGTTCTGAAGATAGTGTATTTTTTAATTCTATTGGAACAGTGACAGTAACAGCTTCTTCACCAAGAACATCAATAATTTTTTCTTTTTTTGTTAAAGAATAATTAATAACTTCATAGAATCCTTTGTTCACAAATAAGTCTTTTAAATTATCTCTTAAAGTAACAACGTTTTGCTTATCATGCATTGGTATGGCACCACTAAGAGGGACTGAGGGCACGGTATCATATCCATATATTCGAATAAATTCTTCAATTAAATCATCAATGATATGTACATCAGTACGCCAAAGAGGAATTTCGATTTGTAAAATATCTTTATTATGAGATTGTAGCTTAAAACCAAGAAGCTTTAATTTTTCCACAACTTCATCTACTGAAACATCAATGCCACATATACGACGTACTATATTAATATCCATTTCAATTAATTGAGGATTTAAGTCTAATTTGTCATTGATGTCCACGAACGCATGACATGCGTGCCCGCCACAAATATCTTCTATCAATTTTGCAGCACGTTTAATGGCAATTTCAGCAAGATATGGTGGAAGGTTTCGTTCGAAACGAGCTGAAGCTTCAGATCGTAAATCATATTTTTGTGAAGTTCTTCTAATGCTATTTGGGTTAAAGTTTGCAGCTTCTAAGAAGACACTGTTTGTATCATTATTAATATCTGAGTTGGCCCCACCCATGACTCCTGCTAAAGCAATAACAGCAGAATCATCAGCAATCACTAAATCTTCAGAATTCAACTCCCTTAGTTCACCATCTAATGTAGTTAGTACCTCATTGTCCTTTGCGTTTCTAACTTGAATAGAGCCATTCAGTTTATCAAAATCAAATGCATGAAGTGGTTGACCTAGCTCCATCATTACATAGTTAGTTATGTCAACTACATTGTAAATAGGTCGCATGCCAACTGAACGTAACTTATCTTTCAGCCAAGTTGGCGATTCTCCAATCGTAACATCCTTAATTAATAAACCCATATATCTGCTACATTGCGCATAATCATCAACCTTGATTTGAGGAAAAATAATTTTTTTATCTTCTTTAATTTCGTAGTTCATTTCTGGTAGTTTTAAAGTAGATTCATTATTAAAAATTGAATCTATTTCTCTAGCAATTCCAATAATGTTCATCAAATCTGGTCTGTTAGGCCATATATGGACATCCAAAATGACATCGGATAATAAATCTTTTGCAGAAACGCCAATTTCAGACTCATTGTCTAAAACTAAAATGCCTTCATGATTATCAGAGATTCCTAGCTCAGACTCAGAAAGGACCATTCCGTTAGACTCAACTCCTCGAATTGTGGCTTGTTCCAACTTCATATATTCATTATCTTTAGGACTAAAAACTTTTGAGCCAGTCTTTGCAAAGATAATTTTTTGACCCACAGCTAAATTAGGAGCACCGCAAACAACTCGCTGTATATCACTTGATGAAAGCTGAATATCAGCCAAGCGTAATCTATCAGCATTTGGATGAGGCTTAATATCTTTTACTAAACCAACTTGAATCAGTGTAGTATCCCACCAATCACCTATTATTTGAACTCCATCAACTTCAACTGATGCCTTGGTTAGCTTATCTACTATTTCATCAATAGATATTTCATCCGAAAGTTTAATGTGTTCTTTAATCCAATTCATGGATACGTACATGTATGACTAGCCTTTCATTAAAACTTATTTAAAAAACGTAAGTCATTTTGGTAAAAATATCTAATATCTTCAATATCCCATAACAACATAGCAATGCGTTCAATCCCCATGCCTGCAGCAAAGCCAGTATACACAGATGGATCGTACCCTGCTGCTTTAATAATATCTGGATGTACCATCCCTGCTCCCATTACCTCAAGCCATTGACCACGAAAAAAAACAGCCATCTCAACCCCAGGTTCTACAAAGGGAAAATATGAATTACGTAACATTATCTTTGCATCCAAGCCAAACATTTCATATGCAAATGATTGCAATGTGCCTTTCAAATTACTTATAGAAATATTTTTATCTATTGCTAATATCTCAACCTGATGCATCATCCACTCATGCGTTGCATCAGTTGCTTCGTACCTGTAGCATTTACCTGGAACAGCGATTCTTATAGGTGGATCATTTTCTTCTAAAAATCTAATCTGCATAGGGCTTGTATGAGTTCTTAATAGCAATGGATCATCTGCATCAGAGGCATTTAACCAAAAGGTATCCCACATATCTCTTGCTGGATGATCATCAGGTATTCTAAGGCTATCAAAATTATATTTACTCGTTTCTGCTTCTGGTCCCTCTATTGAAGAAAAACCTAATTTAGATAAAACATCAAGCGTTTTATTTAAAGCTGTAGTAATTGGATGTAATCCACCATTGCGACTAGGCATTCCAGGTAACGAGATATCTATTTCGACAGAAGGATGAGTATCTATATCAAGATTGTTCAAGTCATCAATCCTTTGTAAATACGCTGATTCAAGATCTTTTTTAATTGCATTTACTAATTGACCTACATCTTTTCTTTGTTCTTGAGGAATGTCTTTTAGATTTTTTAGAACAGATGCTAATTTAGAGGTTCTTCCTATATATTTAGAACGCCATTGCATAACGCTGTCTTTGTTATTAATTTCGTTTAAAGCAATAATTGCTTCGTCTTTAAGATTTTTTAACTGTTCTTGCATCGATGACATTAGTTATTTTCAACTTTTCTTCATGAACTTATTAAAATTATAATAACAGAAATATAAAAAGAAACTTAGCAAAGAATCCTTACATATCTAGTATGATAAATTAAGTTTAAATAGACAATCCTAACAAATAATTATATAAGGTTGAACATCAAGATGCTTACAGTTAAAAAGGCACAAAAGACCATTTTAGAAAACATTACATTACTCGACACAATAGATGTCAAGTTGTTAGATGCACTCCATTACACCCTTGCAAAAAGCATTAAAAGTAAAATCAATGTTCCTTTAATGGACAACTCAAGCATGGATGGATATGCGATCAAATTTAGTGATAGCATTGGAGCTAATATAAACCCAGTGACTCTAAAGATAGTAGGCATTATTCAGGCAGGTGATATCTTTAAAAAAACTTTACAAAAAGGACAAGCAATTCGAATTATGACTGGGGCAGTTGTGCCTAATGGAGCAGATGCAGTTATTCCATTTGAAGATACTGATGAATATAAATTAACTACCCAAACAAAGCATATTCCTACTAAAGTGACCTTATACAAAGTAGTTAAAAAAATGGACAATATCAGAAGAAAAGCTGAAGATACTAAAAAAGGACAAGTAATTCTTAAAGCAGGCATAACACTGGAACCAGCGCATATAGGCTTAGCTGCTTCTGTTGGCATCGCAACTCTTTCTGTAATTAGAAAGCCAGTAGTAGCAATTATTTCTTCTGGTGATGAGATTATTCGCCCACCTAAGCCTATTAAACCTGGGCAAGTTTATGACTCAAATACTTATTCGCTTGCTTCTCAAATTTTGAAAATTGGCGCAAAGCCTTTAGTTTTACAGATTGCAAAAGATAATTTAACAGACATAAAAAAGAAAATACAACTAGCAATTACTAAATCAGATGTCGTAATTTCTTCTGCTGGTGTGTCAAAAGGTGATTACGATCTTATGAAAACAGTATTAATGACAAAAGGCGTGATGAATTTTTGGTCGATAAAAATGCGTCCAGGAAAACCTTTAATGTTTGGGATGTTGCGTGACAAAGATCAAAAACATGTTCCTCATATAGGCCTGCCAGGTAATCCTGTTTCAGCAATGGTCACTTTTGAAATATTTGCTAAGCCTGCCATTTTAAAAATGATGGGACGAGATCCAAATAACCTCCAAACAGTGGAGGCAATACTAAAAAATAATATCATTAATGCTGATGGAAGAGAGGTGTATGCAAGAGTGTCATTAAAAAAAACAAAGGATAAGTATTACGCAACTACAACTGGAAACCAAGGCTCTGGTATCCTGCAATCAATGTCTCTCGCCAATGGATTAGCAATATGTCCGTCTAATAAGAAATCAATCAATAAAGGTAAAAAAGTCAAAGTGATACTACTGTAATTACAATTTTATTTCAAAACCAGTAAATTCTTGTTGGGCTTCTTCCCAACGAAATTCAACTTCTTTGACCTTAGACATCCTCGGGCCTTGCCGTAGCAAAGTAACATACTCTCTCAAGACACTTTCAGGACCTTCAGCAACAATAAGGACATCTCCATTAGTTAAATTCTGTGAATATCCAATTAATCCAAGTTCAGTAGCATTTTCTACGCAAAATGCACGATATCCCACTCGTTGAACACGTCCTTTTGCAATAGCATGGATTTGTTTAAATTTATCACTCACTGATAATTCCTGAAATTGCATTACTGACAACTTTATCATCTACCTTGTTCTCAATAAAAGCATGGCCAATTTCATTTAATAAAATAAATTGTAATTGACCATCAACAATTTTTTTATCATACATCATCAATTTAAAAATATCTGATGCTTGAATATTAGATATCTTAATTGGTAAATCATATTTGATCAATATTTTTTCTATACTCAATAAATCATCATCATGCAAAAAACCAAGATCATTTGATATTCTTGAAGCAGCAATCATTCCTATAGAAACAGCTTCACCATGTAAAAGCATCTTATATTTAGATGATGACTCCAATGCATGGCCAACTGTATGCCCAAAATTAAGTAATTTACGTATATTTTTTTCTAATGGATCCACTGATACAATCATACTTTTTAGTTGAATACTCGTAGTAATGATTTCTAACAACAGATCATTATTATTAATTTTATTGCCTTGAAAAAGCTCAAAGGATTGCAATGTATTAAAAAGACCTTTGTCAAAAATAATCGCATGCTTAATAATTTCAGCCATACCTTCTTTTGTCTCTCTTTCTGGTAAAGTATCAAGTAAATTAGTATCTACAATAATGCCGTCTGGTTGCTTAAAAGCGCCAATCATATTTTTACTTTCTGGTAAATTTACTGCTGTCTTGCCACCAATTGCTGCATCTGTCATTGCTAATAAAGTTGTTGGAATAGACAAATGTTTAATGCCTCTTAAAATAGTAGCTGCAACAAAACCCCCGAAGTCACAAACTACGCCCCCACCAAAAGTGACAAGTAAATCTTTTCTTTCAACATTATTATGAACAAGCCAATTATATGCTGCATTAACGTTGTCTAGTTTTTTTTCAGATTCACCAGGCTGCATGACATACTTATTATAGCTAATATTACTTACTGCAAATAAATCATCAATTTTCTTTGCATACAATCTATCTAAGTTTTCATCCATAACTATAAACACCTTGCTATTCATAGCAATATTATTAATAATTGAGATCATTTCTTTTAGAAGTCCTGCTCCTACCCAAATTGGATATTGTTTATTCTCAGACATTATTCGTATAGTAGGAAGCATCACTCCACTAGATGAACTAAATCGAGCTGTCCTTTGATCCTGGTTTATTTCAATAGAATCTACATTTAGCCAAGCTGAAAAGATGGAACGAGCAAGTAGTTCAGGGCTTTGATTAAATGTAAATAATTGTATGTCTGCTTTAATAAAATTAGACCTTCTTCGTTTATTCATCTCTATGAAAGCACTCTGAATTTCATCGTTATTATTACCGAGCAGCGGTCTTATCTGTGACTTATCACTTATAACTCTTTCTATTAAAGTGCCTATAGGTGCATCAAGGAAAATAATTAATCCGAGCGAAGATAAATGTTTGCGAATTTTTTCAGACTGAAAAGCACCTCCACCAATTGAAATAATTGTTTGAGAAAATTGAAAGTTTAAAATAATTTTTTGCTCGATATCACGAAAAGCATTTTCGCCATCATTTTTAATAATCATTGCGGGATCTTTACCAGTTTGTAATTTGATTTCTTGATCAGAATCAATGTGAACCCATGACATCAATGCAGCAAGTTCCTTTGCAACAGTTGATTTACCGGAGCCACTCAATCCTATTAATATGATCGATTGATATAACAATTTACAAGTCCCTAATCCAATTGGAGAAAATAATCAAATTATTTTTTTATGCCTATTGATGCACAATAACCATCATAATTTCGTATAAATTCCTCAGTGCTATCACCACCAAATTTTAATAATGCCTCTTGTGCTAAAACTAATGCAAGCATTGCTTCTCCAATAACTGCAGCCGATGGGACTACGCATGTATCTGAACGTTCATAAAAAGAGGTTGCTTCATTACCTGAAGAAAGGTCAGCTGTAGGCAATTTTTGGGTTACAGTGGATATTGGTTTAATTGCAGCACGTACTACAATATCTTGACCATTCGATATGCCACCTTCAATACCTCCCGCATGATTAGTTTCACGACTCCAAGGCATTTTATTCCATTTTGCTTTAGGCTTAATAATATCCTGAACTTCTGAACCTTTACTAGATGCAGCAAGCCAAGCATCACCAATTTCGACTCCCTTGACGGCATTAATTGATAACATAGCTTGAGCAATTAATCCGTCTAAACGTGTATTCCATTGTGAATAACTTCCTAGACCAATCGGTGAGCCAATAGCACGCACTTCAAAAATGCCACCTAGAGTATCATGTAATTCTTTAGCTTTGTCGATTTCATCAATCATGAGTTTTTCAATTTTCTTTGAATTAACATGTACAGGTGATTTATCAATGTCGTCCCAAATAATTTTTGTAGAGTCATCTATGACATCACCAATTGAAACTACTCTAGAGACAAACTTAATATTTAATAGATCTAATAAACTTTTTGCAATGGCACCTGCAGCAACTCGTGCAGTAGTTTCTCGAGCACTAGCGCGTTCTAAAACTGGGCGAATATCATTAAAATTATACTTTTGTGTACCGACTAGATCTGCATGACCCGGTCTGGGAGTAGTCATCACAGGCTCTGGATTATCTACGGAATCAATAGCCATCCTGTGATTCCAGTTTGCATTTTTACGATCGGCATTTTTTATCCATAGTGAAATGGGAGATCCGATTGATTTCCCGTACCTTACACCTGACATAATTTCAGCAAAATCTGTTTCGATTTCTTGACGTTTACCTCGTCCGTAACCTCGTTGCCTACGTGCGAGCTGTTCTTTAATATATGATTCTGTAATTGGCACACCAGCAGGCAAGCCCTCGATAGTTGCTATCAGGCCTTTACCATGTGATTCACCAGCTGTTAAAAATCTTAATTTACTCATAAAAATTAAAACGCAATTAAACCAATAATGTTAATCAAATATTGAATTAATACAATATAGCATTAATTTCAGGATCAACTTCTTTTATGTTATCATGACGAATCTTTGTATTCCAGCTTAATAAAGTCTGAGACATTGCTTGTTCATTCATAAAGCTATCCCAGTCTGTAGCATTAGCTTGATTACGATTGATTTGAGTTGTTAAAACGCATTTTCGATTTGATAAAGAATTAGTTGGTAATTCATAAACATCAATTTGTAATTCATTAAACATTAAGAAAGGAACTTCAAAGAAAAGCCGCTCAGCAAGCATAATTGCAGATCTACTCGCAACAGAAGTTGTATTACCAATTTGCTTCCGACTACCATCAATGATACGTATATCAGGACCACTTACAATGGATACTCTACATTTTTCTTTAGTCACTCGTTTGATTTCCATTGTTTCAATAGAGGACCAATCAGCAATAGGTATATTGTCATTTTTCTTTGGCCTTCTCCATGATTCAAATGCCTGTTGAACTGCAGCTTCAATTGTTTCTTGATTTTCATTTTCAATATTTTCCAACCACACTTTTGAAGCAAATTTTCCTTGGAATACAACAACTCCAAAATAAATAGTCATAATTAAGGTAAATAAAATTCCAATAATGACCATATAATCTCCTCTTACTCAATTATTATTTTAAAGCATCCTTGGCTGCTAAAAACATCTTTCGTTCATTAGGTTTTTTTTCATTCCATATTTCAAAAGACTTTGCTGCCTGGAATACTAGCATGTTTAATCCACCAATGAAATTAGCTCCTACATTCATTGCTATCTCTAAAAAAGGCGTCACCTGAGGATTATAAACAAGATCAAAAAAAAGCTGCTTTTTAGATATGCACTGATCCCATGGTAAACCAGCATTTATTGGTGGCAATTGCTCAACAAGTTGAGATTCTGCCATGCCATAAGGTGTTGCATTAATTATAATATCTCCTTGTTCAACAATTTTAATTACATCAACATCATTAAAATCATGGCAAGACACAGCATTTTGTTTATGAAAATCTATTGCAAGATTACAAGCTCTATCTTTTGTTCTATTAAAAATATCTAAATATTTAATATTTTGAGAATTTAAATAATATATGATGCTTTTGGCTGCTCCGCCAGCTCCAATGATAATCACACGCTTGTTATTTAAGCTCGTATGTGCAATCTCGAATGTTTTTTGAATGCCCAAGATATCAGTATTAAATCCAAAAAGTTTCCCATTAATATTATGGACAGTGTTAACTGCTCCAATAGACATTGCAACAGGGTCAATTTCATCCATAAATGGCAAAATTGCTTCTTTGTATGGAATTGTTATATTGAAACCTTTAACTTCTGTGTCTTTTATTTCCTGTATAAAAGAGGCTATTTTTGATTCTTCTATATCCCAAATTTTATATTGATGTTCCAAATTGAGGTCATTAAAAGCATTTGCATGAAGTAATGGTGAAATAGAATGCCCTAAAGATTTTCCCAGTAATCCAATTTTTATCATCTTCTTAGTCCTACATTATTTTATGTGCAATTTTTTTCATATTGCGCAACCCAATTATTATGTTCTTTAAGTGTTTCAGAAAACCTATGACTCCCGTCACATTTTTCACTTGCAACAAAAAAAATAAAATCTGTTTCTGCTGGTTCCATAGCAGCGATAATTGCATTAAAACCTGGATTCGCAATTGGTGCAATAGGAAGACCTTTGTAAACATATGTATTGTATGCTGAATCTTGATCAAGATCTTCGTATGTTAAATTTTGTTTCCACCATCCATATTTACGGACGCTTGTTTTAGAAGTTATGGCATATTGTACTGTAGGATCAGATTGCAAAAGCATATTTTTTTTTAATCGATTACGTAATACAGATGAAATAATTGGTTGCTCCTCAATTAGCACAGACTCTCGTTCTATCATAGATGCGAGAATAATGATTTCTTTTAATGAAAGGTTTTGATCGTTGAAGCTCGCAATATTCAAAGACTCATACTTATCCAATATCCTGCTTTCAAGTTCGTTAAGCATTAATAAAATAATTTTATCAAGAGAATCAGAGCTATCTATATCATAACTTGCAGGCATCAAATAACCATTAAGCTCACTGTTTGATGCTATGCCAATTAAATCTACAAGTGTATGGTCTATAGATTCTTCCATAAATTTTTCCCATTCATCATATTCAATAATTTCATTATCAACTAAAATATTGCCAATCTCTTCAATTCTTAATCCTTCAGGAAAAGTAACAAGATCAGTAGGAATAGGCCCTTCTAAAAGTAAATACATTAAAGAAAGAGGAATCTGATTATTTGCAATTTTATATTTACCTGCTTGTAATTTAGAACCTACATCATAAATTGAGACAAAAAAAGCAAACTTATCTGTATCAATAGAAATGTCCAATGCATCTATTTTTCGATAAATATCGTTTGAATTGTCTCCAGGTACAATATTTAATTCAACTATTTGAGAATCCTGCATATTGTCTTGAACTTCTCTAATCGAATGCACATAATTCTGATTTGAAAAAAAATAATTCATTACTAAATAAGCAAGAACTAAATAACATAAAAAGGTGAAATATATTAGTAAATTCATGGTTCTTTTTGATAACAAGTCTTGCAATTATTACTCCTTTTTTCTATCAAGATATTGCTGTAAAATAATAGATGCAGCGATGTCATCTGTCCTTTTTCCTTTTTTTTTCGGTAATAATTCAGATTGCTTCGTAGTAAAACGCTCATCTTCATATAAAATTTTTAAGTTGAAATTTTTTATTAAATGATAGCCAAAACTTCTAGAGCGTTCAGCTAATTCACCTTCTCTACCAGATAAAAGAATAGGCAGACCTATAACAAATCCTTGAAATTCATCTTCTTGCAACATTGATTGAAAATAGCCTAGACATTCTGCTGTGGGAATTACTGCTATAGGAACTGACATGGTATTAGTGGCATTAGAAACTGCAACACCTAAATATGAGTCCCCATAATCTACACCTATCCACCTCATTATTGTCCCTAATTTAGAATCTGCTATCACAAAACAAACTAGATGATATTTTTTATTTGTTCTGATAGCATATTTAAAACTTCCTCAGCATGCTTAATATTATCACCTCCGCCTTGAGCAAAAGTTGATTTACCTCCGCCACCACCGCCTAGAATTTTTGAACCTTCTTTTACTAGGTTTCCAGCATGGAGACCTCTATCAATTAAATCACCACTCACACCAATAAGCAGCTGAGCTTTGTCATTGTAAATGGAAGATAAAAGCACTATGGTTTTTGAAGAATTTTTTCGAATTTCATCTATAAGAATTTTTAAAGATTCTGGATTAGTTGCTTGAATAAATTCTTTTATAATTTTAATATCTTTGTATTCTATTGCTTGGTCAATATATTGACTGGCATTACTTTTTTGCACTTTAGCTTCAAGTTCTTCTACTAAAGTATTAGCATCCTTAATTTGTTTTTCAAGATTATCTACTCTATTTATGATCTCATTGGAAGGAATTTTTAATTTATCACCCAAAGTATTAATAAGATTTAATTGCTGAGTAAGAAAGTTATCAGCAATTTCTCCTGTAATAGCTTCAATTCTTCTAATGCCAGAGCCAATAGAACTGTCTGAGAGTATAATAAATAGTCCAGCTTGACCCGTGGAAGTAAGGTGTGTTCCACCACATAATTCCTTACTAAAACAGCTATTATCGTCAGCCTGAGATGAACCACGAGATTCACAAAACTCTACAACTCGAACAACAGAAGAATATTTATCACCAAAAAAAGCACTGGCTCCAGTCTGAAGTGCTGCGTCATAGTCCATTTCTTCTACATGACTATGAATATTTTCTCGTATCTTTGCATTCACCATGCTTTGAATATTATTTAAAAGATCAATCGAAGGCGTACTAGTGGTTGTATAATCAAAGCGCAATCTATCAGGCCCTACATATGAACCAGCTTGCTTAACATGGCTTCCTAATAGATTTTTCAATGCAGCAAAAAGCAAATGAGTTGCAGTGTGATTAGCTGCTGCAGAAAGTCGTAAACTATTATTTACTGTTACTTTCACTTTATCACCATTTTTAAATGAGCCATTAGCAAATTGTCCAGTATGAACAATAACACCACCAAATGATTGAACATCTTCGACTTCAAAAGTGCCATTCTTGCTAGTAATAGCTCCTTTGTCAGCAACTTGACCACCCCCCTCTGGGTACATTGCAGTTTGATTTAAGATTACATTTGTTACGATCATCCCATCACGATCTTCTTCAAAAACATTCAATGCAAGAGCATCATTACTGACTAATTCATATCCAATAAATTCAGTAGGTTCCATATTAGAAATTTGTTCGCTTAGTTGGTTATCATTATTATTACTTACAGTAATACTAGATCTTGATCTTGCTTGTTGCTTTATCATGTACTTGTTATATTCTTCTTCATTCACAGTAATATTATTTTGTCGAGAAATCTCCTTAACAAGCTCATAAGGTAAGCCGTGTGTATCATATAATTTAAAGGCGATTTCCCCAGATAATTCCTTATGAGAGCCAATTGTAGATATTTGTTCTTCAAGTAAGTTAATCCCTTTAGATAATGTATCTTGAAATCTTGATTCTTCATTTCCTATAAGATTTAAAATTAATTGCTCCTGATCTTTAATTTCAGGATAATAACTTTGACTCAGCTGAATGGATTCTTTAACAATTGATGACAAAAATGGTGTTTTCTTTCCAAGTTTATATCCACCATAAACAGCTCTACGTAATAAACGACGTAAAATGTATCCTCGACCATCATTGGAAGGGTGCACTCCATCTGATATAAGAAAAGAAAGTGCTCTTGCGTGCTCTGAAATTGAACGTATCCAAAAAAAATCTTCATCTTTGACAGATTGTTGGCTATATTGTACTGCATCAAAAGTAACAGGCAAAAGCTTACTCAATTCATCCGTCTCATAAACTGATTTAACACCCGTGACAACGCTAGCTAATCTTTCCAGGCCTGCGCCCGTATCTATGTTAGTAGCTGGCAATGGTTTACGAGAACCATCTTCATTTTGAAAAAAACTCATAAAAACAAGATTCCATATTTCTAAAAATCGACCTGAATCTAGTGCAGGGTGATCATTATTAGGTTGATAGTTTTTTGTAACTTTATTTGGTTCACCAAAATCATAATGTAACTCAGAACATGGGCCACATGGGCCACTAGTACCTGGAGGACCCCACCAATTTCCTTGCTCAGAAGTATAACGAAGTATTTTTTTCTCTGGAATACCTATTTTTTTCCAAAGATCAAATGCCTCATCATCATCTTTATAAACTGTTGCCCATAACTTACTTTTATCAATTGATAATTCATTCACTAAAAAATCCCATGCCCATTTAATTGCATCATCCTTATAATAATCACCAACAGAAAAATTACCCAGCATTTCAAAAAAAGTCAAATGATTCAAATCTCCGACAAGCTCAATATCAGTAGTACGAAAACATTTTTGAATGGAGGTTAAACGATTAGCCGGAGGTTTATCTACACCCATAAAATATGGCTTAAATTGAACCATGCCTGCTGTTGTAAACATTAAAGATGGATCGTTGTGTGGAACTAATGAGGAAGAAGGAATGCGAAGATGATCGCGCTCTTCAAAAAAATTTATAAAATTATTTCGTATATCATTAACAAGCAACAAGTTGACCTTAAATTGTATTTATGCAATATAATAACCAATATAACACTGTAAACATACGTTATTGAATGCTTTTTAAAACTATATTGTAATTGTATAAAATGCATAAGGAAGAATATAATGAAAAAATGGATTTCACTTTCTTTATCAGGAGGAAAAAGTTCTCGCTTTAAATCCAGCGAGCATAAAGCTTTGCATAAATTATCCGGAAAAATTACAGCAGATATTATTATATCAACAATAAAAAATGCTGGTATTGTGAATAATGCAATTGTAGTTCCAGAAGATTTAATAAAAAAATTCGCTGATAATCTCGATAAAAAAACAATCATAGTAAGCCAAAAGCATGCTTACGGTACTGGCGATGCAATAAAGGTATCAAGGAAAATTATTAATAATTACAAATATTCACTTATTATTAATGGAGATCTGCCTCTGATCACAACTAGGTTGATAAAGAAAATTATTAAAAAACATGAGCAAAACAATAGCGTAATGACAGTAACTACAGTCTCAGGTAAAAAGTATTCAGGCTATGGAAAAATGATAATAAAAAATAGCATTGTAGAAAAAATAGAAGAGAATGCTCCCTATTCAGAGAGTGATAAATTAAATGCTGGAATTTATGCCGTTGATAATTTATGGTTATTAAATAATATCAACAAAATTCAAAAAGCATCGAATAAGGAATTACAGTTTACTTCAATATTAGAAATTGCAAGAAAAAACAACCAGGATATCACATTACTTCATTTAGGTAACACAGATGAAGCATTGCAAATAAACACTGATGAGCAATTAGATCTTGTCTCAAAAAAAATCCAAAATAATATTAATGCAAAGCTAATAAATAAAGGAGTGCAGATTCAAGACTCTAATACTACATACATTCAACATGATGTAACAATAAAAGCAGGTACAATCATTTTGCCAAATACCTTTATTGAAAAAGATTCAATAATTGGCAAAGATTGTACTATTGGTCCTGGGGCAGTCATTAGCAATTCTCAAGTTGGTAATAATGCCCATATAGTTGATTCCCGTATCATTGATTCCACTTTAAAGAATAATGTTAAAATAGGACCTTATTCACATATTAGACCAAAATCATTAATTATGAATGATGTAACTATAGGCACAAATGTAGAGATCAAAAATTCAACAATTGGTAATAAATCTAAAATTGGCCATTTTGCATACATCGGAGATTCTGAATTAAAACAATCTGTAAACATTGGTGCAGGAACTGTTACAGCAAATTATAGTGGTATGAAAAAACACAAAACTTCTATAGGTAGTAATACATTTATTGGAAGTAATTCAACTCTAATTGCTCCAGTCGTAATAGGAAATAATGCCTATGTCGGAGCAGGCTCTGTAATAAATAAAAATATTCCTAATAGTCAAACATGGGTAGGAAATCCTGGAAAATTATTGAAATAATATATATAATTTGTATACTGATATCTAAACAGGAAAGGGCATTCAAATTATTTTGAATGTATATCTATAAATCTTGACTCTGCTTTTACTAACACTTGTGTCACTAATTCTACTTTTTTTAGCTTTCTCTGAAGCTAGTGTTACTGCAATAAGCAGAAGAAGAACTCCTGCATCAACGAATAATTTATCAACAATTTTAGGTAAATACATCAATAATCGCCAATTAATATTAAGTGCTATTTCAGCTGCCTCAACAAGCATGCTAGTTATAGTAACCATGCTTTTTTCAATTCAAATCGATCTTATAACAAATAATGTTACCAAAAGCATACTAGCTATTATCATTATTATTATTGCTGCTAGTCTGATTAGACAAACTGCACGCTCACTTGCGTTAATGAATCCAGAATTCGTTGGATTTAGATTATCAAAACTAATTGATTTTATATTATTAATTTACACTCCTTTTGTTTGGATCATGACAAGACCAGTGTCTCTCATGACTAAGTTATTAGGTAGGAATATTGAATTAGTGGAACCCAGTCCAATTGACGAATTATTAAACATACTAGACTACCAAGCGAACAATAATTTGTATATCAGAGAAAGAGGCATGATTAAAGGCGTGTTGCAAATGAACAATCAAACTGCAAGAGAATTAATGTCGCCAAGAACTGATCTCACTGCTATATCAGTAAATACAAGCTTAGATGAAGCAACCGAAACAATTGCTAAATCTGGATATTCACGAATACCTGTTTATGAAACAAATATTGATATTATTATAGGAATATTATATGCAAAAGATTTACTGCTCTTAAGTAGCCTTGAAGAAATACGATCTATTTTACGCCCGCCATTTTTTGTACCGGAATCAAGAAAAGCTGATGCTCTCTTAACTGATTTTAGAGTTAATCAAGTTCATTTAGGAATAGTCGTTGATGAATACGGTGGTACTGCAGGAGTTGTAACTGTCGAGGATTTAGTTGAAGAGATAGTGGGTGAAATTTCTGACGAGTACGATGAAGAACAAAATGAAGTTGAACAATTATCAACCAACGAATTAATTGTTGATGCAAGCATTCCAATCGATGAATTAAAAGACATCTTGGGAATAAATGAATTTATAAAATTTCAAGAAGACCATGATGATTTTGATAGTATAGGCGGACTAATCTTAACAGAATTAGGAAGAATAGCTATTCCTGGAGATCAAATAAAAATAGAAACAAATAACGAAAACAACGATCTACATATTAAAGTTTTATCAATTCGCGGTCATAGAATCAAGAAAGTTAGAATTACAAAAGAGCCACGAAATATTACAGACAAGTAATAACATAATTTCTCTGAAGTAAAAAATATTTGAATATTATTATCAAATTGTGTTGCAGTCAATCAATCATTAGATTATTAAAATAATAATCTAAATTAGTATTTAAGGCATTTATGTATTTAGTTGTAGTGGAATCACCAACAAAAGCAAAGACGATAAAAAAGTTTCTTAGCAGTGAATATGAAGTACTGGCATCAGTTGGTCATGTAAGGGATATCCCCTCAAAAAAATCGGAAATCCCAGAAAAATTTAGAAAAGATTTTAGTGAAGAAGTTATCGGTATTAATATCAATAAAGATTTCACTCCAACATATGTAATGACAAAAGAGCAAAAAAAACGAGTGTCAGAATTAAAAAAAATAGCAAAAAAAGCTGATTCTATATTTCTAGCAACTGATGAAGACAGAGAAGGCGAAGCCATTGCATGGCACATCCTTGAAGAAATTGGAGATAAAATACCAGCAAAAAGAATGGTTTTTCATGAAATTACTGAATCTGCAATTCTAGAAGCAATTAAAAATACAAGAGAGATAGATCGGCAGCTTGTGGATGCACAAGAGGCAAGGAGAATCCTCGATAGACTAGTAGGTTATCAAATTTCACCTATCTTATGGAGAACTGTTCAAAAGGGTTTATCGGCAGGAAGAGTGCAATCATCAGCTTTAAAAATATTGGTAGATCGCGAAAGAATTCGAATGCAATTTAAACCATCAGAATATGCAAGTATCAAAATTACTACATTGAAAAAGAATGAAAACATTGAATTTAGATTATTAAATATAAACAAAATGAGAATAGCAATAGGTAAAGATATTGATGGAATCACAGCAAGCTTATTAAATCCTGATAAAACTATGCAATTAGATTACAGCACTGCAAACGAAATTAAAAACAAACTTACAGATCATGAAATTAATATTATTTCAGTTACAACGCAACAATATGAAACTAAAGGACCTAGACCATTTACAACTTCTACTTTACAACAAGAATCAGGTAGAAAGTTAAAACTATCAACTCGAAATACTATGAGTGCAGCTCAAGAACTATATGAAAATGGTTTTATCACATACATGCGTACTGACTCAGTAAGCATTGCAAGCTCAGCTATTAACGGTATTAGGCAGGCAATAAGTACTTTATATGGCGAAAAATACTTATCTAAAGCTCCAAAGACATATGCATCTAAAAATAAAAACACTCAGGAAGCACACGAAGCCATTAGACCAGCTGGAGATATGCCAAAACACCCTGATGATCTACCTTCAACAATCTCATCAGTTGCTAGTAAGCTTTATAAGATGATATGGCAACGAACCTTAGCTTCACAAATGACAAACACTCAAGCTACAAGAATGAAAATCAATGCTACTTCTACTATTGATAAAGATATGAACTTAGACTTTGTTGCTCAGGGCTCTAAAATTGACTTCGATGGATTTCAAATACTTTATAAAGAAGATATTGATGACATTGATGAAATTGACGAAAAAAATCAGATATTTCCTGAAATAAATGAAGGCGAAGTGCTGGCTGTTATAAGCGCTGTAAATTCTGAACATGTCACTAAACCTATCAATCGTTTTACTGAAGCTAGTCTTGTAAAAATGTTAGAAGAATTAAGTATTGGAAGGCCTTCTACATATTCTGCAACAATACAGACAATTATTAACAGAAAATATGCTTTCAAAAAAGGAACTACGCTAATACCTACTTTTACTGGCATAGCAATTACTCAGTTGCTTGAAGCATATTTTCCTGAGTTGGTAGATTTAGATTTCACTGCTCGTATGGAAAATGATCTAGATTCAATTTCAACAGGAAAAATTAATAGAGCGCCTTGGTTATCACAATTTTATTTTGGAGACACGCAAACAAGTAAAAATCTCTCGTCTATCGGCTTAAGAAAAAGAATAGAACATTGTTGGGAGAATATTGATCCAAGACTAATATCATCAATTCAAATTGGAACTGATGATCAAGGTACAGAGATCGCTCTGAGAGTTGGTCAATTTGGTCCATACCTACAAATTGGAGATACCGATAAAAAAATTGCTGTTTCCAATGAAGTTCCTCCTGATGAATTAACAGTTTCTTCTGCGCTAGCAATGTTAAATTCATTAGCTGTACAAGGTAAAAACTTTGGAGAATACGAAGGAGGAGGCGTCATAGAATTAAAAACTGGTAAATTTGGCCCTTACATTCAAGTAACAGACGAATCCTTAGATGATCCAGTTGTGAAAAGAGCAGGCCTGTGGCCCAACATGATACTTGAAGATATAAATCGAGAGACTGCTTTACAATTACTTGAATACCCAAAAGAAATAGGAATACACCCTGATGATGATAAACCAGTTACGGCACATTATGGGAGAAGAGGCCCATATTTAAAATCAGGTTCAAAATCAGCATCGATTGAATCATATGAAAAACTTGAACATTTAACATTGGATGATGCCATTGCGCTGCTAGCTAGTAAGCCTTCTCAATTAGAAATTGGTGAAGATACTAATACTGGATTGCTATTAATAAAGAAAAATGGCAGATTTGGTCCGTATGTTACCGATGGAAAGAAGAATGCAAGCATTCCAAAAGAATATATAGGGCAAGAAATTACTATTGAAATTGCTTCAGAATTAATGGAAAAAAAACGAATACGTGATAGTAAGAAATAACTACGTTTAGTGTCCTTTTTTCATCTATTATGTTAAGTATTGATATACAATACTCATATGCATAAAAATAAACCAATACTAATCAATGAGTACACAGACTATCTGTCTGAAATAAAAAAGAGGTCTGAATTTACAATTCGCAATTATAAAGGAGACTTAACAAAATTTCAAAACTATTTAAATGAGAATAATATAGAAATATTAATGGCAAGTAGATCTATAGCAAGAGCCTTTTTAGATGAACTATCAAGGAAAAACTATTCAGAGAAATCTTTAAGACGTATAACCGCTTCAATAAAAACATTTTATACCTGGTTATATAAAAATAATTATCAACTTAAAAATAAGGCAGGTGATTCCATACTAAATCTTAAATATAGAAAGTTACCAAAGAATATGCCTAAATATTTAACAACAAATGAAATTGACGAACTTATAAATTCAGAAGAGAACAACTTAAAGCCAATTGAAATAAGAAATCAATGTATTATTGAACTATTATATGCAACTGGTATAAGAGTATCTGAATTAGTCACAATTGATCTAGAAGACATAGATATGATTAATATGCAACTGCGAGTAATGGGCAAAGGCATGAAAGAAAGAATATGTATATTTGGTGAAGAAGCTGCAATTTCAATGAAAAGATATATCAAAGAATCAAGACCGCATTTAAATAAAAGTAATAGCAGTGATGCATTACTACTTAATAATGCAGGGAACAGACTGTCCACAAGAGCAATACAAAGAATTACTAGCCAAATGGGCAAACAAGCGGGTATTTTAAAAAAAATACATCCTCATTTATTAAGACATTCATTTGCAACGCATTTAGTACAAAACAATGCAGACCTAAGAGTCGTCCAGCAACTCTTAGGACATAGTTCAGCCAACACAACACAAATATATACTGGGATTAATACAGTAGCCTATCGCTCAACTATCACTAAAGCTTTAGAAAATACTAGAAAAATTGAAAAAAGTAGAGAATAGAAGTAAAGCATTATTTAGCTTTTAAAATCATTTACGAGAACATGATTATAAAAGATAATAAATTTGTGGTAAAAAATGAAAATATTAATTTTAAATGGCCCAAGTTTAAATCTATTAGGTAAAAGAAATCCTGAAATTTACGGCCAAGAAACATTAGAAGATATAGAAAAGAAATTGCTTATTCAAGCTAAAGTTCTTGATATAGTTCTGCAATTTGAACAATCAAATCACGAAGGTGAATTAATAGATATTCTCCAAAAAAATATAGACTGCGATGGTATTATTTTCAATCCAGGTGCATTCACACATACTTCTATCGCAATTGCCGATGCCATAGAATCCATTACGACACCTACCATTGAGGTGCATCTATCAAATATTTATGCCCGGGAAGAATTTAGAGCGCATTCATACATAGCACCGGTTTCTATTGGCCAGATATGTGGTTTTGGTCCATCAGGCTATTTAGCAGCACTGACATTAATGCATGAAAGAATACAAAATAATTTCAATGCTAAAAAATGAATCTTTAAACACATTAAGAAGCAATTTTAAAAATTTATCAGTAGATGCTCTGGTTATTTTTTCTCCAGTAAATATTGAATGGCTGACAGGCTTCACAGGTTCTAATGGATGTGTGTTTATCAGTAAAGCAGAGAATATACTAGCAACAGATAGTAGGTATGCACTACAGGCAAATGAGCAATCCAATCAATGGAATATTCGTATTGGTGAAAGACATGGCACTGACAATATATGTCAAATCATTATTGATAGTAAATTATCTAAAATAGGCGTTTTAGAAGATGAAGTAAGCCTTAAAAATTATCATTCAATAATAGATAATATACCAAAGTCCCAAAGAATCATAATACTCAAGGACATTAACAATCCCATTTTAAAATTAAGAAAGTACAAAAATAAAGATGAAATAAAAAAAATAGAAGAGTCTGCAAAACTCGCAAGTGAAGTCATTGATTTTGCGATAAGTAACATCAGTAATGGCATTACAGAAAAAGAACTTGCAAATAATATTGAAGCTTATGCAAAAAAACTTGGAGCAGAAAAAATGTCTTTTGACACAATAGTTGCTTCAGGTGCACGAGCAGCATTACCTCATGCAAAACCAAGTATGCATACCATAGAAAAAAACACAATGGTGTTAATAGACATGGGTGTTTACCTTGATGGATATGCTTCTGATATAACAAGAACATACTGGAATGGTAAAAAAAATACTAAGTTTGATAGGCTATACACTTTAGTTAAGCTAGCTCAAAGTATGGCTAGTGAAAGAGCAGAACCCAAAATGCTAGGAAAAGAAGTGCATGCAATCGCTGAAACTGTTTTTAATGAAGCAAATATCAATGATTTATTTATTCATGGATTAGGGCATGGCGTAGGAAAAGAGGTACATGAGCAGCCATATTTAGATAAGAAATCAGAAGATATTTTAGAAACTGGTACAATAATTACAATTGAACCGGGGATTTATATACAAGGATGGGGTGGCATTCGTATTGAAGATATGTTTGAAGTAACAGATACTGGATTGAGGCAATTAACAACTGCCAGTAAATAATGAGGGCAAAGTAATAGATGTCTCAAGGAGTTAAATAATGATTAATCTTGGCGATTTAAAAAAAGGTAAAAGCATTGAAATTGATGGACGCCTATTACAGGTTCTATTAGTGCAACATGTAAAAACAAAAAAATCAGCAGTTTACAAAGTTAAAGTTAAAGATTTACGTTCTGGTTCAATAACAGAAAAAAGCTTTAATGCAGGTGAAAAATTACAAGAAGCTCAAGTTGAACGTCGTACATTGCAATATCTTTATAGAGAAGGACAACAGCATATATTTATGAACAATGACTCATACGAACAAGTATCAATGAATCAAGATACAATTAAAGATGAGATGCAATTTATTATAGAAGGTGCTGCAATACAAGGAATAATGGCAGGTGATGAAGTACTTGGAATAGAATTACCTCCAGCTGTAGAATTAACAGTTACAGAATCCGATCCTGGCATCAAAGGTGACACTTCTTCTGGAGCCACAAAGCCTGCCCAACTCGAAACCGGTCTATCAATTAATGTACCGCTCTTCATCAATGTAGGCGATAAATTGAAAATTTCTACTGATACTGGAGAATATCTTGAGCGATTATCCTGATGCTCTAGCAAGTACATTTAATGATTATAGTCAAATTGATTCTTACTCATCTATTAGCGAACTTGTTGAATTGTTATCAAATCAATTATATAGCAGTCAATTTAAAAATATTTGGGTACGTGGCGAACTAATTAACTATACTTTTTCTGCTAATCAAAATCATTTTTTTTCATTACAAGACAATCATGCAAGTATTGAATGCATCGCATTTAGTAATTCATTTCAAAAACTTGATCAAACGACTCAGGTAGGTAAAGAGGTTCTCGTACATGGAAGTGTGGATATATATAAGCAAAAAGGAAGACTTCAATTTGTTTCTGATTTCATTTATTTTGGTAACGATGGCTCTAAAGAAGCAGAATTACTAAGATTAAAGCAAATGCTTCAAGATGAAGGACTCTTTGAAAAGAGTAGAAAAAGAATACTACCGAAGTATCCAACTACAATTGGTATTATTACATCGGCCCAAGGTGCAGTAATAAAAGATTTAATACAGATTATTAACAGAAGATGGCCTCTCATGCATATATTATTATGTCCCGCTTCAGTTCAAGGATCTGGTGCTGAGCAACAAATAATCAAAGCACTAAGCTCACTCTCGTCATTTCAACCAGATATTACAATAATTGCCCGAGGAGGAGGTGCTGATGAGGACTTTGACATTTTTAACTCGGAGAATGTGGTTCGTTCTATTTTTAAATTTAAGCACCCTGTTATTACTGCATTAGGACATCAAAAAAATTCAACACTGTCAGACTTGGTATCAGATGTATCTGTAGCAACTCCCTCTGAGGCAGCAGAAATAATTACTCCAGATATCACAATAATAAAAAAAAATATTAATGATTTACAAAACAATGCATACGATCTACTCAAAAATAATTTATTAATTCTAAAAAATTCATATATAAAAAAATTAAGCTTTCTTACAAAAAAACAATTTAAAACTTTAGAAATTAAAAATACGGCTAATAAAAATTTAATTTTTATTAGTAATGCTGCATCAAGAACACTTAATGCAAATAAACTAAAAAATCAAGCCTTAAAAGATAGAATGGATGCCTTGTCACATAAAAAAGTAATGGAACGAGGATATTCAATCATTACTAATAAAAAAAATAAGATTATTAATAAAAAACAAGATTTAATAAAAGAAAAGCATTTCATGATTAATCTTGTTGATGGTGCAATTGAATCGGCTATAAGGAGTAATAATGACAAATAATAAAAAACAAAAAATTGACATCGAGCAGCTAATGGATGAGCTTGAAGAAATTGCTAATAATTTACAATCTGGAACAATTACATTGCAGGAATCAATTGATTTATATAAAGCAGGAATTAATATTGCAAAATCTCTAGATGAAGAACTCTCCAAAGCTGAACTAACTATAGAAACTCTCAAAACTGATTTAAATAAACTTAATAACACCCTTGAAGAGGATGATTGAAATGACTTTACGCATAGGTTGGTTTACTACAGCACGAGGTCCCGGTTCAAAAGGTATGTTTGACAACGTAGCTACTGCAATACAGAGTGGTGCATTGGATGCAAATATTGAATTTGTTTTTTCAAATAGGTCTCCAAATGAATCTAACAATACTGACTTATTTTTTAATGAAGTTGAAAAAAAGAAAATCACACTACTTACTCTTTCATCTAAAGATTTTAAAAAAAATTATAAACTATCTCTGAATCAAAATGGAGAGTCGTTACCTCAATGGCGAGAGGATTATGATATTGAAATTAATAAATTGATAGATAATCAGGAATATGATATTGGCATACTAGGTGGGTATATGTTAATTTTTTCTGCCGCATTCTGTAAGAAAAATTATCTATTAAACTTACATCCTGCACTGCCTGATGGTCCAACAGGAACATGGCAAGAGGTGATTATTAAACTAATTAAAGCTAATTCAAAAATATCTGGAATGATGATGCATCAAGCTACAAAAGAAGTTGATCGAGGACCTGTAGCAACAACCTGTAATTTTGAAATACGGAATGAATCGAATGAACATCTCTGGAATCAATTACTAAATTATTCAGGAGTAATGGACAATAAAGAAATTCAAAATTCTGAGTTATTTAAATCTATAAGAGAATTGGGCCTTGCAATTGAACCAAAATTTATTCTTGCTACATTACAATCTTTTGCAAATCAAACAATTTCTGTGCATAATTCTCAATTGTCAACCAATGGACTTACTTTGCCCATTGATCTAAGCAGTAGTATGTAATATGACAGATAGTTTCAGTATTAGAATTCATAAATTTATAGCTAATAACACAGCAATTAGTAGACGAGAAGCAGAGAAACTAATTACAAATGGCTACGTTAACGTAAATGACAAAAAAGCAATTATTGGTCAAAAGATTAATCCTAATAAAGATATTGTGATGATTAAAAACAAGAAAGTCGTAATAGCTAAACAAGAAATAACAATTGCTGTAAATAAAGAAAAAGGAATTATCGTATCTAAGAATGACCCACAAAAAAGAAAGACCATCTATGACATATTACCAAAAAAATACAAACCACTTGTTCATATAGGAAGGCTAGATAAAAATTCCGAAGGCTTACTACTTTTAACAACAAATGGAGAGCTCTGCTATAGATTAACTCATCCAAAATATGAAATCGAAAAAGAATATTTAGTTGATATTTCAGGTATTCCTGATCCGCAATCTTTATTAAAAATAGAAAATGGAATTGAAATTGATGGTAATTACCTAAAGCCAAAATTAATTGAAATCAATAACGCAAGTGAACCTCATGCTTCGCAACTAAAATTTATCCTCACTGAAGGTAAGAAGAGAGAAATCAGAAAGATAGTTCAATATTTAGGCTTCCAAGTAATAAAGCTACAAAGGGTACGACTAGGTAATATTTATATACAGCATTTAGGCCAAGATAGACTTATGGAGTTAAATAATAAACAAATCTTAGAATTAAAAAGTACTGTCAATTTATGAGGTTTTTACAATGAATTTCAAAAACAATTTCTCTCAAGATAAATTGTTTGCTAGTATTGAATAGATTAAGGATCAATAAAATTTCACATTCTAGTAATTTAAATCAAGCTATCAGTAAAAGCGTTGCAATAGATGGACCAACTGCATCAGGTAAAACTACTTTAGGCAGAGGCCTTGCAGATGAATTAAAAATTGGTTTTTTTGATACAGGCTTAATGTATAGAGCTGCCACTTTATCAATTTTAAAAAACAATATAAATTTATTAAATGAACAGAAAATCATCGACCATATAAACGATATAAAACTAGAAGTAATTTGGGAAGTTTTTTCACAACCTGAGATAAAAATTGACGAAATTAATATAACAAGCCAGCTTAGAGATAAAGCAATAGAAGACAATGTCTCAATAATCTCTAAAATCCCTGAAGTAAGAAGCTTTATGGTAGATTATCAGCGCAATCATGCAAAACAATCACCCATAGTAATGGCTGGTAGAGATATTGGAACAAGAGTACTGATAGAATCAAAAGTTAAATTCTTCTTACATGCCTCTCCTGAAATTAGAGCAAGCAGAAGACTAGATGAATTAAAAGCAAGCGGTGATATGCGCTCCTTTGAAGAGGTGCTGCAGCAAACAAAAAAGAGAGACAGCTTAGACCAAACAGGAAAACGAGCTATCCAAATAGAGCAAGCAGCAACAGATGCCCAAGTAATCAGAACAGAGAATTTATCGATTAATGAACTTATCAAGCATTGCTCAAAAATTTACAATGAATTAATTGAGAAATAAATGAATAAACTAAAACTGAGCAGTATCACTATTTTTCTTTTTGGTCCCCTGGCAAGACTAGTTGCAAAGTTATTATCTCAGTTAGTTTTTAAAACATTTAGTAATTGGAAAATTATTGACCAAGACAATGTCCCCAAAAAAGGTTCATGCATATTCATTGCAAATCACTTGCATGAGATTGATCCACCACTTGTTTTAGCTTCAATTCCAAGACAAACAAGACCTATGGCAAAAAATGAACTTTTCCAAATACCATTCATTGGATGGTATTTCAGAGCATATGGTGCATTCCCAGTAAAAAGATTTTCTGCAGATAGTAAAACATTATTACTTGCAAAAAAAATCATTAAAAGCGGTAAACCAATTTTAATGTTCCCAGAAGGAACTCGTTCTAAGGATGGTGGTTTAAAAAAAGCATATCCAGGCGCTGCCATGCTAGCAATGCTGTCAGAATGCTCAATCGTACCTGTTGCAATCATTGGTACAAAAACATTAACAAAGAAAAAAATGATCAAAGGTTTTTTAACAAATAAGAAACCTGTACTCACTATTAAGTTCGGAAAGCCATTTTATATTTCTGCGGATAAGGTTGATGCAAAAGCTGCACGAGAAGGAACAGAAGTAATGATGAAAAAATTAGCAAATATATTACCTAAAAGCTATCAAGGTGAATACCAAAAATAATATACAATACTAGCTAGAAATGGAGAGAATTAAATGTGTGGAATCATTGCTTATACTGGCAAGCAAGATGCAATTAAGATTTTGAGTAATGGTCTCAAGCAATTAGAATACAGAGGATATGATTCATCTGGAATAGCATTGCAAGATAGCAAGGACTCAATATATATTAACAAAGTTGTTGGTTCTGTCAGCAAATTAATTACCAAATCAAAAATGTTGCAATTCAATTCGATGTGTGGAATTGGTCATACACGATGGGCAACTCATGGTAGTGCTATACTTAAAAATGCACATCCAATTCAAAGTGAATCAAAAAAAATTACTGTAGTGCACAATGGAATTATCGAGAACTATTCAGAGTTAAAATCAAATTTATTAAAAAAAGGAGTTCGTTTTCGAACTGATACAGACACAGAAGTATTAGCTAATTTAATTGATTCATTTAATAATTCAAAAATTAGTTTAGAAAAAGCACTTTCTAAAGCAATTAAAATGACAGTTGGTGCATATACAATTGCTCTTATTAGCAATGAAGAACCTGGTAAAATTGTTTTTGCTAGAACTGGCTATGCTGGTGGCATAGTCATTGCAAAAAATAGTGATAGCACGCTCATTGCATCGGATATTGCTGCAATAAAAAATAACAATTATTCAATAACATTTTTAGAAGCTGGTGAGATGGGCATTGCGAATAAAAATAATGTCTCATTTTTTAATTTACAAGGAAAAAAAATACAAAAAAAATTCGAAAAATTTAGTCAATCTGAATCAATCAATGAAAAAGGCAAATATCAATACTTTTTAGAAAAAGAGATATTTGAACAACCAGATTCAATGTTTGATTTTATTCGAGATACCTATCAACAAAAAAAGAATGATATCCATTTTGACGACTTTAAGCTGACTCATAAGGAAATCAATTCAGTCAAACGCATTATTTTGCTTGGCATGGGCTCGTCTGAATATGCAGCAGCTGTAGGGAGATATTATATTGAATCACTGACTGGCATACCCACTCAAGTAGAAAATGCTTCAGAATTTGCAAATCGAGAAGTAATTGCTGATAAAAGCACACTTGTGATTTCAATCAGTCAATCTGGTGAAACTGTTGATACCATTCGCGCTATGAACTTAGCTAAAAAAGCACAAGCATTACAAATTGCGATCACTAATACTCCCCGTTCGCAAACAACGCGAATTGCAGATACAACAATTCACATGCGAGCGAGCACTGAAATTGCAGTTGCAAGTACAAAATGTTTTATTGCTGCAATTGCTGCTTTGCATGCACTTGCATTAAAAATAGCAATAATTCGATTATCAAGCACCAAAAAGAATATAAGCAGTCAAATCAATGATTATGTCAAATTACCAGCATTAATCAGTAATACGTTAACCTTAGATACCCAAATTAAAAAACTTGCAAATAAATACAGTAAATATAGTAATTTCCTCTTTTTGGGCAGAGGGCAACTCTACCCCATCGCAATGGAAGGTGCACTGAAGATGAAAGAGCTTGCCTATATTCATGCTGAGGGTTATTCAGCTGGCGAAATGAAACATGGCCCTATTGCGCTCATTGATGCACAGATGCCAACAATTTTTGTAGCTACTAATGAACAATTATTTGACAAAATCTATTCAAATGTAGAACAAGTCAGAGCTCGTAAAGGAAAAATTATAACCATTGTGCAGCAGGGGGAAAAAAGAATGAATAAACTTGCAAATGATGTGATCGAAATTCCTAAGGCCAGTACTGTGCAGTCACCTATTGTCACAGTAATTGTTTTGCAATTACTTGCATATCATATTGCTAAAAAATTAGGTAAAAACATTGATCAGCCCCGTAATCTTGCAAAGACAGTCACGGTAGAGTAGAAAAGAATGGTGCATTAAAAGGACAATATTATGGAAGGTTTGGCGGTATTGGGTTTTGTCTTTGGAATGGTGGGTGTCTTGGCATTAGTCCGACTAGAAAAACTTACAAAAACCCTGAAGCACAAGGGAATCCTCGAAGAAGATTACAAAGAAGAGTAATGCACCAAACAAATCTACTCAATCACAGTTAAATACTTGAGGGTACAATGAACAACAAGGCATTTTGGCACAACAACGCACTGCCACTATCCATTCTTTTTAGTATCGTATTCCTTGCTATTTATTTATCACTAAGCGCTGCTGGGCATTTACTTGGATTAGACCCAAATACGGCAGTGGGAGATGTCTCACGCTGGTGCGAACGTATTCATCATAACGTCGTACGTGAGCCAATTAATGCCTTAAGTAATATCAGTTTCATGATAGCAGGAATTTTTATGATCAAAACGATAGCTCAAGATCATAAAGCAGGAAGAGCAATTAACCAATATCATGGATTTACACCAATCATACTACTATACATTGGTGCCGCTTATTTTCTGGGTCCGGGTTCAATGTTTATGCATGGCACAAACACCTATTGGGGTGGCTGGATAGATAGATTAAGCATGATCATGTACATCATTATTCCATGGCTTATTAATGTAAAAGAGTTGGCCGGATGGTCAAAGCGTACATTCTTGAGCGCTTACGGAATTATTGTGCTTATCTACGGTATCAGTAGCTGGATATATGACTCAGCAATGGGAATTAACCTTGATCTATGGGCAGTGTCCATCGGCTTATGGATTATATCTGAAACCTTATTCAGATTTTGGTCACCAAGTTTCAGGATCATTTCTGGCTTTATTGGCTTTCTTGTTGCAATCGTTTTTAGTATTTCTCCTGTAGCAATGCTGCAAAATCTCGATAATTACTGGTGGATAATTCTTTTTTGGATCCCAGGCATTTTTGCAACACAGGCACCTACAAAAAAACGTTCCTATAATCCTTGGTTTTTTCTCGTTATGTTTTTCTTTGTTGCAGCATATTACATCTGGGAACAAGGAAAAGCTGGAACAGACTGGTGCCATCCAGATTCATTATTTCAATTACACGGTGTTTGGCATTTAATGTGCGCCATAGCAACATGGTCATTCTTTAAATTTTTACGAACCGAAGTTGTAAAATAATGCACTTCGAGGTGCTCCCTGCAATGGCATTATTTGTTTTTGTTGCATCAGTAACGCCTGGACCTAACAACACAATGCTTTTAGCTTCTGGTGTAAATTTTGGATACAAACAAACATTACCTCATTTGGCAGGAATCTCAGCTGGTCATTTTATCTTGCTAATGGCCGTAGGTAACGGATTAGAAGCAGTATTTAATATATATCCAGTAACATATCAAGCAATGAAAATTATAGGAGTGAGCTATTTGATGTATCTAGCTGTAAAAATAATACGCAGTAATACACTTGAGAGTGATCAAACTAAGCAAGCACGGCCATTATCATTCATTGGTGGCGCAGCATTTCAATGGGTCAATCCAAAAGCATGGATGATGTCAATAGGTTTTTTTAGCACATACATGCCAGAAGAATCTTCTATGACATTTGTGACTCTTAGTTGTTTAATGTTTAGCTTAATCAATTTCCCTACAATTAGCCTATGGGCAGGCCTAGGAACTAAAATGGTACACTACTTGCAAAATATTCGCTTGCGTACAATGTTTAACTGGATGATGGCATTATTACTTATCATATCCATGATACCTGCATTTTTGATTTAAACTATTTAATATCGGACATCAAGCATAATTCACTATAATCTAAAAAATAGAATTCCTTCCCAAAAATCGATTTGGAGAAATTATGTCAAAAAAAAGTTGGTTATTAACTTTATGTATGGGTGCAATGTGGGGCAGTAGCTTCTTCTTCATCGAAATACTATTAAAAACCATACATCCCTTTATGATTGTTTTTTTACGAGCAAGCGTTGCGTTAATTGGCATTGCTGCATTTATAATTTATAAAAAAATACCCATTCCTTTAAATAAAGAGTTATGGTTCAAGCTAATCATACTTGGCATCATTACAAATGTATTACCATTCTCATTGATCACATCAGGCCAACAAACGATTTCAGCTGGATTAGCTTCGATTTTAAATGCATGTGCTGCATTTTTTGGTGTAATGCTAAGTTTGACATTTATCAATTCAGAACGATTTGCATTTCATAGACTGATAGGTGTAATCATAGGAATTTCAGGCATTATCATAACTATTGGATACGAAAATATATTAAGTATAGAAATTGATAATAGAGGTCAGTATTTAGTTATTTTAGCAACATTATTTTATGCCTTAGCTGCCAATTGGGCAAAAATTAAATTAAATACCGTTGATCCAGCAATATCAACTTTTGGCATGCTATCTACTTCAACTATTTTATTATTTATATTAACTATATATACAGGAACGTTATCTTCTGTAAATTTTTCATTTGAGGTTTTAGTAAGCATTATATCTATATCATTAATTGGAACCTCTATTGGATTCTATTTATGGTTTAAGGTTATTAATGCTGAAAGTGCATCTGACTCATTATTAGTTGCAATAACTGTTCCAGTATTTGCAGTTATGCTAGATGGATTAATACTTAATCAATTTTTAAACAATCAAGAAATTATTGGTTTTATTTTTGTTGCATTAGGACTCATTGTAATGGATGGCAGAATCATTAACCTCAAAAGAAGCATATGAGTTAATTTAAAATAGAAGCTTGGGCTGCTGCAAACAATGCAATGGGAACTCTAAATGGTGAACAGGAAACATAATCCATTCCTGCATCTGTGCAAAATTTAATAGATGGCGGATTGCCACCATGCTCGCCACATATACCAATTTTTATATCTTTCCTTGCAGACCGACCTTTCTCTATGCCAATTGCAACTAGTTGCCCGACCCCATCTTGATCCAGTTCGACAAATGGATCAACATGAAAAATACCCTCTGAAAGATAGTCTGGTAAAAATTTTGATGCATCATCCCTTGATAATCCAAAGGATGTTTGTGTTAAATCATTAGTACCAAATGAAAAGAAATCGACATGTTCTGCGATTTGATCAGCTATCAAACATGCACGTGGTAATTCTATCATTGTGCCAACTAAATAATTAATAGCAATATCTTTTTCATTCATGACTAACTTTGCAACTGCATGTACTCGCTCTGTCATAAAAATAATTTCTTCAACCGTTCCAATTAATGGAATCATTATTTCAGGAAGAACAGTTATTCCTTGATTGCTTAACTGGCAGGCTGCTTCAATAATAGCTCTGACTTGTATTTCATATATCTCTGGTGACGTAATCCCTAGACGTACTCCTCTATGGCCAAGCATAGGATTAATTTCTCTCAAAGATTCTACTTTTTCTTCAACGAACTTAGTATCTTTATTAATTGCTTGTGCAAGTTCAGAAACTTCTTCCCGAGTATTAGGAAGGAATTCATGAAGAGGAGGATCAAGTAAACGAATGGTTACTGGCAAGCTATCCATTGCACTAAAAATACCAATAAAATCATCTCTTTGCATAGGTAAAATCTTTTCAAGTGCTTTTAATCGATCTTTTGAATTCTCGGCACAAATCATTTCTCTAACAGCAAGAATTCGATTTTCACCAAAGAACATATGTTCAGTACGACATAAACCAATGCCTTCAGCACCAAATTTTCTTGCACGTTTTGCATCTTCTGGGGTGTCGGCATTTGCTCGTACATTAATTGTTCGTAATTCATTTGCCCACTGCAATAAAATTGAATACTCACCTGGAAGCGTAGCGGCTTCCGTGGCTAATGCTCCAAGCATTACATGCCCAGTAGTTCCATCAATAGAGATAGTATCTCCTTCTTGAATAACTTGCAGACCATACTCATTATCAATAGAAATTGTTTTAGCTTTATAATCAATTTTTAATGATTGACATCCGGTGATACAAGGTTTGCCCATACCTCTGGCTACTACTGCAGCATGAGAAGTCGTACCACCTCGAGCAGTTAAAATTCCAACAGAAGTAGTCATACCTTCGATGTCTTCAGGACTTGTCTCATCTCGAACTAAAATTACATCAATTCCATCAGAAAAAGCATTGGAAGCATCTTCTGCAGAAAACTTAACTTGACCTACAGCAGCACCAGGCGATGCAGCAAGCCCAACTGCAACAGGCATAACATCAATACTCTCTTTAAAAACTGGATGAAGTAATTCATTAATTTGCTCAGGTTCTAAGCGTTGTATAGCTTCCTTCTTTGAAATTAATTTTTCAGAGACTAAATCAACGGCAATTTTAACCATTGCAAGCCCAGTTCTTTTTGCACTCCTCGTTTGCAGAATCCATAATTTATTTTGTTGAATCGTGAACTCAATATCTTGCATGTCACCATAATGTTTTTCAAGATTATCACATACACTCAATAATTCCTGTAATGAATTCGGCATTGTCTCTTCTAGAGAAGGCCCTTCAGTATTATTACGATGTTTTTTTAGTATTTTCTGAGGAGTCCTAACCCCAGCAACTACATCTTCACCTTGTGCATT
>JAQWMB010000020.1 GCA_029246995.1 Dehalococcoidia bacterium | reverse complement strand
CATTAAAAATATCTTCTACATCATAGATTGGTGCAACTGCTGCTTCGGCCTTTTCAAAGGCTTTAACCACTTCATCAAAATTTCTTGCTGATATCCAATCACCAACATATGCATCAAGTTCATCAGCATGTTCTGCACGCGTTACACCACCAGCAAACCATTCTTCTTCAATAACTTCTGGATGCCCAACAAGATGCATTACTCTTTCTGCTATTGCTTGCGCACTAGTAGAGACTGCAAGCCATTTTCTATCTTTAGTAATGTAAGTATTTCGAGGTGCATTATTAACAGAACGATTTCCATGACGTTCTTGCTTTGTGCCTAATTGATCATAAATAATTGGTTGAGCGCCCATTAAAGTGACAATAGGCTCTATCAATGCTAAATCAATGACTTGACCTTTGCCTTTATTCTTTTCTCTATGCATCAGTGCAATTAAAATTGCATTTGCTCCAGCAAGCCCAGCAATACCATCAGCTAAACCAAAGGGTGGTAAAGTTGGAGGTCCATCTGGTTGTCCTGTAATAGCAGCAAAACCACTCATTGCCTCAGCAAGAGTACCAAAACCTGGTCGAGAGGAATATGGGCCAAATTGACCAAAACCAGTAGTACGCATAATGACTAACCCAGGATTTTCTTTATGCAGTCTTTCTGGAGAAATATTCCATCTCTCTAGAGTCCCTGGTCTAAAATTTTCAATAAATACATCGGCTTCCTTTATCAATTTAATAAGAATATCTTGGCCTCGTTCATGGCTTAAATTGAGAGAAACAGCTTTTTTATTTCTTGACATCTGCTTCCACCATAAACCATGTCCGTCTTTTGCTGCACCATGATCTCTTACTGGATCACCACGCTTTGGATGCTCAAGCTTAATTACATCTGCTCCAAAATCTCCTAAGACTGTAGCCATAAGAGGACCTGCAAATAACGTTGCTGCGTCCACAACCTTAATGTCATCTAATGCTCCCATTATTGATGTACTCCAATTGGTCTCTTAATAAATTCACCTGAAGTAGTACCAACAACTTTACCATCTTTATACATGAGTTCACCACGACGAATTGTCATAACAGGCCATCCCTTAATTTCATAATCTTGAAAATTAGAAAAAGCCTGACCAGACAAAAGAATATCAGCTGTAACTTTTTGTTCTTTTTCTAAATCAATGATAGTTAAATCTGCATCAGACCCAACTGCGATTGTACCTTTTTTAGGATATAAGCCGACTGTTTGGGCAGGATTAGCTGCAACCAATTCAGCTATCTTTTCTAATTTCATTCCACGTTTATGATGTCCATCAGAAATCATTAATGGATAAAGCAGTGCGGTTCCACCAAATCCTGCATAAGCTTCCCATAATCCACCTTTATCTTCTTCATCCACGCATGCATGATCGCTAACTACTTGATCAATTCGTCCTTGCTGAACTGCAGACCATAAAGCATCATTATCACTTTTTTCACGAATTGGAGGATTGACTTTACCCCAAGTTTTTCCCTCAGGCTCATAACTGGTTTCCCATGTAAGTGCTAAGTGGTGTAAAGTTGTTTCAGTTCTAATATCTAATTCTGGATTCAGTCTTCTCAATTCGTCTGCTGTTTCAAATGCTTCTTTGCTAGACAAATGTAAAAAGTTAACCGGACATCCAGTTGCTTTAGCTAAAACACCTGCTTCTATAATTGCAAGTTGTTCAGTTAAAGCAGGCCTACCTTCGTGATATCCTTGCAATCCATCAATTCCTTTTTGCTTAGCTTCTTCCAAAAAGATTCTTAATAGCTCGGCGTGTTCACAATGCAGACTTAATGAAATTCTTCCCTTGTCAGCATACTTATCCTGCATTTGTTTTACTTTTTTCATGTACTTATATAGATGACCAAGATCGTACGGATCTCCTGTCATAGTCATAGCTTTTGGATCAGTATTATTTCCATGTAGATTCATACCTTTGTAAAACATAAAATATTTAAAAGAACCTACGCCTTGATTAACTAACCATTCGATCTCATCAAGCTGGCTATCTTCCATGATTGCTATATGGTAAGAAAAATCAGTATATGCATGTCCGCTTGTTCTACTAACCACTTCTGGAAACAACTCCTTATAAGAGCCTGTTCTTTCGAGATAATGACTACCGCTCCTAAAATAACTAACAATAGTTGTTACTCCACCAACAAGAGATGATCGTGTTTCATTTTCAGCATCTTCTTCAATTGGATGATAAATACCAATATGATAATGTACATCCACTGCGCCCGGAAGGACAGCTTTGCCTTGAGCATCAATTGCATCCTTGGCGCGACTTGAATCTATCGACTTTTCAATCGCAGTAATCTTACCATCAGTAATCCCTATATCTGCTTCACTAACCCCAATATATGGAGTCACTACTTTACCATTTTGAATCACAAGATCGAAATCAGACATAATGTACCCCCAAAAAATCTATCTACTACTTACTCAATTTGTAGGTTAACTTGCTACCATCACTTCCAGCAACAATTTTGCCATCTATCTTTAATTTTCGAAGAGTAGAAACAATATGAGCATTACTAGCATCAATTGCTTTTACAATTTTGACTTTTGTCATTTCATCTTCTTTTAAAAGAGTTATAATTTTATCCTCTAAATCATGCATAGTATTCCTCGCTAGATGTATTCTATAATACTAATTATATAAAGCAACATGAAATGTTTGATTTTTATAATTTTCCAACTATATTATGTTTTTACTAGATATAAATTAGATTACAATGGTACCCTATTTGTTACTTTATATGGCAGGGTAGCTCAGTGGTAGAGCAGCGGATTCATAAGCCGAAGGTCGGGAGTTCAACTCTCCCCCCTGCTACCATAAATTATTTCATTTTTAGAATTGATTTTATTTTTTTTCGTAACGATGGAGTGCCGACAATAACTAAGATTGCAAATACTCCAAATGCAATGAGAAATCTTGCGCCTGCCCAAACAGAACCTAGGTAAGGTATCAATTTCAACAATAAAGTTAAAACAGGTCCCCCAAAAAGTCCTAGTCGAATAGGTGGTGGAAATTCTTTGTACCGAAATGCAAAAAACATAAATAATAAACATACAGGGGTAGCGAATAAAAGGGTCCTTCCTTCATATTTTTCTTGCTCTTCTACTCGTCTTTCCCACCAAGCATCTTCAGCAACACGATGTTTCTTTAGTTTTTCTTCAAAAACTAATACCTCTTCTTTAGACATATTGTCTGGTTTAATTGGATATATTGGCTGTTCACCAATTATCTCATCGAAATCTGGTTCAGGATAAAATGTGGATACTCCAAAAAAAATAGAAAAAGTAAAGAAGATCGCAATCGTGATTGCATATAATTTCCCATATTTTGTAGTTAATGTATTCATAGTTGTATCCCTGCCTACTTGTCCCTTAACTATAATAAATCAATTATAGTTAAAAAGGATGCGAAATTATGATTAACAGAAAAAAAATATTCTTTCTAATCTTCATCATTCTCATCTTGGTTTTATGGTTTTTATCATCTCCCGCAAAAACACGTTTAGTAATTGATAGTTCAATTTACGAATCGATAGCATCCAAGATCGTCATAAGTGAGGAAAATAATCAGCTAGCAGTTTTAGAATTAATGGATGATAAGCCTACTGTTTTTATTTTATTAAGACATTTTGGTTGAATACTCTGCGCTAAGCAAGTCCAAGAGGTCTTGGATAACCAACTAATGTTTTTAGATAATGATTTACAAATTATTTTTGTTGGTAATGGCAATCAATTATTTATTCAAGGTTTTAAAGATAGAATGCAGATTACATCTCCAATATATACTGATCCAGAATTATCGCTCTACAAAGCAATTAATGCCAATAAAGGTATACAAACTACAATTCATCCAAGAGCTGTTTGGCATTATATCGTAGCAATAATTGAAAAAAATAGTAGTGAGGGGCTAAAAGGTGATGCAGTTCAGCAGGGTGGAGCATTAATTATTAACCCTATAAATCAAAAAATGATCATCTATACAAGCGGGGTAGCAGGAGATGAATTAAATGTTAAAAAAATTATCCAACAAGCAGAAATAATTAAATAATATTATGTATTTTTATTTTGCTATTTATAGAATGCAGATTAACTGATACTATTTATTCATATAATTTAGTACAAAATTGGAGGAAATTATGGGATGTCCTGTACATATATGGGCACCACTCATGGCATTAATGCTTCCAATTGTTAGAGCCGTAAAAAGTGTATTCTTTTCACGCTCTCAAAAAAAACAACCAAGGCCTGATATATCTGAAATGAATCGATTTAAACCGATTGGCCATTCTAAAAAATAACCCATGCATAATGATATTTTTATCGCACTTGAAACAACAAATGTAAATTTGGATTGTGACGCTCCTGTCAGCAATGTGGGGAAAGGCCCTGCTAAACCATACCATCTAGGTTACCATCTATATGATGCTTTATGCGCTCCTACAGTTTCTGCTAATCAAAATAATATCTTTTTTGCAGACTTTAACAGAATAGAATATCGATTAGCAGAAAAAATAAGTAGCAATGTAGACTCTACAATTTGGACAATCACCCTGAGGCAAGGGGTAATAAGTAACTATGGCAATGAATTAACCGCTGTAGATGTTAAGTGGAGCTATGATCGCTTATTAAGGATGCAAGCAATTGGGATGTGGAGAGCATACAATATTGCTGGCATTGATATCAATAATGGAATAAAGATTCTTGATAAATATACGCTTGAATATAAGCTAGTAGGACCCAATCCAGTTTTTCCAAGATTTTTATGTTTTGCAACAGGCGCAATTATAGATTCAACTGAAGCACAAAAACATGTAACAAAAGATGATCTGAATTGCTTAAAATTTCTTGCAGAGAATCAATGTGGTTTTGGTTCATGGACTATTAGTAAATGGGATGAAAGCTTCCTAGAACTATTACCAAAAAATAATAACTTTACTAAAGATATACCAATCAATAAAGTGACTTATGTTTCAGCGCTTTCAAGAAAAAAAGCTTTAGATATGTTTAACAGTAACCAAGTTAATATATTAGCTGGCATTTATCCAGATGAAGCAAGGCAGTTGCAAGGAAAAAATGACAGACTGCTTCAAGCCAGAACCAACCATTCATTTTTAGAACTCAATCAAACAAAGGAGCCATTTAATGATCTAATGCTTAGGCAAGAGATTCAAATGCATCTTGATAGAATAAAAATTATTCAAGATGGCTATTTTGGTTATGCGGAAGAACAAAAAAGTATCTTGCAGCCAAATAGTCCTGAATACAATGAAAATGCTTTTAAAAGATTTATAAAATCTAAATTAAAAGAGAAGTCAGAATATCAAAATAAAACAAAGGAGGCAATAACTTTAGCAATACCGAGCAGTCAAGAAGCCAAGCGAATAGCAGTAATCATTAAAAATTTATTAAAGAATTATAATATTGAAGTATTAATTAAGGAATTCAATCTGATCCAAAAAGAGGAGACTCCTCATGCGTACTTAAGAGCAGACTGTAGTCATGGGATTTGTGATAGCTTTTATGATATCGCATTAGACTTTGCACCTCCAAAGGGTATGCCCGGACGATCTTTTCAAGTTAGTAGAAAAAGTGCTGATTTAAAAAAAATACGTTCAGCTGATAATTCAGAAAAAAATAAGTTATATGAAGAAATTGACTATGAAATATTGTCTAAAGCAGAGACTATTCCAATTGCAGGGCATCATTACTTAATTGGATTCAAAGAACAAATCAATCCATGGGTTTTCACTCAAGAATATTTACCAATGATAAGCTTAATGTGGTCGGCTGCAAGATACATCATTGCTCCAATTAGATAATAAAATTTGTCAAAGAGAGGCTGCAAAATGGATTTTAGTTGGTCAAACGAAGAAAATAAATTTCGACAAACAGTACAAGATTTTTTAAAAAATAATTGGGACCCTAGTAAATCAGACTTACTTGAAGGTGCAGATGATGATTCATTTGAAGATATGCGAACATTCAGGCATAAACTTGCTGAACAAGGATGGCTAATTATGTCATGGCCAAAAGAATATGGTGGTAAAAATGCTTCTTATATGCAACAAATGATATTTAAAGAAGAATCAGCTTCATATGGTGCCCCAACTGCAGGAGGAGCTGAAGATATTTTAGCACCAGCCTTAATGGTCCATGGAACAGACGAACAGAAAAAAAATCATCTGCCACCAATTGCTAAGGCTCAAGTTTTATGGGCTCAGGGTTATTCAGAACCAGGTGCTGGATCAGACCTAGCATCATTAACAACTAGAGCTAAAAAGGAAGGTGATTTTTATATTATTAATGGCCAAAAAATTTGGTCTTCGAATGCACATCGCTCTGATTGGATGCATGTCTTAGTGCGAACTGATCCAGATGCACCCAAACATAGAGGTATCAGCTACGTTATGATGGATTTGAAAACTGAAGGCATCAATATTAGACCTATAGAGCAAATGCATGCTCGTGGAGGTTTTAATGAAGTATTCTTTGAAGATGTTAAGATACCTTCGTCAAACTTAATTGGAGAAGAAAATAGAGGATGGTACATTGCAATGACTGCTTTAGACTTTGAGCGGTCGGGGGTGCACCTTGTCATTGGAGTCAAGAGAAAAATTAACGAGATTATGGAATATATAAATACGAAAAAAGATAGCTCAATGCTTATAAAAAAAATCACAGATAGCATTATTGAATTAGAAATAGCAAGGCTTCTTTCCTATAGGATCACTTCAATGCAATCAAAAGGCATAGTCCCTAATTATGAATCATCATTGGCAAAAACTTTTGGAACAGAATTAATTCAAAATCATGCACGCCGTGTTATTAATTTACTTGGCATGTATGGAGGTCTCGCAAAAAATTCCAAGCATGCCCCTTTGAACGGAACATTTTGCCAAGAATATATTTCTATGGTAGGCCAAACTATTCAAGGAGGAACTAGCGAAATACAAAGAAATATTATGGCAACAAGAGGACTAGGTTTACCTAGATCATAAATTAGATTTAATTAGATATTTCCCCTACAAGATCAAAGATATTTTTTAATTCAACGTCCTTATTTTCACTATATAAAATTGGTTGTACTAAAACTTCATTTATGCCCAATAAAATAATGCTATCTAATTTTTCTTTTATCTCGTCTTGGTTACCATAAACAACTAATTCATCTAATAATTCGTCAGGATAATTTTCAGATATATCAAAGCCTGCTTGTTGCATCATAGATCCATAATGTGGAGTTGTTCGATAAAATGCAAGACGCTTTCTAGCTGCAGCATATGCAACTTCTTTATCTGAAGTTAAGACAACTGGAACATGACAGATTAATGGAGGAGCTACTCTATTAGCTTTCTCAGCACCAGCGGCCATTGCTGGCATTGCAACATTCACCAAATAATTTGGAGTGCACATCCAAGAAATCGCTCCATCAGAAATTTCACCACACATATTAAACGCTTTAGTACGTAATGCAGATGCCATGATTGGAGTTTTATATATCCCAGAAATAGATGCTTTCCCGGTGACATGAGTTCCTTGAAAATCAATTTCACCATTGTGTAGCAATCCTTTTAAAACAGTTACATATTCTCGTAGATGCGTTAAAGGCGTACGCCAATTCACTCCATATGTTGTTTCCATTGCAGGTTGCCACGCAGTTCCAATACCAAATTGAAACCTGCCAGGAGCAACTGATTCTATAGACTGTATTTGCTTTGCAAATGCAATAGGATGTACTGGCCATGATTGTACAATACACGTCCCCATAATGATTGAACTAGTGTGTGAGCCAGCTACTGCAAAAGTTGTTAACTGATCGGCGCCACCAGCAAGTCCCACTGTCCCCCATACTGAACGTACGCCTCTTTGTTCAGCGTCTATAATTTGATCAACTGCATCTTGAGAAGTAGGAGCCGCTATTGCAACACCATATTTTATATTATTCATTTAATATCTCCTTGAAAATTATCATTCAACTAATTAATGCTTTGCCAACAAACTTCCAAATTGTTCTGTAGTTTCATTAAGTCCAACTGCGCGCATTGTTGCCCAAAATGATGCTTGATTGCTTGTTATCACTGGTTTACCTAATGCATCCTCAAGTTTATTAATAATACTTATTGTTGGTAAATCAGTACACACAATTAATACAGCATCAGCATCAGAAACATCAATTGAACGTGCCAATCTGTAAGTAATTTCTGGTGGAGTTCTGGCAATTTGACGAAATTCATCAACATTCTCACCATAACCTAAGCAATCAGAATTGACGACCTCATACCCATGATTAGTAAGATAATCTTCAATGTACTTTGTAATTGCTGGGGTATAAGGAGTTCCAAGAGCAATTTTTTTTATCTCAAAAGCATCTAACGCTTTGATTATAGAAGGACCAACTGCTGAAACAGACATATTCTCAGCAATACCTTTCATCCCTTCAATTAATTCTTTGGCCGGTAAAGTCATTGAACTTGTTGTACAGCCGAGAGCAATAATATCCATAGGAGTGCCTCCTTGTGCTGTTAAATCACTCATTGCTTGCTTTAGATCTGCCATCATAGCTTCAGATTGACTAGAGTCATGATGAGCATCTGCCCTGGCAGTATGTATCGTAACTCCCTCTGGACTCATTAAATTGAATTCAGATTCATTGGTAGTGTTACCAGGAGGGACTACTAATCCTATTTTTGCACGCCAACTATATGGACTATAGTTCGTTAAATCAATTTCACTCATCTGCTATCCTTTTTTATCACATCAATTACTTATCTATTCCAAAAATTTTTTCAGCATTATGCCTAAAAAAATTATCAATTGATTCTTGATTAAATTCTTTTTTTGTATTTCCCCAAATATATCCATCTTCGACGATACTCATAAAATCATCAATCCAAGTTGTTGGATCAATTGCAGGATAATCAGACCCATAAACAAACTTATCACTCAATATACTATTTAAATAATGAAAAACTATTGGTTCCGCTTGATAAATATATTTTGGCAACCAACCAGAAAGATCCAAGTACACATTTTCGTGTCTCCAAATAACAGCCAAAGCTTCTGCTGTCCATGGCCATCCAAAATGAGTCATAATTATTTTCAATTTTGGAAAATCAGTTGCTATGTCATCAATAGAAATTGGATTACATGTACGAATCTTACTGTATGTCATACGCGTTGTGCCCGTGTGAATTAATACTACCGCATCCATCCCCTCGCACGCTTCAAGAAGAGGATACATTAGCTCTTTATCTGCAGGATCAACTTCTTGATAAGCAGGATGAAATTTTAAACCAAGTAGATTTAAATCATTCATGCATCTTTCAAGTTCTGCCACTGCTGGCTTTGCTCCAATGTGTGGATCAATGCCTCCTAAGCCTAAAAAAATGTCAGGATACTTTTGACAATATTGTGCAATATAATCATTAGGTAAAGCGCGACCCCATTTATGATAAGAAACCATATTGACTAAAACAGCTTTGTCTATTCCTGCTTTTTTAAAAGTTTCAGCAGATTCATCTATTGCGATACTTAATTTATCATAATGAGGTGCTTCGGGAGAATTACCAAAGTAATCATCATGTGCTTCTGTATAAGATGGGCCATGACCAAGTCTAGTTTCTTCAGTGAATGGATGTATGTGCACATCAATAGGTTTAACATTCAGTTCTGCCATTTATTCCACCGATCTTAATATATTTATAATGATTTACTATACAATCTTTCTTTCATTTCTAATATAGAATGTCTATAAAGAATTAAGGTAGAATTATTATTGAGGAAATGCTAGATTAGAATCGTGATAAGCATTGAAGTAGAAAGAAAATCATGACAAAACAAACAAAGCTCAGAAGAGACGGACAACAGTGGATCCTTGATTGGATTTCTAAAGTTGCAGGAAGAGTCCAAAATTTTGAATATGATACTCGAGTCCATCCTGAAGAAGTTAAATCTTATAGAATGATTCCTAAAATAACAGAGCGTTATGCAAGGCATACCGAAACGATAGCGAGGGAGGCTGAAAAAGCAGGCCATTTAGAGACTGCTCATGAGCATTATTGGCGTGCAGCTGACTTATATAGGGAAGCCCAACATCCTATTTTTGTTGATGATCATCCTGACAAAATTTATCTTCATGGCAAATTGCTAGAATGTTACGACAAGGTTATAGAACATTCTCCATATCCAATGAAGAGGGTTGAAATTAAATGGGGAGATAACGAAATACAATGCATGTTTCATATGACTGGTAAAAAAAATTCACCAACTGTTATTGAAGTTCCTGGCATGGATCAAACAAAGGAAACATTCCCAAATCCAACTCATAATGCATTCATTGAAAGAGGCATGAATTGCTTAGTGATTGATGGTCCTGGCCAAGGCACAAGTAACATTAGAAAAATACGTCCTACAGATAACAATTATGAACAAGTAGGCAGTGCGGTTATTGACTGGCTCATACAACAAGATGAAGTTGATCCAAATAAAATTGCAATTAGCGGTATTTCAATGGGTTCATTTTGGGGCATGCGCATTGCCTCCCATGATAATAGAATTGCGGCTATAGCAACAGCATCTGCATGCTTTACAGCAAAAACCGCAATTTTCGAAGAATCATCACCAAGATTTAAACAAATGTTTATGTATATGGCTGGGATAGAAGATGAAGATGCATTTGATGAGATGTCTTCTAAAATGACAATGAATGAGCATGCAAAAAAAATATCCTCTCCATCATTAACAATTATGGGGGAATATGATCCGTTAAATTATATGGAAGATGGACTGGCAATATGGGAACAAATTTCTGGGCCAAAGGAATTGTGGGTACTTGAAGATGATTTTCATTCGCCTCCAGCTATTAAAGGTTTAGGTGGAAATGATGTATATTTTTACATGGCTGACTGGCTAAAGGATGCCTTATCAGGAAATGTCGAAAAGGACAGAAAAATTACAAGAGTTATACCAAAGAAATCTGGTGCAGGAGCATATGAGCCGCCAACAAGAGGTCTATACTTACCAGATAGATTAAATATACCTAAATAAATTTAGTTTGAGTTCATGGGCGACAAACAATATGATTGAAGATGTTCCGGTTCCATATTTTTTTAACTCCATTGATTGGAATCAACTAATCAATGACTATCAGCCTGCACCTACATTTTTTAAAGACCACTATTTACTCCCAATACATGATATAAAAAAAATACAGACTTCTAAACTTGATAAATGCCTGCAACATGCATGGTCAACTGAATTCTATAGAAGCAGATGGCAAAACAATGGCATAAACGATATTACAAAAATTAACTCTTTAGAAGATCATAAAAAACTACCAACTTATGTTGTGGATGATCTAAGAAAAAGTATTATCGCAAAGCCTCCATTTGGAACATATCAAGGAGTTGCTTTTGGGGATGCTCAAAATATTGGACCTATTAGAATTCATACTTCTGGAGGCACTACAGGACAACCTCGTCCAACATTATATACTGTTCAAGATAGACAGGTTGGTTCACTTTTACGTGCTAGAGCATTTTATTTAGCTGGCTTTAGGCCGGGAGATGCAGTTCAGAATACATTGCTATATTCCACACATAATGGACCATTTATAGTTGATGAAGCTCTTTACGACTGGCTAGGATGCGTTCCGGTAACAACAAGTGCCGGTATAGTTACAAGATCCATTAGACAAATAGAAATTATGAAAGAGTGGCAAGTAACTGGTTTAGTTGGATTTCAAGATTATTTAATTCAGCTTGCTCGAACAGCAATAGAAATGGGGATTGACCCTAAAAAAGATCTCCATTTAAAAAATATTAGTACTATGGGAGGGAATCCTAGACTTGTTGAAAAAGAATGGGGTGGAATTAATGCATTAGAAAACTATGGAATGCATGAAACTCAAGTAATGGCAGCAGAATGTCCAGCAAAAGCAGGCATGCATCTATGGGAAGATGCCTTTATTTTTGATATTGTTGATATAGAGTCAGGGCAATCATTACCTGATGGTGAAATTGGTTCACTAGTAGTTACTGCTCTTTATAAAACTGGTGTGCCTGTAGTAAGATATGACACAAAAGATACGACAAGAATAGTATCAAGAGAAAAATGTGCTTGTGGATCTTCGTTGCCTCGAATAGATTTTTTACAAGGCAGAGCAGATACAATGGTCAAATTAAGAGGAGTCAATGTGTGGCCTGAGGCTTGTGGTGATGTAGCAAAGAATGATAAAAGAGTTAGTAATGAATACTTTTGTGTTGCTGACAGAATAAATGATAGAGATCAGATGACACTAATGATTGAATTAAAAGAACCACAATCAACTACCGTAGAAAAAGATGTTAAAGAATCCGTTACTGAAATGCTTAGAACAAAATTATCTGTATCAATTAATGTCGAAATATATAACCCAGGTGAATTACAAAAATTTACTAAATTTGGTATAGAATCAAAACCTAGGCGATTTGAAGATAAAAGAAAAAAATAAAAATAAAGGAGTTATTATGTCAAGAAAAGCAATCACGTCAAGTGAATTTGATGATGTCCCCTTTCCATGTAGTCCAGCAGTACAAGCTGGTGACTGGGTCTTTATCAGTGGCTTAATGGCAGTTGATTGGAAGTCAGGGATCATTAATGAATATAAAAAAGATGAAGATTTTCCAAATCATGACTATCCAATGAGCATGCAAACCGAAGGCATATATCAGATTTTAACTAATCTATTAAATAAAGCAGGAACCAATGTCAGTAATATGGTTCGCATTGATCAATTTACCCCTTATCATGATCAATTTAGACATTACTTACCTATACGTGACAAGTATTTAATTGAAGGAAGGCCTGCGTCAACAGCTCTCGCAATCAATAATTTAATGAATGTAGATGCTCAAATTCAGCTAGATGGTATAGCAATTATTCCATCTAAAAATATCAAAAAAGAAGCTATTAACGCTCCGGGTGCACCAACCCCTCGTGCTGGTTATTCACTTGCAATTAGATATGGAGATTGGATTTGGTGTTCGGGATCGTCGCCGACTGATTTTAAATCTAGAGCACCTTATCCTGGAGGTGAAGGACATACACAACCAGATGAAATTCAAGTTGATCCTAATTTTTGGTATGGCTCAGAAATTGAAAAACAGTCAGCATATGATTTGTATAAATTAAAATTGTACTTAGAATCAGCAAATTCAAAATTAGAGAACATAGTAAAGCTAGATGTCTATTTAACTGACACCAAAGATTATCCAGGGCTAATTAAAGTGTTAAAAGATACATTTCCAAAAAATATGCCAGCTGTCACAATCGTACCAATTGATCAGATGGGTATTGGCGGCTCGAGAGTTGAAATTAATTGTATTGCATTAACAAATGACTCTAAATTAAAACCAGAAATAATACATGCTCAAGATATAACTAGTCCTGATTATGCTCCTCATGGAGTCAAGGTTGGTCCCTACCTATTTTTATCAGGTAGACAAGCAACTGATTTAAACGCTATTCCAGAATCAATAAAACCACATATCGCCTCACCATATGTAACTCTTCATGGTAAAGAAGAAATGAAAAAGATTCTTAATGATGCAAGTAAGATATGCCAAGCTGCTGGTGGGGATATTGAAGACATAGTGAAAATGCAAATATTTGCTTCTAATTTAGATAGCATACCTGGTGCTATCGAACCAATGAAGGAAATATTCCAATCTAAATCACCTGCCTTAAGTATTATTGGAGTAAAGGGACCACATGTAATACCATCATTATCATTTGCTACTAATCTCATTGCTTATATTCCTGAGTAATTTAATGAGTAAAAAAGAGCAAGATATTAATCAAAATAATATACAAAAAATTCAAGCTTTATCTGAAGCATGGGATATCCAAATTAATAATAAGACAATTAATGGTTTTGCTACAAAGCAAACATTGATGATTGAACCTAGTCAACTTGATATAGTTGAACTCAATGATACTCGACCAATTACTAACCTCTTATGGCATATGAGTAATAAATAAAAATGAACGAAAGTGTAATAGATTTAAAAACAATAACAATTGACGAAACAAGTACTTTAATTGCAAAGCAAAAAATATCAATCACAAACTTAGTCAATTTAACAATTGAGCAGATTACATTGACTGAGCCAAGTACCAATGCTTATATTTCGGTTTTGAAAGAAGATGCTTTACGCCAAGCTCAAGTACTCGATGATGAAATTCAACAAGGTAAATATCGTGGGCCATTGCATGGTATACCAATTGGTTTGAAGGATATCATAGACTTAAAAGGGACAATAACCACAAATGGTTCAAAGTTATTTACAAGCTCAATATCAGAAAAAAATGCAACTGTAGTTAATAAGCTTATAGATAATGGTGCAATTATTATAGGTAAATTAAACCTACATGAATTTGCTTTTGGCACTAGCAGTATTAATCCACATTATGGTGCAGTAAAAAATCCTTGGGGCGAAAGATATATTGCTGGAGGGAGTAGTGGTGGTAGTGCAGCAGCAGTCGCAGTTGGTTCCTGCTTAGGTGCAATCGGAACAGACACAGGCGGTTCCATTAGAATCCCAGCTGCTTTATGTGGTGTGACTGGATTTATGCCAACATCAGGACGTGTTAGTAAATATGGAATAACACCATTATCATGGTCTCTAGATCATGTTGGTCCACTAACTAAAACAGTCAAAGATGCTTGCATCATGCTAGATAATATAAGCGGTCATGACAACTTAGATGAGTCATCATTTAATATTGAGCCAACCAATATCGTTGCTAATCTTACTGGTGATATAGACGGGTTAAAGATAGGTATCCCAAGAAAGCTATTATGGGACGAATGCGATGATGAAATTATCGAAAAAGCGGAAAAATCACTAGGAATATTAGAAAAGCTTGGCGCAATAATTTGTGAAGTTTCTCTTCCGATGATGGAAGAAATCCGTGCAGTAGAAAAAGGAAGGTTTAGAATATTGCTTGCTGAAGCAGCAACATTTCATTCAAAAAGAATAAGAGAAAATCCTAAGAATTTTGGTAGAGACGTATTAGCTTCTCTGCAACTAGGCAGTCTTGTTTCAGCGACATCATATCTAAATGCTCAAAGAATTAGAGCAAATCTCATAAAAGAATCTCGCAACATCTTTTCTGAAATAGATGTATTAGTTTCCCCAACTACTCGTTCAGTTGCACCGCTTATAGAAGATGGAGACACTGGTGCTATTTTATCAAGATTAACAGCACCATACGATGTTTTAGATATTCCAAGTATCTCTGTGTGTTGTGGCTTTTCGAAAAACAATCTTCCAGTTGGCTTAATGTTTGCTAGTAATAATTTATGTGAAAATACTGTTGCCAATGCAGCATTTGCTTTTGAGCAAAATGCTACATTTGAAATACCAGAAAAAAAATATTAGGGGGGTACATGATGGGTATTTTTAAAGACAGCTATATACAAAGTGACAGCCTAGCTATACGTAAAAGAGAAATCAGGTCAAATAATAATGTTCCTTTTGTTTATTTTCATATCTATACTGGTTTTGCTGAAGAAGCAGATGAATATGCTACCTTAATCAGTGAAAAATATCCCTTTATTAGTTTTGATGCTAGAGGACATGGTAAAAGTGAATGGGGCCCTGCTGATGGTTATACCCCTAGTAATTATTATAAAGATGCAGTTGCTACAATTAGTTCAATTAACGAGAAAAAAATAATTCTTATGGGATCATCATTTGGTGCAGCAACAGCAATAAAATATGCTGCTCAAAATCCAGATAAGATTCATGCGTTAATAATCGATGATCAGCCACCAGAATTTCCTTCTGCTAAAACCAGAGAGCCTCTTTTAAAGTCATATGAACGACAAAAATTAGACCGATTTGATTCAATTGAACAAGTAGTTGCTTGGGCACAAAAATTACGCTCAAGGCATTTTGGATGGAATATTTCTGATGAAAAAGCAAAATTTTGGAGCACTCATGCAACTAAATCTAATCTCGAGAAAAAAATTATCTGGCGCCACGATCCTGAAATTATGAAATGTCTTGCCCCTTTTGCAGGTCTTCCAGAAAGTGATTTACGTAAAGATTACGCAAGCTTGAAAATTCCATTCATGGTTGCAAGACGTTTAGGCGATGGTGCATCGTTACTATCACCAGTTTGGGAAGAACTACAAGATTTAAATCCACGAGGGAAATACATTACTTATCCTAAGGCTGGACATCCGGTTATTTTTACTCAACCTAAAGCATTTGCAAAAGATACTTTTGAATTTTTAGAATCATTAAGTTGAATATTAACTGAGATTGGAGCAAGGATGAGCGTAGCTTGGATTAAAACAATACTGCCATCAAAAGCTGATAATGAATTATTAAAAACTTATCAGCAAATCACGGGTTTTGATGATGTAGAAAAAATTGAAAAAAGAATTAGGAATAACTTTATAGCGCTAAGTATAAAACCAAATCTTTTGCGTGATTCCTGGAATTTTATGCATAATACTAGTTTTAAAAATGAAGAATCTCGGCTAACTAAACAGGATAGAGATCTTATCGATACAATAGTATCAATAAGTAACCGATGTAGATTCTGTACCATTGGGCATGCTGAAGTTGCACGAGGTAATAATCAAGATATTGATTTTACTCAACAATTAAAATCTGATTACAAGCAATTAAGCATTTCAAAAAAACTAATAGCTGCTCTAGAATTTGCTGAACAGCTAACCTCTCACCCAGATAAAATAAAAAAGAATGATGTAGAAGAATTATCAAAAGTTGGCTGGTCAGATGAAGATATTGCTGATATCGTTCATGAAACTGCTCTTTTTAACTATATGAACAGAATAGTAATTGGATTAGGTGTCAAGATGCATCCTTTTATGGAAAGAATTGAAAAAAGAGATAAAGAATTTTTAGATACAAGTCAATGGTAAAGATTTAAATATATCTACATGAATAAATTTACAAGACTATTTATCCCCTTTTCTTACTCAGACTTTATTTATTTATGGCTAGCATCTATTGCCTATCAATCAACAATGCAGTTACGAATACTTGTTACAACAGTATGGCTTTATGAAGCAACAGGTTCATCAGTTCAACTAGGTTTAATTGGTGCAGTACAGCTCGTGATGCAAATTCCATCAATTTTGTATGGAGGCTCTCTTGCTGACAAATTAGATAGAAAAAAACTCATTGAATACAGTCAATCAGTTGTTACAATTATCATTTTGTTATTAACAATATTAATTTATACTAACCAATTGAGTGCAATGCATATCTATCTTGCAACTGCACTATTAAGTGTTGTAAGCGTAATTGGACAACCGGCACGTGCTGCCCTTGTGGCAACTGTAGTTAAGAAAGAGCATCTTCCAAATGCTGTTGCATTACATACCGCAACAATGCAAGTAGCAAGTGTAGTTGCTCCATTATTTTTTGCACTACTGGTTGCTTTCTTTGGATTAAAAGAAGCTTTTTTGGCAACTTTCTTTTCAGCTATCATTAGTGCAATCTTACCAATTTTCATTCAAAGAACAGGGATTGCAGAAAATATTCAGAAAAAAAATTCTGTTATGCAAGAAATTTTAGAAGGCTGGACATTCGTTAAAAAACATCCAATATTACCAAGCCTCTATCTTATGGACATAGGTGTGACAATTGTAAGTTTTTATAGACAGATCCTACCAGTACTTGCAGATAAATTATATCAAAAAGGAGCAACAGCAGTTGGTCTGCTCTCAGGTGCAAGCTCGGCAGGTGGAATTATTGGTAGTATTCTAGTATTACTATTCACAAAATACAGACCAAAAGGAATGTTAGTACTTTACGCAACAGGTGCGTATGCTGTTCTATTAATGTTCTTTGGTATTTCTACATCTTTATGGACAGGATGTTTTATTATATTTTTTCT
>JAQWMB010000021.1 GCA_029246995.1 Dehalococcoidia bacterium | reverse complement strand
TAAAACTTTGCCCAAATGATTACGTGGAAGATCATCAACCCATTCATAGCTTGCTGGGGCCTTATAAGATGCAAGCTTGAGCTTAACAAAACTAGTTAACTCATCAAAGGATGGAATATCACCAGATGATTGAATGACAACAGCTTTTATGATTTCACCCCAATCATTATCTTCAACTCCAATCACAGCTGCTTCAGCTATACTATCATGCTCTTCCAATACTTGCTCAATTTCTGCCGGTGCTATATTTTCTCCACCTCGAATTATCATATCTTTTATTCTCCCAGTAATAAACAAATAAGATTCCTCATCTAATTTGCCTACATCACCAGTATGCAACCAACCACCTTGCATTGCTGAGCCAGTTTCGTCATCTCGGTCCTTATATCCTTTCATAATTCTCTCACCACGAATACAGATTTCTCCTTCTTCATTTGCAGACAATACATCACCAGATGGATTTAAAATACCAATTTCAATATCAGGCATTGGCTTACCAACACTACGTAGGCGTTGAATTTTTTTATCATTCTCTTCTTTGCTACCATCCATCCTATGATCGTCTGGTCCCAGAAATGTCATAGAGCCAGTAGCTTCTGTTTGTCCATATGCATTCATTAAACCAACATCGGCTTTATCAATACCAAATAAATTTACAGCTTCTCTCACTACGTCATAAGGCATTGGTGCTGCTCCATAGGTAATCAATTTAAGACTTGAAAAATTTCTTTCACTAAAATTATCTACTTCCATAATTCTTTTTAACATTGTCGGCACAACGAATGCGTGTGTAACATGGTTAGATTCAACTGCATGTATCCACTCATCAGGTTGAAATCCATCTAACAATACCAGTTGTCTCCCTGAAAAAATTGCACTCATTAAAGTTGTAGCTCCAGCAATATGATAAAAACCAACACTTACTAAAATTACTTCCTGATCAGAAACAGGATCAGCTGGTGATTGAGTGTTAACAACTAAAGCTGTTAAAGCTTTAAAAGATAACACAACTCCTTTAGGTAAGTTTGTAGTACCAGAAGTATAAATTATTAAAGTAGCATCCTCATCATCAATTTCTGTAAAAACAGGGACATCTTTACCCTTTTTAGCAAGATTACTATAAGATTCATATTGGTCTAATTCACAATCAATTGTCACTAAGTGTTTAATATTTTTCAAATTATCACCAATTGACTCATAGATCGGTAAATATCTTTCAGAAACAAATAGTACTGCTATGTCTGCAGAAGAAATCATATACTCAAGTTCTTCTGGTTTAGATCTATAATTCAAAGGAACAAACGTAGCGCCTAATGAAGCTGTTGCATAATACAACTCTATCATTTGTATACAATTCACTGCCATGACGCCAACATTTTGGCCTTTTTTAACTCCAAGCAAACTTAAAGAATTTGCAATTTTATTTACTCTAGATTGTAATTCTGAATATGGAACTTTTTCATCTTCGGTTGCTATAGCAATCCTTTCAGGAACAATCGCTGCGCTAATTGATAGAAATTCTGCAGTATTCATTACGAACCCCCTTCATCACCAATAAATATAACAAGTACTATTTTGACTTCATCAATTCTACTATTACTTTTGAATCCTTGCCAGAGGTTTTTATTTTAACAAATAATGTTTTTAATGGAACTTTGTTTGATGAAAAACTATTTCCATTCATATCCCAAATATTATTACAATCATCAAAGAAAATTTCATTCAAAGAAAAAGGGTTGATTTTTCTATCTTTGGCATTTTTTTTAGCATTGAAAAAAAGATTGCAATTTTGATTTGCAGGATGCATTAAAGCACGTAAATTACCATCTTTCATGCCTACGAGATAAAAATCCACATCTTCAAAATAATAAACCTCGCCTATTTTATAGTTACTAAGATACCCAACATCATAATCTTCAATTTGTAAATTAGGTGGATTGAAATACCCATGCAAAACAGCATAAAGACCTAAGGAAGTTACAACAATAATCATAATTAAAGAGAATGATTGTGAATTATTTTTTACTGCCATTATATCCCCTATTATAAATCTGCATTTGATATTATTAAAAATTTATTTTTTAACTTTCTTAATTTTTCCACTTCAAAATCTATAAGCATAGTACACCATTCATCAATTAAATAATTAACTTCATTGCTCTGAATAATCTTAGATACTAGGCCTAATTGATATAATCTTGAAGCAGAAATGGAAGACCCATGAAATACAATTTTATTTGCTTCACTATGAGGAAGTTTTCTTAAAACTAATTGGCTACCGCCAGCAGCAGGTATATATCCTAATTTTATTTCTGGTAATGCAAACATGCTATTTGAAGTTGCAAAAACCCAGTCTGATGCCATCGCTATTTCTGCACCTGCACCATAAGCAATGCCATCAACAAAAGAAATAATTGGAATATCAAGATTATTTAACAATTTCCATAAGTTCCTTTTTAGCCTAGAATTTCTACTAGCTTCTATTGAAGGAGCTGAACCAAAATCATTTATATCTGCTCCAGCTGAAAAACATCCTGGAATATTAGAAGTAAAGATAATTGCATTGATTTCCTGATCAATTCTAACCAATTCTAATGCTTCCCAAATTTTATCACGCATACTCAAATTAATTGCATTCATTTTTTCTGGTCGAGAAAATGTCACTATTAGTGAATTACATTTTTTCTCAATAAAAACATCGTCACTCTTTGATTTCAATTTTTATTTCCCCTCAAAGTTTGGTTTACGCTTGTTTAAAAAAGCATCAGTACCTTCGATAAAATCATCAGTATTCTGTAATATAATTGTACCTTCGTGTTCGATTTCCATTCCTGTATTGATATCTGTCTTTGAACCTAGAGACATGACCTGTTTCAGCACCTTAATTGCTATTGGTCCTCGATTAGCAATCTCTTGAGTAAACTTTATAGACTCTGATCTAGCAATATCATTATCATATACTGCAGAAATTAGCCCACTAGAATATGCATCATCAGCGGAAATAATTTTGTGAAATAATAAAAGTTCTAGCACCCTATGTTTTGGAATAGATCTAGACAACCTATTTATTGATGAATCTGCGGGAATATAATCATTGGAAACATTTAATAATGAAATTTGAGTATCACAAGAAGCAAAACGAATATCACATGCCAAAGATAATTCAAGCCCAGCAGAATAGCTTTTACCTTTTAAAAGAAAAATCGTAGGCATATCTAATGATGCTATTTCATTTAATAATTCATCTACTAACTTAATACATTGCCCATTATTTACTATGAGTTCTTTTGACCATCCAATGCTACTATTAGTAGTTCTACTAATAAAAAGCACTGCCAAGCAGTGCTTATGATTATTAATATTTTTGAGCTCAAGTTGCAAATTTTCAATTGTTTCTTTTGTAACTAAATCATCTACTAATTCATAGTATATAATTGCATACTTATCTTTAAATTCTACATCAATGAATTTTTTCTTGTCCATGTAAATAACCCAAATGCTTTATAGTTTTACATTTTAATGATACATTCTATTCAATTATTCTTTATAAAATAAATTTATAATTAGTAAAAATAATTTAATTGTTATTTAGGACAAAAATGGATCTTGGAATTAAAGGTGCATCAGCGATTATTTCAGGAGGAACGCAAGGTATTGGGCTTGCTATAGTCCAATCTTTGCTATCGGAAGGTGTCAAAATAACTGCTTTTAGTAGAAAAAAAGTAAACATTAAAAGTGCAGAAAAAAAACTTACAGATTATTCAGAACAAATTCAATTTATTCAAGGAGATATTTTAAGTGAAAAAGATAGAAAAAATATTTTAAAAAATCATATAAGCAATTATAAAAGCCTAGATTTTCTTATAAATAATGCTGGGCAATCCATTAAAACTGGAACGACAGAAAAAAAATGGAGTGACTCCTTCGAATCAAATATAACCTCGCATGCCTTGCTTACTGATGAGGCAATCAAATATTTAGAAAAGTCAAAATTTGGAGCAAGCATTGTAAATATTTCATCGATTTTTGGTAGAGAATCTGGAGGTAGCCCGCACTATAATGCATCAAAATCTGCCATGATATCCTTTTCAAAATCCTACTCTAATTTATTGATAAAAAAAGGAATTCGAGTCAACAGCATTGCCCCAGGATCAATTCGTTTCCCTAATGGTAGTTGGGATAAGCGAGTAAAATCAGATCCATCAGGAATGAAAAAATTCATTCAACAATTTATACCTGCTGGCAGATTTGGAACAGTAGAGGAAATTGCTAATGTAGTTACTTTTTTGATATCCCCCAAGGCGTCATGGATTGTTGGTGCTACAATTAATGTCGATGGCGGTCAATCAAGATCTAATATTTAATTAACGTTGCCCTTTTAGTTATATTATTGATAATATGCATAAAATAGAATAAATATGAAATTTAAAAAAAATGACTTTTTAGGAATTTTACTTGCAGCCTTGGCTGGCCCAGGAATGTTCCTTATTATCCTTTCTGCCTACGATCTTTGGGATCACCGACATAGTCCTTTATTAGGTTTTTTAGCTGTCAATATAGCTATTGGTGGTGGTCTTATTGGTGCATTCAGTCGGTATATTAAAAATGTTGGCCGATTTCTAACTTTATTATTACTCTTATTAACGTTTGTCCTTGCTGTTAAAATTCTACAGTGGACTGGCAATGGTGACTCTGGATATAAAATACTATTTATATGGCTTGGGATATTAGATTTTTTAATCCTCAATCTAGTTGTTGGATGGGAATTTTTAGCAAATGGTCTGGTGCCAGCTTTAGATAGAAAGACAGAAAAGAAATTATTAACACAAACTAATGAAGATGTTGACGAATCTGTAGCAAATTAAATATGGAAAAAAAGAATAGTCATAATATAATTTTTGCAAATTTATTATCAGACTGGTTAAGTATCAAATATTTCAAGACATTTAAAATTACTGAACAATTAAAAAATGAAGGTGATTTCTTAATCACTCAAAGAGATAAAAAAATGTTTTTGTCCGTCCATACTCTTTGGAATGACGGAGACGAGGTTATGTATGAAATTGAAAAAAATATTAATTCAAAGAACCAGCAATTGAATAATGCAAATATTATATGGCCACCAGAAAAAAGTGATCAATTTTTAAATGATAATAAGTCAGTTATTGTAGACAAAGTCACTAATGGAATTAAGGGTTTAGATTTTGGTGATTATAGAGAAATTCGCATACCAATCGAAGTGACACTTTCAAAAACTGAAGATGATGGTGCTTACATGGCAATAAGTGGAGGATTAAGCAAAATTTGGACAAAAATTTCAGGAGGTGTCAAAGGAGTATTCCAATTAGATGGAAGAAATTATGATCGACTACCTTCTGAGCTTGCCGAAGAAAAAATTATTATTGAAAAAATTCAGGAAGCATCAAAACTATTGAACACTGGAGAAGCATCCTTTATAAGCATTGATGAGTATTGGCCAATAAATAATGTGACTGACAATCTTAATGAGAATAACAAAATAATATTGGCAACAGGCAACAAAACTTATGATCCAAAAAATGGTCCCATAATGAGAAAAAGAATCCGTGATATTCTTAATGAATTCACTAAAAAAGATGTTGATACAAATAAATACAATTTGTCTATCCTTTTTTTAATTAATTCAAGTAAGAAAGAAGACGATGTAGTTTCGTCATCTTTAAAAGGAATAAATCCAAAATTACACGAAAATATTGACATGATTATTATTGTTAATGCCGGACTTGTATCTATATTAAAGAAAAATGAAAAAATCGATTTTTGATAATCAAATCATAATCAATATATCAAGCGAGTTTATTTCATTTAAAATTAAATTTGAATTTTGCTTAATTGATTTTTGTTCTTTGGCATGAATGTTTATAATTTTTCCTTTTTTCCCCATTGTCCAGGATTCATTAAGAATGGAGTTAGCCAGAAATACTTCTTTTTCGTTAGAATAATCTATTCCTAGATTCACTTCACACCCATTACTAGCCAATATCAACATCATTGCTCTCATTAAATCATCTGGCTGACCAACAATTAAACAAATTTTATCATTTAATTTATTTAATGTTTCAAAATCTTGCATAATCGATAACCTAAGCTATAAAAAAGACTAGTATTAAACTCATAATAATCCTATAAATCACAAATATTGAAAAACTATACTTATTGATATAACTAAACAATAGCCTTATGACTATTAAAGATGAGGCAAAAGCAAACAAATAACACAATGTTGCTACTAAAAAGTTTTCAAATATTAAAGAATCGAAGTTGAATAATAATTCATGGGTTGTTGCACCAATAATTACTGGGCAGGACATTAAAAAAGCAATTTTAATAGAATTATTTTTATCAAATTTTAGTAATAAAGCTGCACTTATTATAATTCC
>JAQWMB010000016.1 GCA_029246995.1 Dehalococcoidia bacterium | reverse complement strand
CCAATTGCACTAGGCCCTCTGCTTACAGCATTAACATCATTAAACATTCGAGCAATTTTATAAAAAGTACTTAATATAGACATATATTTAGTATACATAACGAGATAAATTAAATCAACTGTATCCAAAGATGGATAGTTTTCGTGATGTCTGTTCTAGGTATGATCCAAATGGTGTGTTTCGTAACCGTTTTGTTGAGGAAAAATTGGACTTGTAGCTCAGTGGTAGGGAAGTAGCATAAATTAATCGTGAGAATTTGTCTGTTGGTCTCCTTTTTGGGCGCACCAGAACCAGATAAAGAATGCTCCAATAATTGTCAAAAACCATAACTGCCGCCACCCTGATCTATTTGTGTCGTGTAATCTTCGTGTTGCAACTGCAAGGTTAGGAATAAAAAAAACTAGGATAGAGATAGCCGAGGATGGTCCAAATACTATATAGCCCATCATTGAATCGATGAGATCTGTTAGTACCCCCATAATTATTCCAAATAAGAAGAAATACCAAAACTCAGAACGTGATGCACGTCCAGAGAAAACAGCATACTTACGAAAACATGTATCAATCGCCTCAACAAAGCTTAGGGACCGTGGTGGTATAAATCCTTCAGTGACTACTACATTTGATTGTGCTGCCTTAATTTGCATTGGCCTGCCACATTTAATACAGGTAAGTGCAGCATCAGAAATTTGCGATTGACAATCTGGACATGTGATTAAAGACATAAATACATTTTATGTAAGTAACGAATAGAAAACAAGTATTTATTAATAAGGACAGTGTCTGCAGTTTGAAGAACAGCAGGGTCGTTGTTTTAAAGCATATGATGTCATGACCATCAAGCCACTTTGCGGATCTCTGTAAAATGGTTTTTTTGCCTGACATGCTGCCTCATGTAAATCTTCAATTTGTTGTTCAATATCCATAATTAACCTTATGCTGATTGAATAGTATTACTGCATGTATCACTGCAAGTGATTTGTTCACTGCTCGCCATCATATTCATGCATGGCTTGAAGTGATTTGCACATGGCCTGATAACAGTATTATCTTTGAAAATAAAATTAGTTTCTGCCCACATCGTACTGCGTAAATCATGTGGTTGGGGAAAGTGGAGGACGTTAACCTCACTTTGTTCAAGCCTGCTATGTAAGAATGCATGCGCAAACTTACTTGCTTGTTGTTGTGACATTTCAACGATAGCATCTGCTTGATGGCTTTCTCGCATCGCAATTGTTGTGTCAATTTTTTCTTGCTCTACGGAATAGTGCATTTGGAAATAATAATCATAGATAAATTCAAACTCTAATGCCAACTCAACCATCTCATCCATAAAGACTAAGTCCTCATTGTTAGGCAATCCATATTTATGAAGCCAGTCGTTAAATCGCTCATGCAGTAATAGAAATATTGCATTGCTTCGTTGTTCTGATTCAACAGTAGTATCTGGAACGACACCTTTTTTTGATGCAGCAATCATTTCATTGCCTCTGATATCTGTACCTTGTTGTAAAACATCAAAGAAATCAGTGTTTGCCGGAACTTGCCTGTTTCGTACGCTAGCCGCTATGAACGCTAATTCGATACCCGCAGTTAAGAATGGATGATCTGGGTCAGTAAATTGAATACTTCGATCTATTTCTTCTGAGCCTTGATAAAAGTATTCTATGCCTTCTTTTCCATCGGCAGGCTTAGTATTGTAGAGTTCGTATGTTTTGGCTATATGATGTAAGCTCATAGTCGGCCTTCTTTTCGATTTACTTATCGCTTATTTCTTTTGTTGGTGACAGGTCTTCTTTTTTTATCTTTTGTGTTAATAAAACTATTAGTTTTAGAACGTGGCTCAGCAAGTTTTCTTCTTTTTCTGACCTTACCAGTTCTTGAACGTGATAGTACATTTGATAATGATTTTTTATTTGCAAGTTTTCGTTTTTTGACACCAAATTTCTTTTTCTTCCCAGATGTATGTGTGATTTTATGCCTAGGTCTTCTATCTCTATCATGTGTTTTTTTATCTCTATCATGTGTTTTTTTATCTCTATCATGTGTTTTTTTATCTCGATCATGAATCGAAACATGTCGAGTATCTGGTTCCTCTGTGAAGCTAGCAGCTTTCTTGGTAGGGTCTATGGCGGTTGTGTCTTGGATATCAGTTAAAGGTACATTGATTTTTAGATCTCTCTGAATACGTTGAACATATTTGTGCTGGACTTTGTCCACAAAGCAGACAACTATTCCAGATGCCCCAGCTCGAGCAGTACGGCCTGATCTGTGAATGTATGCTTTGCTATCTTCTGGTGGATCATAATGAAGGACACAATCGACATTATCTATATGAATACCACGAGCGGCAACATCAGTACATACAAGTGCTAACGCTTGACCATCTGAAAAGGAATGCAACGCTCTATCTCTTTGATTCTGGGTTTTACCCCCATGCAAAGAAACTGCAGCTATGCCAGATTGCTTTAATTGTTTTGATGCACGCTCTGCACCATATCGAGTTCTTGTAAAAACAATAGTTTTTCCTGACTGTAATATGAGATTAGCCGCTGCTGGAATACGATTGTCACGATTGACTTTCCAAAAGTAATGTTCCATAAGCTGCATGTCAGGCGTTGTAGGTCCAACTTCATGGCGTATAGGATTATTTTGAAATTGACGAGTAAGTTCAGAGATTGCACCATCCAAAGTTGCAGAAAAAAGAATCGTTTGACGATCCTTTTTTGTGAGATTAAGTATTTTTTTAACTTCTGGCAGGAAGCCCATATCTGCCATTCTATCTGCTTCGTCGACAACGACAAATGAGACATCACTTAGTACTAAAGCTTTTTGTTGCAAAAGATCATTCAGTCTGCCAGGACACGCTACTAAGATATCAACACCTTTATTAAGATTCATCTTGTGTTTTCTAATACTAACACCACCATAGACTGCTATGATTGAACGTTTGCCGACCCTAGCAATTTCTTTTAACTCTGTTGTAATCTGTTCAGCAAGTTCACGGGTTGGTGCAAGAATTAAGCCAGTAGGTTTTTTTGAATCAGCTTTTGGTATGTTGGTAATAATTGGTATACCAAAAGCAATTGTTTTACCAGAGCCGGTTGGTGCTCGACCACAAAGATCGTTACCATCCATTGCATCTTTAATAGTTGCATGTTGTATAGGGGTTGGAACAGTGATGCTTCGTTTCTTGAGTAAATTGATAAATTCTAAAGGAACTCCAAGCTCCTGAAATGTTTGTGGCATGTTATCCTATCTGTTATTAAAGCCTGCATATTTAGTAAACGATGGTTATTGTCTTGGTGCAACTCAATTTTTTTTTATAACAGCAGGTGTGTCATTTAATATTAAAATCAATTTATTCATTAGTTCTAGTCGACCATTGAAAATGCAAAACGTATTATGTGCATATGAACATTCTTGTAATCGGTAGCAGTGGTTATATTGGCTCACATTTAATCGACAGATTAAAAGATACTTCTCATTCAATTTCTGCATCTTCAAGAAATATCCAAGTTATTGAAAGTCGCGACTGGCAAGATGTCAATTTAGTATTTTGTGATTTATTTGATGAATCTTCTATAGAAAATGCTTTACATAATATAGATATTGTTTTTTACTTTGTTCATTCTATGGCTGCAGGCGGTGACTTTGATGCACTGGATAGACAGGCAGCTGAAAACTTCAAAAGTGCCGCAAATAAATCTAACCTACAACAAATTATTTATCTTGGAGGCTTACAGCCATTAAGTGATCCATCAAAACATTTATCATCAAGAAAAGAAACTGGAGATATTCTTCGTCAGTCAAATGTAGCTGTAACAGAACTACGTGCTGGAGTTGTAGTAGGCGCAGGGTCTGCTGGTTTTGAAATGATTAGAGATTTAGTTTATCATTTACGTTTTATGATAACCCCAAAATGGGTACGCTCGATGACACAACCAATTGCCTTACATGATTTACTTGAATATTTAGTTCAAATAATTGGTAAGAATGATGCCTATAATCAAATTTATGATGTAGCAGGAACTTCAACCATTCGTTATCAAGATATGCTGAAGGAGTTTGCTAATGTTGTAGGCAGACCATTAATTATTTTTCCTGTCCCTTTAATTTCTCCGCGACTTTCATCCTACTGGCTTGATTTGGTTACTGCAGTACCTAAGCAAATTGCAAAACCATTAGTGAATGGCCTACGCAACGATCTTGTAGGTGACGATGCTGCAATAAAAAAAATTATTAAAATACCATTAATGAATTATAAAGAATCTATTCAAAGTGCTCTGGATGATGAAAAAAATAAACTGTTATCTTCTCGATGGACAGAAGGAGCAATTTTTTTTAGACAGTACAATCCAGAAAATTCTTTTTTTAGCAAAGAATATACAGTGAAGGTAAACACGGATATTGATGCAAAGAAATTGTGGAATGTTGTTGCATCTATTGGTGGTGAAAATGGATGGTATTATTTAAATGTGCTATGGAAAATAAGGGGATTGTTAGATCGATTAGTTGGTGGCATCGGATTACGAAGAGGCAGAAGGCATCCAACACAACTAAGAGTTGGTGACACGCTTGATTTTTTTAGAGTAGGGAAAATTGAAACTAAAACTGATACAAAAAGTCTTATTTTATTAGCAGAAATGAAAGTTCCTGGTGCTGCAATTTTAGAATTTAAGTTAAATAAAATTGGTGATCTTAATGAGTTTATAACTACTGCAAGATATCATCCAAGCGGCACGATTGGTTTACTCTATTGGTATACACTACTTCCTGTCCATAGTATTTTATTTAAAGGTATGGCAAAGCGAATATTAAAAAATGCTTAATAGTGTAATCTCTAAAATAATCTGATATGATTACCTTGTTTTGCCGAGGTGATGGAATTGGTAGACATGCGTGATTTAGGATCACGTGCCTTTATCGGCGTGAGAGTTCGAGTCTCTCCCTCGGCACCAACTGAATGTTTTTATTTTAATTTAATTTTGATTTGATTGAAAATTTTATTAAAAGCATTATAATAAACAGTGTCATTATGACATTTTTTAGGAGTTAAAAATGCCAGAACCCCTTTTGCAAGTTAAAAATTTAAAAGTCTATTTTTATGTTCCTGAAGGTACTGTTCGTGCCGTTCGTGGAGTTACGTGGGACCTAGAGCCTGGAGAAACACTTGGTCTTGTAGGTGAGTCAGGTTGCGGAAAGTCAGTTACTGCACTTTCTTTGCTAAGGCTTATCCCTAACCCTCCAGGTAAAGTTGTTGAGGGAGAGATTATTTTTGAAGGTGAAGATATTTTAAAAAAGTCTATGGGTGAAATGCGTGATATTCGTGGTAATAAAATTGCGATGATCTTCCAGGAGCCTATGACTTCACTTAATCCAGTACTTACCATAGGACACCAAATTACTGAAGTGTTAGATATTCACTTAAACATATCAGATGAAAAGAAATTAGAAAGAGCTGTTGAATTACTTGAACTTGTAGGTATTCCTGACCCAGAAGCACGATTAAATGATTACCCTCATCAATTTTCTGGTGGTATGCGACAACGGGCAATGATTGCAATGGCCCTTGCATGTAATCCGAAAATTCTACTTGCAGATGAACCAACTACAGCATTGGATGTGACTATTCAAGCTCAGATTCTTGATGTTATTAATGAGTCGTCAAAAAAACTTGGTACTGCAGTTGTTTTAATTACTCATAACCTCGGAGTTGTTGCAAGATATGCAGACAGAGTTAACGTGATGTATGCAGGGCAAATTATTGAAAGAGGAACTTCTGAGCAAATTTTTGCTAATCCTTTACATGCTTATACTCGTGGTCTTATGTCATCAGTTCCACGGCTTGATGAAACAGAAAAAAAACGACTTAATACAATTGAAGGGCAGCCACCATTGCTATTACGTGAGATTGAGGGTTGTGCATTTGCTGCTCGTAATCCACACAAAGAGCATTGCCTAACAGAAAGACAGCCTGTTTTAGTTGAAAAGGAAGCTGGTCACTGGGTAGCAGACTGCCCAGGATGTTTAATGGTATAAAAGAAAATATTAAAAGGAGTTTGTAATGTCAGAAGCAACGATTAAAGATGAAAAAATATTAGAAGTTGAGGAATTAAGAACTTACTTTCCTGTAAAAAAGGGTATTTTTAGTAAACACATTGGTGACATAAAAGCAGTCGATGGCTTGAATTTCTTTGTTCGCAAAGGTGAAACACTCGGCCTTGTGGGTGAATCAGGCTGTGGAAAATCAACTACTGGACGTTCCATTTTACAATTAATTAGGCCAACTTCAGGTTCAGTTAAGTTAGAAGGAACTGAGTTAACTACACTTGATGGAGAAGAACTACGAAGCTTTAGAAGAAGAATGCAAATGGTTTTTCAAGATCCCTACTCTTCATTTAATCCACGTATGAGTGTTGCTGATATTGTTAGTGAACCAATGATGATTCATGGGCTTTATAAAGGCGCTGAACGTGATGAAAGAGTTACCTATTTACTAGAATCAGTTGGATTAAATCCATTTTATGCAAAAAGGTTTCCACATGAATTCTCAGGAGGACAACGTCAAAGAATTGGTATTGCTAGAGCGTTAGCTTCTGAGCCTGACTTAATTATTTGTGATGAGCCTGTTGCTGCTCTTGATGTTTCAATTCAAGCTCAGGTTATTAACCTATTAGAAGATCTGCAACTTGAATTTGGTTTAACATTAATTTTTATTGCTCACGACCTTGCTGTTGTTCGACATATTTCTGATAGGGTGGCAGTGATGTACCTAGGCCATATGGTTGAATTAGCAACTTCAGAAGAGTTATATAAAAATCCAAAACATGCATATACAAAAGCGCTGTTGTCAGCTATTCCAATTCCTGACCCAGTTATAGAAAAAACGCGCACAAGAATAGTTTTGGAAGGTGATGTACCATCACCTTTTAATCCACCAGAAGGATGTATTTTTGCTTCTAGAAATCCATCAAAACAGCATGCTACAACTGGAAAATTAGACTTTATAGAGATATCTAAAGACCATTGGGTATCAAATTGTCCTGGTTGTATAGAATAAATATTTTTCAATTTTGGTTTCATTAATGAAATAATTGGTATTATATCCTTAACGTATTAGGATATTTAGGTTACCGTTTTGCGCAATCTTATTAGAAATTTTTCGATTATTGCACACATTGATCATGGCAAGTCTACCCTTGCTGATCGCATGCTTGAAATTACCAATACTGTTGATTCTAGAAATATGAGAGCCCAAGTTTTAGATCGATTAGATGTTGAGCGAGAAAAAGGCATAACTGTAAAAGCTCAAGCTGTAAGAATGACTTATTCTTTAAATAATAAGTCATATGAATTGAACCTTATTGATACACCAGGTCATGTTGATTTTAGCTATGAAGTATCACGCGCATTAGCTGCTTGTGAAGGTGCTATTATTATTGTTGATGCGACTCAAGGTATCCAAGCACAAACATTATCAACAATTAATAAAGCTAAAGAATTAGGCTTAAAACTGGTACCTGTAATCAATAAAATTGATGCACCTGCTGCTCATCCAGAAATAGTATCAAAATCAATGCAAGATGCTTTCGATTTCATTGAAGATGATATTTTCTATGTCTCAGCAAAAAATGGTGATGGAGTTGATGAGCTGATTAAAGGAGTTATTGAAAGAATTCCTGCACCAAGCATGGTTAATAATAACAAATTGCAAGGTCTTGTTTTTGATGCTTTTTATGATCAGTTTAAAGGCATTATTCTTTATGTTCGTATTATTGCAGGGCAGCTAACTGACAAAGAGAAATATGTATTATATGCACATAATGCATCATTTGAACCAATAGAAATTGGTCATTTTTCACCTGAAATGGTCAAACAAAAAACACTTGAAACTGGACAGGTAGGATACGTTGCAACTGGTCTTAAAGCACTAGAGGGCTCTTTACCTGGCGATACAATTGTAAATGCTAACGATAAAGATACTATTCCATTAGAGGGATATAAGGCTTCTTCCCCAGTTGTTTTTGCAAGCTTTTTTCCTAATGACGCAAATATGTATGAAAAACTCAAAGATTCATTAGAAAAACTTCACATGAATGATTCTTCTATAATCTGGGAGCCAATTACTTCAAAGGCTTTAGGTTTTGGCTTTCATTGTGGATTTTTAGGCTTACTGCATATGGAAATTATTCAACAGCGATTAGAAAAAGAATTTGAAGTTGATTTGATAGCAACGGCACCAGGTGTGCAATACAATATTACAGATCATCAAGGAAAGTCATTTTATATTGATTCCCCATCTAAATTACCTGCAAAATCAGATATGCGCACAGTAAAAGAACCTTGGATTGAATTATCAATTAGTCTTCCAGAAAACTATCTAGGATCAATGATGAAGTTAATGGAAGAACATAGTGCTGAGTATGGGTCCATGACTTATTTAACTCCTAAGGACATTGAAAAAAATATAGAAGCAAACGTGTTGTTAGTATATAACATGCCTCTTTCTGAAATGATTGTTGACTTATACGATAAAATTAAATCATATTCACAAGGCTTTGCCTCAATGAATTATGAAGATATTGGCTATAAAGAAGCTAATATTGTTCGGCTTGATATTTTAGTTAATAAAGAAATTATTGATGCGCTTTCTTTAATTCTACCTGCAAATCGAGCTATAGATAAAGGGAAGAAGTATGTAGCAAAATTGAAAGAACTAATTCCAAGGCAGCTTTTTGATGTACCAATCCAAGCTGCAATTGGTGGTAAAGTAATTTCTAGAGAAACGATTAAAGCATTGCGTAAGAACGTAACAGCAAAATGTTATGGTGGTGACTTTACTCGTAAAAAGAAATTACTTGAAGCACAAAAAGCTGGTAAAAAACGCATGAAAACACTTGGCTCAGTGGATATCCCCCAGGAAGCATTTATGGCCGTATTAAAAATTAAGGATTAAGATGAGTAAAGAAATCATTCAACCAAGAACAAGAGGATTTATATCATTAAGCTCTCATCCTGATGGGCTTAAATTTTTAGTTAAGAAACAAATTGATAAAGTCAATAAGACAGAAATTACTAATATTAAAAATGTTTTAGTTGTTGGATCTAGTATGGGGTACGGACTTGCTTCAACAATCTATTCTTTATATGGACTTGGTGCAAATACTTTAGGAGTTTGTTATGAGCGTCCACCTTTAAAAGCAAAAACTGGTAGTGCTGGTTGGTATAACTCAGGTGAGTTAATTAAATATGCTGAATCAGCAGGCCTTAATTTAAATGTTGTGAATGGTGATGCCTTTAATGATAATACTAAAAAATCCGTAATTGAATTATTAGAAAATACTTATGGACAAATAGACCTTTTAATTTATAGCCTTGCATCACCGAGAAGAATTGATAGTAATGGGATTACGTGGAATAGTACTTTGAAGCCTATTGGGAGTGATGTTTCATTAAAGAATATCAATTTACAATCAAATACTTTTGAAACTTCAAGCATATCCAAAGCTACTGAAGAGGAAATCAATGCTACTACTAAAGTTATGGGTGGTGAAGATTGGGATGATTGGGTTACTGAATTAAGCGCCCATAATTTAATTAGTGAAAATTTTAAAACTGTAGCTTTTAGCTATGTTGGCCCTAAAGTAACGGAGCAAATATATAGAACAGGGACAATAGGAATTGCTAAAAAACATCTTGAATCAACTGTAAAATTAATAAATAATAAGCTTAATAATAGCTCGACTAATTCACGTGCATTAATAAGCGTTAACAAAGCTATTGTTACTCAGGCCTCATCTGCAATTCCAGGTGTCCCTTTATATATGTCGATGCTATTTAAATTAATGAAACAGAATAATACAAATGAATTAGCAATAGATCAAATTATTAGATTATTTGAAAATAAATTATTAGATACGAATGCACCAATAGTAGATAATAATGGATTTATTCGTTTGGATGATTACGAGCTGGAAAATACATTACAGGATACTATACTCAAACAATGGGATATAATGTCAGCAGATAATTTTTTAGATTTAATTGATTTTGATCAATACAAAATTGATTTCCATCAGATATTTGGTTTTAATGTCAATGAAATTGATTATAAACAACTAGTCGAAACTGATCCTGAGTATTCTATTAATACTTTATAAGGTAGCTTTATGAATATATTGTCTCTTCATTATCCTTTACCAAATGCAGCAATTGATAATAAAGATATATTTAATGCACCCCCTTTTTTTGAATATGATGCAATCATATTCCATCCATTGGGTTTTGAGCAATCCATCTTGAATTGGCTCAATGGTGATGAAGAATTTTATACTGCAGCTGGAGAGAAAGTTATTCAAGATCCCTCTGGAAACAATGCTCGCAATATTAATGAAATTATGGAACAAAGAAAAAATGAAATAGATAAGTTTTTAAATAGGGATGGGATATTAATTATCTACACAGTTCCTGAAATGGCAATTACAGCGAAGGACGAACAACCTGAAGTAGTTACGTCAAATATCTTATCAAGAATTTTTTCAAAAATATTTTCGCAATCTCTTAAACACAATGAAGATGAATCACCAGATGAAAATTTTGCTACTTCAAGGTATTTTCTTTTTAATTTAGATAAAGCAATTATTGAGAACATTATTCCTGGTAGTGGCTTTATTAATATGACAGAGAATGATTTTAATTATTCAAATAATAATATTTTTCAAAATGTTTTGCACAATCATGCAAATAAAATTGCTTATCAAGCATATTTTGATGAGTCAGCTACTCTTACTCCAAGCATATTTAAAGTTTTACTAAAAACTGCTAAGTCTGAAACACCAATTGCAGTTGCTATAGAAAAAGGTATTGGTCAAATTTTCTTTTTGCCATGTTTTACTCAAGCCAACACTGACGAAGCAATGTCAGAAGCGCGATCATTGGTTGATGGCATTGAATCGATAATGAATAAATAAAATGAAAAGTAATTCACTTGATACAGATAAAGTAAATCAAAATATCCGAGATGATATTCAGCGATATAAACCAAAACATAAATTTGGTCAAAACTTTATTTTTGATGAAGTGATTTTATCTAATATTGTAAAAGCATGCATGATTCAAAAGGATGAAGCAATTCTCGAGATAGGGAGTGGTCCCGGCACACTCACTCATGAATTATTATTATCAGGTAATCAAGTTGTTGGAATTGAAATTGATGATGATTTAATTGGCATCGCTAGAAAAAATTTGGTCTCACACAATAACTTAACTATTATTCATGAAGATATCCTTGATCTTGATATCTCTAGGCTTTTTAAAGAAGGCATTTTAAATACTTCATATATTGCAGTAGGCAATATCCCTTACTATATTACACAGCCAATTTTACAAAAATTATTACGGCTTTCACCTCATCCTAAGAAAATTATTCTTATGACACAAAAAGAACTAGCAAATAGAATCGTTGGAGGTAAAAATAAAGAATCTTTTTTATCATTATTAGTTCAAATTTATGGCAAGGCAACAAAAGTTTTTGATTTACCAGCAAATGCGTTTTGGCCTATGCCTAAAGTAAACTCTTCTTTAATTTCTATTACTCCTAATAGCGATAAATTGTACTCAAATGAGTTTATCGTGGAACTGCTTTCTGTAATTAAAATAGGCTTCTCTGCTCCAAGAAAACAAATACACAATGTATTTAAATTATCTCTAGATATTGAACATACAAAGCTGAACAATTTATTAAGTGATGCAGGAGTTAATCCTACTTTACGAGCTCAACATATAGATTTATTAACGTGGATAGAACTGACTAAGTTATTTAAAATTAAGCTTCCGAAAATTTTAGATGAATTAAGAAAAGCATATTTATGATAGAAGTTTTTTCACCTGCAAAAATTAATTTTGTGTTAGAGATTTTAAATAAAAGAAGTGACGGGTTTCATGGAATTTCTTCCGTAATGGCTCCTATATCACTAGATGACAAGATTAAGATATCTCAGTCTAATATAAATACAATTAAATTTATCTCAAAATATAATAATGATTTTGATAATGCTACTCGTGTGATTCATAAGATTATCAATGAAATGAAAACTATTGCAAGGACTTCTTTTCCAATAGATATTGTAGTTAATAAAAATATTTTATCACCTTCAGGTTTAGGAGGAGTGTCGAGTAATATTGCTAGCATTATTTTCAGCATTAATCAATTATGGAACATAGGTCTGTCTCAACAGCAATTGCGAGATTTTTCAATGAATTTTGGCTCTGATATTTCTTTTTTCTTTAGCAAAGAAGCTGCATTGGTTACGGGCCGCGGAGAACTGTTAGAGTCCCTACCTGTAAAAATACTGTGCCCAGTAATTGTTATGCCTATGGCAAATATTACACCGCAATCAAATAAAACTAAAACAATGTATTCTAAAATTATTCAAAAGGACATGACAGATGGGGCTCGAACACAAACATTCATTAGAAATATTTCAAATACCAATAGCTTAAATAATTATTGTTTTAATGTTTTTGAATCTGTGATTGAAAGGCATTACCCAGAGCAATTTTATTTAATGAAAAAAATTGAGCATATCATAGGAATACAAGTTCATCTATCGGGTTCGGGGCCTGCAATTTATACAATTCCAGATCAATCTCATACTACAGAAAATATTAGAAAAAAATTAATGGACAATAGTATAGAATCGTTCGTTGTAAGTTGCTTGCAGGAATCTTAAATGGAAGTTATTTTTTTAATCAGTCTTTTTGCAGCATCATTATTTTTAGTAGTTATTGGTCCTCTTGTCGTATTGATTGTTCGCTCAAAATTAATAAGAAATTTTTGTGTAAAGCATGATATTTCTTATATGTTGTTTTTCTTCATAGTTATACATAGTACAATAATTTTTTGTATTTTATTTAGCAGCTTTATAGTTTTATTATTTGATATTGACCAATTAGTTTGAATAGAGAATATACATGACTTTAATTATTGATATGCATGTTCATACAAAGGCTCATTCATCAGATAGTATGCTTGACCCTCAGGAACTTATAGAGAATTTACCCAATATGGCTCTCAATGGTATTAATATAAGTGAGCATGACCGAGTATGGGATAAACACAAGATAGTGGAGTATAAAAATCAAAAACTACCTTTTTTTTGTTCCTTTGGTATTGAAGTCGCTACTGATTATGGCCATGTAGTAGCCCTTGGATTAACTGAATACATTAGCGGGATCCATAAACTTGAAACATTAAGAAATGAGATTGATAAGGTTGGTGGTTTTATATTTATAGCTCATCCTTTTAGATATAAATTTGATAAAGTAACTGCAATGAGATCAGGCGCTGAAAAATTTGATTTGTCTCCTAAGGAAGCTTCCAAGCTTCCAGTATTCGATTTAGTTCATGGCATTGAAATTGCTAATGGAGGTAATACAAACAAAGAGAATCATTTCGCTAAAGAAGTATCTAGTTATTTAAATTTAACAATTGTTGGTGGCTCAGACGCACATTCTCTATCTGGATTAGGTTATTATGCAACTAAGATTAATGCAAATATTGAATCACAAAGTGAACTTATTGCATCCTTACGTAATGGATTAACTGAAGTTGTAACTCTTAATCAAAAAAAGAATGTTTATGATCAATATATGCCTACTGTCAAATAATACTTAGTTGGTATGGATATATAATTTATGCTTGAAGATTTTGTTGTCTTAGACCTTGAAACTACTGGATTGGATCCCTCAAATGATAAAATCATTGAAATAGGTGCGGTTAAAATCATTGGTAATGAAATAGTTGAATCATATTCAACGTTCATCAATCCAGAAATGAATATTCCTGATTATATTGTTAATTTAACAGGCATCACTAATGATGATGTTAGCGGGGCTCCTGTTTTTAGTGAATCTTCAGATAATTTAATTGAATTTATTGGTGACAGAGCTATAGTTGGTCAATTTATAAATTTTGACCTAGATTTTTTATCAGAATCAGGTTTGATTTTTGATAATGTTGTATTAGATACGAGAGATCTTGCCTTAATATTAATGCCAACTTTAAACGCCTTTAGTTTATCGAATCTAGTCAAAGTATTAAAGATCAAGAATATATCTCCACATAAAGCACTTAGTGATGCTCAAGCAACTGCAGAAGTATTTATATCATTAAGAAAAATGATTAAAAAAT
>JAQWMB010000011.1 GCA_029246995.1 Dehalococcoidia bacterium | reverse complement strand
AGGTGCTGCTTCAGCCTCAGGTGCTGCTTCAGCCTCAGGTGCTGCTTCAGCCTCAGGTGCTGCTTCAGCCTCAGGTGCTGCTTCAGCCTCAGGTGCTGCTTCAGCCTTCTTTTCAACAGTTATTCTTTTTGGTGGATCTATATCATAAAGACCTTGTTTATGCAGAATACGATGAACAGTTTCGCTAGGTTGTGCGCCAACTGATAACCAGTATTTGATCCTATCGTCTTTTAAATTAATTTCTTTATTTTTTGATGCTGGATCATATTGACCAACAATTTCAACAAATCTTCCATCTCTAGGAGCTGTATGTTCAGCAACAACGACTCTATATAAAGGTTGCTTGCTTCTACCAACTCTTCTTAATCTAATTTTAAGCAAATTCTTCTCCACTATTTTTTCGCAGAACACACATGATTTCATCGATAGTTGCTTAGTTCAACTAATAAATGATTAAAATTTTCGTTTATTATTTATTTTCTCGCTTTTATTTCTTAACATGGCCATCATTCTTTTACCTTGTTCAAATTGTTTAATCAGATTATTAACATCACTCAGCGATGTAGAAGATTCTTGTGCAATTTCTCTTTTTCTCTCATTACTAATGATACTCGGTTGTTTTCGTTCTTCTTCATTCATGGCAGAAATTATAGCTTTACATTTATCTATGAATTTATCATTAATTTGTCCCATTGCTGCTTTGCTGGCAACTCCGCCGAATCCAGGGACTAATTTAGATAGATTTCCAATTTTTCCTAATTTATCTAATTGCTTGAGAAAATCATCTAATGTAAAATCATCATTGATCATCTTCATTGCTGCTTTTTCAATTGCTTTTTGTTTAAACTTATCAAACATATTTTTTTATTTCCTACTAATTTTTATTTCCTACTAATAAGAGAGCATAGATCAATTATGCGACAAGCATAGCCCCATTCGTTATCATACCAACCAATAGTTTTTGCAATATTTTGATCAACTATCAGTGTGCTATCACTGTCAAAGATACATGATGCACTATGTTTTTTAAAATCAGAAGAAACTAATTTTTCTTTTTCAAAAAATAAATAGCCATTCATCTCATTTTTAGCAACTTCATAAAATGCATTATTGATGTCATCTGGAGAAGGATGTTTTTTTAGTGTTGTAACTAAATCTACTACTGAAACTGTTGAAGTAGGAACTCTGAATGACATACCGTTAATTTTATTTTCTAACTCTGGAATTATTTTTGAAATTGCATTGGCAGCACCAGTAGATGTAGGAATGATATTGCTTGCTGCTGCGCGTGCCCTTCTTAAATCTTTATGTTTTGAATCTACTAAGTTTTGGTCTCTTGTATATGAATGAATAGTTGTCATCATTCCATTAGTAACTTCAAAGTTATCATGTAGGACTTTTATCATTGGCACAATGCAGTTTGTTGTACAGGAGCCCGCAGAAATTATATGATGCTGTTCTGCATCATATAATTTCTGATTTACACCCATAATGATAGTAATATCCTCATCTAAAGCAGGAGCAGTGATAATCACTTTTTTAACTTTTGAGTTATTTTTCATATGCATTTCAGCACTTTTTTTATCTTTAAATTGCCCTGTAGCTTCAATAACAACATCAACCTCAGCTTCATCCCATGGAATTGAATCTGGATTATCATTTTTAAAGACTTTTATTACTGCTTGATCATTTATAACAATATGACCATTATTTGTTTCAATTGAATGAGGGAATCTGCCATAATCTGTATCATACTTTAGTAAATGGGCATGCATTTCTGCATCTGTACGTCCATTGATGGCAACAATTTCAAAATCATCTCTGTCTAACATGCCATTTTCTGCCCATGCTCTAAGCATTAATCTACCAACTCTTCCGAATCCATTAATTCCAACTCGAAGTTTCATTCTCATATCACCTTTATCTAACCGTTGAATTTATACAATATATTGACTAAATCTAGTATTGCCAGCAAATTTTCCTTTATTTTCTAATTCTTCTTCAATTCTCAATAATTCATTATATTTTGCAGTTCTGTCACTTCTTGCTGGTGCACCAGTTTTAATTTGTCCAGCTCCTGAAGCTACTGCAAGGTGAGCAATAGTAGTATCTTCAGTTTCACCGCTTCTGTGAGATATAATTGTAGACCATCCAGATTTTTTAGCTAATTCTATAGTTTCTAATGTCTCTGAAATCGTCCCAATTTGATTTAATTTAATTAATACAGAGTTAGCTGCATTTAAATCAATTGCTTTTTGTAATCTTTTTCTATTTGTAACAATCAAATCATCGCCAACTAATTGCATTTTATCACCAATTGCTTTTGTTAATCCTTGCCAACCGTTCCAATCATCTTCATCCATTGCATCTTCAATAGATATAATTGGATATTTGCTTGCCCAAATCTTCCATAATTCAATCAAATCCAAACTAGACAATTTTCTTGATTCAGTTTGGAGATTGTATTTATTATCTTTAAATATTTCAGAAGTAGCGGGGTCCAAGGCAATGGCTATATCAATTCCAGGCTTGAAATTACTTTTTTCAATAGCCATTGTAATAAATTTTAATGGTTCTTCATTATTTTTAAATTCTGGTGCAAATCCTCCTTCATCTCCCACAGTGGTTGACATATTTTTACTTGCAAGGATTTTTTTAAGTGAGTGATATATTTCACTAATCCATTGGATGCTTTCTTTAAAAGATTGAGCACCAATAGGAACAATCATGTATTCTTGGAAATCAGCAGAATTACTTGCATGCATACCACCATTTAAGATATTTGCTAGTGGGGTTGGTAACAAGAAATTTTTGCTTGATCCATCATTAAGATATTTATAAAGTGGCATATTATAGCTACTTGATGCTGCCTTTGCAGACGCAATTGAAGTGCCTAGAATTGCATTAGCACCAAGATGATTTTTATTTTCTGTACCATCAGCTTTAATGAGAATCTCGTCAATTTTATTTTGCTGATTGGCGTTAACTCCAAGTAAGCTATTATTGATAATTGTATTCACATTATTTACTGCATTTAAAACACCTTTACCAAAAAATCTACTTCTATCATTGTCTCTCAATTCAACTGCTTCGTGCGTGCCTGTACTTGCGCCGCTTGGTACCGATGCTCTACCATATGCGCCATCTTCTAATTTGACATCAACTTCTATCGTTGGATTGCCTCTTGAATCTAAAATTTCTCTAGCTTGTACTGATTTTATTTTCATAAAACTATTTTTTTATTTTTGCCCTTGGATGCACTTCTTCATAAACATCTTTTAAATCTTGATTTGCTAACTGTGTGTATATTTGCGTAGTTGAAATATTCGCATGACCTAATAATTCTTGTACTGCACGAATAGAAGCACCTCCACGTAGAAGATGTGTTGCATAAGAATGTCGTAAAGTATGTGGAGTGACATTTGATTTGATCCCTGATTGCTTGACATATGATTTTAAAATTAGCCAATAACCTTGTCTTGTAAGTCTTTCACCACGAACATTGACAAATACTCCAAGTTCAGAGTTATTTCTAACAAAATGATGGCGCACATCCCTCAGATAGAATTTTAAAAGCTCCAAAGCTTTTTCTGGAATTGGGATTGTTCTTTCACGGTCGCCTTTTCCATTACATCGAAGGTAGGGTTCTGCTTCGGAAGTGTAAAGATTATCTAAGTTGAGTGCGATTAACTCACTTACTCTCAATCCTGTCCAATACATTAGACTTAGCATAGATGCATCACGAGATCCCTCCATGCTTTCATTCTTTATAGCGACGTTTAGTAATGCATCTATTTCTTTTGTCAATAATGGTTTAGGCAACGACTTAATTGTTTTTGGTGATGCTATATCAATCGTAGGACTTTTTAATAAATCACCTGTTTCAATTAAATAAGAGACAAATGACTTTACCGCAGCTATTTTTCGAGCTATAGTTGCCCGTGAATATTCTCGAGAATTTAACCATTTTACGTAACTTTCAATAGTGCCTTTAGTTAATTTTTTAATTGCAACATTATTACTTTTGTCAATGTTGGCATCATTTAAAAAATTATTAAATCCACGTAAGTCATTGCGATAAGCGTCTAATGTATTTTTGGACGATCCCTTTTCGGTTGATAAATAATGCAGAAATGAGTTAACTTTTGTGTCCAAAGTACAATCCTATACTTGATATAATTGCCAATTAATTTAGTAATATAAACTACTATTCTTAGGTTAACAATAAGTAAAAAAAATGAAGTGTAATATATTTTTATATTGACTGTTTAATCTTAGATGCTAAAGAAGGGCTAATTCCGTTAATTGCAGCAAGTTCTTCTTTACTAGCCTTTTTAAGTTTTTCTAATGAGCTAAAATTCTTTAGTAATAATTCTTTTTTAAATTTTCCTATACCATCAATGTTATCAAGAATCGATTTAATTTGTCTCTTGCTTCTAAGTTTTCTATGATAAGTGATTGCAAATCTGTGTGCTTCATCTCTAATTCTCTGCATTAAAGTAAGTCCTGGGGTACCATGCTTTAGGCTTATTGGTTCATCTAGGTCAGCAACATATATATCTTCATTTCTTTTTGCCAGCCCGCATATTGTAATATCTTTAATGCCAGTTTCAAGTAATATTTCAATTGCAGCATTTAATTGCCCTTTACCACCATCAATCACTACTAAATCAGGTTTCTTCTTCCAACTATCTTTGTCTTTCTTAACTTGATCTTCTAATCTCAACAGTCTTCTTGAAAAAATTTCCTTAATTGCTAAATAATCATCTTGTGATTGCAAAGACTTTATTTTAAATCTACGATATTCACTTTTTTTAGGTAGCCCATTTTCAAAAACGACCATTGAACCGACCATATCGCTGCCTTGAATATGTGAAATATCGTAACATTCAATTCTTTTAGGAAGATTTGATAATTGAAGTTCGTCCATGATAATTTTTAATCCTTGTTGGATATTTGTAGGAGAATAATCATCCGTGATAATTTTTTTCAATAATCCTTCTTTAGCATTTTCAATAGATAGATCTATTAACCTTTTTTTAAATCCTTTAATTGGCTTTGATATTAAAATTTTTTTGTCAGAAATCTTGCTTAAGTATAGTTCGATTGTAGTCTTATTTTTTAGCGAGATATTAATGAAGATATTTTTGGGTGGAGGATTTTTTTTTGAATAATATTGCAAAATGAAATAATTAATTATTTCATCATCGTTTTTATTTAGTTCATCAAAAATTTGATTACCATCGGCACTAATAATTCTGTTCCCTCTAAAATGCAGAACGTTGTATTGGATTTGATTATTTTCTTGTACAATAGCAATAGCGTCTGCTTCTAGATTGATAGTTGATGAAACAGTTGATTGGTGATTTTCTAACATTTTAATTGATTTAATTTGATCTCTTATCTTCCCGGCTTTTTCATATTCTAAATTTTTTGATGCATTCTCCATTGCTATTTTTAAGGAAGTAGTAACATAGTCTGTTTTGCCTTCCATGAATTGGATAGTTTGTTCAATTACTTGATCGTATTCATCTTTTGTACAAAATGATGTACATGGAGCAATGCAGCGATTGATAAAATAATCTAAGCACGGTCTTTCATCTTTTCCAGTAATTTTTTTTGTACATGAACGCCATGGGAATAATTTATTTAATATTTCTAAATTTTTCCTTGCTGAGCCTGGCGATGTAAATGGACCAAAATATCTACAACCATCATCATCAATATTTCTAGTGATTGAAACCTTGGGCCATTGCTCATTGAGGTTGATTTTTAAATATGGAAAATTTTTATCATCTTTTAATCTAATATTATATTTTGGTTTTTTCTCTCTAATTAAACTCGCTTCAAGTATTAATGCCTCAGATTCATTTTCTGTTATCAAATAATCAATTTTAGTGATATTTTTTACCAGTTGATTTGTTTTAGTATGTTGCGGTGAATCTGATGTTCGAAAGTAAGATTTAACTCTTTTGCGCAAATTTTTTGCTTTACCCACATATATTATTTTACCTTTGTAATTTTTCATCATG
>JAQWMB010000027.1 GCA_029246995.1 Dehalococcoidia bacterium | reverse complement strand
ATTAAAAATAAGAATATTATTGTCGTTGCAGATGATATCGATATTCATACGGGCAGGCTATCTATTCAATATAGCAAATCTAGCGGCGGTAATAATGGATTAAAGTCACTCTTAAGTTATTTACCACCTGAACGGATTATTAAAATAAGAATCGGAATAGGAAGGCCAAGAATTAATGATGAGCCGAATTATGACCAAAAAATAATCTCAGAATGGGTATTAGGAAAACCAGAACCAAAAGAATTAATTATATTGAAAAAAACTATGGAGCAAGCAGCTTTGGCTATTGAGACAATTATTAATAGCAGCATTGAAGAAGCAATGAATCAATTCAACAAGATTATCCATGAATAATCTTAAGGATGCGTGAATGAATTTAAATAAACTAGTTACTTCACTTATGCAAATTAATGATTTTAATGAACTTGGTAACCAAAGTAATAAATATACATTAGGAATCGCAGAAAATGCAAAGATTATTTCTTATAGCATATTGCAACATAAGTTAAAAAAAAATCTAGCTATAATTACAAGTAATGAAGATAAAGCAAAAGAAGTTTTTGAAATTCTTCAATACTATTCACTTAATAAAATTATATATTTACCTGCTCATAATCATTTGCCATTTGAGCATAAGCAATGGTCAAAAAAAATTGAAATGGAAAGAATAAACTCATTATCCTTAATCAGTAAGCAAGAGAACGCTAGACATTCAATCGTTATGTCAATCAATGGAGCAATGCAGAAAACCATTAGTCCAAATTTATTAAATAATTATACAATAGACATTCACTTAAACGACGTGATGGAAATTTTTGAAATGGCTAAAAATTTGGTAAGCATTGGTTATGAATCAACTAATATAGTATCTCAAAGAGGCGAATTTGTTAAAAGAGGAGGAGTAGTGGATATATTCCCTATTAATACTCTAAATCCAATCAGAATTGAATTTGAAAATAATATTATTATATCTATTAGAAGTTTTTTCAGTGAATCACAAAGAACAATTGAAAAAATTGATTCTGTTTCAATACTTCCCAGAAAAGAATGGTTTCTTGATGAAAAAAAAATTTTCAATAAACAAAAAAATATAAAAAGATTTTTTAAAGATTACCCTGAGATTATTGGTCCATCGACCTCTACTCATACTGCACTTGATTTCATTGAAAAGGATAATTTACTCGTGATAGATGAACCAAAAGATATTGAAACATTTATTCATGAGCAGCAAAACTTTATTAATGAAAGAAAAAATTCTTCTGATGATATAAAATTTTTAAAAATAGATCCCGCAAGTCCAAGTATTTCTCACAAAGAGTACAAATCAAAAATTGTATCATTTAAAAAACATATCTATATTGAAAGATGGGCAATTGATGGCAAAAACAAAATTAGATTGCCATTCTATGAACAAGAGATTTTTTTTAAGAACTTAAATCAATTTGTTGAAAAAATAATATCAAAATTTTTTGCAAATGAAACTACCATCATTATAAGCCAACAGGCGCAACGTATTACTGAATTATTGAATGAATTAGGACAAAATATCACTGTCAATAAAGATATATTAACTCAACTCAAAACAAAAAAAATACAGGTTATTCAGGGTAATTTACCCAATGGCTACATCTTTGAGACAAAATTAAAAAAAATAAATGTTATTACTGATAAAGAAATTTTTGGATATAAACAAGAAAAAAGAATAACTTCTAAATCAATTCCAAAAATACTTGATTCGATTATTGAAGGGAACTTTGTTGTACACCAAGATTATGGCATTGCAAGATTCCTAGGCCTTGTCAAAAAAAATATTTCAAACAAAAATGAAGAGTATCTAGAACTTCAGTTTGCAGATAATGATAAAATATACCTGCCAATTATTCAAATCAATAAACTGACTAAGTACATTGCTTCTTCAAATAATATACCAAAGCTTTCGACGCTAAACTCAAATAGATGGCTCAATGCCCGTAACAAAGCTGCTGAATCTATTGATATATTAGCTGCTGAATTATTTGAAATATATCTTGCAAGGAAAAAAAATAAAGGTCACGCCTTCTCAAAAGATAATGAGTGGCAAAAGCAACTTGAGGATTCATTTCAATATCAAGAAACCGAAGACCAAAATCAAGCAATCAGAGATGTTAAAAGAGATATGGAATCAGTTTCACCAATGGACAGATTAATTTGTGGTGATGTAGGTTTTGGTAAAACGGAAGTAGCATTACGTGCTGCTTTTAAAGCAATTCAAGATGGATTTCAAGTTGCAATTCTTGTACCTACCACTGTCTTAGCAGAACAACATTTAAGGACCTTTCAGCAAAGACTTGCTGCGTTCCCGATAAATATAGCTTCTCTTTCCAGATTTAAAAAACCAAAAGAAGCCAAATTAATTATTGAACAACTTAAACAAAATAAAATTGATATTTTAATAGGTACTCATAAAATACTTTCTTCTAATATTCAGTTTAGTAATCTAGGCCTTGTAATCATTGATGAAGAACAAAAATTTGGTGTTATACATAAAGAAAAGTTAAAAAAATTTAAGCTAGAAGTGGATACATTAACTATGAGCGCCACTCCAATACCAAGGACAATGTATATGGGAATTGGAGGTTTAAAAGATCTATCAATGATTGAAAGTGTCCCTGAAGGAAGAATGTCGATTAGAACATTTGTGAGTGAGTACTCACAACATTTAATCATCCAAGCAATAGAGAATGAAATTAATAGAAATGGTCAAGTGTATTTTGTCCATAATAAAGTAATGACCATTAATAACATTGAATCTGAACTCAAAATGCTAATGCCTGAAATAAAAATAAATATTGCACATGGGCAAATGCAAGAAAATGATTTGGAAAGAGTTATGAATGATTTTCATAATAAAAAATTCGATATTTTATTATGCACGACTATCATTGAATCTGGCATCGATAACCCTAATGTCAACACAATTATAGTTGATGAATCTGATAAATTAGGACTCAGTCAGCTCTATCAACTACGGGGAAGGATAGGCAGAGGCACTAATCAAGGATATGCCTACTTATTTTATAAAAAAAATAGGAAACTTAACGATGAAGCTAAAAAGAGATTATCTACAATATTTGATGCTAGTAACCTAGGTTCAGGTTTTCAAGTTGCTCTAAAAGATTTAGAAATTAGAGGTGCGGGTAATTTACTAGGAGATGCACAAAGTGGCCATATTTCAGCAATTGGTCTAGAGTTATATACTCAAATGTTATCAGAAGCAATTACAAATAAAAAAAGTAACATGCCATTAATGAAACAAGCATTAAATTATGAATTTTTTGCAAAAATTGATTTTGATTATGATTTAAAAATATTTATTCCAGACAGTTATATGCAAAAAAATGAAATGAAGTTAGATTTTTACAGAAAATTAAGTCGATGCAAACAAGAAACAGAAATATACAATCTAGAAGAAGAAATAGAAGATCGATTTGGTAAAAGCCCTAAAGAAATTTCTAATATATTCCACATACAAGCAATCAATCTAGCTGCAAAGCACGCAAACATAGAGTCAATTTCAATTAAACAGAATACATTGACTCTTCTTTCACAAAAGGAATTACCCTGGAATAAAATTGAAAAAAAATTTGCTAAACAAATTTTAAATAAAGGTACAAAAAAAATAGAACTTGCTTTTAACTATAATAAAGAAGAAAAATTAATTAAGATCAAAGAAATTATCACAGAATTATCAACTTAGAAAGTTAAAAAATGAAAAATATTGCTAAGCAAGTTGTGCTATTTGATTTTGATGGGACATTAGGATATATGTTGCCTACACATAAAGAAATTTATCAACAAGCAATTAAAGAATTTGGTATCGATTTAAAAGAAAATTCTTTAAAAAAAATGCCAATTAAGAATGCTTGGTTAAAATGGATGACTCATGAAGGCATTAGTCATCTTTCAGAATCTGAGTCATCAGGCAAGTATAAAAAATTAAGAAAAGATATCCATGCTGAGCGAATTAAAAAAATGGGAGTTACTGATTTTATTGACGATATAACTGAAAGAATCTATGTGCTTGAATCTAATCTAAAATTCTATTTTCTATATGATGATGTAATAGAAACTTTAGAGGATTTAAAAACAAAAAATATAAAGATGGGGATAGTTTCTAATCATTTATGGAATCTCGATAAAATCATTAATAATTTAAAAATAGCAGATTTTTTTGAAATTATCTTATCCAGCGCTCAGGTAGGTTACAGAAAACCTCATCACAATATTTATAAAGATGCGATAAAAAAAATGCAAACTACGACTAACGAAGCATTGTTCATAGGTGATGATTTAGAAAATGACTATTATGGCCCAAAGCAAATTGGAATTGATGCTATTCTGATTGATAGAAAAGCTGAAAAAAAAATAAAAAAAAGCATCAATTCACTTAAAGAAATTCATACTGTAGTATTTAACAATCAAAAATAAAGTGAATTATGAGTAAAATATTTGAATTAAATCAACAAAAAAAATCACAAACTACTCAAGCGTTAGTTTCTTGGGATAAGTTATTTATTTATGGAATAATATTTTTTATATTATTTTCGGTTTCAATTAATTTTTTCCCAAATATTTCCTGGCTTTTCCCTATCAGTGCACTTATAGCTAGTTTTGGCTTTGCTACAATAGCTTCAATGCGATCAAATCAAAAATACAGTATACAATTAATACTTTTGCCTTTTTCAATGCTACCTGCATTATATGCAATCATAATTCCGTACCTTGCTTTTTCCATAACTGATTCATTAAATTTGTTGCAGATCTTGATTCTATATATACCATTTATTATCTATATATTTTCATTCAAAATATCTAACATAAATTATCAAAATATTAATCATGGAGCCGATTTCATAAATTCATTATTTTGTTACTTCTTATTAATTGCATTACTCATTTTAGTGCAACGCATAAATTTTTCGCAAACTGAAGAATTTACAATTATTGGTATAGGCATATACATGCTGTCAACAAATTATCTTTACAATCCATACAGAAGGCCTCTAGTTAACCTTTTATCTGTAATGGCGTGTTCAGTTGTGTTCTTAGAATTCTGGATTTTAATAAATAACTTAATACTCAGCAAAGAAATTATAGTCATTACTGGTTTAATATTCTTTCATTTTGCTGCAGGACTTATAAATGCTGAATTAAATAAAAAATTAACTATTTCTATTATTATTGAATATCTCATTGTAGTTGTTGCAAGTAGCACGGTAATTATTTACTTAGAAAGTAATAAATTCTTTTTATAAAGTAAGTAGCCATCACAGTATTTATATTTACTATTCTAATTACAGTACTTTGATTGATCTTTGCTAGCATCTTGAATTAATGCTTGTTCAATCGATAATTGCTTAATTGTATAAAAAGAACTCAATCTGTTTTTAATAGCATCAATGACGTCATTTTTTTTAATGTCACTTTTATAATTCTCTAAACTACCAACAGTATTTGGATTCCAATCTATCTCAAGGTGACTATACACAGGTACTAAGATCTCTTTAATTAAATCAGCATTACTGACAGCAATAAAGCCACCTACATAAACTGCATTAGCTACAATTCTCTGAGCAATACCTGCAATCTTAATTTTATTTTCAATATTTATGCTATATTGACCTGGACAATATTCACCAGTCAATTCGCCAACGTTGCACGCAAACCCCAAACTACCCAAAGCATCTTGTAAAATACTACTGACAAAATTGAAATAATAATGCATTTTTGATCGTGCTTCCCGATCATGAAACATGAATGCAAAAGCAAGAATGCCATCATGGAATGTAACAGCATGTCCGCCAGTTAATCTATTAACTACAAAGAATTTTTTCTTCTTTGCTTCCTGCACTGCAAGCTGGTAGCCTGGCTTTCTTATATCTGACGGACCAAAAGCAACTTGCGTATGACCTTCATACAATCTTAATAATGAAGAATACTCATTAGAATTTACTTTATCTAGTAATAATCTTGATACAGCAATGTCGAGAGCAGGCAATTCATCAATGGAAAATTTTTCTTGAGAAAAAAAGATATTTTGATTATTCATTCATTTTATCCAAAATAATCTGTCTGTCTTTTATTCTTACTAGCCTATCCATAATAATAGAACCCAATGCTTCATTTAAATCATCTGCTTCTTTAATAGCCAGATTAAGAGTCCGATGGTATTTTACATCTTGATGTTTTTTTTGAATATGCAGGTAATTTAAATAGATTTCAGTGCTATCAATTAATTCATTAATAATATTTTCTATATTCTCAACTTTATCTCTATGTGTGAAATTCATAATTATAAATTACTCCAAAAATGATTGAATGGTCCTTTTCCATCGATAAGGCAACTCAAATATCGTTCCAGGAGATTTTATAGTTTTACAGAGTTTTAATAAATCGGAAAGTATAATTTTTTGATCATTTTTTTTAAATGATTCTCCTATTGGATTCCCTAATGGAAACCGAATATATGCAGCACGTGGAACTTGGACATGACTAGTTATTTCTGGTTTCATTGTAACCGATATTGTCGTAATACCAATATCTTCTATAGCATTTTGTATCAGTCCAACTGACCGATGGCATAACCATCAACCAGGTGTCAACACAACACAATCTACAGAGTCTTCAACTAATGTATTCATAATCTCTGGGATTGTTTTTTTAATTAAGAGATCTGTGTTAGAAATACAACCCATTAATCCAAAATGATGATTGGCAACTGATCCTATAACTCCCTCTTGATGTAAAACATGCAATGCATCTATAGGAAAAACACAGTTGATATCTTGATCAGCTTGCCTGTGATCATAATGCAAATGATCTATAGCAAAATCTTTGTTCGAACTATTTTTTGAAAGCATCCTATGGCTTGAATCAGTATTTTCGCAATCAGTAATAAATGGTTTATCAGATTTATGCCTCACGCCAGCAGTGGTCAATAAACTAATCCTACTTTCATTAAGTGGTTTTTTAAATTCATGCCAAGCAATCTCATCATTCATAGAAAATTGAAATTTTTCATGGACAGCATTAGCCATTACAATCCAACGTGCAAATTTTTCTTCTCTATCGTTAATAAATTCATAAACTATTTCAAATGGACCATCAGATTGAGCTTCAAGATCAATCCAAAGTTTAATTTTTTTTTCCAGTTCACGTCGATTAATATTCACAGGCATACTCTTATTGATTATAATTTAAGACTAGCATAGTTAAATAAAAAAAGTAATCTAAAGAAATGCAACACCATTTTTAATCTACAAAGGAGATTTTATGCAAACAAAAACAATCAAAAGCAAGCACATACCTATAGGTCTCGGCCCATATAGCAATGCAATACATATAAATGACTTTGTTTTTGTATCAGGCACATTAGGATTTAACCGTAATAAAAAAGAGGTAGTAGGTAATAATGCAGGAAAACCATCTCTAAAACCTCAAGTAGATCAAATTTTCAATAATATCAATGGCATTAGCAAGGTTCTAGAAGTAGATAATATAGATATACTTAAAATGAATTCCTATCTATCATCTTGGGATCAATTCGAACACCTTGAAGAAGTTTTAACAAAAAACTGCGATCAGTTGCCTGCAATTTCAATATCCGGCCAAGGATTATTAAATAATGGCTTTTTGATAGAAATTGATTGCATAGGAACGACGAAAAAAAATGTTAAAAGAATAAATATTCCTGATTTATCAGGTTTTGGCAATATGCCAGCTATTGTACAAATCGATGATTATGTCTTTTTATCTGGATTTGCTGGCATCGATAAAAATGGCAAGGTAATAAAAAAAGGTGACATCCAGGCTCAAACACGACAAGCATTAGAATGGGTGCGCATTGGATTGGAACAAGTTGGTGCTACTCCAAGAGATGTGATCAAAAATCATACAACAATTGTTGATTGGAGAGATTTTGATAAATACAACGAGATTTACGCTGAATTTTATGGTCAGCCATATCCAACACGAGCCTCCATTCAAGGGACATTATCAGACCCAGATAGGTTGATTGAATTTGATGTTATGGCAATAGTAAACCAAGAAAGAAGGTATGTAGATACAGCAATTACAGGTCAATACCAAACTAAATCTGATAGACCAAATGTTACTTTAGATGATCGATTGACACCTGGAGTAGCACCTCATTGTGCCGGTATTCGTACTGATGAATTTATCTCTATCTCAGGAATGGTTGCAACGGACTTAGAGGGTAAGCTAGTAGGTCCAGGTGATATTAAAGCGCAAACTAAAGCGATCATGGATGGCATTAGTAATGCCTTAGAAATACTTGGTTCAAGCGCAGAAGATATCGTAAAATCAATAGTTACGTTGGTAGACTGGAGGCATTATGAAGAATTTAACTCAGTTTATGAATCTTACTTTACGCCTCCGTATCCTACGCGAACTACATTTCAAGGAGGCTTAGCGCAATATGGATTATTGATTGAAATTGAAGTTTTTGCAGTGCCAAATGCTAAAAAAATTGGTACTTATGTTATTGGAGAATAGTATGCAAGCAATTACATTAAATGAATTTGGTCCGCCTTCTAACCTACAAATAGAAGAAATCCCAGATCCTCAATGTCATCCAAAAGGAATCATTATTAAAAACAAAGCAATTAGTATTGAAGGAGGAGATCTTAGAGCAAGAGCACTTGGACCAATCGGAGAAGCACCTTATGTAATTGGCTATCAATCTGCTGGCATTATAATTGAAGTAGGTTCAGAAGTAAGTAATTTTTCAGTAGGTGATCGCGTTGTTGCAATGAGTGGCAACGGATCTCATGCTGAATTACGATCTGTACCTGCCAAAGCAGCATGGTATATGCCAGAAAATATTAGCTTTGAAGAAGCTGCTAGCATACCTGTCACCTTTGCAACAGCTCATGACTGTTTATTTGAATTTGGTCATTTAGATAAGGGGCAAACCATCCTAGTGAATGGCATATCTGGGGGTCTCGGCATTGCTATTGCTCAATTTGCTCACCGGCATAAAGCTCATATAATTGGAACAGTGTCAGACGAAAAAAAAGTCTCTAAATTAAAAGAAATTGGGGTCAATGATATTATTGTTCATACAAAAAATGATGTTGTTGATGAGGTAAAAAGAATAACGAATAGCATAGGTGTTGATTTAGCAATTGATCCAGTTGGTGGCCAAGCCTTAGAGCAAGCAATTGATGCTACAAAGTATCGCGGAAAAGTTATTTCGGTTGGGAATGCTAGTAGAAGTGATAATCAGATTGATATTACATTGTTGATGAAGAAAAATATATCTTTTAATGGCATACTGCTAGCCTCTGAACAATCAAAAAATTTTACAAGAGTATATGACTTAGTAAATAATATTCTCAATAATATTGCGAGCAAAAATTTTAAAGTATATATAGACAAGGTATTTAACTTTAATGAGGCAATTAAAGCACATCAATATGCTGAATCAAGAAAAGCATTTGGAAGAGTTGTCATTAAAATATAGCACTTACCTAAAACAATGGTTCAGTAAATGGATCAATGACTAGTTCGTTTAAAGCAATGGTTTGTTTATGCAAAAAATTAGGATCTGGCTTAACTTGCCCCCCTTTATCAATATCTTGCTCTTTGATCATCTCAGATGAGTCATACTCTAAAGATGGGCTCTTGTCCCAGGGTTGTATTGATCGATAAAATTTGGAAAATTCAAACAATTTTTTTTCTTCATGATGATCAAAAATAAATTGTACACTTGTCGGTAATCCATCAGTATTTAGAGAGTGAGGCAAGGAGATAGTCGGTAGGCCTAACAATGAAGAAACTCGATGTAGATTATGCCAATTTCCACCTACCTCAAATGGTCGATCTCTCATTGCACTAAATCCATCAACAATATTTGTTGCTACTGTGGCAGTTGATGGAGCTATAATAAAATCTATATCTTCAAAAAATCCTTTAACTTCATTATGAATTAATCTTCTCGCTTGTAAAGCCAATAAATAATCTTCCGTTTTATTATCTCGTCCAGCCAACAACAATGTACGCAATGAATCAGAATAATTTTCAGGAGCTAATTGCAAAGCATGGCTGTGTGCTGCTGTGACTTCTGATTTCATTATTATAGATGAAGTAAGTGCTGCAAAATCTAAAGCATGAGATTGCATTTCAATAATTTTAACCCCAGCTTCTTGTAATATTTGTACAACTTCCTTCATTGCAACCAAGACATCTTCATCAACAGAGCCTTCTACATGATCCCACATTATTGCACCAATTAAATTATTAGATTCATGGTTGAGGTTTTTATTTGAATAGATATCTTGTTGAAGAGAAGTAGGATCTTTATGATCATGCCCTGCAATTGCTTCATAAACAATTTGAGCATCGTCAACTTCTCTAGTCATAATACCTACATGATCTAGTGACCAGGAATTTGGAATAACTCCGTACCTACTAATTCTTCCATATGTACCAAGCATGCTGACTAATCCACAAAAAGAAGCAGGCCTTCTCACAGAAGCTCCTGTTTCTGTCCCAATGCCTACCGTACTCAATCCTGCTGCTACAGCAGCAGCTGAACCACTTGAAGAACCATTAGTAGTTTTAATTTGATCCCAAGGATTGCGAGCTGCACCATAGCCGTCTGACCATAAAGATGCTGCAATAGCATATTCATGTAACATGGTTTTTCCTATCAAAATAGCGCCAGCATCTTCAAAGTTTTGCCAACAAGTTGCACTATAGTTTGGAATATGTTCTTTGAGCCCTGGTGTAGCAGCAGTTGTTAAAATGCCATTAGTGAAAATATTATCTTTTAAAGCAATTGGTATGCCATGCAACATACCTTTATGATTGCCATCCATAATTGACTTTTCTACTTGTTGGGCTGATTTATACGCTGATTCATTTGTAACAGTAATAAATGCAGATAATGATGGATTTAATTTTTCTATTTTTTCTATAAAAGCGTCTATTAATTCAACAGGTGATATTTCTTTATTTTTCATTAAAGAAGATAGAGTTCTGATGTTTGCAAAAGTTATATCGTTATTAATCATTATGTTATCTTATTTTAATTTATTTAATTATATTTTAGTATATATAAAGCAAAAATAAATACAAGAAAGACACCACGATGGCAAATAAATTATTAGAAAATAAAATAGCAGTTGTAACAGGAGGAGCTACTGGCATTGGCAGGGAAATTGTCAGAGAGTTAGCAGAAAGTGGTGCTCAAGTAATTCTTGCCGATAGAAATGCTCCGCTTGGTGAATCAGAAGCAAAACAATTTCAAACAAACAAACTTGATGTTACATTTATGCGACTGGATATTTCAAAAATTGATGAGGTAAAAGATTTTTTTCATAATATTAACAAAAAACATTCCAGATTAGACATTCTTATAAATAATGCAGGGATTAAAATTAATGCTGGTAAAGTGACTGAAACATCAGAATTTGAATGGAATTTAACTTTAGGCACCAATTTAACAGGAACATTTCTTTGTTGCAAATATGGCATTCCATTAATGGAAAAAAATGGTGGTTCAGTAATTAATTTCTCATCTGGTTCTGGGATTAAAGGGTCGTATAATTCTGTAGCATATGGTGTTACAAAAGCAGGGATAATTCATCTTACAAAAACAGTTAGCCTAGAATTTGCAACAAAAAATATTAGAATCAATTGCATTGTACCTGGCCTAATAGATACACAGCAATCTAGAGGAAGTACTGGCAGCAAAGAATTATTTGAAAAATGGGAAAAAGGCATACCAATGCAACGAGCAGGTCGCCCAGAAGAAATTGCACCAATGGTCGCATTTTTATGCTCTGATCAAGCTTCATATATCACTGGTTCACTTTTTGAAATTAATGGAGGTAGCTTAGCACAATGAATAATAAAACAATTAAAACAATCATTCAAAGAGCGGTTGCGGATTTTGGTTTCAGGCAAGTTGTACTTTATGATTTTGAAAATATTAATAACCACATTCAGGAAGAAGAAAAACTGGACGCAGAGATAATTGAAGCAATCAAAGATATATTGATATCAGAAATGCAACAATTACCTATCCCTGTAGAACCAGATAAACATGAAGCTATTTCAAATGCAATTTATAGCAAATTAAAGTTGAAATAGCTGTTTTAATGCACCGTAATAATCTGATTGCTTGGCAGGATCATGCTGGTAGCCTCCTAAACCATGTAATGTTTCAATTGTAGTGTTCATCTTTTTTACATCATGAACACGAAGAATATCAGCGCCTAACAAAAAAGATAGAATATTGAATAACATTGTAGCTTCAAGTAATTCATCACCTTTCTGAGTGTTTCCCATGCCAATTAATTCTGCTAAAAAACCTTTTCTTGAAGCAGAAATAACTACAGGCAGTTTTAATTTTTTGTAATTTGCGATCGAATGAAATAGAGCAATGTTATCTTTAGCAGACTTACCAAAACCAAAACCTGGATCAATCCAAACGTCATTGATTCCATAGTCATTCAGCATTGCATTTTGTTGTTTTAAATAATCAAAAACTTCATTTTGAATTGACTGATAGTTCTGATCAACTTCATAATGTTGCTTTGGCTCTCCTCTCATGTGCATTGCTAAAGCAATCTTAGAATTTTCTTTCACAACCTGAACCATTTTTGGATCTCGGAATCCTGTGACATCATTAACAATACTTGCACCAGCATTTACGGCAACTTCCGCCACTTGATATTTCCACGTATCTATTGAAGTTATAATCTTTTCATCATGTAGCTGACTAACTACTTTTTCAATAAGCAATAACTCTTTTTCTAAAGGAATGTTATCAGCCATCGAACTAGTTGAATCACCACCAATATCAATAATAGTTGCACCATCTTCAATCAATTGATGCGATCTTTGAACTGCCTTATCAACTGATGATATAGAGCTAGCAATGGGAGAATCCATAGATAGATTTAAGATACCCATAATTAATGGCTTCTCTGAAGTTTCATATTGTTTGTTGTTTATATAGAATTTCATATATTACTCAAAAATAATTATACTCAATATTTTTTCAATTAAACTATACATTCGATTATAATATTAATTAATATTTAATAATTAAAAAAGGATTTTTTTAAATGAATGAAGATGCTTTTGTAGTAGTTAATATTGATGAATCTCTTACAGAAATCACACTTGCTGACAAGGATTGTAATATTGATTTGCAAGAAAAATTTGAATTACAACTAAAAAATATTGACCGAGAATCTTTTGCATGGGAAATTGGTGGACTTATTTCAAAAACTCTTGGAATGGAAAACAAAAAAAGATCCTGTAAGTCAATTGCAATTTCTTTTCCAGGGAACGTAGACCCACTTTCAGGGAAAATCGTTAAATCACCAATAAATAAAAAATTAGAAGACTTTTCGATTTCCGATATTTTAAAAAATAATATTAACTGTCCAATTGGTATTGAAAGTCATATAAACAATGCATTAATAGGAGAAAATTGGCAAGGCATTGCGCAAAGTGTAAAAAATATAATCTATGTAGAGCTTCAGAATCTTTTCAATATATCTTTACTGATAGAAAATCAAATCGTCCGTGGTGAAGAGCAATTAGCTGGAGAATTAGATATCTCTAATGAAGTTAAGCAAATGCAGCATTTAGGTGGTAAAAGACTTGAAGAAATAATTCAAAAAGTTGCCGCAGCTGCATTACTACTAGATACTGGATTAATTATTATAGATACTAATAAGAGTCAATCTAAAGATATAATTTCTTTATTGGACAAAGAGCTTAAAGCAAAAGGGAGAGAAATTCCTATTAAAGAACCTAAACTAGTCCAACAAAATATTACTATTGGCTGTTTAAAAATGGCATTGACTCTAAATTTTGAAAATATAAATTAAAAATAGCTACTATTAAAATTAAATTATTTTTCTAAATAAAAAGTTGGAACAGAATCCATCTTATGTTTATTTTTTTGATGAAAGTTATTAAATATTTTTAATGCATTAAGCTGCTCATCTGAAAGTTGATCTCGAGGATGATCGCTGCCATATTCCATTACCCATTCCAATAACTCATAGGTTGTACCAATCTGCTCTTCATCTGTTCTAGCATCATCCCATAGGCCATCAGTGGGTGGTGCTTCTATAATTGCGTCATTAACTTGCATGTGAATACCTAGATTGTATACTTCTGTTTTATATAGATCAGCTATAGGAGCAATATCTACACCCCCATCACCATATTTTGTATAAAAACCAATACCATAATCTTCAACCTTGTTACCTGTTCCAACTACAATCCCAGAATAATGTTGAGCAATTTGATAGAGAGTAACCATACGTAGCCTAGATCTTGAATTTGCAAGAGCTAATAAATTTTGATCAATTAGCTGAGATTTAACGGTAATTGCCTTTTTAAACGATTCAAAGACAGAAGTCAAATCGAATTTTAAAATTTCAATATTTGAAAATTTATCAGATAATTCATTCATATGTAAATCAGAATAATTCTCTTGTGAAGTTTCTTGATGAATAGGCATGCCGACTAGGTATGTTTTTATTTTCGTTCCAGCACACAGTGTAGACACAACAGCGGAGTCTATGCCACCTGAAACACCAACTACTAATGACTGGATATTATTATCAGTGCAATAATATTTAATCCATGCAATTATTTCTTTTTGTAAGATGCTATAGTCTTCTATTCTGTTCAATGCAATATCCTATTGACTCCGATAGATTAGTAAAAAATCATTATCTATTTGCAATACTAGGATCATATATAAATAATGAAACTAATGCTAGCAGAATACACAGAGCAAGTACAAAAGCAAATGCAAAAATTTTTGAAATTAACAAATCTTCAAATTTTAAATGCATAAAATAAGCAACAACAATGACAAATTTAACTGCTGAGAGAATCAGCAATAATGGAACTAAAAGAAAACCTAAATTAATATAAGATGCTATTAATTCAGCAACAGTAATAATAGTTAACAAAGCACCAATTTTTAAGTATTGACGAATAGTTAAATGGTTATTATTTGCTGCATGGGTATTTTTCATACAAAATCCTCGAACTCTTTTTATAAACTAATAAGGCATTAAATAAACAAGTGTAAATATTACAATCCATACTATATCGACAAAGTGCCAATACAAACCAGCTGTTTCAATATGAAAACCCGTATCTGAACCAAGGCTATTTCTTCTAAACGAACCAAATAAGAGCGAAATGAGTATTATAACCCCAATCCCCACATGTACGCCGTGAAATCCAGTCATCAAATAAAAAGATGCCCCAAATTGATTTGTACTCAGCCCTAAGCCTTCATGTAGAAAGTGTCTAAATTCATAGACTTGGAATAGAAGAAAAGCAATTCCCAACACAATCGTAGATAACAACCAACCTTTCATCATCTTTAAATTGTTATTTTGTGCACCATATACAGCAAGCACCATCGCTACACTGCTCATCAACAAGACAAATGTACTGACAGAAGTTAGTGGAATATTCAAAAGGCCATGAAAAAACTCTCCGTTAACGATGCGATCAGTTGGATAAGGTGGATTCGGTATATTGTCTTTGAAAATTAGATAAGTTGAAATTAGTGCACCAAAAAACAAACAATCACTAGCAAGAAAAATCCACATTAATAATTTCCTGCTATCAATACCAGTTACTGAATGTGCTTCCTGACTCATTTATACCCCTATCGATTACTATCTAAGACGTTGGCTCTAAGACCCAGCCCCAAATAGCGTAAAATACCAATAAAACTCCTACAAATGAAATAATCAACGTAGTTAAAAGACCAATACCACCAACCAATAAGCCTATTGAAAGCAATAGCGGATAATAAGAAGGTGGAGGCATGTGTATGTGCTCATCGGTTACTTGTTCTTGAACAATATTATTATCTCGATTATACCATAATGGATCTCGATCATGTACAACTGGAATAACATCGAAGTCATGTTCTGGGGGAGGTGAAGAAGTAGCCCATTCTAGAGTTGGGGCATCCCAAGGATTATCAGGTGCATTAGGTTCAGTTTTGTAAGCTTTCCAAACTGCATAAAGAAAAACAATCATACCTACTGCTAACATGTACGAACCAATTGAAGCGACTTGATTCCACATATCCCAGCCTAGATCTGTATCATACCTATAAATTCTTCTTGGCATTCCTTGAACTCCCAAAAAATGCATTGGGAAGAAAGTTAAATTCATGCCTATAAAAAATAACCAAAAATTAATCTTGCCTAATTTTTCATCAAGGAATCTACCAAAAAATTTAGGCCACCAGTAATAGAATCCAGAAAAAATACCGAACACTGCGCCACCAAATAAAACATAGTGAATATGCGCAACAATGAAATATGTATCTTGTTGCTGTGTATCAATTGGAGGTGATGCATGCATAACACCAGAAATACCACCAATTGTAAAGAGTGCTATAAATCCAATAGAGAAGAGATTAGCAGTTGTGAATCTAATACTTCCGCCCCAAAGAGTAGCAAGCCAATTAAAAATTTTGACACCTGTGGGGACACCAATAGCCATAGTAGATGCAGAAAAAACAATAGATGGCACTGGGCCTAACCCAGTAGTAAACATATGATGACTCCAGACAGCAAAACCCAAAACAGCTATAGATAGTCCAGCAAAAACAATAGCAGAATATCCAAAAATTGGTTTCTTAGCAAAAGTAGGAAGTACCTCTGAAACAATACCCATAGATGGAAGTATCAACACATAGACTTCAGGGTGACCAAAAATCCAAAATAAGTGTTGCCAAAGTAAAGGATCACCTCCACCTGTAGGATTAAAAAAATTGGTTGCAAAATTCCTGTCAAAATAAATCTGCACTAAACCAATTGTTAAAACAGGTAATGAAAGAATGAGTAACCAAGCTACAACAAATATCATCCAAACAAATACTGGCATCCTAAACCAAGTCATTCCAGGAGCACGCATATTAATTATTGTCACTACAAAATTCAAAGATGCAATAGTCGATGCAACTCCTAGTAAGATTAACCCAGCTGCATAGAAGTCCATAGCCTTACCAATTGTGTATGCTTTTTCAGTCAACGGAGCATATGCAAACCAACCAACATCCGGCGCTTCTCCGAAAAGCCAACTTGAAGTTAAAAGTAGTCCACCAGATAAAAAAGTCCAGAAAGATAGTGCATTTAGTCTAGGAAAAGCAACATCTCGAGCTCCAATCATTAATGGAACTAACCAATTAAAGAATGCTGCACCCATGGGCATAACACCCAAAAATATCATCATCAATGCATGCATAGTAAAAAGTTGGTTATAGACATTTGCAGAAATGATTGTACCATTTGGTGCAGCTAGTTGCGTCCTTATCAATAATGCTTCTGCACCAGCAAGAATGAAAAAAATTACACCAGAAATACCGTACAAAGTACCAATCTTTTTATGGTCTACAGTTGTTAACCAGGACCAAATACCAGAATTACTATTTTCCTTGACTGTCAATGGAAGAACTGCTGTCATACAATGACTCCTTTTAACCTACTTCAATTCCAACAAATACGTTACGATTGATTCAATTTGTTCAGGAGTTAAATAATCCTCGTATATCGGCATACCACCACTTCTTTCACTCACTCCTGGCTTCATTCTACTAGGATTTGATATCCATTTAATTAAATTTTCTTTAGTATTTTCATATCTACCCGCTGCAATGGTAGAACGACTAGCAATATGCGTAAGATCAGGTGCGAGCATTCCCATTGCATTTGTTCCTTCAATCTTATGGCAAGTAACACATCCTATAGCAGTCCCATTATCGGTGACAAATGCAATATTATTAAGTATGAGTTTTTCTCCTTCTTTTGCAAGTTCGCTTTGAGCTTTCATTCCATTTTGTTGTTGTGATAGCACCCATTTGTCAAAATCTTCTTGTTCATCAACAAAAACTCTAAACAACATATTTGCATGAGAGGTGCCACAAAATTCAGTACATTGCCCCAGGTAAGCATTCTTCCTAGCTTCCGTAGGAGTAAACCACATTTTATTTAAATGACCTGGCATCATATCAACCTTACCTCCTAATTGAGGTATCCAAAAAGCATGAATGACATCAGAGGATTCAATATTAAAGCTAACTGGCCTATTCACAGGAATATGTATCTCATTTGCAGTAGTTATATTTAATTCTGGATATTTAAATTCAAACCACCATTGTTTACCAACTACATCAATTTGTAGAGCATTAGCTGGTGCATCACTCTTGATTTTTGGAATTGCAGAAGCAGTAGGAAGGAAAATTGTTAAAACTATCAAAATTGGAATAAGTGTCCAAAGAATTTCTAACTTAGTATTACCATGAAATTGTTTAGCTTCTACGCCTGGACGTTCACGAAAACGTATAGAAACATATACGATAGCTCCCATAATGAAAATAAAAACACCGACTGACAACCAAAACACTAATACATATAAGTCTTGGATAAGCACAGCCATATCAGATTTTGGATTAACAGTTGTTTGTGGATCAGATTGCCATGCTGAACAACCAAATAAAAAGGAGGAAAATATAGAGTTTACAAAAAGAAAAAAAGTTGTTTTTCTGAATCTAAGCATTTTGATCCCATGAACATAAACTATATAAAATTACTTCTATGATATTTTGAAGGATAATATTCCACAGGTCAAATGAAATAATGAATGAAATTAAGAATTGAATTATTTAATGCGTATTTACAAACAAAGTATTGCTTTAAACTATTTAATTAAGGAGCCTAAATTCGAATGTTAAAAAAAGTAAAAAGCCCAACAATAGTATTCGCACTTACCGCTTTTTTATTTTTGTGTTTATTTTGGATAGCAGCATTTCAAGGTAACAATAAGAATATACAAAATCCAATAATAGCTGCACCATTTTTTAATTTCGAATTAAATAATGGAGAAACAATAAATTCAAACAATACAAATGGTAAGCCTTTATTTATTTATTTTTGGGCTTCATGGTGTAATAGTTGCGTGAAAGAAATGAAATTAATTGAAAATGAATGGAATAGTTATCAAAATGAAGGATATATTTTTTTAGGAGTGAATGTTTTTGACAATGAAAAAGATGCTTCTAGTTTTGTTAACAAAAATGGTATCACTTTTCCAATAAGCTATAAAAATCAAGATTCAATTGTTGTAGAGTTTGGTTTAAATGGTATTCCTGAAGCTTTTTTTATAACAGAAGACTTATTAATTAAGAAAAAAATTATTGGCCCATTCGATAAAAAAGAGTTAAAAATAGCCTTAGAACAAAATAGAGGGAATTAGTAAATGAAAAAAATAAATTTATATCAAGCAAAAAATCAGTTAATTATTCTTATTATAATAAGTACTTTTTTATTAATAATCTTTGCTATTTTTTCTGCAAGTAATGCCTTTTCCTACTATTTAACACCAGAAGAATTTACACAAAAAGATTACTCATCAGAACATAGAATAAGGGTTGGGGGCCGCGTCGTCGGTAATTCTATAAAATATAATGATTTAGGCATTACAACATTTCAAATCTTTGGTGAAGAAGATGTGATTATTTCTGTAGAACATGAAGGATTGTTACCAAGTTTGTTTGGGCCAAAAACATTTGTTATTGCAGAAGGCTTTGCGGTAAATCAAAATAATATTAGGTCTAAGTCAGTAATAGTAAAACATGAAAATGAATTTCTCACTGATATAGAGGATGCAGATATTTATGTTCCAGATTATCCAAGGTGATTCATGTCATATATAATTTCAGTAGTTGGGTACCTCAGCCTTCTTATAGCATTGATTTTATCAATTGTAAATTTGATGCTAGGTTTAATAGAAATCAATACTTTATCAAATAACAAGCTGTCTGCATTTTTTTCATTCAATAAAAAAGTAATCTACAAATATTCAAATGCTAATTTTTATCTTATCAATTTTTTAATTTTTATTGGATTTATGACTCTCTTTATAGCTATTATATTAAACCAATTTAATATTGGTTATGTATATTCAGTTTCCTCCAATGAATTAGAACTAAAATATAAATGGGCTGCATTATATAGTAGCCAAGAAGGCTCATTGTTACTTTGGTCTTTTGTCCTAAGTACTTCAATTAGCTTGTTTATTAAAAGTACAATAAAAAAATTTTCAAGTATCCAAATGCAAATTTCAATGATTTTTGCAGCAATTCTTATTTTTACATTAATACCTTTAGTTTTTTTCACTTCCCCATTTACTATTTCAGTTATCAATCAAATCGAAGGCCAAGGTCTTAACCCATTACTACTAGATCCAACAATGCTGATACACCCTCCAATACTCCTTAGCGGACTAATATCAACAGCAATACCATTTTCTATTGCTGTTGCAACGGGAATTTGGGGAAATAAAACATTACTTGCAGAATGGAATGTAATAATCAAAAAATGGATTTTGTGTTCAATTTTCCTACTAACTTTAGGCAATATTTTGGGAGCATGGTGGGCATATACAGTCTTGGGTTGGGGTGGATTTTGGGGTTGGGACCCAGTAGAAAATAGCGCAATCCTAGCTTTACTGCCAATGATTGGACTATTACATACGACCTATATGTCGAAAACAAGAGGGGGTTTTGAGTACATTAATATTTTACTTGGGTTTTTAGGCTTTTTATTAGCAATTTTTACTACATTTAATGTAAGAAGTGGAATAATTGATTCAGTGCACTCTTTTGCTGAATCTGATATTGGACTATATTACCTAATTTATCTATCTGTATTAATCATTTTTAGTATCTTTGCTCTCAGTAAAACTACTACTCAAAAATCAATCCACATACCTTCTTTGCTTAGTAAAGAGAGTACAATCATCATCAATGTTTTTATAAACTTAATGATAGCCCTTGCAATACTATCCACATTAATTTTACCAATCATATTTGAATTAATCAAAAATGAAAAAATTATTATTAGTCCAGACTTTTATAATCAAACAATTGGCTCACTTCTTCTAATATTACTCATTGCATTGTCTGTATCTGCAATGCTTCCAAGTAAATTTATTTCAAATCAAAAAGCTTTGCTTGAGCTTCGCCCATTATTTTTATTATTAAGTGTCTTTTTTATTTTAGCAATAATGACTAATTTAGATAACTTTTTACCAATATTTGGTATCGCCTGCTCGCTTGCAATTTGTTATGGATCATTGAAGGCAATAATGAGAAGTATTAAATTATCATTTCAAGATTACGCAAGCCATCTCACTCACATTGGTGTTGCAATCTTTGCTATTGGTGCAATTAGCGCAACGGCTTTTCAAACTCATTATCAATTTTCAATTAATCCCAATGAATCTTATGTGATTGGTGAATATGAATTTAAATTTAAAGGTATTTATTCTGAAAAAAAAGAAAGTAATAATATTGACATTGAAGCTTTAGCAAAAATTGAGATGATTAAAAATAATAAAAAAATTACTGAATTAAATCCAGGTAAAAGATTTTTTGAAAATTTCCCTTCACAACCAGTAGCAATCGTGGACATTCATAGAGGGTTTACAACCGATGTTTATATCTTTATACAAAGCTGGAATAATGATCTAAAGTCTCAATTTCATGTATATTTTAATCCATTTATTAATCTACTGTGGCTTGGTGGTGGAATATACTTAATTGGTATCATGCTCGCAATAATACAAAAACAGAAAACTTAATTATGAATAAAATAAATCTTAAATCATTGACCTTGCTGATGTTTATTCTAATTTTTGGCTTTACAGTAATTTCCATAAATCAAAATCTACAAAAAAATTCACAAAAAAATTCCAGTATAGATAAGGAATATAGATCATATAAACTGCAATCAAAATTGAGATGCCCGTCATGCGCTGGCATCACTCTCGATTTATGTGAATTACCGATATGCCGTGAAATGAAAAAAAGTATTAACATAGAAATAGCAAAAGGCTCTAACGACGAAGCAATAATAAATTTTTTTCAAGTAAGATATGGCGATGAAATTGTTAATCAAACAAACAAAAGTATTTATTTAATCTTTATTATAATTTCAACTGTATTCTTAATTATACTCTTTTATTTATTCAAAAATATTCTAAAAAATAACAACAGAAAGGAGTAGTTGTAAAATCATGATTGGTTATTATTTGCTAATTATTAAGAAAATTACATTCATTCTTTGCTTCATAGGCCTAATGTTCATAATCAATCAAAACAACATTTCAGAAACAAAAGCTCAATCTGAAATATTTTCGATTTCTGGTCAAATTGTACATCAGGAAAAAGCAAAAATTCCAGAAAAAATAGAAGTTACACTTGTGTCAATTAATGAAGATGGAACAAAGAAAAATATAACTACAATTGCAAATAAAGGTTATTTCATTTTTTTTCTTCTGGAAATGAATGGTTCTATATTTTTTTTAGAAACAACTTACCAGGACATAAAATATGTAAGTGACTATTACAATGAAGAGAAAATTCAAACAACGAATGTTGAAATTAAAATTTATGAAACTAGCATAAAAATTCCAAAAATTGAAAATGTAGTTTCAAAATTCACTTTGAGTAAAATTGATTCTCTAAATCAAGAACTTACTTTTATAAGAGAAGATATCATCAATAATGAGAGTAATTGGACATTTATGTTTGATGATTTAACAAAACCAACCTATATAATGAATCTATTAAATCAAACCACAAGTGCTAGAGGTAACTTAGGCACAGGATCATTTTATGAAACTAATGATACTTTAAATATAGCAATGCCCATTCGGCCAGGTTTAAATACAATTTCCACAATTCACACTGTTAAAATCAATAAAACAAATAAATACAATTTTAATTTCAATAGTCAATACGAAACTAATATTTTAGAAATCATGATACCTGAAAGATTTGCTGATGATTTTATGCATAATAATGAAATATCTAAAAAAGGTAAAACATTTTTAAAAAATGAATCTTTGATTGTTTTACAAGCAGTAAATATTGCATCAAATTCTACTATAAATTTAACAATTAATAATTTATTTATAGACAAAAATTTTATTCTTATTAAAAATGAAATCTTTACAATTATATTCGTCCTTTTAAGTGTCATGATTGTGATTAGTGTTATTTTAATCATAACAAGAAATAAAAATGGTGCCATTTGATTAAAGAAGATATATTGAGACATGAGCATGTCATAAATGTAAAAAATCTAGGTAAATCCTTTAATACTGGCATGGTATTCCATGATATTAATTTTCATATTCAACAACAACAGAGAATTGCTTTAATTGGTGAAAATGGGTCTGGGAAGACAACATTATTAAAAATACTAGCAGGTATTATTAAGCCAACAGAAGGTAGTGTATTTTTCAATGCTATAGATATGCATAATATGAACTTAAGGAAACCATTTTTTGGAATTAGCATTGATGAATCAATGCTTGATAACAGACTAACAGTAATCGATAATCTAAATTTATATTGTCAATTAATGAACTATCCTCAATATAGTATAGATATTTCAAATTTAATGCAGCAATTTCAAGTAACACATGTTAAAAATATTCAATTGAGTGTTCTATCAAAAGGAATTCAGCAAAGAATTAGTTTAATCAGAGCACTCTTAAATCAAACAAAACAAAATTTACTTATTTTAGATGAACCTTCAAAAAATCTAGATGTTAAATCAAAAAAAATCTTGATGGAAAAAGTTTTACAAAATACTGATTCGACATTAATTGTTGCAACTCATGATGTAGAGAATATTTACAAATGGGCATCACATATATATGAATTAAAACATGGCAATGTATATATAAGAAAAGTATAAAAAAAATTATGAAAAAATTAATCATTTTATTAAAAAAGGATATTCAATTAGCTTGGCTTGATAAATCAGCCTGGCTTTCTGCAATAGCATTTGGAACAATTTCGATCATTTTTTACAATCTTACAATTGATCTTTTTGTACTAGAAGTAGATATTATTCTTCCTGGATTACTTTGGATAACTTTTCTTTTTTGTAGCATCTTAATATCAAGCAATAGCTTTACGCATGAGCTCGATAATGGGATTATTGATGGAATGAAAATTGCTAATGTGCCAATTACATTAATTGCGATAAGTAAAACATTAGTTAATTATTTTTTCATTTTAAGCATACAATCTACATTGCTTTTAATAGTAATACTATTTTTTAACATTCAAATTGAATCATATTATATGCTAATTTATTTGGCATTTATGACTTTGGGTTTTACGTCTTTATTAACTTGCTTAGCGCCTCTTAGTTACCAAGAACAATCCGGGACAATGTTGACATATATTATTGTTATTCCATTATTAATCCCATTGATATTAACAGCAACAAGAGTTACATTCGGAGTAATTGGAACCATCGAAGTCGAAAACCACTGGATATTTCTTGGAGTTTTATTTTCTCTCTGGCAAACTACTGTAAGTATAATTTTATTTCAATTTATCATAGAAGAGTAAATTAAAATTATGGAAAAATTTTTCACCAATATTGTCAACAATAAAGTAATTGAAAGAATATTACCTTTTCTAAATCTTTTTATGATGATTCTCTTTTTATTAGGTGCCTTCATTATTGCTCCTACAGAAGTAGTTGAAGGAGAAGTACAACGAATTTTTTATTTCCACTTACCCACTGCACTTGCTTCATATTTTTGTTTTGGTTTAACGTTTCTATTTTCAATATTGTATCTATGGAAAAAGAAAACTATTTATAACCATTGGGGGAAAGCCAGTGCATTAATAGGTGTTTTTTTCACAATAATATGCTTATGGTCAGGAATGGCATGGGGAAAGCCAACTTGGGGTGTCTGGTGGACTTGGGATGCAAGATTAACAAGTACACTAATCTTGCTACTATTATATATCGGTTATTTGTTAGTACAGTCTCTAGATAATTCATCAGAAGGAAGAACAAATAGAATAGCTGCTTTCATAGGAATTATTGCATTTATGGATATACCAATTATTAATATGTCTGTAAGATGGTGGAGGACTTTACATCCACAACCGATAGTCTTAGCACCTATTAGTGAAGACAGACTGCCAATAGAAATGCTAGTAGTTTTATTGATTAGCACTATTGCTATTCTTTTATTAGCAATATGGTTAATAATGATTAATGTTAGGATTCTAAAAAATGAATATACTATCAAACAGATTTTAAGTCAATCTTTTAATAAAGGGGCAAGGCATTGAATAATCTTTTTTACCTATTCATTGGATATACTGGTTTATGGTTAATCCTTTTTAGCCTGATTTATTACATGATTTATAAAATTAAAGAACAAGAGAAAATCATTGAACAGATTAGACAAAATATTAATAAAGATTAACTAACATGAAATTATACCATTCAATGCGCCAAAGTATTCCTAACTATATTGCTCTTACGAAACCAGGAATTGTATGGCTATTACTAGTCACTACTTTACCTGCTATGATGTTAGCTGCCAATCAATTGCCAAGTTTTCATTTAATGTTCTTCACGCTTACTGGTGGGACTTTAGCCGCAGGTGGTGCAAATTCAATGAATCATTATTTTGATAGAGATATAGACAAATTAATGAGCAGAACAAGCAATAGGCCATTGCCGCAAAAAGCAATGCCAGACATACATGCACTAATACTTGGGCTATTACTTAGTTTTATTGCAATTACCTTGCTCTATTACACAATTAACTTACTTGCTGCATTAATAACTTTATTTTCCATCTTTTTTTATGCAATTATTTATACTGCTTATCTTAAAAGAAGAACTATTCAAAATATAGTAATTGGTGGTGCAGCGGGATCAACCCCGCCACTTATTGGTTGGGTGGCAGTTAATAATGAAATATCTATAGAAGCAATTTTGTTATTTTTAATCGTTTTCTATTGGACTCCTGCACATTTTTGGGCATTAGCCTTATTAAAAGAACAGGATTATTCTGCGGCTAAAGTGCCCATGCTACCAGTGGTTGTTGGAAAAGAAGAAGCTTGCAAATTAATACTATTGTATGCATTAGCATTAATGTCTATTTCAATTATTTTTGGTTTTATTGCTCAAGTAAGCTGGATATATTTTGGACTAGCAATACCTATTAATTTAATATTTTTAAAATATTCATTTGAATTATTTAAAAAATATAGCGACAAAAAAGCAAAAAAACTTTTTCTATTCTCAATACTCTACCTAGTTCTATTGTTTGCTGGGATAAGCTTAGACGTTCTTTTATCAAATATTTTCAGTTAATTAACTACATCTATTAACTGAAATTTAACATCACCACTTGGAGTATTTACTATCACTTCATCACCAGCTATATGGTTGCTTACAGCAACACCAACAGGTGATTCTATAGAAATTTTTCCATTCTTAGGATCAACTTCTGATTGAGTAACTAATTCAAAAATTTGCTTAGATTGCTTCTTTATATTCAATAACGTTACCTTTGACCCTACGTGAGCTTTACCTTGTTTTTCTTCAGCGCTTACTATTACTGCATTACGTAACTGAGTTTCTATATTACGAATCTTAGCTTCAAGATGAGCCTGCGCATCACGAGCAGCATCAAGTGGTGCATTCTCTCGAAAATCTTTATCTTGCATGGCAACTCTTAAAGACTCTGCAATTTCAGGTCTTTGCTTTTTTAATTGTGCAAGATCATCTTCAAGTTTTGCTAAGCCATCTTTGGTAACAAAATATGCATCAGAATTTTTAGAATCATTATTATTCATATCTCTTCTATTCATAAATAAGTTAAAATAAATTTATATGGTTTATTAACTATAGTTTATTATACAAAATAAGCTTTGTAGATACCAATCTAATGTTCAAAATTAAGAAGATGAAATGTTTAAAGATTTAATTATTAAAGAAACTGAAAAACTCAATGTGATAGCCTCTACAAAAGAAATTGACAAATTAGATAGCTATTGCCAGATAATTCATCAAGTTGGATTTACAAATGGCTTTACAAATATATCTGAACCAACAGAAATTGTTAAAAGACATATCGGAGAATCTATTTTTTTATTAAATTCTGTCAATCAATATATTGATCTATCTCATCCCAATGTAATAGATATAGGCTCAGGCATTGGAATACCCGGTTTAGTAATACATTTATTGAGAAAAAACTTTCATTTTGATCTATTAGAATCTAATCAGAAAAGAAGCCATTTTCTTTCAAAGATATTACGAGATTTAAAAATTAATAATGCGAATGTGATTAATCAACGTGCTGAAAATATTGGACAAGAAGAAAAATATCGCGAAAGTTATGACTGGGCTACAGCAAAAGCCGTAGCACCATTAAACATTTTACTTGAATATGCAATTCCTTTATTAAAGACTAATGGATTGTTCTTTGCGCCTAAAGGTTCTGAAAGTAAAAAAGAAGCAAATGCAATTCAAAATGCTTCAAGAGAATTAAATTGTGAATTACTAGAACTAATAAAAATTCCATCTGAAAATAAACAAATTGACCAGGTTATTGTTGTAGTTAAAAAAATAGGCGATACTCCAAAAAAATATCCTCGAAGACCTGGCATGCCAAGTAAAAGACCTTTATAGACAAAAAGAAACTTTTAATGAATTAATCTTTCAGTTATCATGCAAATATGGGCCTGTAGCTCAGCTGGGAGAGCGCTACACTGGCAGTGTAGAGGTCGGGGGTTCGAGCCCCCCCAGGTCCACCAGTTAGCAAAAATTACTCAACTATCCTGATCGGCTTATCATTTAAATAAGCTTCTATATTCTCTACTATCTGTTCAAAAAATTTACTCATCAATTCTTTTGTTCCATATCCAATATGAGGTGATAAAACTATATTATTTAATTTTAAAAAATTATGATTTGTGGGCAATGGTTCGTATTCATAGACGTCTAAGCCTGCGCCAGCAATTTTATTATTTTGTAAAGCAATTATTAATTCATTTTCATTAATAATTGGCCCTCTAGCAGTATTAATCAGAAAAGCATCTTTCTTCATTATTTCAAATTCTTTCGCATCAATGAGATGCTTGGTACGTTCAGATAAACGTACATGCAAAGAAAGTATGTCACTTATTTCACAAATCTGCTCTTTGGTTTGAAGAAAATTAATACCGTGTTCTTCTGCAAATTCTTTATTTAAATTCTGACTCCAAGCATAAACTTCCATGCCAAATGCTAATCCAATTTTGCCTACTTCTAGGCCTATTCTTCCAAGCCCAATGAGTCCTAGGTTTTTACCATGAAGTTCAGTTGCCAGACTTTTTTGCCATCTCCCTGCAATCATATTATTATGTTCTAATACAACATTATGCGATAATGCTAAAATTAAAGCCCAAGTCTGTTCTGTTGTAGAAATACCACTGGAATTAGTTCCAGTAACAATAATATTACATTCCTTAGCAGCCGAAAAATCAATAGCTGCATTATACATACCTGAAGTGACAATCATTCTTAAATTAGGTAATGATTTTATTAATTCTCTTGAAATTTGAGTTCTTTCACGCATTATAACTAAGACTTCATATCTTGATAATCGGTTACTAAGTTTTTCTAAACTAGTAATATGATCTTGAAAAAAATCTACTGATATCTTATTAGACAGACGATTCCAATTCGCCAAATTAATAGCATCACCCGTATAATCATCAATGACTGCAATTTTAAGCATAAATATTCCAATTTAAACTATAATATATTAAGCACATCTTTACTCTTGATTTACATTGAACAGTCATTTTAATCAGTAGGAGTACCCGAAACTAATGCCATCATACCATTGAGTTCTTTAGGATGTATAAATATTTGCTGAGTAATAGGATTACCTTCTCCAGGATCGTTAATCAATCGTAAAGACATTGCACGCAATTGATTAACTGTTTGAGCAGGATCATCGTTATTCCATGCAATTAAATGCACGCCCTCACCAAATTTATCTAAAGCTTTTTGTACTGGACTGGTGTCACTCAGAGGAGAAATAATCTCAATAAAAGTATCATTTTCATACTCAATTACTGATGTATCAAAACCAAGATCATCAAATTTATGTCTCTGTGTTAATTTTCCACCGAATGTTTTAAGATACTTTTCTGTAGCATGTTCTATATCATTCACACGAATAAACACGCCTCTTATGCCATTGAACATTTTAGAACCTTTCCCCAAAAAATTATTTATTTTCTGGTGGTTCTACTCTAACATCTGGTAACCATTTTAACCAACTTGGAAAATACCAATTCCATTTATCAGCTAATGCCATTGATGCAGGAACAAAAATCATTCGAATAATAGTAGCATCAATTAAAACAGCAACGCCTGTACCAAAGCCCATTTGCTGAAACATTGTTAAGTCACCCATAGCAAATCCACTAAAAACAACAATCATAATTGCTGCAGCACCTGTGATCAATCTACCGGTCTTCCTAATACCATGAGCAACAGCTTCAGCATTATCTCCATTATTATCAAAATGTTCTCTAATTCGACTCAGAAGAAAAACTTCATAGTCCATTGATAAACCAAAAACAATTGTGAATAGAAACAATGGAACCCATGCTTCAATACTTTCAACTTGCTGAAAGCCAAAAAAACTTGCAGCATAACCTTTTTCAAATACAAGGTACATTAACCCATATGCAGTTCCTACCCCTAGCATATTCATAATTACAGCTTTTATTGGAACAAAAATCGATCTGAAGACAACTAAAAGCAATAGAAAGCTTGTGGATAGCACGAAAATAAATACTATTGGTGTATATTGATCAACTAATAAATAAAAATCTTTATAACCAGCGCTTTGGCCACCTACAAGCACTTTATTTTCCAAAGTACCAAAAGATTGTGGTATCAATGAGTTACGTAATAAATCAACAGAATCTGTTGCAGCCCCACTTGTAGCAGAATTTTTTGGTGCTACCTGCAAAGCATACGTTGAGCCAGATTCACTGGTTTCAAAATCTAAAATTGGACCAAATGCATTACTTTTAGCAATTGAGTTATTCAAATTATTAAATCCATTTAACATTTCTGATGCATCTTCTGAGCCACCTTGTCCAACAATAATAATTGGTGTTGCAATTCCTCCAGATAAAAATGTCCCTTCTAAAATTTCATAAGCCTTACGAGCACGACTTTCTTCAGGAAGAGTTTCAACTCCACTTGCTCCAATTGTAATATTAAAATACTGCATACTAAATAACACTAAAACTACTGTAGGTAGCACGACACCAATAATTTTATATTTCATCACATTGAAGGCTATACTAGACCAAAACTTACTATCTTCTTGAGAAGCAGTGCGTATAAAAGGAATTTTTAATTTATTGATTCCATCACCTAAAATTGCAAGTATTGCAGGTAATAAAGTCAGTGAAGCCAACAAAGAAACAATAACAACTATGATTGCACCTAAGCCTAAACTACGAAAAATATCAGTAGGCACAATAAACATACCAAAAAGCGACAACATCACTGTAAATCCTGAAAATAACACTGCTCTAGAAGAAGTGCTCCCTGCTTTAGTTATCGCATTAATTTTTTCAAGACCCTTTGATCTCTCTTCTCTAAATCGATCCATAATAAATAAAGCATAGTCGATGCCAACAGCTAAGCCGATGGTCAAGACTATATTGGTAACAAAGATATTTAGCGGATAAACCCTACTAATAAGAGAACATGCACCAATTGTAATAACAATAGACATGAGACCAAGCAGAATTGGAATAACAGATGCAACTAAGGCACCAAAAACAAATAATAAAACAATTAAAGCAATCGGCATGACTTGAATCTCGCTAGCAAGATCCGATTCAGCGATTTCTACAAAATTTAAATCAATTGAAGCAAAGCCAGAAGTTAATATTTCAAAATTTTTATACTCAGTATCTAATTCATCAACTAATTCAACATAAGGCTTAGCTGTAAGTGCTGAGTTCTCAAATGTACCTTTAAGCTCTACAGGGATTAATGTAATTGCTTTATCATTGGAAACTAATGATGGAATATTCGTTTCATAATAATTAGTAGCAAATGCAACACTACTATTTAAACCCCTGACTTTATTTGTCACTTCATTAACAATATCCTGAAATTCTAGATCATCAATAGTTTGGTTATTTACTGATTTAATAATAATATTTTCGCTTAAAGTCACATCTTGACCACTAGAAAATTCTCTATAATAAAGCGATAGCGCTTTTTCAGACTCTGGCTCAGTTACAAATCCCTGGTCATTTTCAGTATGTTCATTAATACTAGTAGCAAAGAAACCACCTATCAAGAATAAAGCTATCCAAACAAATAAAACAACGAATTTATATTTAGCAGCTATTTTAGCCAGATTACCAGTAAGTCCTAAATTCAAAATATTATCCTTTCAGCAAATAATAAAACCTGTATGTATATAGTTGATATTAGTTAATTATTTGTTAGACACAATGATTTTTAACGATATAAAGTAAGACAATAAAATAATAGTGTATTAACTTAAATTATAGATAAAAAATAATATTTAGAAGATAAATTATGACAGACGAAAAATTTGATTACACTCCTAATGAAATAGAAAATAAATGGCAAGCTAGGTGGGAAAAAGATAATCTTTATCAAATCTCAGACCAAGTGCTAAATAAAGAAAACAGATATCATCTAACAATGTTTCCTTACACATCAGGAGACCTACACATAGGACACTGGTACGCAATGGCTCCATCTGATGCAATAGCTCGCTACTATACTATGAAGGGTAAGAATGTACTCTTTCCAATGGGTTTTGATGCATTTGGTTTACCAGCTGAAAATGCAGCAATTAAAGGAAAAACTCACCCCAAAGATTGGACTGACAGCAACATCGAGAGAATGCGAAAACAACTTAAAAAAATGGGCGCTATGTTTGACTGGAGTCGTGAAGTAAACACAAGCTCAAAAGATTACTATAAATGGACACAATGGTGGTTTTTACAGTTATATAAAAATAATCTTGCTTATAGAGGTAAGGCATTAGTAAATTGGGATCCAGTAGATGAAACAACGCTTGCAAATGAACAAGTAATTGATGGAAGATCTGATCGTTCTGGTGCATTAGTTGAACAAAGAGAAATGGAACAGTGGTTCTTTAGAATTACAAATTATGCTGAAGAATTATTAGAAAACGATCATATTGAATGGCCAGTATCAGTAAAAGCAATGCAAAAAAATTGGATTGGTAAATCTGAAGGTGCAGAAATTAACTTTTCTATTGAAGAGCAAAATGGTAAAAAAATCAATGAGAAAATCAATGTTTTTACAACAAGACCAGACACATTGTATGGTGTAACTTTTATGGTGCTTGCTCCAGAACATCCACTGGTTGAAAAAATTACAACCGATGAATACAAACAGAATATATTAAAATACCAGAGCAAAGCTAAGCTAAAATCTGAAATTGAAAGACAGTCAATAGTAAAAGATAAAACTGGAATCTTTACTGGTGCATATTGCAAACATCCCCTAAGTCATAAAAAAATTCCTATTTGGATTGCAGATTATGTTTCACCGACATATGGTACTGGTGCAGTCATGGGAGTTCCAGCACATGACGAACGAGACTTTCAATTTGCAAATCAATTTTCTTTACCAATTATTCAAGTTATTGCACAAGATGAATCAGAAAGAACAGATAAATTAGAAAGTGCGTACACTGGAGAAGGTGTATTAATTAACTCTAATGAATTCAACGGTATTAATTTCCAAGAAGCTAAAAATAAGATAATTGACTTAATAAAAACTAAAGAAATTGGTAATAGTAAAATCCAGTATAGAATGCGTGATTGGTTAATTTCAAGACAAAGATATTGGGGCGCACCAATTCCTGTTGTATATTGTCAAGATAATGATTGCGGGATAGTAGCTGTCCCAGAAGATGAATTACCTGTAATGCTTCCTTATGATGTTGAATTTTTACCAACAGGCCAGTCCCCTCTTTCTTTAAGTGATGAATTCGTACAGACCAAATGTCCAAATTGTAATGGCCCAGCCAAAAGAGAAACAGACACAATGGATACTTTCATGTGCTCATCTTGGTATTACATGCGTTATGCAGACCCCAACAATGATATGGCGTCAGTCAGCATAAGTGCAGAAAAATCTTGGTTACCAGTCGATCAATACACAGGTGGTGCAGAGCATGCCGTTTTACATCTACTGTACTCACGTTTCTTCTATAAAGCTGCTCGTGACATGGGTATACTGAAAGATGATGAGCCATTTAAAAAATACTATAGCCAAGGCCAAATTCTTGGAACAGATGGACAAAGAATGTCAAAATCTCGAGGCAATGTAGTTGCACCAGATAATCAAGTTGAAAAATGGGGAGCTGATGCTTTTAGATCATATCTTATGTTCCTTGGACCATGGGATCAAGGCGGGCCATACGATCTATCAGGGGTTGTCGGTACCCATAGATGGTTAAATAGATTATGGAAACTTGTAATAAATAAACCTCAAATATCTAATATAGAAACACAATCAGACTCAATAAGAAAAAATGTCCATACAACATTAAAAAAAGTAACTTTTGATATTGAAAATTTTCGTTTTAACACAATGATTGCATCACTTATGGAACTTACTAATGAAATGTTGCTAATAAAAAAAATTAGTCAAGAGGACGTAGCAATATGGAATGATGCAATAGAAAAATTATGCTTAATGACTGCACCAATTTGTCCTCATATTGCTGAAGAATTATGGGAATTTACTAATCATAAATATTCAATTCATAAAACTCAATGGCCAGAATTTATTGAAGAATACACAACAACAGCAACAAGAGAAATACCTATACAAATAAATGGTAAATTGCGTACTTCAATAATAATTGATTCTGGAGCTGATAAGGAAGAGGTAATCAACTTAGCCAAAGCCAACCAAAAGATTACAAATTACCTTGAAAATAATGAGATTATAAAAATTATTTTTATAAAAGATAGACTATTAAATATTGTTATTAAGCAAAAAAAATAGTCATCATTTTTGTTCATCAAAATCATTCAATGAATAATCATCTACGATTTTTTCATCAATATCATTAATTATTTCTTCTTCATATTCTTTAACTTCTAATTCTTGTTTAACTTGTTTACCATCTTGATCGTGCTCAGATGATTCCAGGCTTATAACATCTTCAGTCTTTTCTGCAACATTATTTTCATGAGCTGACTGATTAAAAGACGTATCATTAATACGATCTAGTTGTTCTAACCCTCCATGCACAGAAGAAACAAAAGCTTGTAATTGCCTATCCAATCTTTCTAATAACTGTTTTGCATAATTGTCAGCAGCACCCATCTCTTGCTGAGCTAAAACTCTTGAATCTTCGATTCTTTTTTGAATTTCTTGATTTGCTTGATTAATTCTATCTTTTAAATTATTTTCTCCTTGTTGAATAATTTGATCAGCCTTAAGCCTAGCATTTTGAACAATTTCATGGTCTTCCATAAGATTACTTGCTTTTGACTCTGCAGTAGACAGTAAGAGTTTAGCTTCTTCCTCTGCAGTTCTTATGATTGATGTTTTTTGACTAATCAATTCTTCAGCTTCCCGAACATCATTAGGGATAGCAATACGTAATTCATCAAGAATTTCTAATATTCGATCATTGGAAATCATTAAACGATTACCTAATGGCATTTTTTTTGCAGATGCAACTAAATCTTCTAATTGATCAACTAAATATAATAAATCCATACTACCTCATTCTATTTAATTGAATTTCTTATTTAACATTTTTGCAACTGTTTTAGGAACATATTGATCCACACTGACACCATAGCTTGCTAACTCTCTAACTCTACTAGCGCTTAAAAATAAATTTCCTAGTGATGTAATAAAAAATATTGATTCTATTTTACGCTCCATGTCTCTATTCATCAGAGCCATATCAAATTCTGTAGTAAAATCAGTTACAGCACGCAAGCCTCTAATCAAGACATCGACTTTAGATTTCCTTGCTATATCAATAGTTAAACCATCAAATGTCTGAACACTTACATTTTTATATTTTGTAGTAGATTCCTTAAACATTGTTGCTCTTTCTTCAGCTGAAAAAAGATTACTCTCTTCATTACCTTTTGCAACGGCAATGATAACGTGATCAAACAATTTCGATGATCTATCTACAATATCAATATGGCCATTAGTAACTGGATCAAATCTACCTGGATACATTGCAACAGTCATTTTTACCCTCTATCAATCTAAATTTAACATACATATTAGTTTTTATAAAAACTAATTATAGAATCTCCGTGCCTTCTACTTTGATATAGTTTTAAGCCACTATTTTTTTTTGGTGCATCATCTTTATGAAAGTGCTCAATAACTAAAAGAACTTTTTTATGAAAAGAAAGATCTCCCAAAGATTTTTCTATATTAATCCATTTGAGCTCATCATTAAAGGGGGGGTCTGCCAATATTAAGGTTGAAACATCTTTTGTGACAAGTTTCCATTTTCCAACACTTGCATTAATAATTTTTGATTTATTAAGTAATGACGTAGTAAGCAAATTAGTTCTAATCAGCCTAGATACAGATCTATTAGACTCCACAAAAATACAATGTTCTGCACCCCTAGATAAAGCTTCTATTCCGAGCATGCCACTTCCAGCATAAAGATCGATGACTTGAAAAAAATCTGGTTGTAGATTATTAATAATTGCAAAAATTGATTCTCTCACAATTTGTGATGTTGGTCGTGTAACTTTACGATCAGGCAATTTAAGTTTTCTTCCCTTTGCAATTCCACCAGTAACAACTAGCAATTTAAATCCTTACGAATACTAATTTCCAGCAGGACCAGGAGGACCAATAGGGATTGGCTGATATCGAATAACTTTTAAATCTATGATCGGTTCCACCTGTAGGATATTATTAGCCTCTACATTTGGCTTTTCATCTATTATAATGGGAGATGGCAAGATTTTAATTTTTTCAATATTAATCTGCGGTAAAAGGGAACGGATAGAATTAATACGCAAAACTGCACTTTTTTCTGCAACTACGTTAATCATAATCTCGGTTGACAAAAACACTTCACCATCTGAAGCATTCAATTGCAACTTGTATACCCCAGGTTTTTCAGGTGCACGCCAAGTAACAGACTTTCCATTATTATTCTCAAATTCACCATCAGTTGCAGTCCAACTCACTGTTACATAATCTTCAAACGGTTTTAATAATTCTACTTCACTGGTAGTAATATACTTATTAAGAAGTTCCCAATATATTGCTGATTGAATGTCTACATTATCAGTATCAATAACAACTCCACCAAATTGATTTTTCTCTGCAAAAAATAATTGAAATCTCAATGAAAAACTATTTTGAATCCAAACGCTACGCTCACTACTATCCAAGTTGTATCTAAAAGAAACAGATTGCGAAATATCATCCCATTTGATTTGGTTGTTGCCTGTATTTAATGTGTTTAAATTTAAAGCATTTAACGTAATTGGTGTATTTGGTGTTATTGCTTTCTGTTCTATAGCAGTGCTAAATTCAGTAGCAATCTTCAATGCATCAATGCGAGAAATTGAATTGATACCATCAAGAGACCGCTCTTTAGTCATAGAATCTAGCACTAAATGTAATTTATTACTTGCAATACCTTGTTCATTAATTGATGCCACAAAAGCATCTAACTCTTTATAAAACTTCGAGCCATCTTCTATTGGATGAACCCAGATTCTATCGACAATCTCAGTAATGAAATTCCAATCATACGGTGAATCATTGATATTCGAGCTTACTGGTAAAGATACTATTAAAGAATCAAAGCTCTGATTCATTAAAATATCGTTCAATCTTTCTATAAATTCACTAAATGATTTTTTATTTTTAGATTTAACATTTTGGTAATTAATATGTATGCCATTAGCATTCAATCTTTTAGCTTCAGATATAATATTTTGAATATGTTCATCAATTCTATTATTATCATCAAGAATATAATCGAGAATTTCAGAACTTCTTTGATCATTAGTGATGATGCCATAATAGAAATTTTCAACATCTATCAATTCATTATTCTTAAGATTATTTATAGTTAACTTATCATCAAGCCCTGCTAAATCAGGTGAACCAACCATGATGCTATTACTTTGATCTTTTGGATAAATTGATAAATCACATCCAATACAATTATTCAAACTTAAGAATCTTACTTGATTTGGGCTAGAGACTACAAGAATATTATTAGGCAACTTAGATATTTCAGCTGATGCTACACTCTCATCTAAATTAAGTAAAGCTTTAGTTAATCTATTCCATTCTCCATAAATAGGATCAAAGAAATAAAAAAATGGTTCTTCATTATCCTTGACTGGTTCAGTTAATTTTAAACTAATAGCTATTTTTTTGCCTATTATTTCTGGATCAATGATATCAATGTCATAATAATTTGAAATAGGGGAAAATTCAGGTGGTAAGTTAGAAGGAATATTTTTCTTAGAAACCTTATATTGTTCTGCAACAACTTCTGTTTTATCTTGTGGATTATCTGAGCCAAATGGCAAGCTACCAAAACTTACAAAAATAATAATAATAAATATTAAAATAATGGGGATCAGAGTATTCAGTTTCTTCTTTTTTGGACTTGAAGAACCTAAATCATAATCATTGAATACATCTTTATTAATTGGAAAATTATTGCTATTATCGAATTCATCATTCATTGAATGCTCCAAAAAAAATAGTAATAAAAATACTACGTTTCAATATTTTATGCTTATTTACATTCAAATGCATATAGGGTTACTATACATTAATAACTTTAATTAAAGTAGTTCAATAATTATGGATTATTGATGAAGCAATACATAAAAACCATAAATAATTAAAAAGAAATGACAGAGCAATATGCCTAATGAAGAACAACTAATCAATGCAAGAAAAGAAAAAAGAACCGCACTATTAGAAAATGGCAACCCTTATCCATCTAGAGTAGAAAAGTCTGATACTGTTGCATCTATAAGATCTATTGGTGAACAAAATAATGAACAATCATACCGAATTAATGGCCGAGTTCAATCTAAACGTAAAATGGGTAAGATAGCTTTTTTAAATATTAAAGACCAAAGTGGGATAATGCAGATACAAATGAGTAAAGAAAAATTAAAAAATTACGAAATCTTAAATCTAATTGATCTTGGAGATTACATATCTGTATATGGACCAATTTTTAAAACAAAGACAGAAGAACTGACCATCGCTGTTGAAGATATTATGATTATCTCTAAAGCTTTAAGGCCTCCCCCGGAAAAGTGGCATGGTCTTGTTGACCCTGAAACTCGTTATAGATCAAGGCACCTTGATCTAATTTCTAATGATCGTTCAAAAGAATTGGCAATTGCTTTTTCAAATACTATTCATGTAATAAGAAGTTTTTTTCATGAGAATGAATTTATTGAGATGCAGACACCAGTACTCCAAGAAAATGCAGGTGGCGCAGCTGCAAAACCATTTATTACTCATCATAATCAACTTGACCAAGATCTTTATTTAAGAATATCTCTTGAGCTTCATTTAAAAAGATTACTAATTGGAGGATTTGAAAAGATATTTGAAATTGGTAAAGTTTTTAGAAATGAAGGTATTTCATATAGACATAATCCTGAATTTACTTTACTAGAATCCTATGAAGCATATGCAGATTACAATGATGTTGCAAAGATGGTAAAAGAATTAATCATACATGCTGCACAACAAGTGATTGGTTCAACAAGCATAGATAATGGAGAACATACTATTGAACTTGATAAAGAATGGGCAAAATATACATATGTAGAAGCTTTAAAAAAATATACTGGCATTGATTATATTAATGTGCATAACCTTAAAGATTTAACAGATCAAGTTAAAAAAATAGGGCTTGAGATAGATTTGAATAACTCGCAAGCTATCATACTTGATGAATTAATGAAAAAATATGTTGAGCCTCAATTAATTCAACCAACATTTATATTTGATTATCCAACAGAAATCTCACCTCTTGCTAAAAAGATTAAAAATAACGAAAAATTTGTTGAGAGATTTGAATTATTTATTTTAGGTTATGAGTTTGCTAATGCTTACTCAGAACTTAATGACCCAGTAGATCAAAGAATACGAATGATTGAGCAAGCAGGTAAAACAGAGGAAAAAGAAGAAGAGATCGAACTTATTGATGAAGATTTTGTGGAAGCTTTAGAATATGGTATGCCACCAGCCGGTGGCTTAGGCCTTGGTATTGAAAGATTAGTAATGTTATTTATGGGAGAACATTCTATTAGAGAAATTATACTTTTCCCAGCAATGAAATCTAAAGATTAATAACCAAAATTAATAATAAATAAAAGGTAATTGATAATTTAAACATAGAATGGCCAGAGCATGCTTCCAATAAAATTAATACGTGAAAAATCTGAATATATTCAAGAAATATATAAAAAAAGAAAATATATATTTTCTGTAAATCAAGTTTTAGAAGTTGATGAAAAAAAAAGACAGCTTGTTTCTACCTTGGATGAATTAAGATCTATAAGAAAAAAATCTTCGAAACAAATTAATCCACAAATAGATGAAAAAGAAAAAAAAGCAATCATAGACTCTCAAAAAGAAACATCTGCTAAAATTCATGAACTTGAAGATGCACTGAGGAGTACGGAGGATCAATTAACTCAACTCTTATTAGAAATGCCAAATATTTTACAAGATGACATACATGAAGGCGGTGAACAGGAAGCAAAAATCATTTTACAAGGTAAAGGCCATGAAATTTTACAAGTTGAAGCAGATGCAACTATTGCAGATAAACCATTAAAATCTGATTACGATAAAGTACCAGGTCATTGGGATATTGCCAAACAATTAGGAATCATTGATTTTGAAAGAGGCGTAAAAATTTCTGGTCAAAGATTTTACGTTTTAATGAAAGATGGGGCTAAGCTACAAAGAAGTCTCATTAACTGGATGCTTGAGGAGCATACTGAGCGAGGATATTCTGAAATCTATCCTCCCGCATTAGTTAAAGAAGAAATGTTAATTGGTACAGCGCAATTACCAAAATTTGGTGAAAATCTTTATAAGGATATTGAAGAAGATTTATGGCTTGTACCCACCGCTGAAGTGCCAGTTACAAATCTTTATAGAGAAGAAATTCTAAGTTCTAATGATCTTCCAATCAAGCATGTTGCCTATACCCCATGTTTTAGAAGAGAAAAAATGAGTGCAGGCAAAGAAGTAAGAGGTATTAAGCGAGGGCATCAATTTGATAAAGTTGAGTTAGTCAATTTTGTAGAACCCATAGATTCTATAGCTATGCATGAACAATTGCTTGAAGATAGTCTAAATATCGTTAAGCAACTAGGATTACGATTTCGAGTTTTACTATTAGCTAGCCAGGACACATCTTTTGCTTCATCAAAAACATATGATATAGAAGTTTGGGCGCCGGGTTCAGAAGAATGGTTAGAAGTATCTTCTGTTTCAAATTTTCTCGATTTTCAAACAAGAAGAGCAAATATTCGTTATAAAGATGTAAAAGGAAGTAATACATTTCTCCATACTCTTAATGCATCAGGGCTAGCATTACCTCGAACTTTAGCAGCGTTAATAGAGCAAAACTTCAAAGATAATTCAATTGCTATCCCTGATGTTTTACAGCCATTTATGAAAAAAAGTACAATTCAATAATTCTTTTGATTGACATTTTTAGAACATATATTCTAAAATAGATTAATAACAAAAGGATGTAAAAATGTTTTATCTAGTAACTTTAATCGCAGGCATTTTAATAGCAAATATATTAAATAATTTTGCCAGCGAGTATAATGCACAAAAAAAATCTATGCAAGCAAAACGCGAATTACACAAACTTTGCATAAAGCCACTCGGTATTTATGCTGATAATAGCTAAGTAACTATTGATTATTATGCAATAAGGACTCTTATAGCATCACCCGTTCGCTTCCAAGTTCTGACCTGTACATTCTTTATCCCTGTTGAGCGAATATAATCTTTTGCACGAGCAGCATGTCCAGTTGGTACAAAAATAAATGTTATAGAGTCAGCATTATCCAATCTAGACCAAACTCTCTCAGCTTGTTCTCTGGTAACAGTTTCAGCGGATTCTATTTGCCCTATTAGTTTTGGATAATTGCCTGGTTGTTCAGCAACAATAATATCAGGATAGATTCTACCACCAATACCACCAACAATTTCTATCCCAAGTTCAGGTTCAGGCAAATTAACAAATGTTTTTAAAGCAGGATATTCATTAGTTGGATAAGCAAAACTATTCTTAGCAATTTCCTTAACAACAGATTCAATATCAAGCCTACGAGATTCTTCACTTTTACGCCACTCAGCAGGCTTATCTCGCCATACTAAGACATCTCTATGACCCATTGATGAAAATTTTGCAATTGACTTGCCTTCAAAAAGCATAAATAATAATAAAAATATGTTACCTACTAAGAAGCTACTGATTGTTATAATACCGATCTTCAAGTTAGCAATTTCAAAAATAATTGGCCCAGGAAATATCCAAGATATGATAAATAAAAATAAAAATGGAATTAATGCCAAAATCGAAGCAGGTGAAGGTAAAGATTGATTTTTTGTTATCACATCTGATGCTTCAATTTGTTGAGGCGAACTCATCGCTACAGGAGCAGGGCTCTCTACTACATCTGCTACTTTCTCTGGCTCATTACTTGCTATGGCTGGTGCTTCTTCAGTTGATATTTGTTCTTTAGCTTCTGCACTCTCATCCGATTGTGCATCTACATTGTCTACCTCTGGTCTTGCCTCTGGTGTGCCTCCGCCTATTTTGGCACGTGCAGCACTTGGATCATCATACCATAAAGCATTAATTTCAATGAAATTACTTTGATCATCAGGAATGCCACCTTCTTCAAAGATAGCAGTTACTGGACAAGCAGGTTCACATGCACCACAATCAATGCATTCAACAGGATTAATAAATAGCATAGTATCAACGCCATCTTCAAAATGAATACAGTCGACAGGGCATACATCAACGCATGCTTTATCTTTTGTATCTATGCAAGGAGACGTAATAACAAAGGTCATGAATAGCTTTCTTTTGTAAAATTATAACATTGGAACATAATATAATAAACACAAATATAATTTCCATTATTTGCTTAATAATATAACAAATAGTATTTTACTATCACAAAAACGAACAGTCGGCATTAAAAAAAAATTAATATCTAAATACAATCAACTCTTTCAATTTAATTAAGTTGCCAGTACAATTTTTTTTGGAGGGGTGCCCGAGTGGTTTAAGGGAACTGTCTTGAAAACAGTCGTGCATTTATAATGTACCGTGGGTTCGAATCCCACCTCCTCCGCCAGAAAGAACAATGAAAAAAAATATTCCAGTTGTTATAGATGTTCAAATTCCAAAAAAATAAAATGACAGATAATAAAACGTTAAATATTGCTGCCTCAAAATTACCAAATCTTGAACAAATTAACCCGGATAATTACGATCCAAATAAACCTAGTGTCACTCATGACATCATCGTGCAACTATTTGAACCTCTTTTCAAATACGACGCTAACTATTATGAAAAACAGGAAGTATTTTTATTAAATGACTTACAGGGATTACTAGGGTCATCTATTAAAATGAATCAGGACGGGACGAAGTATAAGATTGATTTAAAAGAAACATTCAATGCTCATGGTTTACAACTAACTTCAGCAGATGTAATGGCAAGTTGGTTGCATGCTTTTGAAAAAAGACAAATAGGAAGATGGGTTGCAATGATGGGTTCCGTACCTCGAAAGGAGTCTTGTATAAAAATTATTAACAATGCTTCCTTAGAATTTAATTTAGAAGAACCAAATTTACTATTCCCTCACTTACTAACAATGATGGTGCCTCCAATTGTTAGTAATCATTATTATTCAGGGGAAAGCAATGAAATATATAATCATGGATTTGGTCCATACAAGATTAATAAATTTGATAATCATCATATTCAACTTACAAACAATGAAAGACATTGGGATAAAAATATTATCTACAAAGAAATTAACTACTTGCTCATGCCAAATGAAGATAGAATGCAAGCATTAATAAGCAATGAAATCGATCTAATCTTTAATCCAACGCAAAATGAAATCATTGGAACAAGCAATCATAGAAATATTAGTTTGTATTCAGCACCAGGCAATACAAGGATTGCTTTACAAATATCAAGTAAGGCTAAGTCTTCAATAGATATTAATATAAAAAAAGCTATTAGCCTAAGTATCCCATATCAAAAAATTATCAAATCAGTATATGGAGATCATGCAGCTGCGTGGACAGGGCTTGTCCCATTAAGCGTGAAGGGCGCAAAGATACTAGGATTAGGCAAAGAAAATATTAATCAAGCCAAAGCCATAATGAGCAAAGTGGATTACGATAATTTAATTTTTGACCTCATTGTAGATAACTCCAGTGAAGAATGTATAGAAATTGCATCAATGATTAAAGAGGCAGCAAGTGTGATAAATATTAAATTTAATATCCAATTACTGCCTAGAAAAATATTTAAATTAAAACAGATGAATAATGATTTTGAGATAGCTTTAGATAAAGATTTATACAGATGCAACGAAATTGGATATGTCTTGCCGCATGATTTTGGAGATAAAAGACATGGCATAACAAATTGGACAAACTATAATAACAAAGAGGTCAATAGATTATTTTCAGAAGCAAAAAAAACAATCAATTACACTGAGCGAATAAAAATGTATGATAATGTTCAAAATATTTTAGCTAATGAATTACCATGGATACCAATTGTTCAGCCAGGATTTAATATATTGCATAAAAATAAAATGAGTGGATTGACTTGGCAGCCAAGATTAAGTGGATATCCGCGATATAGCGACCTAGTAAATACATAGATAAAGCTAAAAGGAAAGAATCCAAGATGAAAAATAGCAAAATAATTACAGCAGTTGCACATGTAGCATCAGAATATCTAAATTTAGAGAAGACATTAGAAAAATCCATATCACTCATTAAAGAGGCTGCAGGAAAGAATGCGCAAATTATTATTTTTCCTGAAGCATTCCTGCCAGGTTTTCCATACTGGAATGCGATAAATTCACCATTACAAAGCCATCAATTATTTTTGAAACTTTATGAAAATTCTATTGCAATAGATTCAATAGAAATAAAAAAATTGAAAAAGATTGCTAAAGAGAACAATATTATTGTATCAATGGGTTTTAATGAAAAATCATCTGCAAGCAATGGAACATTGTGGAACTCCAACATCATAATTAGTGAAAAGGGCAATATCTTAAATCATCATAGAAAAATTGTTCCAACATTTTATGAAAAACTTACATGGTCCAATGGTGACGGCGCAGGGTTAAAAGTTAAAAAAACGAAAATAGGTAATATTGGCATGCTTATTTGTGGAGAAAATACGAATTCATTAGCAAAATATAGTTTAATTGCACAAGGTGAACAAATACATATCTCGTCATATCCAGCAAAATGGCCAACCCAGACAAGTAAGAATGGACAATACAATTTAGAAGCAACGATCAAAATGCGTGCTGGAGCACACGCATTTGAAGGAAAAGTATTTAATTTAGTTGCATCAGGATTTATAGATAAAACAACTTATTCAATTTTAGAAAAATATAAAGTGAAAAATCTTAATATTTTAAAAAATACACCTCCAGCAATTTCTGCAGTATTTAACCCATCTGGGGAAATAGAAGGAAAGTATCTATCTAATCAAGAGGGGATACTCTACACTACCATTGATCTGAATGATTGCATCAAAGCCAAACAATTCCATGACATAAGTGGTGGATATAATCGATTTGACATTTTTCAATTAAAAGTTAATCATAGTAGAAGTAGTTCTATTAACTTCATGAACGGAGACAAAGATGAGTAACAAATATTATGTGAATTATGGTGGACCAAGTGCAAGAGGTTGGAGCGGTAGTCAGGCGATTATTCCAAAAGCCGAAGCAAGTGTAAAAATATTTTGGCCAACCCCGCTTTCACCGAAGAGAGAAGCAAGCGCAGAATATCTTGGATACTCCCAAAGAAACAAATCGACAATTAAAAGAGCTTCAATCTATTAGCTTCAATCTATTAAAAGAGCTAAAGCTGAAGTAATTTTTATAAAAAATCAGCGAATGTAACTAATAAAATATCAGTTATCTTCGCTGATTTTTTTATAAAAAAAACAAACAAGATAGAAAATAATCTATCTTAGAATGGAATAATCAAAAGAATTAGTGTTTATCTATCCTTTTTTAACAAAGGAAGGCCAGTTCTTTGATTTTCAGAAACTATATAACCATCTGGAACAGCATCAATAGCATCGTCTTTAATGGTCTTTGCAAAAAAATAAATCCTTTGCTGTCTACCACCTCTTAAATTAGTAACACGTGAGTGTAAGTAATAAGTTTGGCCTCGAGAATTTTCATGTGTATAAGCCATTGTTCTCTCCTTTCAAAACCTGGTTATACAATAGCCCATTCAAGTGAATTAGTATATGGATAAAAGAGAAAGTTTCTAGAGTGAATTACAAATATACAAAACTCATAGTTGTGAAATAAAAATAAATTATATTCAAAAAGGCAAACATTTTATTCATAGATTGATGCAACATCTAATATACTTATAATTCGTGAAAATTATGGAGCTTAAAAATGACGAAGTTAATTGATATACACAGACATCACTGGGCATTTGATTGGTTCCCACCTAGTCACTTAAAAGAATTCAATAAACTAAGAGCTATTCGAACAAATAGAACCATAGAAGAAGTATTACAAAGAGCAGAGCAATCTCCAGTTTTTGATAGTTCAGGAAATTGGATGATATCTGAAATGGATAAATATAATATCGATTTTTCTGTTGTACTTTGCAATGACATGGGTATGGGTTATGGCCCTGATGAAGATAATCAAATTTCTATTCAACAAATAAATGAAAAAACTGCTGAAGTATGTAATGCGCACTCAGATAAACTTGCATGGTTTTGTGGAGTCGACCCTAGGAGACCTCGTGCAGTAAAATTTTTTGAAGAGTGTGTCAAAAACTTAGGAGCAATCGGATTGAAAGTCTATCCACCTCATGGTTATCAAGCTAATGATGAAGTATGTTTTCCAATGTATGAAAAAGCTATTGAATTAGATGTTCCAGTTTTAATTCATACTGGAGGAAATATTTGGGCATGGCCTGAATGGGTAGAGCTAGTAGCAAGAAAATACCCAGACCTTCGAATTATGTTAGGGCATGTCAATCTTCAAGCACCTTTTGAAACAGGCGCATACTGGAGAGGATTACAAGCAGCATATGGAAAATCTAATGTATGGTTAGATATTTGTGACTGGCAAGTACTAAATGCTGTTGATGATGATAACTTACCTCAATTGATGAAAGTACTAAGAGTGTTTTTTGATGCAATGGGCCCAGATAGAATTGTATGGGGTACAGACCTACCCATGGTTGGCAGTGAAGCAACTCAAAATACACTCACCTGGTCTGATATTGCAAGAAATTTACCAGATTGGGGTAAAAAGTATGGGGTCATATTTAGCAATGAAGAAAGAGATGGACTATGTGAAGGCGCAGCCAAAAAAGTACTAAGTAATTTTAATTTTAAAATTTAATAAATAAAATAAAGAAGTATAGGAAAATCAATGCAGAGTATTAGCAAACTATTGTCTAAACAAAAAACTATATCTTTTGAATTTTTTGCACCTAAAGAACAGTTCTTACAAGAAAAACTCCTCGAATCTATCAAAAAGCTTAACGAATTCACTCCATCATTTGTATCGGTAACTTATAGTATAAATAAAAATAGTGGCCCGACAGATATTATTGTTAAAAATATTGCCGAAGAAACAACATTTCCAGTCATGCCTCATTTAACTTGCATTACACATACTCAACATGAAATTGAGACCATTATTAATATGTATAAAAGAATGAATCTACGAAATATACTTGCATTAAGAGGTGATTTACCTGAAATAAGCAATGCAATCGATGCAAAAGATTTTAAAAATGCCTTACAGCTAGTTAATTATTTAAGGCAGGATGATAATTTAGATATTGCTGTAGCAGCTCATCCTGAAGGACATCCCGACGCAATAGATCAAAAGTCTGATTTATATTACCAACAAAAAAAAATTAACTCAGCAGACTTTGCTATAACTCAATTTTTTTTTGATGCTGAAATATATTTACAATTTATCGAAAAATTAAATGCATACAATGTAACAACGCCAATAATACCTGGGCTTATGCCTCCAACAAATTTAGCATCATTAATCAAAATGAGTAAAATTAATGGATCAAGATTACCAAAGAGCATTAAAGACAAATTAGAAAAGCTTGGTACTAGAAAAGAATCTGAAGAATTTGCCACTGAAATTACTGTAAAGCTTGCAGAAAAATTGATTGCAAATGGCGCACCAGGTATTCATTTGTATACAATGAATAATTTAAACTTAGGGAATAAGATTGCTAAAGAAATTAAATTATAAAATCTGACTAACTTTTTTCTAATTCTTTTCTAACAGCTAATGAAGCTAATACCATATTGGTTAACGAAGTCTTAACTTCATCCCATCCTCTAGTTTTTAAGCCACAATCAGGATTAATCCATAAACGATCAGCAACAAGATGAGTACGTAAATTATTAATTAATTTAACCATTTCATTAACGGATGGGGTGCGAGGGCTGTGTATATCATACACTCCAGGACCTATTTCATTCGGATAATCATTAGCTGAAAAAGCAGCTAAAAGCTCCATTGAAGATCGAGATGCTTCAATGGAAATAACATCTGCATCCAGACTAATAATTGCATCCATAATTTCATTAAACTCTGCATAGCACATATGAGTATGTATTTGCACTATATCTGGCACACCTGAAGAAGACAATTTAAAGCAATCAACTGCCCAATTTAAATAATCAATTTGTTCCATCTTTCTTAATGGCAATCCTTCACGGAGAGCCGGTTCATCTATTTGAATAATTTTTATATCATTATCAGCGAGATCGCTAACTTCATCTCTAATTGCAAGAGCAATTTGTTCACAAGTCACTTGCAAGGGTTGATCATCGCGCACGAATGACCACTGTAAAATTGTAACTGGGCCGGTAAGCATCCCTTTAACATGTTTGTCAGTGAATGACTGTGCTTTTTTAATCCAATCTATTGTCATTGCTTCTTCTCTAGAAATATCTCCAAAAATTATTGGTGGCTTAACACATCTAGAGCCATAACTTTGAACCCACCCATTTTTACTAAAAATAAAACCCTCAAGTTTCTCGCCAAAATACTCTACCATATCATTTCTTTCAAATTCGCCATGTACCAATACATCCAAGCCAATACTATCTTGAAATTCAATTACATCTCTTGTAGATGACAATAAGAATTCATCATACTCTTTATGAGAAATAAGACCTTTCTTAGCTTTAGCACGCATTTGACGCACTTCTTTTGTTTGTGGAAAAGAACCAATAGTGGTTGTAGGTAAAAGAGGTAAATTTAATATCTCACTTTGCTTTAATGCACGAACTGAATAATTAGAATTCCTTTTTTTCATTTCAGGAGAAACTTCATTTAATCTATTTTGAACACTTAGATTATTAACTTTTGCAGAAGTCTTTCTATTACTAATATGCTTCAAATTCTCATCAATCGAATCTTGGACATTCCGACCATTAAAGTATGTGCTCAGTAAATTAATTTCTGTTATTTTCTCTTTAGCAAATGCCATCCAATCTTTAATTTCTTCGTCTAAACTATCTTCAATAGTTAAATCAATTGGACTATGCAATAAAGAACAAGACGAGCTTACAATCACTCTATCTACACCAATTGTATCTATAAACTTATTAATTATAGATATAGAATTAGTAAGATCGTTGATCCAAATATTTCTACCGTTAATAACTCCTAAAGATAAAATAATATCTTTTGGTAATTCATCAAGTTTAATATCAAGATTCTTTTCCCCTAACACACAATCAATATGTAGGCCTTGAATGTTCAAATCTTTTAATAAACTCAAGTTTTCATGAATAGAACCAAAATATGTAGTGAGCATTTTTTTAATGGAAGTTTTTTTACTAATTAGATCATATGCTCGTTGAAAACTTATTTTTTGGTCTACATTCAGATCAGTTACTAAAATAGGTTCATCAATCTGTACCCATTCGCATCCTTCTTCTGCTAGTAAATTAAGTAACTCAATATATATTGGAACTAACTGCTCTAAACTAGTAGTTAAAGTTGTATCATTTTCAACAAATTTGCTTAACATCAAAAAAGTCATAGGCCCTATGATTACAGGTCTGGTATTAATTCCTATTGCCTTTGCTTCGTTATATTCATCTAAAATTTTATCTGCTTGAAGTACAAAAGATGTATCTTTTGATATTTCAGGTACTAAATAATGATAATTAGTATCAAACCACTTAGTCATCTCTAGTGGCTTCACATCAATGAAATCAGTTTGTAGGCCTCTTGCCATAGCAAAATACAACTCTTCTTTTGAATTAAATGATTCTTTTGCAAATCTCTGTGGTATTGCACCAAGCATGATAGCAGTATCTAACATCTGATCATACATGGAGAAATCATTGGAAGGGATATGATCTATCCCTGCATTTAACTGTAGTTCCCAATTAGCGATACGAATATTTTTTGCAGTTAGTAAAAGGGCATCTAAGTCATTCTTACCTGTCCAATAGCCCTCAACAGCTTTCTTAAGCTCACGATTTGTTCCGATTCGCGGAAAACCAAGATTTGCAGATGATACCATAAAATACTCCAAGTGCTATAATTAATTATTAATTAGAGAAGAACAATAAGAAAATTAATTAATTATTTGATTCTATATATTTAGGAGAAATCATGCCACAAGAAAATGAGAATAGTTTTTTCATGCGTGTAGTAAAATGCTCAATGTTCAACAGTGATGCATATGAAGAAGTTGAACATGATGAGAGCGCAATGTCGCAAGCATTGATCATTGTTTTAATTTCAGGCACAGCACTGGGATTGTATCAAAGTAACTTTTTCTTTGATACCTTTAGTCCAGCTGTTGTATTAATTAGTGTAATATACGGAATGTTGAGTTGGGCACTTTTTGCTTGGATTACATATTTTGTTGGGACGAGAATTTTTCGAACAAATGAAACTGAAGCAGACTGGGGTCAACTTGCACGAACATTAGGCTTTGCAAATGCTCCAAAAATATTATTTTTTGGTGTACTGATATTTTCATCAAGCATTATGCAAAGTATAGAAGCGATTCTTTTACTTTGGGTGACAGTTACATCATTCATTGCAATTCGCCAAGCCCTTGAATTAACTAATTTAAGAGCTCTTGGCACAACATTAGTCAGCACGTTTTTAATTGGATTATTTACTGTTATTGTTCAAGGTCTAGTATAGAAAATATCAAGATGCTAAATATAATTTTAGAATCAGTAAATATTGGAGAAATAACTGAATTAAATCATGCAAATGGCACTGTCAAAAGTGGTATTTTTAAAACACCAACAGAAAAAATAGTAACAATTACACATAATGGTATAAATGGGGACTATCAAGCAGATTTAAAAGCTCATGGCGGTCCAGATAAAATAGTCTGCGTGTATCCTTCCGAACATCATGATTGGTGGGATAAGGAACTAAACATTAATTTTCAATCAGGGTATGCTGGAGAAAATTTTACTACTAAGGGTCTCATTGAAGATACGGTTTGCATAGGGGATCAATATCAAATAGGTGCAGCAATCCTGGAAGTTAGTCAACCACGTCAACCATGTTATAAATTAGCAGCGAGGCATGGTGATAAAAGTATTGCTAGAAAAGTACAACAAACTGGCAAAACAGGTTTTTATTTTAGATGCATTCAAGCAGGTAGCATACAGGCTGGTGAAGAAATAAAACTCATTAATAGGCCTAATCCAAAATTTACGATTGAACAAGCAAATATTCTCATGCATATTGATAAATTAAATACAAAACAAATGAACTCTTTTATAAAATTAAATGAACTCAGTGATTCATGGAAAAAATATTTTACTAAAAGGATACAAACAAAGCATATAGATTCTGATAGTTATATAGTAGACCCCCCAAGCTCTTAATATTTATTTATAATTCCATCCATTGAATGATGAGCCAGGCGTTCTACTAGGAAGCATGGATTCGTAACCAGCCATCTTTAACAATTCCTGCGTAGCTGCTTCTGCTTCATTTTTTACTATTTCATAATCCCAAATTGTTGATCTTTTATCTTCTACAACAATTTTACCTTGAATCATGACTAATTCAACATCTTGCACATCAGTAGAAAAGACTAAATGAGTAGGGATTCGCCTAAGATTATTATGAGGATAAAATCGATGATTATTAATATCTACCATAATGAGATCTGCAAATTTATCTGTTTCCAGTCCACCGACATCATTGCCTAAAAATAAATGCTTCTGACCACCAAGCGTTGCCATCTCAAGTAGAATTTCAGGAGATAATTCAATATGATGATCTTCTGTATAACCTTGTAGGGTTTCTGCTTTTTTTCGAACAATGTCAGCAATATATGTATGCCTCATTACTTGCCATATAGATGACTGTGGAGTACCCATGGGGCCATCATTACCAAGACCTGGCACAATATCTCTTGCAAGAAAATGATGAGTACTTGGACCTAATTCATCACGAATTCGACCTAATGGCACAATGCAAGCAGTCATACCTGTCTCTTTCCATATATCATATTCATCAGGCTCTAACATAAAAGATTTGCCACCGGAAACATCTTGATCCAAAATACCTAATTCTGCACAATACTTCACTGCACCACCTTTTGTATAACCACGTTCTATCAATGTTTGTTTCCAGCTTGCCCCAGATAGATCTATATCAAATGGAACATTCATATCACGAATGCCTTCACGTAATTCAATGAGCTCTTCTGGAGTTTTAACCCAAGTAGGATTTATTGGGCTACCAGTAATAGTAATAAAATTATTATCCCAAATAGATTTTAATCTTTCGACTTCTTTTAAAACATCTTGGACATTTTCTCTGGCTTGTTCAGGTAATGATTCAGCAGAAAGATGACATCTTGAAACAAATGCTCGTAAATTTGACTCTTTAATTGCTTCTAAAGTACCGTCTATATTAGTGTTAGGATAATTTGTAAAATGTTGATCATGAACAGCAGTAATGCCGCCAAGCATCATATCCATTAAATGTAGTCGGACAATTTTATAACATAAATCTGGAGTTGCATTACTCCAAATATCAACCATTTTTTGCATAAATCCTGTAATGTTTGGTACGTAACTAGATCTGTCATCAATAGAAGAGCGAAGTAACATTTGATTAATATGATTATGTGCATTGACTAAGCCTGGCATTACAGCTTTACCTTTTCCGTTAATAGTTTTCTTAGCTATTAAGTTACACTCTGCATCAATTCCTACTGAAACAATTTTGCCTTTATCAACTGCAATATATCCATCCACAAATACGTTTCTATTTGTGTCCATCGTAATCACATAGGCATTTCTAATTAAATAATCTACTTGTGAATTTGTCACATTTCCCTCTTTCTAAGTTAAGCTAAATAAACATAAAAAATACACTTACTATATTAACACAATCTTGGAGGTTATCATGGCAACAACAAGCTATCAAAAAACGTCTCGAGGCTTTATAAAAACTCCGCACGGAAACATAGAGTATCGAGAGTCTGGAAATAAAGATCTGCCTAAGTTAGTACTTTTACATTCTTCACCCAGAAGCTCCATGGATTATCAACCATTATTAAAATACTTAGATTCAAATTTTAATGTCTTTGCACCAACAACTGCTGGTTATGGAGATTCAGATAGGCCACCAATGCCATATGAAACAGTCGATGATTTTACACAATCACTAGAATGGGTTATAGACGGTTTGGGGCTAGAATCATTTAATATATATGGTGCTCGAACAGGTGCCCAAATTGCAATAAATTACCAAATTAGAAATAAAAATAAAATAGCAAATCTAATTCTAGAAGAACCATTTGACTACTCAAATGAAGAAGGGCATGCATTACATAAAAGAATACACACGTACTATCCTGAACAAGCTGATGGAAGTCATTTACTTGCAATGTGGCAAAGAGCTGGAGGAGAAAAGCCTGGCGCAGATTTTAATGAAGTGACAGATAATTTTTTGCATTATTTAAATATTAACGCTGGATGGGAAGATGTAAAAGAATTGTATTGGAATATGGGGTGGGAAGGTGCAGGGCCTCATGCAATATGTAATTTCAATGTTTTCGAAGCTGCTAAAAAAGTTTCCTGTCCAACTTTAATTATTCATGGAAGCGAAAGTAGATTATTGACACTACATGACAAATACTTAACAACTATTAAAGGAAGCATCGGTAAGATTATTGAGACCAGTAGCTATAAAGACAAGCTTGGCAATCCATCAAATATTTCTGGGCAATTTTCTCCACACATAGAACCAGAAAATTGGGTTGCGATGATTGTTGAATTTATAGAAAATAATTAGAGAGGATTTTCAAATGAAAACAACAAAAGAAATACCGATTATTGACGCGGTGTGTGGCTTATTTACTCATGACGCACAACCATATCGTCCTGAATGGAGAGATAAATTTTTAGTTGAAAAAATTGGTGCTGACAAAGAGAGGGTGTCTGGTCATTCGCTAGATGAACTAGTTGGCAAACTAGATGATGCTGGTATCGAAAAAGCAATTATTCATGCAGTAAGAGCAGGGCAAGAACATCATCCTTCTAGTGTTCGAATTCCATATGAATTGGTTCATGAGGCAACAAAAAAGTATCCAGGTAAGCTATATGGAGTTGCTGGCATTGATCCAACTGAAGGCATGGAAGGTGTAAGAAAATTTGAATGGGCAATAAAAGATTTAGGTTTCGTAGGTGCACATTTTTATCCACATTGGTTTGAAATTCCTCCAAATCATGCAAAAGTATACCCTTTTTATGCTAAATGCGTAGAATTAGGAGTACCAATTCAGATGCAAGTTGGACAATCGCTACTATATGATCCAAGTTTTCCAAGGCGCTCTGTTGGTCAGCCAATTACTCTTGATGAAGTTGCATGTGACTTTCCAGAACTCATATTGATTGGCATACATGTTGGAATACCCTGGACAAATGAAATGATAGCAATGGCTTGGAAACATCCAAATGTTTATATTGGTAGCGATGCACATTCACCTAAATATTGGCCTAAAGAGTTAGTCCACTATATAAATACCTATGGAAAAGAAAAAGTGATCTTTGGCACTGACTTTCCTGTTTTAGACTTTGATCGTACAATTAAAGAAATTGAAGAGTTAGATATTAATAAAGTTGCATTAAAAAAATTAATGTATGAAAATACTGAGAAAATATATAAACTAAAATAAGATTAAGAAAGGAATTTATATGTCTATTGAAATTGGAGACCAAGCACCAAATTTTAAAACTGTCAATGAAGCAAATGAAGAGGTTTCTTTATCTAATTATAAAGGTAAAAAAGTTGTTCTTGTTTTTTATCCATTTGACTTCTCAGGAATCTGTCAAGGAGAGCTTTGTGATATAAGAGACAACTACTCGGCTTGGATGGATCATAATGCAGAAGTTTTAGGTATTAGCAGAGACAGTCGGTTTACACATGCGGTTTTTAAAAAGCAAGAAGAATTTCCTTTTTCGCTATTAGCAGACACAAAAGGGACAATTGCTCAAGAATATGGCGTATGGAACGAAACCATTGCTGCAGCTGAAAGAATGACTGTTGTCATTGATGAAAAAGGCATAGTAATTTTTAAAATTCATAATGGTATACCAGATGCAAGAGATCATTCTGGTGTTTTAGAAGCAATAACTAGTTAAAATAAGGACAAAAAAATCGAAAAATTTGATGTCATTGTTATAGGTGGAGGTTCTTCCGGTAAATGGGTTGCAGAGAATGTAGCTTATGGGGGGAAAACATCTTTAATGATTGAAGAAAAAATGGTAGGAGGAGAATGTCCCTACTTTGCTTGTATGCCAGCAAAGGCAATGTTGCATGCTGCAGAGATTAGGCATACTGCAAAGCAACATAAACAATACGGACATACTTCTCAAGAGTTAATCTTTGATAATTCTATAGAAGCATATACAGCGGCTGTATCCATACGACATAGAGTAGCGGAGCACTTAGATGATAAAGGAGCTGAAGAAGGATTCTTAAAATCTGGTGCAAAATTAATTCGTGGTAGAGGTACAATTGCATCTAGTGGTATTATTCTAGCCAATGAAAATGAATATCAATATGAAGATTTGGTTTTAGCAACAGGTACTGAATTTAATATCCCCCCAATAAAGGGCTTAGATAACGTAAGCTACTGGACTAGTGAAGACTTCTATACTTCTAATGAGTTACCTGAAACAATCCTAATTATTGGTGGTGGTCCTGTAGGATTAGAAATTGCTCAAATAGCTCATAGATTTGGGGCGCAAGTTCATGTCATTGAAGTCGCTGACAATATTATGCCAGCTGAAGATAAAGAAATTGCATTAGAGCTACAACAAATTCTCATAGATGAAGGCATTAATATTTATACAGGTGTACAAATTCATAATATATTAGAAAATACAAATGTAGAAATAGATCTAGGTGATAACAAGAAGATTATCGGAGATAAATTACTCATAGCTGCTGGTAAAAAAAATAATTTAGATAAAATTACAATCAAAAATCTTGAATTAAATATAGAGTCATCTAAGCCTATACCTGTTGATGCTCACTTAAAGGTAAAAGGTACTACAAATGTATGGGCAGGTGGAGATATAACAGGAGTAGCGCCATATACGCATACAGCAAATTATCATGGAAGAATTATTACTAGCAATCTATTAGGAAACTTGGTAGCTGCAGATCATTCAGCAATACCACGTGGTTTATATACAGATCCAGAAGTGGCGTCTGTAGGGATTTCAGAGCAAATAGCCGAGTCATTAAATATCAATTATAGTACTGCATCTCATCCATTTAGTGATACATCAAGAGGCTTTGCAACAAGAAATGGGCCAGGAAAATTAAAATTAATTGCTAACTTAGATACAAATGAGTTAATTGGTGCATCTGTTGTTGGTCCGAGTGCAGGTGAAATTATTGGTGAGGCAGTGCTTGCAATGCAAGCCGGTATATCAATCACTGCATTTGCTGATGCGATACATCCTTTTCCAACTTACAGTGAAGCATACGAGCCCCCTTTAAGGGAGCTCGCTGCAAAAATAAAAAATAAAAAATAAAAAGCTTACTTATCTTCTAGGGCTTTTTCGATATCATTCAAGTGATCCATAAAGTGTCTTGGCCCACCAAAATACATAATATCGACTGCATGCATTTCACCATCTCCAAATTTTACTTTTTGATTCAAGTCTTCTTCAGAAATGTTTGGTATATCTGCTTGAGCAGCAGCAAAACCTTCTTCGCATTCTTTAATTAACTCTTCTATAGAAGCACCTTTTCTATCCTCAACTTGAAGATGATTAGCTTCATCAGTGCTTAATGGTTCAGAATCAGAATTCATTTCACTAATTCTTTTATGTAAAGTTGGAATAGGATTTGCTCTAGCAGCTAAATGACTTACAGCATCTCTAACTTTCCACTCACCTTCAGGAAGTGGTGTATCAGGATTTGCCAATATCTTATCCTTTAGTCGAGCAACAATTTCTGCGCAAGTGCCAATTCTTTCAACAACTTTCGGCCCATCTGATCTTGGGCCATCTCCGTCAGCCATTCTGCTTTCCTTTCAATATTTAATAACAAGATTTAACGTTAATTCTTAAAAAGAAAAAAAACAACTTGAAATAAAAAAATGATCACTCAATTTTTTTTCTTCCTACCAAAACTAGGCATCTGAAAACCACATTCTACAAAATTATCACACTGCAAATATTTCTTAATAAAAATAGTTGGTTTCTCTGCTTTAACTTCTGCAATAGAACCATGACATATAGGGCAACTATTCATAGATATATCTGTTAATTGATTCATTAAAAATGATTTATTCTTATTGAAAAACGCATGTGCTTCTTGATTTGAAGTTGTTCTATTTTCTAGAGTATTAATTCCAAACTTCATCGAAACATATATTTTCCCAAGATTACACCTATGTAAATGTGGACAGTAGTCCTTACATAAACCACCAGGGGAGGGAGGTGCAACTTGAGATTGCTCTGATGAATTCTTAGCATTATCAATTTTCCCCATGACTTGTGAAAAAGATGAAGCAACTTTCAATAAATCTTTGTGATTAAAAGATACCCTTTTAATAAAATCATCATGTTTTTTTGCACCCAAATTTATAGCCTCAAGAATAACAGAATCCACATTAATATTGACATTACGATCTTTAATGAACCAACTTGCAGAAGGATTTTGTAATTCTAGTAATGACCAAATGCCCCTCATTAATAATCCAGGATCTTTGGCTGGATCAGTAATATTTTTTCCTGTCTTGTAATCTCTAATGATCACATACGGCAATGTAGAATCATCATAAATGCCTACAACATCTGCGCGTGTTTTACTTCTTGATACATTATCTACATAAACTCCATCAAACTTGTCGTTATGATCTAACCAACATTCCTCCCAAACAAGAATTTCATTTGCATTTTTATCAAAATACCAATTTTCAAGATCAGAAATAATTAAATCTATACATTGGATAATGCCAGTTTGTATTGAAATAAGTTTCTCTTGCACTTCTAAATTGCTAATATTAAGTCCAAGTTTAATCAGTTCATCTTCTAAAATAGAATCAAAAAAATCTTTAAAAAATGACCTGTCTAAAGTATCGCCAACATATTTTTTTTTCTTACCATATTTTTGTACTTCTAGTAAGCTTTGATGAATAGCATTACCAATATCTGCATAAAATGTATCGACCTCAAGTTCACCTAATTCATTTTGATGAAAGCTGAACCAAGAAGATGCATTGCAATTCAAAAACTTAGATATTGTTGAAGGGGAAAAGCTTACAAAGCTATTATTACTAGTCATTAGTAGATAATACAAACTTGGATTGAATTTGTGAATCAAAGATAGAGATTTTTCTTATTTATCAAAATTTATCTTTTTTTTATTTTTTATTGATTTTTTTATTAAAAAAATCAATTAGCTTATTAAGTAGAAAAAATAATTTATTTTATCTGGCAGGTTAAGAGCAATGAAAAAAATATTACCTTTTTGTATTTCGATTATTGTAATTTTAAACTCTTGTAGTTATTTCAGTTCAGAAGACAAGTTATCACAAGCAGAATTACTAAAAATAGAATATCAAAATATTGTCAACGAAATTGATTCAATTTTGAATACAAAGCTAGAAGAAGTTGCAAGCAACAGTAAGTATGCAATAGATGCTGCTTCAAAAGCTAATTTAAGTGCAGAGGCAGCTATCACAAGTGCAGATTTATCTCAAATGAATGCATTGTCGTCAAAAGTATTATTAGAAGAATTAAATAAAAAAATAGAAGAGATTGGTCCGCTTCTTGCAAAAATAGTGAAACTATCTGAACAAATTAATCAACAATCTATTGAAATTGAAAAGCAATCATCAGAAGCAACCGATGCTGCACAACAAGCAATTGAAAGCTCAAAAATTGCTAAATCTAGTGCAGCAGATGCTTCAAAGAGTAGTATAAATGCTCAAGAATCAGTAGCGTCAGCTAATACACTTAATAATCTAAAATGTGAATTTGCTACTTCTGCTCAAGAAGTGCTCAAAGGAATTGTAAAAATTAAAAATGGTTCGAGCTCAGGCACAGGCTTTCATATAGGTAATGGATATATTATTTCTGCTGAACATGTTGTACGTGGTGCCAATGGTATTATCATAAATTATCAAGACGGAAGCACTATTGGTGCTAATGTTATAAAAAAGAATGCAAAATCGGACCTTACATTAATTCAGTCTACAAAAGATATTGCACAAAAGCTCCCCTTAGCAGCCAACCTTGATGACAATAAAGCTGGAACAACAATTGGAGCAGCAGGCTTTCCTATTTCTGTAAATACAGAAGGATCGATTACTAAAGGGTCTTTATCGAGAATCTTTGTTGATGATACAATTCAACAAATACAAACAGACGCAGCATTAAATCCAGGTAATAGCGGTGGACCATTGTTTGATGAATGTGGAACAGTAATTGGCGTCATTACAAAAAAGAAAGTTGGTTCATCAATTGAAGGAATGGGTTACGCTACAGGGGTCAAAACTTTAAATGAATTTATTAAAGAATTCAACATAAGCTAATGCCATTTAATTTTTTTAAAAGGATCAATTAATCGTAATACCGCACTTCTATTTTTATGACGACTATGAGGCGTTCCAACTTTTTCAACTGAATAAAAAGCATCTGGTGCAAGTTCATCAACTAAATGAGAAAACTTTTGCATTTCTTTCCTTTGTAAAACTGCAATAATGACTTCAACGTTATTAGAAAAACCTTTAGCTGGCATCTGGGTAACATTATATCCATTAGAACGTAAAGATTCAGCAAGAAAAATTTCATCATTATGGTTCATTATAGTAACTTGCCTGAAACCAAGTGCAATTTTTTCTTCAATCCACATTCCTACAATAGTGCCTGTGGAAAAACCTGCTGCATATAAAATGATTCTACTAAGATCATTTAAATCATTAATCAATCCTGCAACTGCAAATACCCAAACTATCATCTGGAAGAATCCAGCAACGGCTGCACTAGTTTTTAAACCAGCATTTACATACAAATTCCTTACCGTACCTAAAGAAACGTCTGTAACTCTAGCAAAAAAAATCAAATATCCAATATGTTGTTCAAAGAATCCAAAATCAAAAAACAAATTAAATCCAAGCTATGTTAAAAATAATTATCGTAATTGTAGCACTTGCATTAGATTTTATATAAAATTCAAGCAAACATTATGCAAAAAGAATTTGACAACATCAAAGATACACCTCCTTCATTTATTCAAAAAGATAATATAGACGCTTCTGTCAATAAAATTATGGATTTCTACTTTAGTAAAGATGTAATTAAAAAACTTACTATACCCATTACTCCACTTAAATTAATTAAAAATGAACCTCTTGGGGAAAAATCACTAGTAATAATGCAAATATGGCTAGGCCCATTCCCAATTACATGGCAGGCTCAGCATTTTAATGTCGACAGAAAAAAAGGCTTCACTGATATTCAAATAGATGGACCAATGAAATATTGGGTGCATCGTCATGAAATTATTGCAATCAACGATCATCAATCTATCATAGAAGATAAAATATGGTATGAGCATTTTGATGGTTTAATGGGCATTAGATCAAAAATATTCTTTTCTAAACCAGCTTTAAAAACATTATTTAAATACAGGAGCTGGATTACGCATAAAGCATTATCAAAATAAAATCTTAAGACCTAGGTAATCCTAAACCACGAGTTGCAATAATATTTCTTTGAATTTCACTCGTGCCTCCAGCAATAGTCCTAGAAACCGTATACATATAACTATTTGGCACATCTCCATTTAAAACACTGTATTTTGATTCTTTTAATAACTGACCATGTAACCCTAAAGAGTTAATAGCTCTTCTAGCATGAAACTGACCTAATTCTGATCCAAGACATTTAGCCATTGATGACTCATAATTAGGCACTAATCCTGCTGATTGCATTGAAGTTATACGATAACTAAGTAAACGAGCTACTTCTAACTCAATTGTAGTATCTGTAAGTTTTCTATAAATCTTCTTTAATCTTTTATCATCTACGCCAATTTTTTTTGCATCATCAGAACGTAAAAAACTTAGCAACTTTTCATAAACTCCTTGAATACCAATGATGAGGTGAATGCCTGAACGTTCAAAATCTAGTGAAGTAACAGCTATGTACCATCCACGATTCTCTTCGCCAACTCTACTTGATATAGGCACTCTAACATTATCGAAGAAAACTTCATTAAATCTACCTAATCCATTCATATGCCATAAAGGATTAATAGTTACTCCTTTATCAGCTAAATCAATCATCATATAGCTTATACCACGATGCTTTGGTGCATCAGGGTCTGTTCTAACAAGAGTATGAATCATATCGCCTCTATGAGCTCCATTCCAAACTTTTTGACCATTAATTACATACTCATCTCCATCTTTAACTGCGCGAGTTTGTAATGAAGCAAGATCAGAGCCGGCACCTGGTTCTGAATAACCTTGAGACCATAGAACATCCCCAGTTGTCATAGGTACTAGATATTCCTTCTTTTGTTCTTCAGTACCATTCAACATAATTGCAGGTGCTAAAATTTGTTCACCGCCTCCACCAACAGGCGCATCAACAATAGCTCCTTCTTCACGAAAAATCATTTGTCGAATATATGAAGCGCCCTGACCACCATATTCTTCTGGCCAGGACATTGTCAGCCAGCCCTTTTCAGCCAATTTCTTTTTAAATTCACGGACATAATTCTTAGCTGCATCATTATCAACATTCGGACCTTCAGGAAGCTTTGATGCATCCCAGTGCTCATTGAGAAATGTCTTGACTTCTAGTCTAAAATCATCATCTTCTGCGGACCAAGAAAACTCCATTATAACTCCTCTACCTTATCTTTACTTGATAGCCATTGTTGTACAAAAGGATTGTGTTCTTTTTCGAATTTAATTGATGTTTCTTCCATATGGCCTGGTAAAACAATAGTTTCATCTGGTAATTGTAACAACTTATTACAAATACTTGTCATTTCCTGTGAGTAATCTCCACCAGGAAAATCAGTTCTACCAATAGAAGCTTTAAATAAAGTGTCCCCGCTAAACAATATCTTGGCATCCTCGCAATAATAACTCACACTACCGGGCGTATGACCAGGAGTTTCGATCACTTGCAAGCTTAATCCGCTTACTGACACTTTATCGCCTTCGTTAACAAAACCAGTGGGGTCAGGAGGAGCTTGCTCAATTCCAATACCTAGACGTTCTGCAGAATCCATCCATCCATTTTTTAATAATAATAAATCATTTTTATTTAGAAGAAAGTCTGAACCAGTTTTTTCAAAAATACCTGATACTCCCATAATATGATCTACGTGTGCATGTGAATTAACTATATATTTAATTTTTACATTCATGTCTTTAGCAAGTTCTAAAATTTTTTGTGGTTCATCACCAGGATCAATGCAAATAGCTTCCCCAGTTTTTTTATTACCAATAATCCAACAATTTTCTTGAAAAACACCAACAATTAGTCCTTTGATCATTAATTCATTTGCAAAATCCATTATTCCTCCTGTCAATAATAAAATTATTCTACTTATATGATTTTATTATATTGATCGACATGGACAATTTTTGGAGAAAGATTATCAATCTCATTATTTTTCAAATATTCATAAGTAAGAATAATTACTATATCATTTGGTTTAATTAAATGCGCAGCAGCACCATTAATGCATATCTTACCGCTATCTGCAGTTGAAGAAATTGCATATGTTTCTATACGTGCTCCATTTGTTACATCATAAATAGCAACTTTTTCCCATTCAGCAATACCAGCAGCTAGCATTAATGTTGAATCAATGGTGACTGAACCATCATAATCCATATTGGCCTCGGTAACTGTCGCGCGGTGTATCTTGCCTCTTAAAAAAATTCTCATTTTTCAAACCTAGCTTGAATTAATTAAAAAGTTAATTTTTAATAAATATTAAAGACAATTCCATAATACCATTGTCCTCAATGGATAATACGCTTCTGCTGCTCGGCTTAGCAATATCATAGTCAATAAATATTATTGGCAAAGTACCAATAATAAATAATTTATTAGAAGATAATTTACCAGTTAGAGCTATCTCAACATAATTAGTTACACCGTGTAACGTTAAGGTTCCTCTTGCATTTATATCTACAATTTGGTTTTCGGATGGTACAGTTTGAATTAAAATAGGATCTAATAAAATAAATTCTGCATAAGGGAATTTTGCAGATTCAATTGCTTGTCTAGACAAAGCTTGATCGCGATATCGATTATCACTTTTCAATCCTCTTAAATCTGCTTTAATAGTAACAGAATTAATATTAGTACCAGTGAAATTTAAACTACCTTCAACAAGGCTTGTTCTACCAACAGCAGTGAATGTCCCAACACTTACTAACTCCTCTTTAACTCGATATCCAACAAAGGATTCAACATCATTATCAATAACCCATGTACCGACTAAAGAATTACTAGAATCTGTCTTTGTTAGTGTTGCTTTAGAGTTTTTTTCATTAATATTGCCAGATTGACTTTTCTTTCCTTCATCAGGCAAAACAGATTCTTTTACAACAATGCTACTCGTAATATCCTTTGATTGTTGTATAGCATTGTCTATGCTAACTGGTGCTGGCGTGTCAGATCTTAAAACAAAAAAATATGTCACAAGACCGGCTAGTATTGCAAAAACTGGGACAATTATAGTAAGTAATATTAGACTTTTCTTTTTATTCATTGTTCTCCTTTTTGTTCATGCAAAAGGATAACATAGATATTTATTAAGAGAGATAAATCGAAAAGTTTTTCACATGAATGCTATTGATATATATTATATCTATATTTAATCTGTTCGTAGAGCAACGATAGGGTCCAACTTGCTTGCTCTGTGAGCAGGGTAGCTACCACTGATAAGTCCTACAATGGATGACACACCAAAGGCTACTAATACGCTCCATAACTCGATTACTGTTGCCATCTGTTGCCCAGCAATCATTCTGCCATTCACAATCACTGCTATAGCTATTCCAACAATTACTCCTATTATTCCTGCACCAATAGTGACCACAAGGGCCTCTGAAATAAATTGTAGTCTAATGTCTTTACTAAGCGCACCAACTGCCCTTCTAATACCAATTTCTCGAGTTCTTTCTGTCACACTTACGAGCATAATATTCATAACCCCAATGCCCCCTACAATAAGAGAAATACCAGCAATGCTACCTAATAAAATAGATAAGGTCTTACTTACAGCACTTGCAGCATTAACTAAATCATTTTGACTATTAATAATAAAATCTGGCTCTATAACATCGTGTTTTATGAGTAGTACATCTTCCAATTCCGATTTAATAACTTGTTCGTCTGCATTTTCATCAATCTTGATACTAATTTGTTGGATAGTCGTGCCCCCAGTAGGATTCTTTAAAAATCTAAGTCGATTCATAAGCGATGGTATAGGAATATATACAGCAGTATCCTGAACAGTTTGACCGCCTGATTCAGCTAACACTCCTATAACACGAAAATTAAAACCGAATTTACCTCCAAGATTAATGCGCACACTTTCGCCAATTGGGTCTCCGACAGGAAATAAAGAATCAGCTATTGCATGTCCAAGGACAATGTTCATAGATTTTCTAGCAATATCATTATCTGAAATAAACGATCCATATTCTATATTTAAATCACGCACATATGCATATTCTGCATCTACTGCCACAACGTCTACTCGGTCATTATTTCCACCACCAATAGCCTGTGCTGGAAAGTTAATCTGACCAGATGCGCCATATAGGCCCTCAATTTCTGCGTCCATGATAGCATCAACATCGCTCAACACTAGAGTAGTTGATGAGCCCCTGCCTCCTTTGCTACCTGTAGATTGATCTGTAGAAGAACCTGGTTGTATAAAAACAAGATTAGCACCTAAGCCCATAATTTCTTGCTTGACACCTTGTTGTGTGCCCTGACCAATAGCAATTAAGGCAATCACAGAAGCAACGCCGATAATCATGCCTAGGGCAGTTAAAATACTTCTTAATCTATTTGCATAAATAGATCGAAAAGCTATCTTGATTGCATCAATAATAGTCACAGTGGATCCCTTGCTCGCAGAGTATCAGATACCACCAGCCCATCACTCATCTCTAGAATCCGACTAGATTGATCAGCAATATGTTGTTCATGCGTAATTAATACAATTGTAATTCCTTCTTTCGATAGATCAGAAAATATTTTCATAATTTCTTGCCCACTTTGCGTGTCCAAAGCACCAGTAGGTTCATCTGCAAAAACAACTTGTGGTTGAACAACTAATGAACGTGCAATTGCAACGCGTTGTTGTTGGCCACCAGATAATTGTTGAGGGAAATGATGAGCTCTATCATCTAAGTTCAAACGAGCTAACGCCTCAAGTGCAACTTCTCTCTTATTATTTGCACCTTGATAAATTAATGGTAATTCCACTTGTTCCACTGCTGATAGCCTAGGAACAAGATTGTATGATTGAAAGACAAAACCAAATTTCTCCCTACGTAAGATAGAACGATATGTATCATCCTTATCTCCTACATTAATACCATCTAAAGAATACTGACCTGCAGTTGGTTGGTCTAGGCAACCCAATATATTTAACATTGTCGATTTACCTGAACCAGACTGACCCATAATGGCAACAAATTCTCCAGATTGTATTTTCACATCAATATTTCTTAAAGCATGCACAGTGCCAGCTTCAGTATAATAATCTTTAGAAATTTTACTTAACTCAATCATCTAGGACCTCCACTAAAACTACCCGGAGGGCCAGGTGGCCTGCTATTAGTAGGATTCGCTGATTTATCTGTCTTTATAGATTTTTTTGATTCAATCAAAATAATCTCGCCTTCTTCTAAGCCACTCATAATTGCAATATTTGAACCATCATCATTGCCAGTTTGTACAACTCTTTGTTCAGTAATTCCATCAATATTTTTTAAGGTAACAGTATTCTCTCTCCCAACTCGCTTTATTGCATTATTTGGAACGAGTAGAACATCTTCCTGAATATTAGTAACTAAGGTCAATGTTCCAGACATACCATCTAAAGGTAATTTTGGATTTGCAAACTGCATCATTAGAGAACCCATGCCAGTCATTGACGAATCTTGAGACCTCATCGCTGGCCCACCAGCAAAACCACTTGGTGGCCCAGATGGCCTACCCATTGGAGGACTGCCTTCTGGTCTAGTGTCATTGCCTCCAGCAAATCCACTTGGTGGCCCAGATGGCCTAATCATAGATGATGCGTCTAAACCAATTGTTTTAGAGAGAGAATCTAGCAATACAACTAAATTTCTGCCTTCTTGTAATAGATTTTCACCAATAAGAATTTCACCCTCTGCAGGATAGGTGATAACACCTTGGGATATATTTGGTATAACGCTAATTGCTTTCAATTTAACAATATAAAATTGACCTGGCATACCATCAAAAACTGCAAAACCAAGATTATTAACTTGCATTTGGCTTAAATCTGATTCAGATGCAGGAATTTCAATATAAATTGAGCTTGGATCACTTAATGTAGTAACAGCAGTGCTGGAACCAATACGTTGCCCGACAGTCACATTAACCGACCCAACTATTCCATCAAAAGGTGCTGTTAATGTATGATTTGCTAAATTAGTTTGTGCATCAGTTAAATTCAATTGAGCAATACGAATATCTTGTTTTTTTCTATTGATTGCATTTGCAAGTGCTCCGGCAGTTAATTCTACTTCCCTGGCTAAAGCATACTCAAGATTAGCTTTAGCGCTATCCAATGATGCATTTAGCTTATCGATTTCAAGTTGTTCAGGAGACGCAAGATATTCATTTAAGCGAACCTGCGCAGCTGTTACTGCTTCGGTAAGCTTTTTAACTTCCAAGGCAGAAGGACTTTTTAATTTTTCATTTGCTTCTTTTACAGACAAATATGCCGCCTCATTAGAACTAACAGAATTTACAGCATCAGCATAATTTGCATTAGCAGTTAATAATGCTTCTGTCTTTGTTCTCTGATTCCCTTGGGGGACCATTGCCAAAGTTAATGAATCAAGCAATCCTTTAATTTTTTCATCGCTTAGAGGAATATCACCCACGTTACAAACAGCTACCCAATCTTGAAATCTTTGACAGTAATCTTCTTGTGCTTTAATTAATTTAGGCCAAAGCTCATCAACATCATTCTGAGAGCGCTCTAAGGAAGTTTGAGCATTTTTAACTGAAGAATTTGAATTTGCAATTGTAGCTGTAGATGGATTAATTAAATTTTCCAAATTAAATTTTGCAGTTGTTAGAGTTTGTCTTTGCGATTGTATGGTCGATGCCAAACTGCCTTCTTGTAAATTTTTTAAATTGAACTCTGCATTTGCAACAGATGACTTAGCATTTGCAGTAGTTTGTTTGGCGGAAGCAATTTCTGAAGCAATTGGATCAGCTAGTAAATCTTCAAGATTAGCTTGTTGTTGTGACAGCAATAGTTCTTTTACTTCAACTTGACGAGAAGCAGCTGATGATTCAAGTACAGCAAGTAATTCTCCTTTCTTCACAACATCGCCAGTGCCGACAGCAATCTGATTAATTTCGCCACTAAGACCAAAAGATAGTTCAACTTTATTCCTAGAAGTAGCATTCACACTGGTTAATAATGAATCAGCCATTCTTCCTGTAGTAACTTCATGCTCATATAATGCCACTTGCTCGGCTTCTTTTTCTTCATTATTCAAAAAAAATAAAAAATAGGATCCAACAACCAAAAATATAGTAATCAAAATTATAAATTTCTTACGGTACAAATAATTCATAATATCCCTCTTTTCAACTAAGATACCAATGAAACATAATTCTAAGCAATGTCCTTAAGGTCATATTAAAAAAATATTAAAATTTTCATAAATATTCCAAAAATGAATTAATTTCAATTAATGTTGCAAAATGGTCAATATAATTATAGTATTCTCTTAATTGTTTATTTGTTTAATCCAATAAACAATTAAGAGCTATTTTTATCGCTCTTACAGTTAGTTAAGTGGAGGTTTATATATGCCAGATCCAAGTATGTCTTTCGAGACAGTCATTTTAATTATGTTAGCTGGTCTAGTGCTTGAGGCAATTACTAATTTAGCAATGGATATCATAGGTGGTTTTCTGCCTGGAAATCTTATAGGTGGCTTAACAGGCCATACTGTAGCAAGTTGGATAGTTGGACTTGCCTTTGGTTATTATTTAGTAGAAACTGCAGGTGCAGATCTAATAGGTAGTTTGACAGGTGGAGCATTAGCAGGCAAAACATTAGCGAATATTCTTGTTATTAAGATATCCGGTGATGTAATGGCTGGAGTTCGAAAGCGATACATGTAAGGCTAGTAACCTGAGTTCAAAAATATATTTTGAATAAAAAAAGAGTTTGTTACACCAAGCTCTTTTTTTATATAGATTGTGATAAATAAAACATTATGTATAAAATCGGCATTATCGGAACATCCTGGGCAGCCAAGAGCCCTATTCCTACTTTCAAATCATATAAAGGAGTTGAAGTCACTGCTATTTGTAGTGGCGATATTCAAAATGCAATTACGTGTGCTGAACAATTTAATATTCCTAATGTTGAAAAAGATTATCTGAGTCTTTGTGCAAGAAAAGATTTAGATATCATATATATAGGTAGCCCAGTGCATATGCATAATAAGATGTTTCTTGCGGCTGCAAAAGCAAATAAACATATAATCTGCGAAAAGCCACTTGCCTTAAATGCACAAGAAGGACAATCCATGTTAAGTGCAGTCAATAAATATAAAATCACAAGTATTGCCGCATTTACAATGAGACATTTTGCATCACACCAATTAATGAAAGATTTAATTGCCAAAGGAAAAATTGGTACGCCAATTCACTTATCTATTAATGATTTTAGAGGCATACCTGTTTCCAAAACACTACCAACCTATCGCTGGTGGTTTGAAAAAAACAAAGGGGGAGGAATTTTAGGTGCAATGGGTAGTCATTTTATTGATCTTACAAGATTCATGATTGATGATTTTGATACTGTATATGGAACATTGAATTCTATTAATAAACAAGCAATTGATGAAAATAATTTAGTAAAAAAAATTACTGCTGATGATATTTTTAGTTTGAATGGGCAACTAAAATCTAATACATCTGTTTCAATTAATTGCAGTATTGCAACAAATACTAAGCTAGGTTCAAACAGAACTATTAAGATTTATGGCACTCATGGAACGTTGACATTAGATGGTGATGAATTGTCTCCAAATGGTTCGCAGTTATTATTCTCTTCTAATAAAAGCCCATTAAATAAAAAAATTAAAATCCCTCTAATAAAAATGTCTTCAGCTGCACGAAAAAGTGTAGTCCCCAGATTTGGTTTAATGATTGATAAATTAATTTCTGGAATAAATGGAAAAAAACAAAGCCCTGACATTTTAGATGGATTAAAATGTCAAAAAGTTATTGATGCAGTTCACTTATCAAATAAGTCTGGAAAAGCAATAAAAATTAAATAAGTTACCCAAATAATCCATTTGCAGCATAATCGGATAGCTCCTGAGAAGTAAAACCAAATGCCTTTAATACTTCATCAGTATTCTGGCCTGGCAGAGGCGCAGGTCCACGTGGCTTTATATCACTATTCAGAATACTAAAAGGTACATTAAGTGTCTTATAGGTACCAAATTCAGGATCATTAACTTCAGCAAATGCATTAATAGCATCTAATTGAGGACTTTCAATCAAATCAGGCACTTCAACAACTGGAGCCCAAGTCATATCAAATTTATCGAGTAAAATTGACCATTCATCAAAATATTTTTCTAAAAATAACTTAGTAATCTCAGTAGTTAATAATTTCGTATGCTTCATTAATTGCTCAATATTGGCATAGGTTTTTTTCCATTGAGGCTTTTGTACCATGTCACAAAAACGAGGCCAATAACGATCAGTTTGTGCCATGGCAAACATAACCCATTTACCATCTTTTGTTTGGTATGAATTAAAAATAGGATTTTTTGGTTCTTGACGATCATGCTTTTTTGGTTGCTCTTTACTAAAAATTGTTCTTTGCACATCCCCCGCTATTGTCCACATGCCGGTCCTTTGTAATGTCACTTCCGCTCTTTGCGCTTCACCAGAAATATCACGCAGACGTAGTGCTGCCAAAGTGGCAGCAAGTAAATTCATAGCAGAAATATGATCGCCTTGAGATCCCCTATTAGGTGGTGGGGGATCATCTGGTTCACCTAATAATCCTTGGATGCCTGAATGAGCCCAAAAAGAAGTAAAATCGAATCCCCTCCTAAAAGCATCAGGTCCAGTGGTTCCATATCCACTAATGACAGAATATACAATATCTGGTTTTATTAGCTTTGCATCATCAAATGAAAGATGATATTTTTTTGCTCGCTCATCAGTCAGGTTAGTAATTAAGATATCTACTTGACTGATGATTTTATGTACAGCTTTAAAAGCATTTGGTTTCGTAAAATCGATAACTATTGATTTTTTACCTCTGTTATCTAGATAAAAAGTTAAGTTACCAGGTGCTCCCGGGATTGGAGGAGATTCCAGAATACCTCTCAAGGCATCGCCTTCTGGTGGTTCAATTTTAAAAACCTCAGCACCCATATCTGATAACATCATTGAGCAGCTTGGTGCAGCAACCCAATTAGCAATCTCTAAGACTTTTATTCCTTCCATAGGTCGATTTTTCATAATTCCTTCGTTCAATCAATTAACATATTTTATATTATATCTCTTAATTTATAAATTTTGATATTGAGTATGAAACAATCTCGCTATAGCATTCATCTTTAGAAATAAAAAGGTTAGCAGCATGAAACTACATGAATATCAGGCAAAAGAAATATTAAGTCATAATAATGTAAAGGTACCACGTGGGCATACAATATTTAATATTTCTGATATTGATAAAATAAAAAGTCAACTTCAGTTTCCAGTTGTCGTTAAAGCACAAGTACATTCGGGCGCAAGAGGAAAAGCTGGTGGAGTAAAAGTAACACATTCTTTTGATGAAACAATTGATTATGCAAATTCGTTACTGGGGCAAAAATTAGTCACACATCAAACTGGTGATAAAGGTCTACCAATTAATTCACTACTTATCGAAGAGGCAATAGATATAGATAAAGAATATTATATCGCTCTCACAATTGATGGAAGTTTAAGTAGGCCTGTTTTTATTTCTTCTCCCGAAGGTGGCATGGATATTGAAGCAGTTGCAGAACAAAATCCACAGGCTATACTAAAAACATCAATTAATCCTAGTATTGGAATAATGTCATTCCAAGTAAGAGAAATTGGTGCTCATCTTAATTTAGAAGATGAATTATTGACTCAATTACAATCAATCTTGACAGGTTTATATGATGCTTTTGTGAAAAATGATGCATCGTTAATTGAAATCAATCCATTAGTTGCCACAAAAGATAAACAATTAAGTGCCGCAGATACAAAATTTTCCATAGATGACAGCTCGTCATTTAGACAAGAAAATATTTTTAATATTAGAGATAAAACTCAAGAAGATGACTTAGAACTTGAAGCAGAATCTAATGGTATTCAAAATTATATTAAACTTGAAGGAAACATTGGCTGTCTGGTTAATGGTGCTGGATTAGCCATGGCAACAATGGATGCAATTAAATTTTCAGGTGGTGAACCAGCAAATTTTTTAGATATAGGGACTGCAAATAATCCAGAATCTGTAGTAGCAGCACTTAAAATTATTGGCTCTGATCCAGATGTAAAAGCAATATTTATTAATATCTTTGGTGGATTAGCAAGGACAGATATAATTGCTGAAGGCTTTGTTCAAGCAAAAAAGAATGGATTGATAAATCAATCGACAGTTATAAGACTAGCAGGAACCAATGTCGAAGATGGAAAAAAAATCTTAATTGAATCAGGCATTGAATATAAATTAGCTGATGGCTTTGCAGAAGGCGCAAGTCTCGCAGTCAAAGCTTCAAAGAATTAGTAGAGGGAAACATGTCTGTTTTATTAAATCAAACAAGTAAAATTATTATTCAAGGAATGGGGTCAGCTGGATCAAGAGAAGCCGAGATTAGTATTGAATACGGTACAAAAATTGTAGCTGGCGTTACACCAGGAAAAGGTGGAACTGAAAAATCTGGAATTCCAATATGTAATACAGTAAAAGAAGCCATAGATCAATTTGAAGGGAACACCTCTTTAATTTTTGTACCAGCTCCATTTTGTAAAGATGCAATTATCGAAGCTATTTTATCTGGGATCAAATTAATAATCTGCATAACTGAAGGTGTCCCAGTTTTGGATATGATGACTGTTAAGCAAGTACTTGAAAATTATCCAGATACAGTTTTGATTGGTCCAAACTGTCCTGGCATCTTATCACCAGGAGAAAAAGCAAGAGCTGGCATAATGCCTGTTGACGTTTATATGCCAGGTAATATTGGAGTTATTTCACGTTCAGGCACGCTGGTATACGAAACAGTTGATCAACTAACGAGATTAGGTATTGGTCAATCAACTTCTGTTGGGGTTGGGGGCGATCCTATAATTGGTACTTCACAAAAAGAAGCATTAAAATTATTTGAAGCCGATCAAGAAACAGCAGGCATTGTATTGATTGGCGAAATAGGTGGCAATACAGAACAAGAAGCTGCTGAATTTATAAAATTAATGTCAAAACCAGTTATTAGTTTTATTGCTGGCACAACTGCTCCTCCAGGGAGAAGAATGGGGCATGCTGGCGCTATTATTTCCGGTGCTTCAGGTACTGCTGAGGCTAAACAAGATGCATTAAAGAGTGCAGGTGCTCACGTTGTAGCATCTCCATCAGATATTGGGATCACAGTACAAAATGTATTAAAAGAATTAGGTCTAATTTAGATTTTTAGCATTCGTGCGAAAAACCTTTTGATTACTCTCTCTTAATAAATGTAACTATGTTATCCTTTTGCATGAATAAATAGGTTAATTATGGAGAGGTCGCATAGTGGCCTAGTGCGGGCGTTTGCTAAACGCCTATCTCAATTATTTGGGATCGAGGGTTCGAATCCCTCCCTCTCCGCCATTAAAATAATAGAAACAATACTATGAACAATTTTTTTATATCTACAATTGGCTGCCAAATGAATGAAGCAGATTCATTAAAGTTGTCTGCTGGTTTATCAAAATTTGGTTTACAGCAAGTTGCAACAGATGAAAATGCCGATCTGGTTGTTATCAATACATGTGCTGTTCGACAACATGCAGAAGAAAGGGCATTCGGTCAATTAGGAAATCTAACAAAAAGAAAAAAAGATGGGCACAATTTTAAATTAGCTGTAATGGGATGTATGGTTAGTAATAATAATAAAGACCTACAAAAAAGATTTCCCATGGTTGATGTTTGGGCAAAGCCACAAGAGTTTGATCCGATTATTGAACTTATGATTGAAGAAAGCGATATTTCAAGTGGTGAATTTTGGCCAGAAACATTTGGTACCCCAAAAGGAATTACAGCATTTGTTCCTATAATTCATGGATGTAACAAAATATGTACGTACTGCATTGTTCCCCTTCGAAGAGGACGTGAGATATCTCGAGAACCATTAGAAATTCTTCATGAAGTTAAGCATCTAGCTAAAGCTGGAGTAAAAGAAGTCACTTTAGTTGGACAAACGGTCGAAGCTTATGGCAAGGATCTAGATACAATCCAAACAGATCTTGCAGATATTTTTGAAGAAATAGAAACAATAGATGGTATCAATAGAGTTAGATTTTTAACTTCTTATCCTGTTGATATGACAAAAAAAATTATTGATGCCGTATCCAATTGTAAAAAAGTCTGCGAGCATTTTTTAATTCCTGTTCAATCAGGTTCAGAATCAATGTTAAAAAAAATGAGAAGAGGTTATTCAATCTTAGAATTTAAAAAAAGAGTAAATTACATTAGAGAAGTTATGCCTACTGCAGCAATTTCAACAGATATCATAGTTGGATTTCCAGGTGAAACAACTAAAGAATTTGAAGACACCATTGCATTAATTGAAGAATATAAATTTGATAAAATACATATAGCAGCTTATTCACCCAGACCTGGAACATACGCATATAGAAAGCTCGAGGATGATATTCCTCTAGAAATTAAAAAAGAACGGCTTCAAATACTTGAAGCAATTCAGAAAAAAATATCAATAGAAAAAAATACCAAGCTCATTGATTCAACTTTCAAAGTGTTAGTAGAAAAAGAAGAATCTGGCAAATGTACAGGTAGAACATCAAGCAATCAATTAGTTCACTTTAATGGTGAAAATATACTAGGTGACATTGTAGATGTTCATATTCATGAAGTAAGCCCTTGGTCCTTAAAAGGCATCATTGCTAACAGCAATGAAATAGCTATCATCTAAAATAAAATTGGAGTGCAGCCCATTCAACAAGCAAATGAAAATGAGATTGCAACAGTAATTGTTATTTTTGCAATAAAGAATAAGCATTTAAATATATTATTAGTAAAACGTTCTGCTGAACCAGAAGATAATAAATGGGCCCTTCCTGGCGGTACATGGACAGGAGAAAAAAAACTACAAGAAACAGCAACAGCTAGGCTACAATTAGAAACAGGCGCTAAAGATGTTTATCTTGAACAATTATTTACAATTTCTGGCTTAAATAACTATAATCCAAAAAGCATAGCAGTTTGTTATTTTGCATTAGTCAATGAAAAGGATGTTACTCTACGAGCAGAAAAGACATGGCAACCAAAGTGGTTTAATGCAAATCAAATTAATAGCTTAGCATTTAAAAATAAAGTAGTTATTGAAAAAGCATTAGAAAGAATAGAATCTAAACTACAATACTCTAATGTTGCTTATAGTCTTTTGCCAAACGAATTTACACTGAGAGAATTACAAGAAACTTACGAAGCAATTATTGGAAAAAAATTTGATAGACGTAATTTTAGAAAAAGTATGATAAGTAATAATATAATAATTCAAAATGGAAAGTTTAGAAAAAGTGGGGCTTATAGGCCAGCAGCACTATATAAATTTATTTCCAAAGTCCCGACATTATTTTAAAAAAATAAAAATATATTACTTCTTTGTAATTTTAGTTGATTTATAGAATTAATTTTATGTATCCTTAATATATAAACCTTTGCGTACGTAGTACACAAACTAAGTTAAGTAATTTAATGAACAAAAAACTTATTTTAGACTATAAAGAAAAAATTGATTGTGAGGTTCCTATGCAAATGGAAACCTTACCTCTTGCTGAAGAACAATCTTTTTCCCAATGGCAACAAGAAATACCAAAAGAATACTTTCAATTATCACCAGATGAAATAATCAATCGTATTACTAAATTAAAAAAAAATATGGGTAATGAATTAATTATTTTAGGTCATCATTATCAACGAGAAGACATAATACAATTTGCTGATCAAATTGGTGACTCATATGCATTATCAGTTTATGCCGCTAATAATCATAGTACACCCAATATAGTGTTTTGTGGCGTTCACTTTATGGCTGAAGCTGCTGACATCTTATCCAATGATGAACAAAAAATAATACTCCCTAATTTAGAAGCAGGATGTTCAATGGCTGATATGGCTAATAGACCTGATGTTAGTTCTGCATGGAAAGAGCTTACAAATAGATTTAAGGATCAATTTAACATTATTCCAATTACTTATATTAATTCACCGGCAACTTTAAAGGCTTTTTGTGGTCAAAACAATGGTATCGTCTGTACCTCATCTAATGCAGATAAGGTAATAAAGTGGGCATTTGAAAGAGGAGATAAAGTTTTCTTTTTTCCAGATCAACATCTTGGTCGTAATACTAGCCACCAATTAGGTATCAATGATGATCTAATTTCTTTATGGGATTGGCGCAGGCCTGATATAGAGTTGGGTGGTAATAGTGAAGAAAAAATTAGAAAATCTAAAGTTATACTTTGGGATGGATTTTGCTCAGTTCATCAACGTTTTACTGTTTCACAAATTAAGGAAGCAAGAAGTCAATATCCACGAATTAATATAGTTGTACATCCTGAATGTAACGCAGACGTTGTTAAAGAAGCAGATGCAGTTGGTTCAACAGCATTCATAGCAGATTATGTCAATAATGCAAAGGATGGCAGTATAATTGGTGTTGGGACTGAAGTTAATTTGGTTTCTAGGCTAGCTAAATTAAACCCACAAAAGCAAATTTTCTGTTTAGATTCAGTTGTCTGTCCCTGCAGTACAATGTATAGGGTGCATCCTGCATACTTACTTTGGGTTATTGAATCATTATCTAATGGCAAAGTTGTAAACCAAATTAAAGTCCCTGAAAAAGACAAAGCATTTGCCAAAATTGCTCTGGAAAGAATGTTAGAAATTAGTTAGTCAATATTTAAACATCTATGGTAAATCCAAACTTAGAAAAAACAATAATTGAAAATTTAGTGCAGATCGCGCTTCAAGAAGATGATTACGATCATGATGTAACTTCTCAATATATTATCCCAAATGATACTGAAGAGAGTTTTTCATTAATTGCTAAAGAAAATGGAATAGTTTGTGGCATTGAATTTTTACATGCAACTTTTAAATATATTTCTAAAGATATTACTCTAACTATAAATAAAGTTGATGGTGAAGTTATCAAAGAAAATGAAGTAATTGGAAAAATATCAGGACCCCTTAATAAGATACTCGCTGGGGAAAGAGTAGCATTGAACTTTTTACAAATGCTGTCTGGTATTTCTTCTCTAACCAATAAGTTTATTCAAATACTAAATAACCAAAGAGTAATTATTCGAGATACACGGAAAACTACTCCTACCTTGAGAACTATTGAAAAATACGCAGTTAGTAAAGGTGGTGGTCAAAATCATCGAAACTCCTTAAGTGAATTTATACTTATAAAAGATAACCATTTAAATTGGGCAATGAAAAATTTAAGTATTACAGAAATTATTCAAAAATATAAAAAAGCAACTGGCACTAACTATTTAATAGAATTAGAAGTAGAAACAGTTGAACAAGCAAAAGAAGCAATGAAAACAAACATAGATTTATTACTGTTAGATAATATGAGTATTGAAGAAATAAAAGAAATTACTGATTTAAATAATAACAATAATATAAAAATTGAAATCTCAGGTGGCGTAAATTTAAATAATATATCCGATTATAAAAATCTTAATATAGATTTTATAGCCATAGGGGCCATTACGCATTCAGCAAAGTTTTTAGATATCAGCATGGAATTGAATTAGATTTATTCGCTATTTTTATTAGATTGTTTTTTTTGATTTTTCTTCGTTGGTGCATTACCATGCAATGTATCATCTTTATCAGGCCATTGCTCCGGAGGATTTTCAGTACGAGCAGAAGTTTCTGGGAGCACTTCAGGCTTTCTGCTATCTTTTCTAGTGTCAGTAGTATAAAAACCAACACCACGATATCTAAACGTAGGAAGATTCAACTGACGTACTGCAGTGCCCTTTTTACATTTTTTACATTTTTGCTCACGCGATGAACCAAAAGATTCTTCAGATTCATACGTGCAACCTTTCGAGCATAGAAAATCATATTTTGGCAAATTGCATTCCATTTCTATTTAATTGCATAAGTTAATGTTTATATTAATCGCAAACATGAAACAAGTGGAGAAGGATAAAATATATCTCTAGAGAAAATCTTAAAATGAGAAAGTATAGTCAAATTTAAATGAGATTTTTATAAAATAATGTAACTTTGACTGTAACCTAATGTATTGAACAATATATACTTATATTCTTGAAATAATTGATTAAAAAATAAAGGAGTTCAGATTGACTATTGCTGAGACAATGCGAGAAATGCTTGCAGCTGGAGTCCATTTTGGACATAAAAAATCTAAATGGAACCCAAAGATGAAAAGATTCATTCATAGTGAAAATAATGGCATACATATATTAGATTTAGGTATTAGCTCAAAATTACTAAAACAAGCTATCAAATTAGTTGAAACTACAACTTCTAATGGTGGACTAGTGCTTTTCGTAGGAACAAAAAAACAAGCAGCAAATATTATAATTTCTAAAGCAGAAAGTGCTTCAATGCCATACGTCTCAAATAGATGGTTAGGTGGCACATTAACTAATTGGCCTACAATTTCTAAAAGAATTGAAAAATTAAAAGAAATAGATGAAATGGATATTGAAGCCACTTTTTCAAATATGACAAAAAAAGAATCGGTTCTCTTTGAGAGAAATCGTATGAGAATGGAAAGATCATTTGGAGGATTAAGGAAGCTTCAACAAGTTCCAAGAGTCATTTTTTGCGTTGATCCAAATGTTGATCAAATTGCCGTGCTTGAAGCTAAAAAAATTGGCATACCCATCATCGCGCTTTGTGATTCAAATTGCGATCCAGACTTCATAGATTATCCAATTCCAGCCAATGATGATGCAATTCGATCTATAGAACTTATTACCAATTACATTGCAGAAGCATCCATAAAAGGATCTCAAGTTTATGCTGCAAAAAATAAAGAAAAAGCACAAGCTAATATAAATGAAGAAAAGACGAAAAAAACAAAAAATAACTCTTCAAATACTGGGACAATAAAAGCTTAAATAATATAAAAAGCTTTTTACATTATTTATCAAGAAATTTAAAGAAAGGGTCAACATGTCTAACACTGAAAATATTAAGCAATTAAGAAATGAGACTGGCGCTGGTGTTATGGATGCAAAAAGAGCACTTGAAGAAGCAAATAATGATTTTGAAAAAGCAAAAGAAATTCTAAAAGAAAAAGGCATAGCCAATGCAGAAAAACGTGCACATCGAGCAACTGACCAAGGAATAATCGAATCTTATATTCATCAAGGGAATCGATTAGGCACAATTGTCGAAATAAACTGTGAGACTGATTTCGTTGCTAGGACTAATGAATTTAGAGAGTTAGCAAAAAATCTTGCTATGCAAATTACTGCAATGAATCCAAAAAATATTAATGGCGAAGATGAGGATTCTCTAATGAATCAACCATTCATTAGAGAATCCTCTAAATTAATAAAGGAACTTGTTCAAGAAGTCATAGCACAAACTGGTGAAAATATACAAATTAAAAGATTCCAAAGATTTGAAATTGGTGAATTAGATAATGAACAAGAATAATACATGTAAATAAAATGAATTTATTTGACCCAAACCAAATACAATCTAAAATGGATAAATCAATTGAGGCCTTTAACACATCTATTGCTTCTGTTAGAACAGGCAGAGCGTCTACAAGTTTAATTGAGAATATTGAAGTAGAAGTCTACGGTCAAAAATTACCAATACAGCAATTGGCTACATTGTCTATTCCAGAACCATCTTTAATTAATGTACAAGTATGGGATAAAAATAATACTGAATCTATTTTAAAAGCAATTCAATCTAGTGATTTAGGTATCAATCCAGCTACTGATTCTGATTTTATTAAAGTGCCCATACCTCCACTAACAGAAGAAAGAAGGATAGAGTTAGCAAAAAAAATCAAAACTATTGCTGAAGAATCAAAAATTGCTATACGAAATATAAGAAGGCAAAGCATTGATGCTATTAAGGATTCAAAAAAATCTAGTTCTATCTCTCAAGATGAAGAAATAAGAGCAATGAATAATTTGGAAAAATCAACAAAAGAATATATGTCTAAAATTGAACAAATATCTGAAAAAAAACAAAAAGAACTTATGGAAATATGATTAATATGAATATTTCAAAAATTGAACCAACCGAAGAAAAATTACTGCATTTCACTAAACTGCCAACACACATAGCGATTACTATGGATGGAAATGGTCGATGGGCTGAAAACCATCAAGTTACCAGGATGGAAGGCCATCAAGCTGGTTCAAAAGCATTCCTTAAAGTTATTGAACGTATGGTTCAATACAAAATTAAAATTATTTCTATGTTCGCTTTTTCTACTGAAAATTGGAGTAGACCTGAAGATGAAGTGAATAATCTTATGCAACTTTCAAGAGAATTTATAACTGATAATTTAAATTTAATCCATAAATATAATATTAAAGTAAATCACTTAGGAAATTTAAATAAATTACCTAATGATCTCCAGTCTAAAATCAATGAATCAATAGAAATGACCAAAAACAATACAGGTACAATTATTAACATTGCTTTTGATTATGGAGGAAAGCAAGATATTGTTAATGCTGTGAAAAAAATAGTTGCAGAAGGCATGCCAATAGAAAATATTAATGAAGAATCAATTAGCAATAAGCTTGCAACTGCTAATATGCCAGATCCAGATCTCATAATTAGACCTGGAGGTGAATTGCGAATATCAAATTTTTTAATCTGGCAGGCTGCATATGCTGAATATTATTTTACCTCTACTCTATGGCCAGACTTCAATGCCCAAGAGGTTGATTACGCATTAACTGAATTCTCTAAACGAGAAAGGCGTTTTGGCAAAACTAAGGATTAATAAAATTTTTGAGAAAATCATTCTAATAAATAACGAAATTCAATCAAGAATTCTAGTCGTAGTCATCCTAACCCCAGTGATTACTTTAGTTTTACTTAGCAAGACATCTACATTAATTGCAGGAACTCTATTAGTACTAATAGCAGCAGGAGAAATCTTTTATCATTTCTATAAAAAATTAATAACATTTTTTATTGCAGTATTTATAACTCTGTTAGCAATTATTTTAATGCAATTTCCTTTAACTATTTTTTTAGTCATTAATTGTACAATCTTGCCACTTTTTTATGTTGCCCTACTGACAGAAAAGACGAATAAGCTTACGATGAATCTGCTTTGCTTAACATATACCGTAATTTTTGGTAGTAACTTACTTTTTTTAATTCTTCAACCAACAACTATGAAATATTTGGGAATCGTGCTCATTGTTTCCTTTGCTTCAGATATATTTGCGTATGCTTTTGGAAAAAAATTTGGCAAAAGATCATTGAGTAAAAAATATTCAAAAAATAAAACATGGGAAGGAGCATTAGGTGGTTTTATCTTTGGAGCTACTGCTAGTTTATGTTGTTTAATTGTATTCAAGTTGTCAGACAACATAGTGATTAATTTCCTTATACTAATTGGATTGCCAATAATATGTCAGATTGGTGATATCACAAGCTCAATTTTAAAGAGAAAAATGAAAATCAAAGACTATTCTAAGTTATTATTGAGTCATGGTGGCATGACAGATAGATTAGATTCTATCTTTGCGGCTGCTATATATGTAAATATGCTCTTTATTTTGGAAGTAATGTAATATGAAAAATATAGCAATTATTGGTTCAACAGGATCGATAGGTACTCAGGCTTTAGAAGTAATAAATAGCCTAAAAAATGTGAATGTAATAGCTCTGAGCGCAAATAATAATCATGTATTGTTAAATGAACAAATTGAAAAATTTCGACCAGATTATTTTGGTATTAATAATAAACATATTAAAAAAATAAAAAATATTTCAAAATTTTTAACTAATGAAGATATAGCTCTTATTGATGACTTAGATTTTATAATCATAGCTTCAACAGGTATCACTGGATTGCAACCAATGATTCTAGCATTAGAAAAAGGAAAAAAGGTTGGTATTGCTAATAAAGAATCTCTCGTAATAGGAGGACCTTTTATTAAAAAAATATTAACAGATAATCAAAAAATTGGCGCTGAACTAATACCTATTGATTCTGAGCATTCTGCAATTTGGCAATGCATGGTAGGTGAAAACTGGCAACAAGTAGAATCTATAACAATTACCGCTTCGGGTGGCTCACTGATCGATGTACCCACAAATCAAATGTCTAATATAACTCCTGAGGTTGCTTTAAAACATCCAAATTGGTCGATGGGAAATAAAATTACTATAGATAGCGCAACGTTATTTAACAAGGCTCTTGAAGTTATCGAAGCGAATATTTTATTTGATCTGCCATTTGAAAAGATTAATGCAATTATTCATAGAGAAAGTATTATCCATTCAATTGTAAATTATATTGATGGATCGTCAAAAGCTCAAATGGGATTACCGGATATGCATGTGCCAATTCAATATGCTCTAACCTATCCAAATAGAACAATGAGTCCTCTAAACAATAAGACATCTTGGTTAAAATTAAAAAAATTAAGTATTGAAGAAATTGATCATAAACAATTCCCTATTTTTAAATTAATCATTAATGCAGCAAAAAAAATAGATGGTACTCTTCCAGCAATGATCGGCGCAGATGAAATACTAGTTAATAGTTTTATCAAAGGAAATTGTTCTTTTAATTCAATTTATGAAATACTTAAAAAAATTGAAGACAAATTTCAACCATCAAACCAACTTATACTAGATAATGTTCTAAATGCATACAAGTGGGGCGAAGAATTTGCGATGAGCAACATATAAAATTATGAACTTATTACAAAAAAATAATCTACCTAAATTTCTTTTTATATTATTAATCATTTTCTCATTACTTTACAGAAATAATGAAGCAATCAATTCAATGATTGTTTTCTTTATAGTGATTACAATATTAGTTGTTGCTCATGAACTAGCTCATTATTTTACAGCAAAAATGTTTAAAGTAAAAATTATTGAAGCTGGTATTGGTTTCCCTCCTAGAGTATTAGGTGTGACTTTTAAGAAAACTTTATACTCTATTAATTTGCTACCATTAGGTGGATTTGTAAAATTACTTGGCGAAGAAGCATCTGATGAGCCAGACTCATTATCACAAAAAAGTTATCTTCAGAGATTTATAATTCTTTTTTCTGGATCATTTGTAAATTTAATTTTGCCTATTTTACTTTTTACTACTTCATATATGATTCCACATGAGGTAGAAGTAGGTAATCCACAAATAACATTCGTGCATCAAGATTCTCCTGCTTATACTGCAGGAGCCAAGCCTAATGATGTCATTTTATCGGTAAATAATAGAAAAGCTGATAACGTACAAAAAGCTGTGCAGTTAATTAGAATTAATTTAGGTAAAGAAATTGATTTAAAAGTTAAACGAGGCTCTGAAATTATTAATTTAAATGTTGAGCCTCGCTGGTCGCATCCAACTAATCAGGGACCCACAGGTATTAAAATTGCTTCACAATATCCTTTTACGGAAACAATCTCTATGGATTTTATAAAAGCAATAAAGGAAGGAACAAGAACAACAATAGATTCATTTATTCTTTTTAGAAATGAAATAATCAGTTGGTTTACTGGTAATAGCCAGCCTGAATTTGCTGGACCAGTAGGTATTGCTGACATTACAGGAGAAGTTGCTCGCCAAGGTGGTATCTCTCCTCTATTGTACCTAACTGCAATTCTATCAATTAACCTAGGTATTTTAAATTTACTTCCCTTTCCAATGTTAGATGGTGGTCGAATTTTTCTTTTATTAGTCGAAATCTTAAGAAGAGGAAAAAAAATAAAACCAGAAAAAGAAGCATTATTCCATTTAACTGGATTTTTCATATTCATGTTTCTTGCAATAATTGTAACTATAAATGATTTACTGAGAGTTTTATAATGGTAAAGAAACGTAATACAAGAGAAATTTCAGTTAGAAATATTAAAATTGGAAACAATAGGCCTATTGTTATCCAATCAATGGCTGCTACTAAAACTACAGACACAAAAAGAACTATAGCGCAAATTAATGCCTTAGATAAAGCTGGAGCAGGTATAGTACGACTTGCAATTGATTCGAAAAAAGATTGTGAAGCGCTAGCGATTATTCGTGATAAAACTAAAGTTCCTCTATCTGCAGATCTACAAGAAAACTATAGACTTGTAAAAGATATTGCTCCTTATATAGATAAGGTTAGATACAACCCTGGCCACTTACATCATCATGAAAAGACAAAATCAATTAAATCTAAAGTAGGATTTATTGCCGAAATAGCTGAAAAAAACAATTTAGCAATTCGAGTGGGAGTAAATTGTGGCTCAGTGGACCCAATATTAAGAGATAGATTCAGCGATGATGTAGAAGCAATGGTTGAAAGTGCTAATCAGCATTGTCAAATACTTGAAGAAATTGGATTTACTAATTACTTAGTCTCTCTTAAAGACTCTGACTTTGATAAAGTGATCCGTGCCAATAAATTATTCCATTCAATCTGGCCTAATGTTCCTCTACATCTTGGAGTTACAGAAGCAGGAATGCCGCCTGAAGGGATAATTAAAACAAGGATTGCCTTTGAGCAACTTATTCCACAAGGAATAGGCGATACCATTAGAGTATCCTTAACTTTACCATTTGAAGAAAAAAAAGATGAAATTAAAGCAGGTCAAGAAATCCTTAATGATATTAATTCAGGAAGATTTAGATCAGTACCAACATTGCTTAATAATAAAACAAATATAATTTCATGCCCGTCATGTTCGAGAGTTGAAAATGAGGTTTTTGTAGACTTAGCTAAAGATGTAAAAAAATTAGTTAAAAATATAGAAAAAGAACTTACAATTGCCGTAATGGGATGCAGGGTCAATGGTCCTGGAGAAACTGATGATGCAGATATTGGCTTGTGGTGTGGGCCTTCAGGAGTTAACTTGAAAATGAAGAAGAAGCTAATAGGGCATTTTAGTTATGACGAAATTTTATCTAAAGTGGAAACAATAATTAAGAACTATTAAATCAATCTTAGGAAAAATATGACAAAAATGAATATGACGCGCCTATTAATCCCTACTAGAAAAGAAGCTCCTAGTGAAATAGAAAGTCTTTCTCATTCTTTGCTAGTAAGAGGTGGATATATTACGCAGTTAATTTCAGGTGTTTACACTTATTTATTACTTGGATTAAGAATCAAAAATAAAATTATTAATATTGTTAGAGAAGAAATGGACTACACACATGCTAATGAAATTCTTATGCCTGCATTGCAACCTTTAGAATATTGGGAGCAATCTGATCGAAGAAGAGCATTTGGCGAAATACTTTTTTCCCTACAAGACAGAAAAAATCGAGAATTAATACTTGGGCCAACTCATGAAGAAGTAGTCTCCAAGTTATTTGCAGAAAATGTAGATACCTACAAACAATTACCACTAACTTTATATCAAATTCAAACAAAGTTTCGCGATGAAGCAAGGCCTCGAGGTGGCTTAATCCGTGTTCGTGAATTCACAATGAAAGATGCATATAGCTTTGACCTTACTGACAAAAGCCTTGAAGATTCTTATCAAAAAATGGTTCAAGCATATGAAAATATTTTTTACAGATGTGGATTGCCTGTAGTAAAAATCGATGCTGATTCTGGTGCAATTGGTGGTAAGGGTTCTCAAGAATTTATTTATCTACACTCTACTGGTGAAGACACAGTAATAATGTGTGAATGTGGTTATGCCGCCAATGAAGAAAAAGCACAAATCAAAATTGAAACGAATAAAAAAGAAAAAACAATTGATTACACAAAAATTGAAACTAAAAACATAACCACTATCAATAAGCTATCTGATTTCTTTGATTTACCAAAAAGTAAATTCCTAAAAGCTGTTCTTTATATTGCAAAAAATGAAGCAATGGAAGATATACCTATTATTGCATTAATTAGAGGTGACTTAGAAATTAACGAGGTAAAACTTACAAACATAATAAAACTATCTGGAATTAGGAATATGAACGATGATGAGATTAAGTCATATGGAATGGTGCCTGGCTTCACTGGACCCATAGGAATTGATAAAAATATTCAAGTAGTTGCTGATGCATCAGTGGTGCCATCTTATAATCTAATTAGCGGTTCCAATGAAATAAATTACCATTACCTTAATACCAATTATGATAAAGATTGGAAGGCAGATATAATTGGAGATATCCATTTAGCTGTTGATGGTGCATTGTGTCAGCTATGTGGCAAGCAACTAAGTAGTAAAAAAGGAATAGAAATTGGTCATGTTTTTAAACTCGGCCAATTATATTCAGAAAAATTTAATATAAAAGTATCTGGTTCAAATCAAGATACAATAACACCGACAATGGGATGCTATGGAATTGGAATAGACAGAATTTTAGCAAGTGCCGCAGAAAATACCCTAAAAAAGGATTCATTGAATTGGCCAATCACTATTGCACCTTTTCATGTTCATATCATCTTCTTAGGAGATGAAGAATTATCCAACAGTGCAATTAAGCTAACTATTGATACCATTGAAGATAGTGGTTTAGAAATTTTAATAGATGATAGAAATGAAACTCCAGGAAAAAAGTTTGCTGATGCAGATTTACTAGGTATACCAATTAGAATATTAATTTCTAAGAGAAATACAGCAAATGGGGAAGTCGAGATAATAAATAGAACAACTCAAAAGACAACTTTTGCACCTATTGAGAGTTTTAACGATGATGTTTTAGATATCTATTCTGAACTTTTAAATACTTATACTGTTTAAGTTGTCCAAATACAGTTGTAGTCAAATTAATCAAATGATAAAATTAATTCAAAGAAGTCTCAACACTGGAGACGTGGGGAAAAGCCCACGTCTTTTTTATTATAGATTTCTCTAAAGTATTTTTTTAAATCTTTTGAATTTAAAATGTTAGGAATTTAAAATGTCTGAAAATTTTGTATCTGCAATAAAGCAACTATCGAAGGAAAAAAATTTAGATCCAGAAACTGTCTTTATTGCCGTTGAAGCAGCAATGGCATCTGCGTTTAAAAAAGATGAACTGCAATATGCAAATCTAGAAGTATCCATTAATAAAGAAAGTGGAGAAATTGAAATAACAAGATTATATGCAGTAATGGATGATGATGACATAGAAGATGATGAAATTGAAGTATCACCTGAACGTGCATCAAAAATGGGACATACAAAAGCAAAAATTGGCGAAGAAATAAAAGAAAAAGTCATTCAAAATAAAAATCTTGGTAGAATAGCTGCTCAAACTACTAAGCAAGTAGTATTACAAAGAATTAGAGAAGCAGAACGAAATACTGTACACGAAGAATATAGCCAGCAAATTGGTGAACTAGTAAGTGGAACAATTATTAGAATTGACCAATCAAGAAATGTAATAGTTGATATAGGCAAGGCTGAAGGCATCATCCCCCAGGGTGAACAAATACGAAATGAACATTACAGATCAGGCCAAAGAATTAAACTATACATTAAAGATGTTAATAAAATATCAAAAGGACCTCAAATTATTCTTTCTAGAAAATCCAGCGATCTTGTAAAAAAATTACTTGAGATTGAAGTCCCAGAAATTAGTAAAGGTATTATCAAAATTATGGCTGTATCTCGTATTGCAGGAAAAAGAACAAAGGTTGCTCTTATTGCAAACCAAATTGGCATTGACCCAATTGGTTCAGTTGTAGGCATGAGAGGTTCCAGGATACAAAATATTATTAATGATTTAAATGGTGAAAGAATTGACTTAATTCGTTGGGAGCCCAACATTGCAGCATATGTTACAAGCGCGCTAAGTCCTGCTGAAATTGTTTCTGTGAATATTGAAGAAAAAACTAGAACTGCTTTTGTAGCAGTCCCAGATAAACAATTATCTTTAGCTATTGGAAGAAATGGAGAAAATGCTACATTAGCAGCTTACTTAACTGGCTATACTATAGACTTACAAGGAGAAAGTGCATTAATTAATGCTGGTGAAGATTTAATTCCGCCACCTGTACCTAATTTATCAGCTATACTGGAAGATGAAGTATTAGAAGTTCAAGCATTAAAATCACAAGATGACACTGGTGCCTTAGATGAAAATATTAGTGCTGAATCTGAACAACAATCACAATCTGCACGTTTAACACCTGAACAAGAGATCATTCAGCAATACACGACACCAGATCAAAAAGATAGTATTGGTCTAGCAACAAATGATAACAATGATGATAAAGAATCTACTAAAGAACAATCAGAAAAAGCAGGAATAAGATTTGCTGAAGAGATAAGAGATGTCAACCGCATTGATGATCCTAAGAAAACCAAAGTAAAAAAGAGAAAAGCTAAGAGAAATTCTCTTGATGAAAACTCTGATGAAGAGGAATATTCAGAATATCTCGATATGTTTAAAGAAGATTAACAAAGAGGAAAATATGACAGAAACTGAAAATATGACAGAAACTGATGGTATGACAGAAGCTGATGGTATAACTGAAACTGATGGCATAACAGAAATGAATGATTCAATCAAAACAATCACAATTCCTGATACTATCACTGTTAAGGAACTTGCTGAACAATTAAATATTAGTTCTATCGAATTAATCAAAGAATTAATGAAAAATGGAGTAATGGCAACTATTAACCAAGTAATTGATTTTGATACTGCAGCAATTGTGATTTCTGATCTAGGATATCAGGCAGTTGAAAAAGATAATAATACTTTAGATGAAAATCAGTTAGATGACTCTCAAGACAAGCAAGGTGCTTTTAAATCACTGAGAATTAACATACAAGAATCAGCTGATGCAATTCCTAGGCATCCAGTAGTTACTGTGCTTGGGCACGTAGACCATGGAAAAACTACTCTTTTAGATAATATTAGACAATCAAACATAGTTAGCAGTGAAGTGGGTAACATAACTCAAAGTATTGGTGCCTACCAAGCAAAATCACCTGATGGCAGACTAATAACTTTTATTGATACTCCTGGACATGCAGCATTTACGAATATGAGAAAAAGAGGTGCGCAAATTACTGATGTTGCTATTGTAGTAATTGCTGCTGATGACGGAATCATGCCACAGACAAAAGAAGTAATTAATTTTATAAAAGAAGCAGAAATTCCAATGATTGCAGCAATTAATAAAACTGATTTAAAAGATATTTCAACAGATAGAGTAAAGCAGCAACTAATGGAACTAAGTCTCACCCCTGAAGAATATGGCGGAGACTTAGTGGTTGTAAATATTTCAGCATTGACTGGTAAGGGTATTGATGAATTATTGGAAACAACTCAACTTATAGCTGATCTACAGGAACTAAAAGCCAATATTAGTGACAATGCTGAAGGAATAATTCTTGAAGCAAGAATGCATAAAAATCAAGGCATACTTTCAACGATCATAATTCAAAATGGAACTCTTCATAAAGGGGATATCATGATTACTGAAAATACCTACGGTAAAGTAAAATCAATGATAAACGATCGTGGAGAAAATATACAATCTGCAGGTCCATCAGAACCAATAATCATTTCAGGTCTTTCTGAAATGCCAAAAGCAGGTGAAAAATTTAAAATTATTAAATCTGAAAAGGAAGCTAAAAAAATTATTGAGAAAGCAAATAGAATACAAGACAAGGATACTTTAAAAAATACTGCTATTACTTCTGAGGTAACTTCAGTGAATGATAATGATAATGAAGAAATTAAGTCCCTTAACTTAATTATTAAGTCTGATACACAGGGAACGATAGAGCCAATATTAAAAACTATTGATACTTTTAAAAAAGAAGATTTAACGATTAATATCATTGAAGCAAGCATTGGTTCAATTAATGAGTCAGATGTTAGCTTAGCTTCAGTATCAAAGAGCGCAATACTGGGATTCAACTCAAGAACTGAAATTGGTGCTGAAAAATTAGCTGAGCAAGAAAAAGTTTCGATTACCACTTTTGATATAATCTATGATTTAAGGGAATCAATTGAGATTCTTATTAATGATGTCCTTGGACCCATAATAACTACAAATGAAGTTGGTAAATTAGAAGTTAGAAAAATTTTTAAAATAGATAAAACTGAAGTAATAGCAGGATCATACGTTGCAGAAGGCAAAATAAACAAAGGCGACAATGTAAAAATTATAAGAAATGATGAAGTAGTTGGGCAATCAAAAATAGCAAATATCAAGCGAGAATCCGATGATGTTTCAGAAGTAAATGCAGGCATAGAATGTGGTATTAAGTTATCAAATTTTAATAACTTTGAAGAAAATGATCAGATTATTGCATTTCAAATCAACGAACAAAAAAGAGAAATATAATCAAAGGAGTCAACAAATGTCACGCCGCACAGAACAAATCGGCGTACTCGTTCAAAAAGTAATAGCCGACATTATACAAAAGAAAATTAAAAATCCTTTTTTGAACAACTATCTCATTTCTGTTACAGGCGTTGAGATAACAAAAGACTTGAGTTTAGCAAAAGTTTATATAAGCAGTGTTCCAGATAATAATGAGGAAAAGATTATTAGTATTCTTCAAAAATCAGAAGGATTTTTAAGAAAAGAACTAAATCAAGAAGTTAGAATGAAAAAAATTCCTAAATTAAATTTTATTTTAGACAATACAAAATTTCAAATAGATAAAATTGACAATCTAATTAAAGAATTACCGAATATAGATAGCGAGCAGTAAAATTTCATTAATTCAAATTGATAACCTAAATAGTGGTTTTATTAACTTATATAAACAAAAAAATATCTCTTCAGTCAAAACAACATTGCCACTTAAAAAAATTTTTAATAACAAAAAAATTGGGCATATAGGTACCTTAGACCCTGCTGCAGAAGGTGTCTTGCCTATTGCTTTTGGTAAAGCAACAAGATTAATTGAATTTATATTACGTGAACAAAAAAAATATAAAGCAATAATTCAGTTTGGTATAGAAACAGATTCCTTAGATACTACAGGTAATGTCATAAGTACAAAAAATGCAAAACATATTACTGAAGAAATAATTAGAGAAAAAATCGAAATATTTATTGGTGATATTTTACAAACTCCTCCTGCATTTAGTGCAATAAAAGTATCAGGTAAAAGAGCTTATCAAATAGCAAGAAATGGAGAAATACCAAAATTATCTGCAAGAAAAATTAATGTAAAAAATATAAAAGTAATAAAATTTATACAAAGCAACAATATTGGGCCAAAGGTTGAAGTAGAAATTGAATGTTCATCTGGTTTTTATGTACGATCATTTGCAAAAGATTTAGGTAAAGAATGTAATACGGTTGCCACTCTAGACAAACTCCAACGGACCTCTGTAGCAGATTTTGATATAAAAAATGCACATTCAATAGAAGAAATTGAGAATGATGCAACAAATTTCAAAAATTATATCATTCCTATGAAAACAATGCTTAAATTTCCTGAAATACATCTTAATAACAGTGATGAACAAAAAATGATCAATGGTAATTTTATCCAAGTCAATAGCGAATTCAGTTTGCATCATGCAGACTTAGAACAATTTTATAGCTGCTTTAATCAAAATAATGTTCTATTAGGAATTGTCAAATTTGATTCACAAAAACAATTATTAAAACCATTCAAGGTATTATTCGAATAATATTTTTGAGATATAATAACTGTATTAAAATAAAATTAAGAAAGATATTAAATGTATTTAAAAAAGTCTCTCCATAATTTAATTTTAAGTACAGATTTAAACCCCAACATTATTACTATAATTGGTTCAATTGGAGCAATTACTGGCTCTATTTTATTAATATTAGATCTAAGAATACTTGCTATAATTTTTATAATATTTTTCAGTTTTTTTGATGCAATTGATGGCACAATTGCTAGAATCCAAAATAAAGAAACATATTTGGGGAAATTTTTAGATTCTAACCTTGATAGATTTGTTGATACATCACTGTTTTTAGCAATACTAAGCCAAATCAACCATAATGAAATATCTGAGATTTACTTCGTATTTATTAGTCTTGCATTATCCTTAATTACTTCTTATATAAAAGCAAGCTCAGAAGTCTTAGGAATTAAAATAAAATCAGGGCCACTAAGTAGACTACCAAGAATAATTCTTTTATTATTAGCAATAATAACTCAACAATATTTATTTTTTTTAACAATAATCATTATCCTTAGTGGTTTTACAGTATTAATTAGATTAATCTCTGGAATAAAGCAATTAATTGAAAAGGATAAAATTGTTAGATAGCCAAATCAAACAAGGAATTTTTAATCATCTTGCCTCATCTTTAATGGGTCAAGTGAGTTTAGATGTATGGTTGCAAGGCCAAGCAAGAATTGCACGTATTGACCAAGATGAATGTACTCACTGCGAAGACGTAAAAAATGTTTCAAGAGACATTAGTAATTTACATCCAGGTATTTCTATTACTTATTACGATATTGAAAAACACTCAGATAGAGCCTTAGAAGAAAACATAGAACATGTTCCAACAACAATTTTACGCGGTAATGCAAGAAAAATTAAATTTATAGGATTCTGGTGGGGCTCATTATTCCCTGCTTTTCTAGATATATTAATTACCTTAGGAAATGGGATGCCAGTTTTAGGTGAAGAAAACCAAAAAATCATTAATGAAATAGAGAACGACACTAATATTAATCTATATGTATCTCCTTTTGAAAATCTTTCAACAAATCAAATGATCATCTTGGCTAATATTGTAATACTTTCTAAAAAAGTGCATCTTAATATATATGAGATGTCTGAATTCCCAATTCTTGCAAAAAATAAAAATATTACTAAAATTCCTACAATTGAAATTAATACATCAAGAATAGAAGGTGGGTTAGAAGAAAAAGAATTATGTGAGCAAATAAGTAAAGTTTCTTCAGGTAATGCAGATATTATACTAAAGCTCGATAATCCATCTATGCCGTATATTAGTGAAGAAGAAGCAAAAAAAATGCAAGGGGCACAGGCAAATAATCAAGAAAATGCTAGTAAATTAATTTTACCTGGCCAAGAATAAATTCAATCTTTCCATAAATAACCGATTAATTTATACATTATGACGCTAATCATTAAGCCAACTAAAATAAAAAGTATATTATCTTGTATAACTGAAAAGACAGAGGATTTTTTTTGATCTAAAGCATTCTCTTGTTGAGTAGAAATATTCTGATTAATTTTTGTAGATGGTTGAGCTTTCAATATTTTTGGTGTGGTAAGAGGCACAATTGTAGGTATTGCTGACTGATTAGTATTTGTACTTAATTTATCAAGCTCAACAGGAAGCATATTATGAAATTCTCTCCATTCAAGATATAATGTATCTTGATTAAGCCCATAGACTAATAATAATGCTTTCTCAATTCCCAAATCAGCTTTAAGTTTACTAAAAAAATCTTTATATTTTTCTATTCCTTTCTCATCAATTAAATATTTTGTTAGTGAGTATGATTGAGCGTAAAACAAATCAACCATTTCGGGTGTCCCTGGCTTGCCTTGGATTGACGAAAGTCTTAATGCTTTTTCATTCCGAATAATATATGATTCTATTTGATTATATTTTTCATTAGATCCAGACATATAGACTGCTAATCCTTCATCTACCCAAAACGGTAGATTAGAAAATATGCCAGCCCCAGCAATCTTCGTAAGAATGTGTGTGACTTCATGTCTAATGGTCACATAATTTTCATCATACTGATGAATAACATCAGTCTTATACTTAACTCCTTGAGTGACAGTTTTTTTACTATAATTAGAACTTGCTGGAGGTACAGCAAGTTTTGCATCTACATTATTACGATAATATATGATTCTAATCGGAAAGTTCAAATTAAAATCAATGAAAGAAGCTGTGTCGTCCACAACTTTTATTGCTTCACTATAAGATTTATTTACCAACCTGTCTCTATTTCCATAATGATAGAGCTTGATGTTCTTTGAATCTTCAATGACGTTCCATCTATATTGTCCATCAAGAAAAACAAACTCATAACTTGGTGTTTGATAAGTCACGCTATTTGAATCAACAAATTCCCAGTAATAAGTTATTAAAGAGCCAACAGGAATAAAAACATTATCAGAAGTACCTTTATTAGAATCAATATTTACAATAAAAGCTTTTTCAGAAGTAAAATCACCCCAAGATAATTGACTTGTTGACTGAATACTGCCATTTTCATCAAATATAATATCAACTTCATTGGGAGCAGGGTTTGGTAATACATAGAATAACCTGGCAGAAGTAATTTGATCTGACTTGCTTGATGATAAAGTAAAAGTAATTAATCTTGGATCTGTACTATGTACTTGAAGCGAATCGACTAATCTAATAGGGTTCTTTATGCTATGCATAATATTAGAATCATAATCTGAATTTGATTCTGCATTCAAATGCAATGGAATTAGATTTAAAATTACAAACAGAATGATAATAATTTTTTTAAGACAATACAATTTTTTATTCCTTATTTTTTTAATAGATATAATTTAATAAATTCATCAATATCTCCATCAAGTACTGCTTGAACATTAGATGTTTCATGCTCTGTACGCATATCTTTAACAAGCTTATATGGATGTAAAACATACGAACGTATTTGATTCCCCCACCCTGCTACAACATGTTCGCCACGTTCTTCTAACATTGCTTTTTCTTTTTCCTCTAATTGTATTTTCAATAAACGAGATTTCAAAACCATTAAGGCAGTTTCACGATTTCTTGCTTGAGAGCGTTCATTTTGACATGTTACGACAATACCACTTGGTAAATGGGTGATTCTCACAGCAGTATCATTCTTCTGAACACTTTGCCCACCATGCCCAGAAGCACGATAAGTATCAATCCGTAAATCATCTTGATTAATTATCATTTCATCTTCATCACTATTAGCTTCAGGCATAACTTCAACAAGTGCAAAGCTTGTATGTCTTGAATGAGAAGCATCAAAAGGCGAGATCCTCACTAAGCGATGTACACCTTTTTCAGCTTTTAACAAACCGTATGCTTTTTCACCCCTTACTGAAAACTGAACAGATTTAATACCTGCTTCATCGCTAGCATTAATAGAAAGTATTTCTGTAATGAAATTGTTATTATTTGCCCACCTAAGATACATACGCAATAACATTTCAGCCCAATCCTGAGCTTCAGTTCCACCTGCCCCAGAATGTAAAGAAACTAAAGCATTGTTATAATCATAGACATCTTGAAATACTATTGTTAATTGCAACTTATCTACTTCAGATTCATAAGTTTTAATCATATCCTGAACTTCTTGAAATAGCATTTCATTATTATCAACAGAGCCATCAATAAGCTCAAACGCACTATGAATATCAGCAGAAAGATTTATGAGCTCGTCGACTTTATTGACTAGAATTTCTATTGTATTAATTTCTTGCATGGTAGTTCTTGCAAATTCTTGATTATTCCAAAAATTATGCATCGATGAAGTTTTTAATAAATCTTTCAGTAAAATTTTTTTATTTTCAACGTCAAAGACTCTCCAAAATTTTATTAAAGAGATTACTGATTTCGTAATAATGATTTTTTAATTCATCCATTTTTTATCCCAACTTATACAGATTGTAATGTCTTGGCGGCTTTCAAAGTATTGCTTACAACCATAGCAATTGTCATAGGCCCAACGCCACCAGGCACAGGTGTTGCTAGGCTTGCAATAGAAACAATAGAGTCCAAATCTACATCACCAACCAACTTGTATCCTTTTTCAGAATTATCATCTATTCTATTTATTCCTACATCTACAACAACTGCTCCATCCTTAATCATAGACCCATCTATTAAATTTGGAATACCAGCAGCTATGATTAAAATATCTGCTAGCTTAGTAATTTTTTTTAAGTCTAGAGTCGCACTATGCGCAAGCGTTACCGTAGCATCGCCTATCTTTGATTTCATTGATAACAATGCAGAAATTGGTTTACCTACAAGCATTGAACGACCGACAACAACAACATGCTTCCCAGGTATAATAATATCAGAACGAATTAACAGCTCTCTAATTCCAAGCGGAGTTGCTGGTACAAAATGTGGTTCGCCCTTTAACAGGGCCCCTAAGCTATTATTTGACAGACCATCCACGTCTTTATTGATATCAATCGTAGATAAAATTTCAGAAACATCTATTGTATTTGGTAATGGCAACTGTACAAGAATGCCACTGACACCCATATCATTATTTAATGATTGAATTACAGAAATAAGTTCCTTAGAAGAAATATCCTTATCAAGCTGAATAGTATTATGGGTCATACCAACAGATTCACATGCTCTACCTTTATTACGTACATAAACTTGTGAAGCAGCATCATCACCAACGATCACTGCAGACAAATGCGGAGCTACATGACCATTTTGAATAAAAAGATCGACTTCATTTGCAATTTCTTGACGAATTATCTTAGCAATAGCTTTACCATTAATTAGTTTAGTTTCCATAAATAAAGACCCTCAATTAATAAATAATATTATACTAAAAGTATAAATACATAATACTACTAATAAAGTTTACGGAAATAGAAAATGGACTTAGATAAAATTCATGCAATTGGTATAGACGCAATTGAAGTTAAACGTATTGAAAAAGTATTTGTAAAATTTGGAGATAGATTCCTGAATAAAGTTTTTACAAAAAAAGAAATTCAACTATGCAGAGGAAGAATCCAAGAAATCGCAGGGCGGTTCTCTGCTAAAGAAGCTGCAATGAAAGCTCTAGGTACTGGCGTCATTGGAATTAACTGGAAAGAAATTGAAATTCTCGCTAATAAACGTGGTAAACCAACAATTCAATTTTTTGGTAAAGCAGAGAAAAGGGCGCAATTAATGCAATTAGAAGCAGTTGATATTTCTATAACTCATTTACAACATATAGCAATATCTATTGTTGTCGGAATTTCGAATAAAGAAAATTAAATATAAATGAAATTAGTAACACCTAAAGAAATACAAGAAGCAGAAAAAAAAGCCTTCACTAAAAAAAGTAGTCGACTAAAGGCTATTGAGCAAGCGGGACTTATAGTTGCACAAGAAGCATGGATAAATGGAGATTTAGAAAATAAATTCAAGGCTCTTGCCATTATTGGCACTGGTAATAATGGTAGTGATGGACTAGTGGCTGCAAGGATTTTATCTAGCTGGAACATAAAAATGACAATCATCCTTCTAAAAAAAAGAAGTGACCTAAAAGTATTCTTAAAGAATCAAATTGATAATATTGAGTGCTTTATCCCAGAGGATAAATCAAGTTTTGTAGAAATGAATAAATTAATCTCAATGCATGAATGTGTTATTGATGGATTATTTGGCATTGGCTGGGATATAAATAGAAAAAAAACAGACCTAAATAAAATTGCAAATCAAATTATAGAACAAATCAATAATAATCAAAATTATATAATCTCCATCGATATTCCTTCAGGTATCGATTCAGAGAATGGACAGAGACAACGAAAAGCAATCAAAGCAGATTTAACAATAACCTTTGGTGCAATGAAAATAGGGATGACTCAACAACCAGCCTCATCTTTGACTGGAAAAATTATTATTGAAGACATGCAAATTGCTAAATATTTGAATAAAGCCAACTATGCCGAAACTATTGAAATCGATAAAACAGCAGTCAAAAAAATTATTCGAAATGGTGATGAAAATAAAGGCAATTTTGGTAAATTATTAGTAATAGCTGGTTCCAGAATATACCCTGGTGCTGCAATTATGACTTGTGAAGCTGCTTCAATAGCTGGTACGGGAATTATAAGTCTTCTATCGAATAAATTTGTGCAACAGACAGCAATTATTAAGAAACCAGAGATTGTTCTCATTGATGTTGGTCAGAATACTGAAATAGATGAAAAGTATTTTACTAAAATATTGAAAGAATTAAATAATTTTGATGCAATAGTAATAGGCCCAGGTCTATCACAAAGTAAGAAAACAGTTAATTTCATAAGTAATATAATTACATATTTAAAAAAATTAGATAACTCTCCTCCGATAGTTATTGATGCTGATGGGCTCAATATTTTATCAAAAATGACAAAGTGGCCATTTACCTTATCTAATAAATTTATACTGACTCCACATCCTGGTGAGATGTCGCGTATTATGCAAATACCTACAAAAAAAGTTCAAGGAAATAGAGTTAATTGTGCAATCCAACTAAGCAAACAAAGCGAAGCAACCATTGTTTTAAAAGGCCCAGGAACAATAATTGCTTCAAGTAATATATTAAAAATATCAAACTATTCTTTACCTGCGCTAGCATCTCCTGGTACAGGGGATATCTTAACTGGACTTATCGGTGGCTTACTTACTCAAGGATTAGATCCAATTGAAGCTGTATCTCTTGCAGTGCACTTTCATGCACTTGCAGGTAAGGAATTAGAAAAAGATATTGGCTCAATATCTGCAAAAGCATCAGATCTTTTTATATATTTACCAAAAATTATTAAACAATCAACTAAACAGGTTTAATAAAATAATTATTATTGAGATACTCTAAATAAATAGATTAAGTCATAGAATTAATTAGTTAAACTATATTATATATATTTGGAAAAAATGATGTCAAAATCTAAAACAACATTCATGTTTCCCGGTCAAGGTTCACAGCAACCAGGCATGGCTACCCGCGTTCTGCAAGTATCACCATCGTCGAAAAAAATTTTTGATGAAGCAAATGAAGTTTTAAATTTTAATTTATTAAAACTATGCACTTTAGGTACTGAGGAAGAACTCACTAATACAATAATAACTCAACCAGCAATCGTAACTACCTCACTAGTATTGTTGAATGCTCTAAATGAAGCAATGTCGACAAAAGGAGATGCGATTTTACCTACAATATTATCGGGGCATTCATTAGGTTTATTAACAGCTGCGATTGCAAGCAATTGTTTAACATTTACACAGGGAATAGAAATTGCATCTAAGCGGGCGGATATTATGCAAAAAAATTATTCAACAAGCCCGCTAGGTATGACAAGTATTATTGGTTTAAATATTAATCAAGTGACTGAAATTTGCAATGAAGCAACACAATCAGATAAAGAAAGAGTAGATATAGCAAACCTTAATTTAAGCAATCAATTTGTAGTTTCTGGTCATTTAAAAGCAATTCACCAGGCTGAAACTATTGCAAAAAATATGCATGCAAAAGTCATAAGTTTAAAACTAAAAGTCTCGAGTCATACAGAGCTACATAAAGAACAATCGAACCAATTTGCTGAATTTTTAAGAGATTACGATTTTGTAGATCCAGATACACCGATATTATCTAATATCTCATCAAAGTTGCTAGATTCTGCAGAAAAAATAAAAAACGAGCTATCAAATCAAATTCATAAGCCTGTTTATTGGTATAAAAATATGGAAATTCTATCTTTAGAAAAAATCAGTCATTTTATTGAAATTGGACCTGGGCATACGCTCTCAAGATTAGTTAAAAGATACAACCTTGATGCAACTACGCTATCAATTGCAAAAGAGATCAATGAACCAATTCCTTTTACAAATCTTTTAAATATGAAAGGAAATATTTAATGGATAAGCGTGTTGTCATAACTGGAATAGGTATGCTTACGCCTCTAGCAAATAGTACAGAAGATACATGGGAATTTTTAATCAATGGGAAAAGTGGAATAGATTATATTGAGTCATTTGATACAAGCAAGTTTGAATGTAAATATGGCGGTGAATTAAAAAATTTCAAATCAGGAGACCATGTAGATGAAAAAAAACTCAGAAGATTGGACAGATCTTCGATTCTCGCCATTGCGGCAGCCAGACAAGCCATCGAAGATGCTAATTTAACAATCCCCTTATCAGATGCTGAAAATACTGGAATAGCTCTTGGAACTGGCATAGGTGGTGCTCATTTACTTCTTGAAAATGATAACAAATTACGTACTAAAGGACCTAGACGTGTATCTCCATTTTTAATAACTCATATGCTTCCTGACACAGCAAGCGGGCTGCTTTCGATCGAACTAGGAGCATTTGGCCCAAACTTAGCAATTACTGCTGCATGTGCTACAGGAGGTACAGTTATTGGTGAAGCTTATGAAATAATTAAAAGAGGAGATGCAAATACAATGATAACTGGAGGATTCGAGGCATCAATGCACCCTATTTATCTAGCAGCATTTCAGGCAATGAAAGCTCTTGCAATACATGAAAATCCGAAAGAGGCTTGTAAGCCTTTTGATATAGAAAGAAATGGCTTCACTTTATCAGAAGGTGCTACTATTTTAGTACTTGAAGAATTAGATAGTGCATTAAAACGTAAAGCAAAAATTTATGCTGAAGTTGTTGGATCGGCAAATGCAGCTGATGGATTTGATATGGCAACCCCACATGAAAAAGGTAGAGGAATTACGCTTGCAATGAAACGTGCACTAGAAAAAAGTAATATTAAACCATCAGAAATTAATTACATCAATGCTCATGGTTCTGGTACCCCAATTAATGATAAAGTAGAGACAATTGCTATTAAGACAATTTTTAATCAACATGCGAGTAAACTTGCTATCTCTTCAACAAAATCAATGATTGGCCATATGATGGGTGCAACTGGTGCTGCAGAGACAGCAATTATTGCCCTAGCATGCAAGGAACAAATTATACCGCCAACAATAAATTTAAATAAACATGATCCAGATTGTGATCTAGATTATGTACCCGGAATTGCACGTGCAATCAATATAAACTATGCAATGAGCACATCCGTTGGTCTTGGTGGACATAATGCAGCAATCATTTTAAAAAAATGGAGTGAAAATGACAAATAATAATCGTGTTGTAATCACTGGCGTAGGCATGATGACACCTTTGGGTAATTCTGCGGTGGATACGTTTGAAAAATTACTTGCAGGAATGAGTGGAATTACAAAAGTTAGTCTCTGTGATACCTCAGATCTTGATGTAAAAATTGCAGGTGAAGTCAAGTTTCAAAGTGCCGATTATCTAGACATAAAAGAACAAAAAAGAATGGATAGATTTACACAATTATCATTAATTGCTTCTGAACAAGCCATCGAAGATGCTCAGTTAAAAATTAGTGATATCCCAGATGATACAGGAGTCATTATCGGTTGCGGAATAGGTGGATTAACAACTTTAGAAGAACAATTTGATGTATTAAGAAATAAAGGACCACAAAGAATATCACCATTTTTGGTTCCAATGTATATATCAGATATGGCCGCTGGACAAGTTTCAATCAAAATGGGTGCCAAAGGGCCAAGTTATGATACAGTTTCTGCATGTGCCTCAGGTACAGATGCAGTGGGTTCTGCATATGAAATTATTAAAAGAGGTGATGCAATTGCAATGATAGCTGGTGGTACAGAATCTACAATTACAAGGCTGGGCTTATCTGCATTTAGAGCTTCAAGAACCTTATCAACAAAACACAATGAAAATCCTCAACTTGCCTCACGACCATTTGATAAACATAGAGATGGATTTGTTCTTGCTGAAGGAGCGGCAACACTCATTTTAGAAGAGGAATCACATGCAAGGAATAGAAAAGCTACTATTATTGCTGAAATTGCAGCTTACAAACAAACATCTGATGCATTTCATATAACACAACCATCAAGTATGGGTGAAGGGGCAATTAAAGCTATGAATGGTGCACTAAAAAAAGCTCGTATAAATGCAAGTGATATCAACTATATCAATGCGCATGGAACGAGTACAAATTTAAATGATAAGACTGAGACAAAAGCAATAAAAAATGTTTTTCAAAATAAAGCATATGAAATACCTATCAGTTCAACAAAGTCAATGATTGGGCACACATTAGGTGCCGCAGGAGCTATAGAAGCAGCAGTTACAGCAATGAGCATTAAAGAGCAAACTATTCATCCTACAATTAATTTATCTGATAGAGATCCAGAATGTGATTTAGACTATGTGACTGATGGTAAAAGAAAAGTACAAATTGAATATGCAATGTCTAACTCATTCGGTTTTGGTGGTCATAATGCTGTTCTAATTCTCAAAAAATATAGTATTTAATCAACAATTCTTAAGAATTTAAAACGACCAACTCTCACTTCATCTCCAGAATTAAGTAATGTATCTTCACTTATTTTATTGCCATTAATACTGATTGCATTCTGATCTATTAATCTTCTTACTTCACTCAGACTTTTAGCAAATTTTTCACCATTAGGTAATTCTGCCATATGGAGAATCTTAGACAATTTCATATCTTCAGGCTTATTATCATTAATGCTATATTCAACCATTTCAGATGGAGTGTTTCTTTTTTGGAATGTATTTTCAAAATATTCTTTTGCTTGATGTGCTTCAATCATTGAAAAGATTTCAGTAATTACATACTCAGCAAGTTTTTTCTTTATATCAATTTTTTGCATCTCTGAATTATTAACCATTTTAAAAAGGCTATCTAATTCATCATCAGAAATATTAGTAAGCAAATTAAAATAACTTTTGACTGCACTATCTGGAATAGACATAATTTTACCAAACATTTCATTTGGTTCTTCGTCCAAACCAATAAAATTACCTGTACTCTTAGACATGCGCAATTTACCATCAGTACCAACAAGAATTGGTAAAGTAATAATAACTTGTGGTGACTGATTAAATTCTCTTTGTAAAATTCTACCTGCCATTAAATTGAAGAGTTGATCGCTCCCTCCAATTTGAACATCTGCTTTCAATTGTACTGCATCATACCCCTGCATCAAAGCATACAAAAATTCTGATAAATATATAGGATCATTAGCATTCCATCTTTTAGAAAAATTATCTCTTTCTAAAAATTGTGCAACTGTAAAATGTGAGCACAGCTGTATAAATTCTTTAGAAGAAATCTTTTCTAGCCATTCATCATTTGACCTAATTGTTGTTAAGCTTGGGTCAAGAATTTTGTATGCTTGCCTAGTATACTCTTTTGCATTATTTTCTAACTGCTCTTTTGTTAACATAGGTCTTTTTTTATCCTTATCAGATGGGTCACCAATTAGTCCTGTAAAACCACCAATTAAAAAAGTCACATTATGTCCTAATTGCTGAAAATCTCTAAGTTTACGCATTGTAATAATATGACCTAAAGTTAAATCAACTGCAGTGGGATCATAGCCACAATAAATATTTAAGGGCCTTTTCTCCAAAAGTTTTTTTTCTAATTCTTTTTGCATATTAGATTTAAGAGTGGCATCACCGTAATCAGTATTCTGCATTAAAATTTGTAACTGTTCTTTAATATTCAATTGATGGCTCTCTTAACTTAAAATTTTTTTTGCAATTATGATATCTTGATTAATTTGATTCATCAATTCACTTTCATTATTAAAATGAACTTCATTTCTTATAAAATCAACAAAAAATATTGTAACAGCGCTACTGTATGCATCTCCATTATAATCAAATACATGTGTTTCTGCCAGTACATCAGTCTTACCAAATGTTGGCCTAATGCCAATATTGGTTATTGATTTATATTTTTTATCATCTATTTTTGTAAACGTTGCATAAACTCCTTTTTTAGGAATGATGTAATCATTTGTTAAGTCAAAATTAATAGTTGGAAAACCTAATTGTCGCCCGCGCTGATCGCCTTGTTTTACAATATCTGTAATTGAAAATAACCTGCCTAAATTATTATTAGCGAGTACAATATTGCCATCTTTTAAAAATTTTCTAATCTTAGTAGAAGATACAGCAATAAAAGCATCATCATTCTGTAAAGGGATTGTCTGCATTTTAAAATTAAGCTCCTTAGAAATCTCTTCAATGACTTGAATACCAGCTTCTCTATTTTTACCTAATTTAAAATCTTCACCCACTAATAAAAGCTTAAAATCAATGTGCTCTTTCAATTTTTTAAAAAATTGATGGCCTGTCATTTCGCTTATTTGTCGATCGAATTGTAATATACTAATGAAGTCTACTCCTATATTACTTAACTCTTGGACTTTTTCCTCTATTTTTTGTATATATGAAAAATCTGCCTTAGGATTAATAATTTTTATCGGATGAGGTTCAAAAGTAATGACCCCATGCTTTAAATTTAGCAATTGAGCTTGTTGGATTAATTGATTAATTAAAAATGAATGACCAAGATGAACTCCATCAAATACTCCTATGGTAATTGCACATTCACCAATTTGATTACCATAATGTTTTAATGACAAATCATCCAATTCTATATTCCTCTCATAAATTACTAAAACTCGTTCATTATTGAAGCAAGAATATCCTCATTGACATTACTTGATTTATTAATAGATATAGGACCGAATTTATTATCTTGTTGAACTTTTATATAACCAACTTTAATTAAAGTTAAAATACATAAAAAATCGACTATAATTTGTTCTAAAGAAGATGCTTCAGAAATATACTCGAAAAAATTCACAGACCTCTCTATATTTAAACGTTTAGTGAAAAAAATCATTCGTTGATTAAACGAAACTTTTTCACTCAAGCCCATGGAATGATTAGAGCCCTGATTATTTTCATTAATTTTTACAATTGCTTTATTAAAAAGTTCAGATAAAGCTTCTAATGAAACTCCTTCTAAAGAATCTTCAAAGTTAGTAATTTTTTCATATTTATATATGTGTTCCCTATGATAGGAATGCCCAATACTTTCAAGCTCCTTAAGTTCATGAATAATATCTTGATAATTTTTAATTTCACTCAAAGCATCGGTTAGTTCATTAAAGCTATTCTCAGATTCAAAATTTTCTTCATTGCTAAATTCTTGAACTAAATCATTTGGCAATAAATTTCTAGATTTAATAAGCATTAATCTGGAGCATATGAGTAAAAAACTACTTAACTCCTTAATATCAGTTAATTCTTTTTTATCTAAGTAAATTAAATACTCTTTAATAATACCAATAATTGGTATATCTAAAATGCTGATTTCATTTTTTTCTATCACATACAAAAGCAAATTTAATGGTCCTTGAAAAGCTTCCAAGTTTATATCAAAATCTATTTGATTTTGATGCACCTGCTTAATGGTATTGAAAAAATCTGCTTGTTGATCTTCAAGCAATATTTTAACCTTTCAAAAAATAGAATCTATAAAAAAAATTAATGAGGCTTTGCTGCCATTGGCTTGCCCACCATGTTTGTCAAATTTGAAGCAACTTTCATAAGTTTATCAAAATTATCTGGCTTTAATGATTGTGGTCCATCTGAAAGAGCAACTTCAGGATTTGGATGAACCTCAATCATTAATCCATCTGCTCCTACTGCAATACTTGCCAAAGACATTGGCTCTACCAGATCCCATAAGCCTGTGCCATGCGATGGATCTGAAATAACAGGCAAGTGACTTAGCTGTTTTACCAAAGCAATTGCATTTAAATCCAAAGTATTACGTGTCGCTTTTTCAAAAGTCCTTATGCCTCTTTCACATAGAATCACATTTGGGTTATTTTGAGATAAAATATATTCTGAAGCTAATAACCATTCTTCAATTGAACCAGCTAATGCTCTTTTTAACATAATAGGCTTGCCGGTTTTACCAACTTCATCTAATAAAATAAAATTTTGCATGTTACGAGCACCAATTTGTAAAATATCAGAATACTGTGCTACTAAATCAACATCTCTATAAGATAGTACCTCAGTAATAACGGGCATGTTGAACTCTTCCCTAGCTTGTGCAAGAAGTTTTAATCCCTCTTCTCCTAAGCCTCGGAATGAATAAGGAGAACTTCTTGGTTTAAACGCACCTCCTCTTAAAACATGAGCTCCTGAATTCTTCACTGCTTGTGCAGTTTCAAATAATTGATCATGATTTTCAATAGAACATGGCCCAGCCATTACTACAAAATTACTACCTCCTACATCAACATTAAAAGGTAAATTAATTATCGTGTCATTTGGTTGAGTCTCTCTTGATGATAATTTATATGGTTTCGAAATACGCACTACTGATGCCACACCATCCATCCTAGAAAATTCATCGCGTAATTCAGGATAAACATTACCAACTACCGCAATAACAGTCTTTTCAGTGCCTTCTATTTTTTGTCCTTGAAGCCCACCATCAGTCAAACGTTTATTGATATCTTTCATATCATTATCCGTAAAATCACTTTTCATAATTATTATCATTTTACTAACCCTACTATCTAAATATTTTCTGCTAAATCAGGTCTTAGAATTTTTGCACCTTTTAAATATATATGCTTAACATCATTGTATCCTTGTTCAGTGTTTACATGCAGGAGAATTCTTAAACATTTTTGTAAACCACCCGGAATATCCATTTCATGGGTACAAAATAATGCAACATTGAGTAATTCTTGCTTCCTAGCAGCAACTGCGGGATATTCAGCATTTAAATCTTTTGTAGTACTAAAAAAAATGGAAGCAATGTCTTCAGTGTTTATTTTATTTTTACTTAAGATTTCCATAAGCAATTCTTCAGCACCAGCAACAATATGTTCTTTACTATTTTCTTCTATAGTAATAGCCCCTCTTATGCCTCGTAATACTTTTCCCATAAATATAACTCTCCCTATTAAATAAGATAGATTTAATTTTCATTCACCTCAACTAAATTTTTTACAAATTCAGATATTTTGAATGAACGATCAGCACTTGAACTATTTCGGATATTCTCGACGAATGCACTACCAACTATAGCTCCATCTGCAATATTAGCAATAAAATCAATGTGTTTCTTTTTTGAAACTCCAAAACCAATTGCAATTGGTAAGTCAGTTTGCTTTTTGACTTGTGAAATAAAATTGATCAGCTCATCTGAAAAATCTTCCCTAACACCAGTTGTACCTGAAACACTAACACAATAAATAAATCCAGTTGCTTGTTTAGCTACAAGTTTAATCCTGTTCATGTCAGACGTCGGAGCAAGTAAGTAAATTTGGTGTAAATTATATTTTTTTGCTAATATAGAAAATTTTTGTGACTCTTCTGGAGGTAAGTCTACAACAATCACTCCATCTAGTCCACTCTCTTGTGCTTGCTTCAGAAATAACTCAGTGCCAAATTTATAAATTGGATTATAATAACTAAATGCAATAATAGGCTTCTCTATTTTATTATTTCTAAGTTTTTTAACAATTTGAAATAAACTATTTATATTAGCTCCATTTTTTAAAGCCTCTTGATACGCATTCTGATTAGTTGTTCCATCTGCTAAGGGATCGCTAAAAGGAATGCCGAGTTCTATTGCATGTGCTCCAGCATTTAAAGCGGTTTCAACAATAGAAACAGTGTCTTCCTTAGATGGCCAGTTAATTGGGACAAAAGGAATTAAAGCTATTGATTTATCTACTTTAAGCTTATCAAATAGTTTATCAATCTTGTTATTCATTTTAGCTTACCCAAATAATTCACATTATTAAAACAAAAAAAATACTTATAGAATTCACACTTGCATGTGCAAAAATAGAAGGCCATATTGATTCAGATTTTATCCTAATAATACTAAAAAGCCAACCAACAAGCATAAAAGGAATCAAAACTGATATTTGTAAATGAAATATTGAAAAGAATATAGCACTAATTATAGATGATACTTGAATTGAAAAATGCGTCAGTAATGACTGAAGCATATATCCACGAAATAAAATCTCTTCAGTAATTGGTGCTAAGATTGATACAGAAATAATCATTATAATTAAAAAATAAACATTGTCTTCCTTACTTAAAGGTAAAACTTGTTGCCCAGTCAAAGAAGAAATTTCTAAACCCAAATATTCTAATAAAAGAAGCATTAATCCATAGATAATAAAAATACAGTATGCACCTATCCAGGCAAAAAGAAAATATCTCCATGATTTTGGCATAGTAAAGCCAAAGAAATTTTTTATTAATTTATTTTTTTTACTATAAAAAATAAAAAAACATAAGACAGAAATCTGCCATAACATTGCAAAAACAATAGATAAATTTTTTTTCGAAAATGCTTCACTATTAGGAACTATATACTCAGAAATGGGAAAAATTAATAAAAAAAGTAAAATCATGCTTACAAAAAAAAGTAGTACGATTAAAAATATTTCATGTAGTGATATTTTTATATCGAAATTATTATTATTCATGAAAAAAATTAAGTTTTTCTGAAATAATATCCATATCCTTATCACCTCTGCCGCTTACATTTAAAATAAGAATAGAATCACTATTTAATGTTTTAGTCAGTTGAGGAAGATACCCAACTGCATGTGCAGTTTCTAAAGCAGGAATAATTCCTTCAGTTTTAGAAAGTAATTCGACTCCTTCTAAAGCAATTTCATTTGTAACACTAAAATATTCTGCTTGGTTTAATGATTGTAACCAAGCATGCTCAGGTCCAACTCCAGGATAATCAAGCCCAGCAGAAATAGAATGTGCCTCCTCAATTTGGCCGTTATTATCCTGTAAAACTAATGATTTTGCTCCATGTAAAATTCCTTTAGTCCCTACTGATAAGGTAGCAGCATGTTGTTTATCAATACCTTCTCCAGCTGCTTCAATGCCAATTAATTGAGTTTGCTTGTCATCAAGAAATGGATAAAAAATGCCCATTGCATTGGAACCTCCTCCTACACAAGCAATAATTACATCTGGTAATCTATTTTCAACATCCATGATTTGTTTTTTTGCTTCTTTACCAATAATTGATTGGTAATTTCTGATAATTTCTGGATATGGATGGGGGCCCACAACACTTCCAATAAGGTAATGAGTATTTTTAACATTAGTAACCCAGTCACGAATTGCTTCATTAATAGCATCTTTTAAAGTCATTGAACCAGAATTTACTTTAATCACCTCAGCGCCTAATAATCGCATCCGAGCTACATTAATTTTTTGTCTTTCAAAATCTTTAGCACCCATATAAATTACTGCTTGCAACCCCATTAATGCGCATGCAGTAGCAGTAGCAACTCCGTGTTGCCCAGCACCAGTTTCAGCAACAACACGTTTTTTACCCATGCGCTTTACGAGTAATGCTTGCGCAAGAGCAGCATTAATTTTGTGAGCACCAGTATGACAAAGATCTTCTCGTTTTAAATATATCTTATAGCCTAGCTTCTCAGATAAATTTTCTGCAAAAGTAAGAGGCGTTGGTCTGCCAACATAAGTATTTAATAAATTATTTAAACGATTTATAAATTTAGTATCTTTTGATGCAACTCTGAACTCATTTTCTAATTCATCTAACGCGGGCATCAGAGTCTCAGGGACAAATTTTCCACCAAATTCGCCAAAATGTCCTTGATAATCGGGGAATTTTTTTGTCATTCTGAATTCCGAACTTTATTAATAAATTCTTCAATAAGCTTATGATTTTTTTGACCATTCTCTTCTACTCCAGAAGATACATCCACTCCCCAAGGCTTAAGCTCACTTATTGCTAATTCAACATTATTTATATTTAAACCACCAGCAAGTATAAAAGGGATTTGTAGATTAATTTTATATAACAAATCCCAATTGAACGCTTCTCCTGTGCCACCTAAATTACTATCACGAAATGAATCAAAGATTAATGATAACGAAAAACCAGATTGAATTTTTTTTAGTAGCTTGGATTCATTGTCATCAGGCAAAATACCAATTGAAAAAAAGGTCTGTCGATTAATCGATAAAGCATCTTCAAGGCTATAGTTTCCTGAAAGCTGAACGATATCGATGTCAGTTGCTTCAGCTATCTGATTAATTTCTTTTATACTTTGTTTAGCAAATACGCCTACAGTGAGAGGTTTTTTATTTAACAAATAAGAATCTAGGATTTTATGACTATTTAAAAACCATTCTGATAATTGAAATGCATTATTTTTCATTAATGGAGGTGGCTGGGCTAAATCCAAATATCTGAGGGGCGTACCAACTGATCTAACTATACTTGCAGCAGTAGCTATATTTATCTGCCTTTTAGACTCAGCAAAAACAAGTCCGATCATATCAGCTCCAAGATCTTTACTGAGCTGAGCAGTTTGAATATCTTTTACGCCACAAATTTTTATTTTTATTGTCATTATTCAACTAACATTAATGAATGAACTCTATCTAATAACTTTTTACTATCAAAACCATCACTTAAAAAAGCTTCTCCTATTAACATACCTTGAACATGACTATTTAATAGCAATTCTACATCTTCTTGTTTTTTTATTCCAGATTCTGATACAACAACTATATTTTTCGGTATTTTTGATGAAAGCGCAACGGTAGTATGGATATCTTCAGAAAAATCTTCTAGATTACGATTATTAATTCCAATAATTTCGAATCCTAAAGACAAAACAGTATCTAGTTCATCTAAATTTTGCACTTCAACTAAACTTTGCATGCCTAATTCTTTACCTAATTTACAAAAAGCAGAAAGATCATCCTGATCTAACAATTTAGCAATAAGTAAAAAAGCATCAGCCCCATTCATATATGACTCATATATTTGGTAAATATCTACTATAAAATCCTTTCTAAGTATTGCAGGCCTAGCATTAGAATATTGTTTTGTTAGAAATTCATAACAATTTTTTAAATCATCAATTTTACCTAAGAAATGGTTTTGCTCAGTTAAAACAGAAATAGCTGAAACGCCACTTTTTGCATAGGCATTCGCTACATCAACTGCAACAAAATTAGTATCAAAAATCCCTTTAGTTGGAGAAGCCCTTTTGATTTCACCAATAATACTGATTTTAGCAGTTTTAGGACTTAGGATTGATCTATTAACAATTCTATCTTTTAAGCTCACTATATTACGATCCAAATTATTGGTTAACAAAATTAATTCTTCAAGCGAAAATTCATTTTTTCTATTTTCAATATCTATGCGAACATCATGAATAATTTTATCCAAAATTGTATTTGTTTTTTTGATCATTTTTGTACCAATATTATATTTAAGAAAATTTCTTTGTATATTCTATAAATGCTACAACTTTATCAGCAGCTTCTCCATTTTCTATAACTTTAGCAGCTAATTCAATCCCATTTTTTATAGAACTTGTAATGCCAGAAACATACAGTGCAGGACCAGCATTCATTAAAATAAAATCATGTATTGCTTTATTACCTTTACCAGATATAATATCTTGAAAATTTTGAGCATTTTCTGCAGGGCTTTTGCTTGTGACTTTTAAAATATCATGCGTGTTTAAATTAAAATCATTTGGATGGATTAAAAATTCAGTTATCTGAGAATTCTTAACTTCATATACATGAGTAAGACCCATAATAGAGACCTCATCAATCCCTTCCTCACCAGTTACTACAAGAGCATGTCTTAAATTCATGCTTACAATTGATTGAGCCATTTTTTTTGCAATAACTTTTGTAGATGCACCAAGAATCCTGCAATTAGCATTAGCTGGATTTGTAAGTGGTCCAAGTAAATTAAAAATTGTTCTAAATCCTAGTGATTTTCTTACATTAGCAACATATTTCATTGCAGGATGAAAATTTTGAGCAAACATAAAGCCAATTCCAATTTCATTAATTGAATTTGCTACAATCGATTCATCCATATCAATCTTTGCACCTAGCGCTTCTAAAAAGTCAGCAGAGCCAGATTTTGAAGTCATTGCTCGATTTCCATGTTTAGCTACATTTGCTCCTGCAGCAGATGCAATAAATGCTGAAGCAGTTGAAACGTTGAATGTTTTAATTTGTGCACCACCAGTACCACAAGTATCGAGTAATGGTAGCTTTACATTATTTACAGACAAACACTCTCTTTGCATCACTCTGACCATGCCTGATATCTCTGATGCAGATTCACCTTTATTTGCTAAAGCAGTAAGAAAAATACTGATTTCAGTCTCTATAGACTTACCACTCATCATCTCCTGCATTGCTAAATAAGCTTCATTTTCTGTTAAATCTCTATTTTGATTATTGATAATGTTAATTGCTGATTTAAGATTATTCGCCATATATTTCTCCATAAGAATTATTAGAATTTAATTCTTTTTATATACATCAAAGAAATTTTCAATCATCTTTTTACCATAATTCGTAGCAATAGATTCAGGATGAAATTGAATACCTTCAAGCATTAAACTACTGTTTCGCACACCCATAATCAAGTTAGAAGTTGAGCGTGAAGTAATTTCAAGATCTTTAGGAAAATTTTGTTCCGAAATAACTAATGAATGATATCTTATTGCAGAAAAATCTGCTGGAATTTCTTTAAATACTCCTTGGCCGTCATGATGAATAATTGAATTTTTACCATGTACAATCTCACCGGCAGAAATAATTTCTGCATTAAAAGCTTGACCAATGCATTGATGACCAAGACATACTCCTAATAATGGAATATTACCAGCAACTTTTTTAATTAATGCTGTACTAATTCCTGCCTCATTTGGCGTACAAGGGCCTGGAGAGATTACAATATAATCTGGATTCATTGATAAACAATCCTCAACAGTAATAGCATCATTTCTATACACTTGAATTGGTATTTGTTGAATTTCTGATATATATTGATACAAATTATATGTAAAAGAATCGTAATTATCGATTAATAAAATCATTTAAATTTTCCTATCATTTAATAGCCCAATCTGCCAATTTTACTAATATCATTATGCTTTTCAGCATCACGAATAGATTCTATCAGTGCTTTTGCTTTATGTTGGGTTTCTTCAAATTCCTTTTGTGGGTCTGAATCAAAAACGATTCCACCACCAGCTTGTATATGAGCAAGATTATTTTTTATCACCATAGTGCGAATTGTAATGCACGTTTCAATATCACCTGTTGTGCTAAAAAAACCAACCGCACCTGCATAAGGTCCTCTTTGATCTGACTCTAATTCCTGAATAATTTCAATTGCACGAATTTTGGGTGCACCAGAAACAGTACCTGCTGGAAAAGAAGAACGTAAGGCATCATATGGTGTATATGAGTCATCTAAATCACCTATTACGTGTGAGACTAAGTGCATAACATGAGAATAATACTCAATATCAAATTTTTGTGTTACATTTACTGAACCAGCTTTTGAAACTTTACCCACATCATTCCTGCCTAAATCCAACAACATAATATGCTCAGCAATTTCTTTAGGATCATTTCTAAGTTCTGTTGCCAGCAATTCATCTTGTTGAGAATCTTTACCTCGAGGTCTAGTACCAGCAATGGGATGATTTTCCACAATATTATTTTCTATTTTAACTAATAGCTCTGGAGATGCACCAACTATATGAATATCTTTAAATTTTAAAAAATACATATAAGGAGATGGGTTAATTGCCCGTAAGGATCGATAAATTTCAAAAGGATGAGCTCCTGTTTCTACACTAAACCTTTGAGAAAGCACAGCCTGAATAACATCGCCGCGAACAATATAATCTTTAATTGAATTAACAGCTTTCTTATAATCTTCTGGTAGCCAATTAGATTTAATTGGCTGATCAATCTTCCCATCAATTGGTTCATAAGGAAGTTGTTCTAGCGGTTCAGCAATCTTATTTAAAATTTTTTCTATCATTCTAACAGCTCGTTGATATTCTTCATTGATATCTTTATCTAGACGAACATGACTTACAATTTTTATACTATGTAAAAGATGGTCAAAGACAACTACAGAATCAGAAAACATAAACAATGAATCAGGAATATCTAGAGCTTTGTTCTGATTATTCTTTATTCTTGGTTCTATTTTAGAAATGAACTCAAAAGGCAAATATCCTACTGCTCCACCACAAAAACTAGGCAACTCCTTAGAATTAGGTGCTTTAATTTTTGATAATCTTTCCTTAATTACATCTAATGGATCATCTGAAGAATCTTGATTACCAACATAGACATCATATGGATCAGTTCCTATTAAAGAATACCTACCTTGATTACCTAATACAGCAGATTCTAAAAGATACGAATAGTCTCCTCCTGAAAGTTTTAAATAAATAGACAATGGAGTTTCAAAGTCAGCCCTAATTTGTCTGTAAATAGGAACAGCGTTGTACTTCTTAGTATCAATGTTTTTTATTTCATCAATTGAAAGAGAATAGTTGCTCACAATAAACTCCTAAAACTATCTCTACTTTTTATACTCAATAATATCCAAAATAATATCTACAGTTTCATTTAATTTAGACTTCTCATTTAAAACTACGTGATCAAAGAGATTTGCTTTTGCAATTTCTTCTTTTGCTATTTGCATTCTTTTTTTAATTTCTGATTTTTTATCTTGATCTCGATTATTAATTTGCTCAATTAGTTGATCTATGTTTTCTGGAGAAATGAAAATTGAAACAGTATTAGAATATTGCTTTACTAAATTTAACGTCCCTTGAGTATCTAATCTCAATAATACATTTTTACCAGTGGATAACGCTGCATTCATGCTAAATTTTGGCAAGCCATAAAAATCACTATATGTTGAAGAAGATTCAATTAATTCCTTATTGTCTATCTTAGACTGAAAAGCATTCTTTGATACAAAGAAATAATCTTTCGCTTCTTCTTCATTATTTCTTTTACTTCTAGATGTCATTGTTATGGGAATAATAAAATTGTCATCCTTTTTTACAATTTCCTGGATAATTGAATCTTTGCCTACTCCTGAAGGGCCAGACAATATAACTATTAATTGCAATCGAATATCCTTTTACTGAACTAGACTATGAAAATCATCCCAAAAATTTGGATAAGACACCCCAACTGATTCAACATTAATCAAAGTAGATTCTCCTTCTGATACACATGCTGCAATCCCTGCCAGCATTATCATGCGATGATCAATATTACAAATTAACCTACAACCATTTAGTTTACTAACACCATGAATGATTAATTTATTATTTTGCGATGTAACATTTCCACCAAACTTACTTAGAATATCAATTGTGTTTACCAATCTATTACTTTCTTTAACTTTTAATTCATCAATATCATTAATAGTTGTTTTATTTTTTGCAAAACATGCAGCTAGGGCAACTAATGGAATTTCATCTATTGCACGTGGAATCAACTCTTTGTTAATAGAAACTCCATTCAATTCACTGGATCTAACAATTAAATCTGCCACTTCTTCGTTCCCAATGACCCTTTTATTCATTATAGATATATTCCCACCCATCTCAAGAAAGATATCTATAATACCAGCACGAGTAGCATTTAAGCCAACATTATTAATTTGAATTTCTGCATTAGGATGAATGAGAGCTGCAACAATCCAAGGTGCCGCTGCGCTAATATCTCCAGGAATTTCGATATCTAAAGATTGAAGATTACTTGGAAAATCTTCAATCTTTATTTTCTTGTCATCAACTTGAATATCAACCCCCATTGCGATCAAGAGCCTTTCGGAATGATCGCGTGATTTAATTGGTTCAATTAATTCTAATCTGCTCCTAGAAGTAAGGCTTGCAAGTAGAATGGCTGATTTAATTTGCGCTGATGCAATTTTTAGTTTTATTGGATCGTTATTTTTGATTTTAGATCCTTCAATAATAATTGGAGCGCAACCATTTTTATTTTCAGAAGAAATTTTACCACCAATTTGATTAAGATAGTCATACACCCTATCCATCGGCCTACTTTGCAAAGATTGGTCACCTACCAAACGTACTTGGCCATTAATTGAAGACAATAATCCAATAAGTAATCTCATTGTTGTACCAGAATTACCACAATTCAAATTTTCTGATGGTAATTGAAGTCCATTAATTCCTACTCCTTTTACATCATAAATGCCCTTAGCATGCTGTTTGATATCTACACCCAATAGTTTTAAACAATCTATTGTTGACTGAATATCATCAGATTCTAATAATCCAGTAATTCTTGCTTTTTTATCTGCAATAGCATTAAACATTAATGCTCTATGGCTAATGGACTTATCCCCTGGAGGAGTAATAATACCTTTTAATTGATTAGTGCGAATAATATTTTTTTCCATTAAAAACTTTCATGATTGTGTTTTAGTCGCTTATTTTCGATCATTGAAATCAAGCTTATTTAATTTATCAGTTAACATGCCGCCCATTAGTAAATCAAAAGCATTGAAATCTGGTATATCAGTTAATGGCTCTCCCCAATGCTCGCGCCCAATAGCACCATCTGCAAATTTTAGGTAATCTAAATTTGCTGTTCCAATAAATCGAAAAAAATCTTCAGCATATTTTTCATCTTCCAACAATTCTTTAACTTGATTAATAACGTCTATATACCTTGTTAGCCAATGTGCAATATTTTCTCGATTAGTTACATTGATATCAAATGCCAAAGAAGGATTGGTACCAGCAAGTCTTGTAGCACTCTTAAATCCACTTGACGCAAGCATCGATATTTCGCCCCATGCATTTGAATTACGCATTAAAATAAATAATGCATACTGTAAAAAGAGAGGCATATGAGAAACAGCTGCTGCGTAAGAATCATGTTCTTTAGCATCCATAAACATTGATTCTGCGCCCATTGCTTCTATTAAACTCAAGACAGTATCAATTGCATTTTTAGGAGTATTTTTTGTAGGAGTTAACACCCATCTCGAGCCTTCAAATAAGCTTGCATCAGAATAATTTGGACCCACTTCTGTAGAGCCAGCCATTGGATGCCCTCCTATAAAAACAATATTTTTAGGAAGAATTTCATCTGCCCAATCTATTATTTTATCTTTGGTGGAGGAAGTGTCAGTAATAATCATATTTGAAATTTTATTCTTATTAACCTCTTCGGTAATTTGCTCAAAAAGAGATTTTATTTCTAGAATTGGTATCGCAATAACGATTAAGTCTGAAGCAATTAATAATTCTTTTAAAGATTTTACTTTTGAATCAATTGCTTTTATCTTTTCAGATAAATTAATATTGCCTTGATCAATATCATAACCTAGGACAGAAACATTTTTATCGCCATGCGATTTTAGTCTTAAGCCAATAGATGCACCAATTAAGCCAGTTCCAATAATACCAATTTTCATTTGTACCCCATATCAATATATTTCTATCAGTATTCTATCAATATTCAATCTAAAAAACTGATTATTTAATTAGTTCATTTAACATAAATGACCAATCATTCATGGAGTCAGCAAATAAACTGATAAAAATATCTCTTATTGGAGAAATAAACCACCATAAAGGACTAACTGTTCCACCAGATAAAAAAGGTAGTAAAACTAATAAAATTAATATGCCCGTACCCCATTGTTCTAAATTTAACATTTTTATTGCAAAGCTATCTGGCAAAAAACCAAGCAAAACTTTAAATCCATCTAATGGAGGTATCGGAATTAAATTAAAAACTGCTAATGTCGTATTAACAAAAACAATAGTACCAAAAAATAATCCTATTAAATTAGGAATACTTTGTTTAGAGAAAGCAATAATAATGTTGGCATAATCAGGGGGAACCAATGGATGTGATGGAGCAATGATACCAAGAATAAATGGAATAGAAAAAATAGCAGCAATGACTATATTTGATAATGGTCCAGCTAGTGCCACATAGGACATATGCTTAATTGGGTGCTTAAAATAATTAGGATTAACAGGGACTGGCTTTGCCCAACCAAAGCCAACAAAAAAAATTAATGCAGAGCCAAAAGGATCTAAGTGAGCTAAAGGATTTAATGACAGTCTTCCTTGGTTTTTAGCGGTAGGATCGCCAAGACGAAATGCTATAAAACCATGGATTAATTCATGTAAAACTAACCCAAGCAATAGAGAGGCGCATAACGCTAAAATAATTATAATAAATGCCAAAGGTGAATCTTTTAATACTGAAAGATAAACAAAAAACAAACTGTCGCTCCTTTGAAAGAAGTATATTATGTAATAACTATACTGTACATTTTATAAATAAAAAAATTAATAGTTAAACGAAGTGAATTAAAATGTCTTTCAATAAAAACAAAATTATTTTAATGATATTTATTTTAATATCTGCAGTTACTTTACTGGCAACAGTGTACATTCAAAAATTAAACATCCAAGAAAATGCACATCATACGGAAAGCGTCATAGTAACAATTGAGCATGATGTGTTTCATGACATTATTTATCAAATTAATCCAAAAAAACTTTCGCAAAAAAAAGAAATTTTAAAAATTGAACATTTGCCTAATTGGAGCATAAATACAAATCAACATATTACTGATAGTCTTATGTTTGTCACAATACCAAATGACAATCGTCAAATTGATAATCCAAGAAAGAATGCAGAAATAGCTGTCATCGATTTAATATCAAATAATAAAGTTACAATTGGCCATGATGCTGATTTAATGATTAAACCAATCTTTGATAAAGTAAATCAAAATGTAATATATCGATCCACAGTAAATGGAAAAACAAGAATTATTAGTTACAATTTAAAAAAAAGTATCAAAAAAATAATTTATTCTGTTAATGAATCTGTTCCAATTATCCCTCTATTTGTAAAAAATGATAATTTATTTGTAGTCTATCAAGATCATCAGGGAAGTAACTTGATGTATGTTGATCAAGCTAAATTAAAGCAATTTGTAAAATTATCCAATAATTTTACAAGGAATTGGAGTATTTCACCGAATAAAGAAAAATTGCTCTATTTAGAACAAGACATCACAGTAAATCGTTCCAATAATAAAATAAAATTATTAGATATTGATTCTAAAATGCACGTCCAAGTAAATTTGAATCAGACTATTAGTAATGAACTATTAGCAATAGGAGCACCTTCATTAAATGATGCAAATTCAATTAGTTTTTTCTCTCCGATATGGTCATCAAAAAATTCAACAATTAGCTTTGGTACCGCAACAACAAAAATGGATTCGTTATACCCAATCACTAAATATGAACTAACTTCTAAAAAAATAGCAGCAGTCAGTAATCTAGAAAATGGGATTGAAATGCCCATTGCATACAATGATACCAATCAATATTTATTAACAAAAAACTTCAATGTTACTTTATCCCCAGAAGAAAAAATATTCATCCTAAACATTGCAACTCAAACACGTTTCGGCCTTGATTCTGAAAAATATATAATATATGCAGGATGGTGGGAACTAAATGAATAATCTTCTTAAAAGAATAATTCTGTTATCGATAATAACTGGATTTCTTTTCAATTTTCAAACAATAAAAGTTTCTGCATGTGCTTTTTTAAATAATCCTCATACTTATGAAGCTGATAAAAATAGACTTTCCTATCTCAATCTTATAGATAACGCTGCATCAAATAGTTTATTCAATCAAGATTCTTATTTTAACTTACCAACTGGAGAATCTGGAACCAGGACAAATCGTCGTGAAGTTGAAGCAAAGGTTCCAGCCCAAATCCTTAAATCAATTGCATGGATTGAATCAGAATTGCTAATGGCAACAGCTCAAGTTGCATATAACTCAAAAGGCCCTGCATTAGTTGCATTCGATTGCGGCTATGGTATTATGCAAATTACTACGGGGATGGAAAAACCCCGAGATGGAAAAGTTGTTAGTCCTGCTCAAGTATTGATTGCCACTCATCCAGCATACAATATTGCAGAAGGAGCAAAATTATTAGCAAGTAAATGGAATCAAGCTCCCCAAAGTAGGCCTATAGTAGGAACTGATACTGACTCAAACCCAGAAATTTTAGAAAATTGGTATTTTGCAGTATGGAGTTATAATGGATTCAGTGGCCCAGGAACTAATAAGTCAAATCATCCGTTAGATCCAATTTTTAATACTTGGCCAAGACCATCATATACATGCGATGGCAGATATCCAAAAAACATGTTCCCTTATCAAGAACTTATATGGGGATGTATGAAAAGTCCTCCATCTGTAACTGGTAAGAAATTATGGCAATCTGTGAATATCTCTTTACCAAATTTGTCCAATCCAATTATTGGGCAAAATTTATCCATATCAAATTTTCGATATCCTTATAATCAAATGGATATTCCTTCCCCTCAACCAATTCACTTCGCAGAACCAATCAATCTATCAAAGACACACAGTAATAAATTACTAGGATTGCCAAAAGCTTTATTATCTAAAGACAAAGTAACAATACAGACTAATATAAAAAATAATAATGCAAGCTTAATCACAATTGATAATACTGGCTCAGGTCTTCTTGCTTGGAATGCGTACACAACATTTCCTTGGATTGTACTCGATGTTCCTGCTGGAGTAGCATTAGGAAAAAATGTGAGTTGTATAGTTGAAAGTTGTAAAAAAAGATCTGAAATAGTTATAAAGATTAATCCAACTTTATTGCCTGATACAAGAGCAATAGGTAAAATTGTTATACAATTTCCCAATGCAACGATAGTAGATCAAGTCATTACTGTTGATGCTTTTGCAGAATTCAATACTGGGATTGCTGGAATAAGTAAAATTTATTAAAGGAAAAAAAATGCGCTTAGGAATATTAACCGGAATGGTCTCAACAGAAAAAAAAGCACTCGCCACTTCGGTTCCAGGTAGTAGAAGTGATATAGCCATTTCTGAAAACTGGCAAACATCTATAGAAAAAATAAAAATAGCTGAAGATCTTGGCTATGAATGCGTTGTTGTGCCTGAATCTTGGCAATTATCAGCCGTACCATGGTTATCGCTAATTGCAGAACATACAAATAAAATTCAAATAGGTACTTCAATTATTAATTCATATTCTCGTTCCCCCGCTGCCCTTGCACAAGATTACGCTACGTTAGAAATAATTTCTGAAGGAAGAATGATTCTAGGTATTGGCAGTTCAAGTGCTGCAGTAGTCGAAAATTATCACGGCATTCCGTTTAAAAAACCTTTGAGACGATTAAAAGAATATACTGAAATTTTTAATATACTTATAAGTGGAGAAAAGCTTTTCTATGAAGGAGAAATTTATAATCTAACTCAAGGATTCTCACTACGATATGATAGGCCACGCGATCACGTTCCAGTCTGGATTGCTTCGTTGACTCCAAAGTCCTTAGAACAATCTGGTGAAATTGCAGATGGTATTATGCCAGTACATTGGCCAAGCTCAAGAATGTACGAATTAAAAGAACAACTTAATGTAGGTGCAAGAAAAATTAATAGAGATGTTAATGAAATTACAGTAGCGCCGCATAGTCATTTATTTATCCTAGATGGTGATAATGATAATGCAATTTGGGATGAAGCAAGAAGGCCATTAGAAATGTACATTAATAGAATGGGAAACTTTTACCATGAAATGATGACTCGAACAGGATGGGAAAAAGAAGTCCAAGCTTCACGAGAAGCATTTTCAAAAAAAGACAAAGAAAAAGCCATTCAATCAATATCTAATGAAATGGTCGAAGAGATTCAAGTCATTGGCACAGTAGAACAAATTAGAGACAAACTGCAGAAACGTTCTGATAATGGTGCTGATTTACAAATTATATACATGCCAAAAGGTGACCCTAAAGTTGCAGGTGAATTACTTGAAAAGTTAATCAGTTAAAGCTATTTTAATAATTTTACTAGTGCAAAACCTGGGGTAGTTGATGTGCCATCTTGTCTCATAACATCAACTTCAAGTTTAAGAATTCTTTCATCTTCTTCATTTATGATTTTTTCAATAACTTTTAACGTAGTTGATAAAGTATCATTTTTTTGATTAATGGCTGTGTACCTACAAGAAACTTGAATAACTTCAATTGCATCACCCAGCCAATCACGAATTGCATTGTGAATATATGAAAGTCGCATTTGTCCCATTCCAAACATTCCTTCAGGATTTTCAGCATCAATAGCAACCTGATCATCCATATGTACCAAATAAAATTCATCATTGGCTGCAGCAAAACGATTCCATTCCATTGGACCAGTAACCCGTTCCCATTTTGGGGATGTATCACCAACTTCAAAATCATTAAAACTGCTTTTCATTTAATATCTTACTCCAGTAGAAAATCGTGTTCTAACAAGTTCTTTATCTTGATTTACCCATTCAGACTCATTAATAACAAACAAGGTTTGGCCAAGTCTTGTGTTTGTCAATTTATACTCACTGACTCTGCTGCGCTCTGTAATAACATTCCCAATATAAATCTGAGTGCCATAAATATCATTTGTCCCACCAGCCATGCTTCTTAAATGAGGTATTAAGCCAATATCAAGCCCTCCATTAGATTCATTTGCTGTAACTGGCCATGCAAAAGGATTAAATTCTCTCGGTGCAATAATTTTACCCCATCTAGTTTTTTTGGCATAATCTTGATTAACAAAAATCTTTGGAGGGCTCTCAGGCCAATAGACTCCTATAGCCCACCTTCTTATATCAGAAAAATCCACAGGAAACGAGGTTCTTTCGCGATACCATTCGCCTTTTGCTTTGTCTAAGGCATTGATAGCCTTGTCTATATCATCTTTGTTCATTTAAAGCCTCTATACAATTTTAGTTATGCTATATTATATTTTAGCATAAAATAGGATTTTTTATGAAATATGAAACCATTTCAATTGAAAGACATGACCGTGTGTTACTAGCATCGTGGAATCGACCTGAAAAACTAAATGCATTTAATGGTTTATTTTTTAAAGAATGGATAGAACTACTTGATGTAGTAAATAAAGATAAAACAATTGGAGCAATGGTATGTACTGGTAAAGGCAAGGCTTTCAGCTCAGGGGCAGATGTTGGTGAATTTGCATCTGCATCTAAAGGAGATAAAAAAGTTAAAGAGTATTGGGAAAAATATCAACCAATAGCTTTTGAAGCAAAAAGAATGACAACAAGTAAGCCAATTATTGGAGCTATTAATGGCTTGGCATTAGGAGCAGGTTTAACTTGCACCTTTTGGTTTGATTTTAACTTAGCCTCTACAGAGGCAAAATTTTCAATGAGGTTTTCGAAACTAGGTTTAACGCCTGAACTTGATAGTTCATGGTTGCTACCTAAGCTGATTGGTTTACAGAAAGCAAAAGAAATGATGTTAACTGGAGACATCTATACTGCGCAGGATGCTCTCGAACTTGGATTAGTTTCTAGAACTTATGAACCAGACAAACTTATTGATGCAGCAATCAATATCGCTAGTAGAGTTGCTGAAAATCCAATCAACACTTTAAAAACAATAAAACAAATGACTTTTCAAGATATGAGCACAAGTGATATTAAAGAAATTGCAACAAGATCAATAGACAACTTTTCTAGTGCACGGAAATCTATTGAGCACAAGGAAGCATTACTTGCATTAAGAGATAAAAGAAAACCAAAATTTCATGACCAAGAACATATGAAAAAAATTAAAAAATCGAAACCAAAATCACGACAATGAATAACCACTATAAACTTTGCCCTAAATGTTCAACTGAAGCTCAAGAAGAATCACTTATATGTCGTAAATGCCTATACAACCTACGCAGCGAACCATTACTTTCTAAAGACATAAATGACACTAATCAAATTTTTGTTGATAGTAATACCAGATTAGAAAATCAAACAAGCTATCTTAAAAGAAGATTGATTAGTATTGTATTGATCTCAATCTACGCAATAATCTTTATATTCGGAAATATTATATATATACAAAAATATCGTCTATTGCCGGCATTACCAGTTGGATCCACTCAAACTCAAATCAATAATACTAATTTAGCTTGGCCCACTGAATATGGTGGCACTCTAGGAGTTAGAAATACTACACAAAATTTTACAATACCGTCTAAGATAACTTGGGCACACACCTTAGACCTGCCTGCACTTTATGACATGAAAGGTCTATCAACAAACCTAATTGGCAATGAAAAATACATATTCTATGGTCTAGTGAATGGCCAAATACAAGTGATTTCAACAGAAACAGGCGCTTTAGTTTGGTCAAAAAAAATATCTGGATTATTAGATAGCACTCCAATAATTATAGACAATAGATTATTTTTTGCACAAAGAGATGGAACAATATCTTCAATTGAACTCTCAACTGGTAGAGTGCTTTGGGAGAATAATGCAGAAGAAGTATTCTTAACAGGTATAGATATAGTAGATGGCATGCTTTATGCAAATTCCTTGTATAGTATTTTTGTTATTGACATACAAAATGGAGAAACACTGTGGTCAAAAAAGCTTGGGAAGAACTCATTTCTCGAATCAATCATGAGTAAAATATTTGGCTCTTCTAATGCTCCAGTCAAAAGTCTTGGTGAATATCCTGCAACTGCAGTTAGTGCAAAGGGTGAAATGTTAATACTTGGTACTACAAGTGCTGTTAAAAATATAGATAGACAGACTGGTGAATTACGCCATGTTCATCGAACAAGTTGGCTCGAGCATACTTATATTGAAAATGATACTTTCTTTACATTCAGCAAAAATGAAATTGCTTCGATCAACATAAATGCTCAAGGAAGATGGTGGGATAAAGTGCCAGTATTACGAGGACTTTGGGGCCAACTAACTATTTGGGGCATGGCACCACCAATCCCTCGAGATGAAAATAATTGGATACTCTCTGCTGGCAAAGGGAATTTAAGAAGTAATATCATTCATTTAAAAATGCCTGCTATCAATAAGCAAACAATTTTTTCAGTTCATTATGATGGCACTATTAAAGCAATTGATAAAGAAACAGGAATATTGAATTGGGAAAAAGATTACAATACTGAAGTGACTGATCCTATTATTACAAAATCTGGTCTTGTTATGGGTATTGATGGAGATTTAGTCTTAATTGATATGTCATCTGGAAACGAGAAAGAAAAAATGGCAATTAAGAATGGTTTCATTAATCAAATGACGATTATTGGAGACAGCTTATTTGCTGTAATGGATGACGAGAGAATAATTCGTCTCGATTAGCAAGTAATAAGCTTTATCTAATAATTATCGCAGTACCTTTAATAACTACTTGATCGTCTTGATTGCTAGTATTAATTTCTAACTCAATCTTTTTGACGTCAGTTACTTCTTTATCATCGACCGACTCAATAGAAGTAACAATAATCTCTGCAGTCAGCGTATCTCCAGGCCAAATGATACTTTGAAATCTAACACCAAACTTCTTTATTAAATGATTATCAAATAATTTTGTTAATAATTTACCTGTCAATGCCATACCAAGCATCCCATGAGCAAAAGTTGAAGGATACCCAGCAACATCTCTAGCAAACACCTCATCAGTGTGTAATGGGTTAAAATCACCAGAAGCACCAGCATACTGTACAATCTGCGTTCTTGATAAGTTTTCTACAATAACTTCTTTAAAACTCTGTCCAACTTCTAAATTATCAATTACTTTATTCATAATTTTTTCTTTTCATCGTCTTGAGTCTTAACAACTTTCTCGGTAATTACGGTTACTTTTTTGGCGGTAACAACTAAAATATCATTTTGATTAAAAAATTCAGTGATACTCTCAGTAAAAATTAAATTACCTCCCTTTTTCCCTTCTCTCTCCCATGTTCTGGGTTCATGATCTATCCAATAAAGCTTATCTCCACTATATACAGGCTCATGATATTCAAAGTGTTGCTCTGCGTGTAAGCCTGTTCCTTTTTTTGGTTTTTTAGAATCTTTTTCACTCTTGTTTGGCTTGCTCTTTTTTACTTGTTTTCTTGGTGTGCCTGGCCATTGTTTATTTGGATTTGGTCTAAGATGATAACGTGTATCAAACTGATGATATGCTTCAATAAATGTAGGAGGCGCAATGATTCCTTTGTAACCATTGGATTTAGCAAAAGCATCATCAAAATAAAGCGGATTTTCATCGCTGATAGATCGTGCAAAAAACAATAACTGGCTTGCATCAATTGGAAATTTATTATCTGCTTTCATAGAAAAAACCTTAATAAATTATTGTTCACAAGCATTCACGATATCAGAAATAGTTAAGAAATGCGATAGGCCATTAGACCAGTTAGTCAGAGAAAAAATCATTCACTCGCTCAGCGATTGCTAAGCTAGCTGTTAATCCTGGAGATTCTATACCACCTAAGTGAATATAGTTTTCATCTTGCCATATTAAAAAATCTGGATATTGTTCATCTTTTGTTTTTATTCGTGAACGAAAACCAACTTGTCCAGGTGATAAGTCATCTACTTTTAATCTAGGAATCAATAATTTTCCTGCCCTATAAAAAGCTTCTAATCTTTTCCCATCATTAATATAACTTAAATTTTTTTCATCAATCCATTCTGAGTCAGGACCTAGTTTCATTGTGCCATTTACTGACTTTGTTACATGTATACCTAAGCCTCCAAATGCACTAATGTAATCTTGCATATTCTCTTCATTATCAGGGACAGGGTAAAGTAAATAATCAATTAATTTATTGATATTATTATTAATAATATCAAAATAAACTCCCTTATTAATCACTTGTTCTAAAATTGGCATACTATCAGTTCCACCATCAAGTGGATATCCAATCATAGCAGCAATAGAAGGAGAACCATGTCCGGCTGCATTAATAATAGATTCGCAGATAACTGTACCAATGGAATCATCATTATTTTGTAGTACTATCTTATAGCCAGAATTTATCTTTTCAATTTCAATTACTTTACTTGAATAACCAAAAATTGTACCGTTATTTCTTGCAACGAATTCTAGAGAATTCAAATAACTCGCAGAATCAATAATTCCACTATCAATTGAAAAAAAACCGTCAGTAATATTTAAATTTAATTTCAATTTATTAAGAATATTTTTATTAATTTTTTTTATATTTGCCCCAGATGATTGAGCAAGCTCCCATGCATCTTCCAATGCTGTGAGACTGCTATCAGTTGTAGCAGAGACAATTTTACCAATCTTTAGATGAGGAACACTGAATTGTTTAGCCCAATCATAAATTAGTTGATTCCCTTTTATGCATAATAAATGTTTATTTGAATTCAATGGATAATATATACCAGCATGAATGACTTCGCTGTTATGGCTAGAAGATTCAAGTCCAAATCGTTCATTTTTTTCAATAACAAGAACATTATGGTTTTCAGAAATTTGAGATGCAATAGCCAAGCCAATAACACCAGCACCAATAATAACTACTTCAAAATCAGATTCCAAACTAACTGCTCTTTTCTGTATAATAAGTTAATTATATGCTTGATAAACAAATGTATATAGTTCTCAAAGGGTAAGAAGTAGATTTATATAATTATGGAAAATCATTTTAACTTAACATCCGAATGTTTAGAGCAATGGGCAGAGGATAAACAACAAAAAAATAAATCTGCATTTACATTTATTTCTGATAACTCAGAACAAACTTGGTCCTATGAAGAACTATGGAAAATTGTAAATACAATCAAACAAAATATAGTTCATCTTGTACCTGACAAACAGAGTAAAATCTTAATTAGGCTTCCTCATTCTGCAGAGTATGCCTTTTGTTTTTTCGCTGCAATTTTAGCTGATAGAATACCAATACCTGCTTCGCCAGATCTGACTAATGATGAAATATCATTCCTTCTTTCAGATAGTGGGGCTCTAAATGTAATAACAAATGATCCTAATGAGAAATATACTAAGCAAGTAAAATTAATTACACCAATAAGACTACAAGAACAAGTGAACGATCAAGCTCCATTTATTAGTAACTCAAAAAAAGAAGATCCTGCATTCATGGTATACACATCAGGTACAACTTCTAAACCTAAAGGTGTTTTACATGCACATAGAACAATCCTTGGTAGAAAATTAATGAAAGCAGGTTGGGAAAATTTTAATTCCGATCAAAAAGTTTTACATGCTGGTGCCTTAAATTGGACTTATACTCTCGGTGTTGGCGTTATGGATGTATGGCTAGCAGGTGGTCATGCTCATCTATATAATGGAGAAAAAAAACCTGAAAAATGGGTCAGTATGATACAACAGCATAATATAAATATTTTTGTTGCAGTCCCAACAATTTATAGACAAATATTAAAATATGCAAAAATACAAAAGAAGCAATTCACAAGTCTGCATTATGGATTATGCTCTGGAGAACCGTTACCAGTGAGTACCTTGCAAGAATGGCAAAAAAAAGTTGGCACAGACTTATATGAAGCACTTGGCATGACAGAACTATCAACTTATATATCTACTAATAAAAATATTAAAATTAAGCCTGGGTCTCCAGGAAAAGCGCAACCAGGAAGAATAATTTGCATTCTACCAGAAAATGGTGATTCGAGCCCGCTTAAAAGTAATGAAATCGGTTTACTGGCAGTTCATAAATCTGATCCAGGTTTAATGCTTGGTTATTGGAATAGACAAGAAGAAGAAAAATTAGTTTTTCGTGATGATTGGTTTATTGGTGGAGATATTGCATCTATAGATGAAGAAGATTATGTATGGTTTCATGGACGTAGCGACGAAATAATTAAATCATTTGGCTATAGAGTTTCTCCAATAGAAATTGAATCTGTCATTGCAAGCCTTGAAGAAATCAGTGAAGTGGCAGTGTTTGGAAAAAATATTAAAGATAATAAAACACTAATCTGTGCTGTAGTTATTACCAATACAATCGATGAATTTGATGAAGAAAAAATAAAAATAAAATTATCAAAAAAATTAGCTAAATATAAGATGCCCCATATTATAAAAGAAATAGACAAGCTGCCTAGAACTCGTAATGGGAAAATTAGAAGATCAATATTAAAAGAGAAATTTACAGTTGAAGTAGAATGAAATTATGAAAAAAATTAAATTATTAATTATTGGTGCAATTGGTGGTATAACTTCAGGCTTAACTGGCATTGGAGGTGGAACAGTTATGGTTCCATTATTAACCAGCATCACTAAAATGCAACAACATCGGGCTCATGCAAACTCCTTAGTCATTGTTATATTCGGAGCAACTGCAGCATTAATACTCTATATAGAAAGAGGCGATATTGAATGGAATACTGCCATAATTCTTGGTTTAGGAGGCATAATAGGTGGTCAAGTTGGAGCAAAGATTATGCATGGTACTCCTGATAATAGACTTAAGATTATCTTTTCAATTTTTTTAATTATTGTTGGATTTAAATTATTGTTAGGTAATTAAATATGAACGAATTTATTGAACTTTTAATTACACTAACCATTGGCTTTATTGGAGGTACTGCTGGAGGCCTGCTAGGTATTGGAGGAGGGACATTATATGTACCAGCATTGACTTTAATTCTCAGCATTGAGCAATCTACAGCGCAAGGAATATCATTAGCAGCTGTGATTGTCACAGCAATTTCAGCAACTTCAAGAAATCTTAGTAAAGAGCTTATTGATAAATCAGTTATATTGACAGTCATTCCAATAGTTATAATATGTGCAATAATCGGTGCCCAAATTGCAGGGGAATTAGATCAAGATAAACTTAGAAGAATTTTTGGCACTATACTTATTTGCGTAGCAATAAAAAATATGCTTTCCTTCATACCAAAAAAATCATAATACATTTCGACTCTACTGGTTAAGAATTTAGCCCAAAATAAAACAAAATAAAAACATAAAATGCCAAATATATTACCATAAGAACCTTATGTAGGCGATTAAGAAAAAATGGTAGCAAAACAAAAACAGAGCTCAAAACAAGCAAAAAGATTTGTTGATTCAAATTCTTTGATGTTATATCAATAGTGCTTATAATTGCAGGCAAACATAAAACTCCTAGCATATTAAGAGTATTTGAACCAATAATATTGCCTATGGCTATGGAAAATTCTTTCTTTTTAACTGATGCAATGCTAACTAAAATCTCCGGCAGACTTGTACCTACAGCAATAATTGAAAGACCAATAAAAGTTGCCTCAATATTCATCATAATAGCTAATGAAACAGCACTAGATACAACGAAGTTAGAAGAAATTATTAATAGCAAAACAGACATAGCTAAGATGCAAATAACAATAACTGAAGAGCTCACATCAAAACGAAAAAGACGCATTTGCATACTGCTTAATGTTTCTTTTTCTTGATGTGTATTAGCTTCTCTAATTAATAAAATATTCAATATTACAACGGTAATGAGCATTGCCCATCCTTCAAAATATGAAATATAGCTGTCCAGCATTGCTAACGAAACAATAACTGTTGAAATAATTAGAAATATCACAGAAATAGTATAAGTGGGCCTAATAGAAAGTCTAGAGACTCCATAATAAAAGACAATTGCCATGCCTATGCAAACATTGGCAATATTAGAACCAATTACATTTCCAATTGCTATTCCTGGTTGACCATCAAAGTTAGCTTGAAGGGAAACAATAATCTCTGGGCTTGATGTCCCATAAGCAAGAATGGTTGCGCCAATAATACTTTTAGGAATAGCCATCTTTTTAGAAATAAAGATTGAACTATCTACCATTTTTGAAGCTGCAATGATCAATACAGATAAACTAATAATTAAAATTAAAAATTCAATAAAGAAATTCATTTAACCTCTATTTATTTGAATTAGACGTTATTTTTAACATCATCAGACCAAAGATAGCTGCTAAAAATGATGCGATTAAAATACCTACTTTTGCATCTCGTAATAAAAATTCATCCACATATGCTAATTCTGTAATAAATAATGCAACAGTAAATCCAATGCCAGCAAGCATGCCCATTCCAAAAATATTGGTAAAATTAACACTCCGAGGTAACTTGGAGCCTGTTTTAACAGCTATCCAAGCACCTAAAGTAATTCCAATAGGTTTACCAAAAAATAGCCCAAAAGCTATAGCATATGTAACTGATGAATTCAAAGAAGCTGATAATGCGCCCCCTGTAACATTGATGCCTGCATTCACAAATGCAAAAATAGGCACAATAAGAAACGCCGACCAAGGCAATAAAATATTCTCAACTCTTTGCAAGGGCGCTACTGTTTCAGCAGCTATAGCGCTCATCTCGATGAGCGCCTGATCATTCTTATGATTATGCGGATCATCGTCATCTTGATTTTTTAAATTGTCTTTAATTCTAGCAAGCAGTTTATCAGCAATTTCAGGGAAAAAATTAGGTGAGTACCAGGGTTTCCATGGAGTCATGAAACCTAAGGCAACGCCAAGTATTGTTGGATGCACTCCACTTTTACTAGCAAATATCCATGCTATGATTGCAATTAAGATATACACAAACATCGATCTAATCCCATAATAGTTCAACAAAGAAATTAAAATTAGCAAACTCAGCACAGCAAGCAAGGCAATAACAGAGATTGTTTCTGTATAAAATAGAGCAATCACTAAAATAGAACCTATATCATCAATAATTGCAATTGCAAGAAGCATAACCTTCAAACCTGAAGGAACACGTTTACCTAATAAAGCAATCGCGCCTAACGCAATAGCAATATCAGTTGCCATAGGTATGCCCCATCCACTAGTTGCATCAGGATTATTTACCATGATAAGAAAAATAATAACTGGAATACTCATTCCGCCTAATGCAGCAAAAATTGGAACCATTAGACTTTTCTTATCTGACAATTCACCAATCAAAACTTCCCTTTTAATTTCAGTCCCTACTAAAAAAAAGAAAATGACCATAGCAGCATCATTAATCCAATAATGCAAATCGCCCGAAATTAAAAAATTACCAAAAGAAAGTTTAATTTTAAAATGAACAAAATCATAATAGATTGAATCAAAAGGTGAATTAGCAATAATTAATGCTGATAATACCGCAATAAGAATAATAATTCCGCCAGCAATCTCTGTTTTAATAAATTGTTGCAAGGGATTGGTAAATCTATTAAGTCGTGCTTTTCTTGTTGCTTGCCCTTTGAAAGTAAGCATGTCAAAAAAGTCATCAAAAAAATCGTTGTTATTTGCCATTTTTAGACCAAAAAATATTAAGTTCTTTCTTCAACATAAGTGTCACCAATTATATCTTTTTCTTTCATAGCTGCAATATCAGTAGATGAAAAACCTAATTGCATTAGAATATCATTATTATTTTCACCTACCAAAGCTGCTCTTTTATCCCAACTTGGCATGTCAGGTTGAACCTTCCATAGAAATCCTCCAAGTAACCTTTCTGGAATATAAGGATGATCTATAATTTGGAACCAATTTCGAGCATGAAGCTGAGGGCTCATTAATGGATCCGGTGGTGCAAGGACTGGTGCGGCAATAATGCCTTTTGCTTGTAATTGATCAGCCAACTCAAATGGATCGTATTTTTTTGTAAACTCATTTATCTTGTCATCAATTAACTTGCGATCTTTAATTCTGCCAACAATTGACGACCAAGGATGTCCTAGCTCTGACCACTCATCATGTTCCATAAAATTAGCTAGGCTTTGCCATTGCAAATCTGTTTCAGCAGCAATATTAATCCATCTATCTTCTCCAGCAGACTGATAACATTCATGAGGCACAATGCATGCATCTGTATTTGCTTGTGGTTTTGGAATACGATTATTCATACTCCATTCTGAGATAATTCCAGGAAATTGCCATGCAATATCTTCGATTTGAGCTAAGTCAATATAACTACCAAGCCCAGTCTTTTCTCTTTGCATTAAAGATCCTATGACTGCAACAATCCAAGTCAATGGAACGGTCGCATCTGAATGTAATATAGGTATCATTTCTTCTGGTGTATCTTCTTGATACCCTCGTATCAAAGAGTGCCCTGCCATAGCATCAAAGCCAACACCAAACATGATACGACCTAAATATGGTCCTTCTTGACCCCAACCAGCTAACGAAAGCATTGTGATTTTTTCATTAATTTCTTTTATACTATCCCAACCATAGCCAAGCCTATTGATAGTACCAGCAGAAAAACTTTCAACTAGCACGTCCCCCCATTTAATTAATCTTGACATTACTTCTCTGCCTTCAGTGGTTCTAATATCTAAAGCAATATTTTGCTTGTTACGATTACCATGATGATGAGTATTAATTCTTTCGTATATCGGGCCTTCTCCTTCTGCAACTCTTGGATCTATTCTTGGATCACCTGCATTTCGAGTTTCCGATTTTCTTGGATAACTCTCTACCTTTATGACATTTGCACCTAGATCGCCCATTAACGAACAGCCAAATGGACCTGCCCATACTTCAGCTATTTCTACTACATTGACACCAGAAAGCATTTGACTAGTCATGATAATCTTCCTACTATGTTGTAACACCAGCTCTAAATAAGGCAATAATTTCATCATTGCTATATTTATATTGTTTTAAAATCTCATTAGTATGTTGTCCAAAGTTTGGTGCTGCTGTAGATACCCAGCTATCAGAATGTAATCCACCCATTCTAAATGGTGGACCAGCTAAAGTGATATCACCAAGACCTGGTTGTTCACGAACAATATATGATTGACGAAATACTGTTTGTGGATCATTTTGTAATTCTGAAGCATCTAAAACAGGGCAAGCCATCACGCCATGTTCTTGGAAATGATCGAAGGCTTCATATTTATTTTTTGTAATTAACCACTCTTCAAGAATTTTCTTAAAATCTTCAAAATGCGATGGTCTTTGTTCAGGATCTATAAATCTTTGATCTTTTGCGACTTCCGGTCGCCCAATAGCGTTACAAAGTTTTGTAAACATTGGATCTCTGCCAGCTGAAAAAAGCATATAACCATCTTTGCATTTGTATGCTCCCATTGGATATAATCCTCTCGACTGTCCACTTGAACGAGGTTGCGTGGCGCCATTGACTGCCCAAAGAAAAAAGGCACTGTCTACATTGCCCATCAATGCTTCTACTCCAGAAATATCAACAACTCTAGCGATGCCATCAGCTTTTCTTCCCCATACAGCAGCAATGCCCACTGCTGCTGCTGTTGAACCAATTTGAACAATACCCGCATAAGGTCCATATCTTAACGGAGCTCTTCCTGATATTGAATGTCTATGAGAACGTGTAGACCAACCAAAAATTGATAAATCATTTTCAACGCGATCTTTATAAGGGCCATCCATACCGTGTGGAGTAATAGTTACAATATTTGTTGATGATCCTGCATCACTATTAATTAAATTAATTAGTTCCTCTGAATCTTTTGCAGGCAAGTCAATAATAATTAAATCAGAATCAGAAGACATTCGTTTAAGAATTTCTTTACCTGAGTTTGTAGAATAATCTAAAATCATTGACTTTTTACTAGTATCAAATGCTAAATGCATAGCTCCATGATCAATATGAAAATTATCATCTGGAAATGGAGGTATTTTTCGGACTTCACTTATTGTTGGTGGTTCAATTTTTATAACATTTGCACCAAAATCAGCAAATTTTTTTCCAGCTGCAGATACAGCGACACTGCCACCAATTTCAAGAACTCTTAAATCAACTAGTGGCTGTTCCATGCTTCCCTCATAATGATTGTAGAATTGCTAGATATCAATACTATAATAATTTCACAAAAAAACAAATACTAAATGTATTATTAGTTGAGTATGTATGATTAGTTAAAAATTGACTAATCAATCTGAGTATTTGTTACCGATAACATTTTTTTTATAAAAAGCATCTATTTCATCAGATCTATAGCCTAATTTTAATAAAATTTCTTTGTTATGCTCACCAACTAGAGCAGTCGGTATATTCCAATCTAGATTATCAGGTTCTACATTCCACAAAAATCCACCTACCATAACTGGCCCAGTCCATTTATGCTCTATTGTCTTATGCCAATCTCTTTCATATAATTGCTTGGAAAGCAAGACATCTGGAGGTGTAACGACTGGAGAAGCAAGAATGTTATTTTTTTGTAATAAATCAGCACAATCAAAACCATTATATTTTATAGTAAACTGTTCAATTGCTTCATCTATCTCTTTTCGACCCTTTAATCTACCTATAATGCTTGAATAAGCATGGCTCAAATCAGCCCAATTGGAATGACTAATAACTTCACATAACCTTGCCCACTGATCATCATTTTCTGCAACAACGACAATCCATTTATCATCCTCTGCAGTTTTATAAACACCGTGTGGAACGATATGCATATCTGCATTACCTAGCCTAGCAGGAATCCTTTTGTTCATTGACCAATCTGCTAAAATAGCTGGAAATTGCCAAACTAATGCTTCCCATTGTGATAGATCAATAAAAGTGCCAGAACCAGTAATATTTCTTTGTATTAAGGCAGTCAATATAGCAAAAAAAATAGTTGATGACCCAGTAGCATCAGAATGAAAATTTGGATGCGTATCAACAAAATCACCTTCAGGATAACCTCGTACTGATAAATGACCAGTTGTTGCATCTAAGCCAGCACCTAAAGTAACCATATTTTTATATGGTCCCGCTAAGCCCCATCCGGCTATAGATATCATTATCAAATTAGGATTAATTTTTTGTACTTCCTCCCAATCAAACCCTAATTGAGCAATTTTACCAGCTGCATAGCCTTCAATAAAAACATCTGCTTCAGATAATATTTTTCTCATTATTTCTTTGCCAAACTTTGTACGTAAATCCATTGCAAGGTTTTTCTTATTTCTATTACCTTGATGATGCAAGGCATCTCTTTCATAAACAGGACCATTGCCAGGCATTGTTGCATACCTTGAAGAAGTTGGCCGAGTTAAAGAATGCCTAGGGTATGATTCTATCTTTGTTACATCAGCCCCCATATCACCTAATAATGAAGCTCCTACTGGCCCAGCCCATGCTTCAGCCATTTCCACAACTTTAATACCTTCTAATGAATGATTGCTCATTTTAACCCACTACTCCTGCTCGAAATAACGCTATAATTTCATTTGCGCTATATCCTATCTCACCAAGTACATCATTTGTATTCATTCCAAGTTCCGGAGCAGCCATTAATTGAAAACTATGATCATTAATTTGATTCATATGAAAAGGGGCTCCAGCAAAATGAAAATCGCCATTTTTATCATCTTTTATTTCAATAAAAGATTTACGTGCTATAGCTTGAGAATCATTCAGTAAGTCCGATGCATTTAAAACTGGAGCAACCATGACTCCATGTTTTTGAAGATGAGTAAAAATATAATTTTTATCATGTTTTTCAAGGTAAGGACCAAGATAAGTCATAAAAGCCTCCCAATTATCTTCCCTAAATTCAGTAAATCTTTGATCTTTAAGAATTTCTGGATGGCCAATAGCAATACAAAGTCTGGAAAACCAAGGTTCTTCATTCGCAGATAATACAATATATCCATTTTTACATGGGTATATGCCAGTTGGATATCTTGTTTTCAATTGACCACCAATTCTCTGAGGCAGGTTCCCAGTAAAAACCCAACTTACAAAGCCAGTATCAACATTTCCAAGTACTGCTTCTACTCCAGATACTTCTGCGTCCCTTCTAATTTTATCATGATGATGACCCCAATAAATTCCAATTCCAACTGCAGCTGCTGTATGCCCAATTTGTACTAATGTTGATTCTGGAGCATTACGTAAAGGCTGCTCATTCTCTATAGAATTTCTATACATCCTTGTTGTCCATGCTAGAGTTGAAATATCATTTTCGATTCTATCTTTATATGGGCCTTGTAACCCATGAGGAGTAATCGACACAGTACTTGGGCCAGATTCCTTATCAAGGACAGATTGTAATTTTTCAATATTTGAAGGAGGTAAATCATATATAACTAAATCAGCAAGCTTATAAAGCTCTTTTATAATTTCTAAACCAGAATTACTAGAAAAATCTATAATGACAGATTCTTTGCCAGAATCAAAAGCTAGGTGAAACGCACCACTATTAATACTTGGAATGTCATTTTTAAATGGTGGTATTCTACGCAATTTACCTCCATCATAAGGTTCAATTTTTATAACTCTAGCACCATAATCAGAAAAGGTTTTTGTACAAGCAGCGCCTGCTACAGAAGCTCCAAATTCAATTATACAAATATCATTTAAGGGTTGATTCATCTTTACCATCGCCGTTTGTTATGTCAATATACCATAATTACTAAAAAAATATCATCAATAAGACATTGGATAATAAATGACCCGAGATAAAAAAAAATATAAACTGGATGATAAATCTATCAATCAACTTATTTATAGTAGCAAAATTTTAAATTTGGCTACTATCTCAAAAAATGGCATCCCCCATTTAGTTCCAATGTGGTTTGTTCTAGATGACCAACTTAATATCAATTTTACAAGTTATTATAAATCACAAAAAATTGTTAACCTTAAAAGAGATAACAGAATTGTAGTAATGGTAGAAAGTGGCATTAAATATCAAGAATTAAAAGGAATAACGATCGAAGGTATAGCTAAGATGGATAGTAATAAGGAATTAATTCTACAAACTGTAAATTCAATAACAGCAAAATATGGAGTCAATCGAACAGCTTCTGACATTGATAATATAATTAATAAAAGAGTTAATGTTAAAATAATTCCAAAAAAAATCACAACCTGGGACTTAAGTAAATCTTAAAAGACTAATCATTTTAAGAGGTTCATTCCGTTCTTTACTCTCTCCTGATTAACCCATATAATTAAACGTTTTTCTTTAGATAAAAAAGAAACGATATTAGTATTTGATATGCCAAATTTTTTTGAAAAAGCACTAATTCCCCATTTATCATTATGTAAATAATCCAAAATAAAAGCACACAATGGTAGGTAATTTTTATTTCCTGCAGAATATAAGAGTTTTCGATTAATAATTAATCCAGTGCTATCAAAAACTTCATCAAGCTTAAAAATTAAAATAAAAGAATTTAAATCTATCTTAGAGCGTAATTGGCATGTGACTTCAATTCTTAATTTTTTTAAAGCAATTTTAATATTCTTATTAAGACTTCTATTTTCAGATGCAGAAACAACAATTCTAGTATTTTTTAATGTCAGTCTCACTGAAGATGCTTTTTTATCACGATGCTGCCCACCTGGTTTAGAAGACAAGAAATAATCAACTTTACACAGTGCTAATAACTTATCATCGTCAATAAGCAAGAAAGATGTCCAGTTTTTTTCTTCTATTAAGTCTATTTTTTGCATAATTGCTTATATAATACTTTAAAAAGGATTCAAGTAGTAATTTATAAAAGATATTAGCACTGGGTAAAAATTGTTAGGAATTTTTATGAAAGAAAAAATTAAAGTTCAAGTTATTGGAGCTACTGGATATGGTGGCATAGGCATCATTGATCTGCTATCTTCACATCCTAATTTTCAAATAACAAGCTTATTTGCAAAAGATCAATTTGGAGAAACAATAAATAACTACTATCCTCATTTAAATACGATCAGCGAATTAATGGTACAAGAAATTGACCAAAATGAAATTGGTAAAAATGCCGATGTTATTATTTTCACAACTCCTGATACTGTTGCAATGCAAATAATTGAACCCTTGTATAAAAAATTGCTAGAATGCAATATTAAAATCATTGATTTTTCTGGTGATTTTCGCTTTAAAGATATTAATGATTATGAGGAGTATGCACAAAAACATCCAAAAATCAATGATACTCAACATAGTGCAAAAAATTTATTACATAAATCAGTTTATGGGCTTCCAGAACTTTTCAAAGATGAAATAAAAAATGCCACTATTGTTGGAAATCCTGGATGCTTTGCTGTTTCTATGATACTAGGCATTGCCCCTCTCAGTAAATTAAAACTTATTACTGGAGCACAAATTAATATAGATAGTACTACCGGTACTTCTGGAGCAGGGAAAAGCTTAAATGAAACACAGCATTTTTCAAATATGGAAAGTAATTTTATGCCTTATCGCGTATTATCTCACCAACATGTTACCGAAGTTAAGAAAGTAGTATCTGATCTTGGTAAGAAAATTGAAGACATTCACTTCATACCTCATTTGATCAATACAACTAGAGGTATCCTGTCCTCAATACATATAGAATTAACAGAAAAAAAATCTAAAAATCAACTACTTGAAATTTTCAAAGATTATTATCAATCAGAACAATTTATCAGAATTCTTGATCATCCTCCTAATATAAAAAATGTAAGAGGTTCTAACTTTTGTGATATTTCTGTAGATGTTGATGCTACAGGCAAGCATGCTATTATCTTTTCGGCAATAGACAATCTTATGAAAGGCCAAAGCAGCAATGCTGTGCAATGTTTAAATATTATGTATGGGCTTGATGAAAAAACTGGTATTGAGAGAGTACCTTTATATCCATAAAGATATCCACAAAGCAATTATTTAATTGAGACCACTCGCATCTTCTTTATTAATCAACAATCGTCTCGCAGGATAATTAATTGTAATACCTTCATCATTTAATCTTTGATGGATTCTCTTTATAACAATGTGTTTTAATGAACCAACACTTCTTCTGTTATTTGCTCGAATTTTAACAAGAAAATTAATATTTGAATCACCAAATTCTGTAAATAAAAATAGAGGAGGTCTATCTGGCACTGCATTATCAATCTCTACAATAATTTTTTGTAGTTCATCGATACATATTTCCTCTACCTGATTTAAATCTGACTCATAGGCTACCCCTGTTTCAACTTTTACATCCATAGGAGAGTCAACAGCATCAAAATTAGTTACAGTTGCATCAGCCAGATGTGAATTAGGCATCATAATAAGATTGTTATCAAAGGTTCTTAATCTCGTAGCCCTCCAACCAATATCTTCAACCCATCCAGTTGGTCCACCCTCAATTTCTATAAAATCATTGACGCGCACTGAAGAATCAGAAAGCATATATGAGCTTGCGATAACATTTGTGAGAATCGGTTGTACTGCTAAAGCAAAAGCAAAACCTCCAATTCCCAGTCCAGCTAAAAGAGGACTAACAGAAATTCCAAGCGATGATAACACAATTAAAAGAAGTGCTAGCCAAGAAATAACATTAACAATTCTCTTTATAATTGGCAAATTTGAACGATTAATAAAAATTTGTAATTTACTACTACCAGTAAAAGAAGGATTAAAGATATATTCAGCTTCATACCAAGTAATAAAACTATCAAAAGCTCTTCTCAAAATTAGAAGACTTATGGCAACATTAAATGTCATCCATAAATTATTAATATAATTTTGATATTCAAGAAGGCTATCCATAGAATCAACGGCAATAAAAATACCTTGGCCAATAATAACAAAAAATATAGGACGCTTTAAACTATTTACTAGCTGGTCATCTAAAGTTGATTCAGTAGATTGTGTTAATTTATTAATTACCCTTTTTAACAAAAATATGCTTGCAAAACTTAACAAGCCAAAAAAAAGTAATATCACTAGTGCATAAACTAATTCAGAAGCTAGATCAGGTTCGAACATAATTATCACCAAATTTTTTTTAATAATGATAGTGTAACTTATATTTCCTATCAAGCACTTAATTAAATTTTAATGTTTTTTTAAAAAAGCTTTAGTTACAATAAGCGTAAATTTAATTAAATTAAAATATATAGTGAGTAAAAATTCTTTTAACAATTTATTAATTAAATTACTAATAATCGTACCAACCTTAGCTATAAGCTGTTCCAATGCAACATCAGATTTAAAATCTCACAATCAACAAAATAGTTCTCAGTCTGTTTTACAAACTATCAAGGAGCCTGTGCCCCAACCAATAAAAAAGATTGCAACTGAAACAAGCGAGAAAACTAAATCACAAACTCAAAATTTAAAAAATATATTTAATAATTGTATTTTAAAAAATAATATTATCGAATGCATAGATTTAGATTATGCAAATACTAATAATATCCGTCAAACACTCAATCTGTGGATGCCATGTAAAAATAAAAAAGTAATTGAAGATTGCATGAGTGATAAATCATATGAAGTAATTGTTCATGTGCACGGGGGAGGCTTTGTGCAGGGTCAGAAAAGAGCAAAGTCTAATAATAACTTGCTTCAAGCTGGTTTTGCATTCGCATCTATTAATTATCGCCTTGGAGCAGCAGGCGAATTTCCAAATTTTCTTCATGATCAGAAAGCTGCAATTAGATGGTTAAGAGCAAACGAAAAAAATTATAATTTAAAGACTGATCAAATCGGAGCATATGGTGAGTCTGCAGGAGGTGCATCAGTGGGGCTTTTAGCAGCAACAAGTGGATTAGAAAATTATAGTATCAATGAACAATCTATTGAGCTAGAGGGGAATGTAGGTGATAATCTTGAGTATTCTTCTGATATACAGGCAATAGCAAATTATTATGGACATAGCGATACAGTAAAGTTAACTCAGCAAATTACTGGGCCTAGGCCTCCGATTGTTGAAAATATTTTTTTATCTGCAATTAGCTTAATAACCTACTTAGGTAAAGGAATACCTATGCCGCATCTGATAATACATGGAGAAGCAGATCCGGTTGTGTATTACGAGCAATCATTAATATATCTCGAGAAATTAAAAGAAATATATCCTAATAAATCTGTTGAATATAATTTAATGACTATAGAAAATGGAGGACATGGTGGATGGAGCCCTAGCGTGATTAAAGAAACAAATAACATTATGACCAATTTTTTTATACGTCATATTAAAATGCAGGCTAATATCCCAGAAGAAAAATCGCGTATAATTATTAACGAATATAATTAATTTTTTATTTCTCAAGATGCTTTCTGCTGTTTACATCAATACGCCAAATAAAATAGAATGCAAATGTAGATAGAGAGGCCATACCAGCTAACAAATAAAAAACTGCATAGGTTCCAAAAATTTCAGCAATGTACCCACAAATTATTCCAGCAACAGATGCTACGCCAAAACCAAGAAAAAATTGTAAACCAAATGCCTTACCAATAGCACCTTGTGGAGCAAAACTAGCCATCAAGCTATTTGCGATAGGTTGTTGGCCCCAATTAAAAATAACAAAAATAGCTATAAAAATTATTAGAGTCCAACCAGAAAAATAGCCAATAATTAAACAAGATGGAACAAGTATTATATTAAACAATAATGCTGCTGCTGCAGTATTCATCTTATCTGCTAAATAACCACCGAAAAATTGTCCAAGAATACCAGTAAGCAATAACATGGTAGTCAAACTACCAGCTATTACAGAGCTATCATAGGAAAATATTTTTATGCCTAATTGATTCGTTATATGTAAAGCAAAGAATGTTAATGCCCCACGATAAATAAAACCATTGGCAAGAATCGTAATATAAATTAATATTAATCTTTTTTCTGACCATTCACTTAGTATGTTTGTAATTGCATCCAAATTAAAAGAAAAGCTCTTAGTAACATTTCCATCATTTTGAATATCGATTAAACCAAGTTCTTTTTGCCTTTCTATGACTTCTTCTTTAGACGGTGCAAATTTTAGAAAAAATAAAAAAGCAATCAATGCAATTATCCCAACAGCCACATAAGAAATACGCCAACCAAATGTTGACGCAATAAATACTGCAAGAGCTGGCGAAGTAGCTAAGCCAATATTGCCCGCCACTCCATGCTTAGCCAAGCCACTTCCTCGATTTTTAGCCATAATAGCTACCATTGCAGTACCAGGAGGATGATACAGGCCAATAATAGCGCCAAGAAACAATAAAGAAACAGATAATATATACAAATTCGGAGACCATGCAACTACAAAAGAAAGAATGGCGGCTGCAAAAAGTGAGCGAGCTATTAATTTTTTTTCACCTAGCTTGTCGGATAAAAAACCTGCAACAATAGCTGTGCCGCCAAATAGTACTGTTCCAGCCGTTGCCAAAGAACCAAGAGCAGTTAAACCTATATTAAATTCTTGGCCTACATATATCAAAACAGCAGCGAAAGTTACCTCTATCATGTGTACAGTGCCATGAGCAATCATTGCGGATACAACTGGTCTTTTCAAATTAACTCCAAAAAATATTAAATCTAATTATATAATCATTTCTTGAATATGCTATAAATAATTTCATGAAAAAGAATGAAATAAAACAAATTTGGCAAAAAAATGAAATAGCAGTTGGTGGCTGGTTAACAGTTAATTCGTCATTCAGTGCAGAGGTGATGGCTAATTGTGGGTTCGATTGGCTATGCATTGACATGCAGCATGGTCTTATTGATTTTAGTGATGTGATCCCAATGATCCAGGCTATTTCAACTACAGATTGCGTACCATTGGTACGAGTACCATGGAATGAACCTTATCAAATTATGCAAGTATTAGATGCAGGTGCATATGGCGTAATTGTCCCCTTAATAAATAATAAAGAGGACGCAGAAAAAGCAGTTACAGCATGCAAGTATCCTCCAAATGGTAAGCGTTCTTCTGGAGCAGCAAGAGCAGCATTTTCATGGGGCCAAAATTATAAAGATTTCGCAAATGATGAAGTTTTATGTATAGTAATGATTGAAACGGAAGAAGCATTAGAAAACTTAGATGAAATTCTCTCCACGCCTGGAGTAGATGCAGCATATATTGGACCTTCTGATCTTGCTTATGCAATAGGCGTCGAACCCACTGGTGATAATATATCTGAGAAACACCACAACGCAATTATGAAAATTTTTGAAGCGTGTAAGAGAAATAATGTAATCCCAGGTATACATACACATAGCTTAGAATTCTCAAAAAAATATAAAGATATCGGATTTAAAATGATTATGCTAGGTGCTGAAACAAGATTTATGAAAAATGCATCGATAGAAGTTCATGAATTAAAGGACAAGTAAGATATAGTAAAACGCTTAATTAATCATGTGATAGTTTGTAATTATTAGTTCATTAATCTTACCACGACTTAAAACATTAGAAGACAATGATCTCCTAGCTTCTACTTCTTTAATCATATATGCACTTGATTGATAGGCACCTAAAATCCACGGATGATCAGAATTAGACAACATAACATATACTTTACGATTCGTTAAATCATCCACAATCCACTTAAGTTTTAATTGTGCATCATGTGAAAATTTATCTGTAGTATAACTCGTAAAATCAGCTGTTTTGGAAATTGGATAAAATGGAGGATCAAAATAAACAAAATCATTACTCTTAGCAAATTTATACCCTTTATTAATATTGTGTTGGCGTAAATGTAATTTTTGTAGTATCTGAGAAATATTCTGAAGATTGCTTACATCCAAGATTTTAGGCATCTTATATTTACCATGAGGAACATTAAATTGGTTACTTTTATTCACTCGATATAAGCCATTAAAACATGTCTTATTTAAAAAAATAAACCTTGCTGCTATACTTATTGGATTTTGTAATCTCTGAGCTCTAATTTTATAAAAAAGCTGCTCACGATCGATAAGACTAGAATTTAAATATTCTTTTTCAATTTTTCTTAATTTCATAATTAATGGACCCAATGAACTTTTAACTACATTGTATGTTTGTATAAGCTCTTCATTTAAATCACTTGCAAAATATTTTCTATTAGTTACATCATTTTGCATATTATTTAGTAATAGTGCTCCACCTCCAAGCATTGGTTCATGATAATTATTAAATTGCTCTGGTAAATTATCAATTAGTTGATTAAGAATACTTGACTTACCGCCTGCCCATTTAATAAATGGTTTTACCATAAACATGCCTATCATCAAATTTAATCTTTAAGAAATAATCCTGAAACATTATTGTAACATTGTGCAGATACTATCTACCTAGATATTTAAATTTACATGGAGGTTTTATATGAATACTGGAGATACAGCTTGGATATTAGCAAGCTCAGCTTTAGTTTTATTCATGACACCTGGATTAGCTTTTTTCTACGGTGGAATGGTAAGAACAAAAAATGCACTAGCAATGTTTATGAAAGTTGTCATAACAATGGGCATAGTAACCGTAGTCTGGATGCTAGCAGGATTTTCTTTAGCATTTGGGGATGATATTGGTGGTCTTATTGGAAATCTAAAATTTTTTGGTTTATTTAATTTAGGCCAAGGAACCACCCATTTTGGTTTAACCATACCTGATAATGTTTTTATGGTTTTTCAGATGATGTTTGCAATTATTACACCAGCACTTATTGCCGGTGCAATTGCTGAAAGAATGAAATTTAATGCGTGGGTCATCTTTGTTGCATTATGGTCATTACTTGTATACTCTCCAATGGCACATATGGTTTGGGGTGGTGGATTTATTGGTAATAATATAGAAGCTCTAGATTTTGCTGGTGGATTAGTAGTGCATATTAATGCAGGCGCTGCTGCACTAGCAGTAATATTAGTATTAGGTAAAAGAAAAGATAGCGGCGCACCGGTTAGACCAAGTTTAGTTTTGCTAGGGGCCGGAGCACTGTGGCTAGGATGGTTTGGTTTTAATGCTGGTTCAGCACTAGCTGCAGATGGCATCGCAGCAAATGCATTTGTTACTACTCAAATTGCAGCAGGTGCAGCAGCAATATCATGGAATATGTATGAATCATTAACTGGAACAAAGCCTACTGCAATAGGATTTGCATCTGGAGCAGTAGCTGGATTAGTAGCAATTACTCCTGCTGCAGGCTTTGTAACTCCTTTTTCTTCACTTTTAATTGGTATTGCAGCAGGTGCTTTATGTCCAGCAGCAATTAAATTAAAAGAAAAATTTCACTACGATGATTCATTAGATGTAGTAGCCGTACATTTGATTGGAGGTATCATTGGTGCATTAATGCTTGGCTTATTAGCAGATGTTGCAGTCAACCCTAGTGGTGTTAATGGTCTTTTTCTTGGTAATTCAGCTCTATTTATTAATCAAATAGTTGCCATCATTGTCACAATTGCTTATTCCTTCACTATTACTTTTATTATAATAAAAGTAATAGATATAACAATTGGTATTCGGGTCACTGAAGAAGAAGAGTCAATAGGCTTAGATATCAGCTTGCATGGTGAAAATTTTGCGGCAAAAGAGTAAATTATTACTACAGAACTAAAATATTGTATTAAAAAAAATTAATACAATATTTTAGTTCTTTTTACATCAATCCATGAATCTGTTAACATTTGGCCATGACTAATCAAATTTATCCTATTGGAGAATTACCGAAAATTGGTGAAATTCCATCCATGATGCATGCTGCTACGATTCGTCAAGAAAGATATGGCAACCCCCTCAAAGCATTTGCAATAGAAGAAGTACCTGTTCCTAAAGTAGGTAAAAATGATGTTTTAATAGCTGTAATGGCAGCAGGCGTTAATTATGACGGAGTTTGGGCAGCTCTTGGAGAACCTGTAGATATCATTAAACAAAATCAACGCAATGGCTATAATGAAGACTATCAAGTATGTGGTTCAGATGCTTCAGGAATTGTATGGGCAATAGGTGAAAATGTTAAAAAAGTTACTGTTGGTGATGAAGTAGTAATTTCTTGTGGGACATGGAATGAAAATCAAGAAGATATATTGCTTGGTAAACCACCGATGGAATCTGTATCGTCAGGTATATGGGGATATGATACAAATTATGGTTCATTTGCACAGTTTGCCATAGTCAAAGAATTCCAATGCTATAGTAAGCCAAATTTTTTAAGCTGGGAGGAAGCATCAGTCTACATGCTTACTGGAGCAACAGCATATAGGCAGCTTATGGGATTTTCCCCCAATAAAGTAAAAAAAGGTACTCCAGTGTTAATTTGGGGAGGTGCCGGTGGTTTAGGTGCAATGGCAATCAAAATTACTGCTGCTTTAGGAGGTATCCCAATAGCAGTAACTTCTAGTGAAGATAAATCTGCATTCTGTAAAAGTATTGGTGCTTTAGGAAGCATAAACAGAAAAAAATTCTCCCATTGGGGTAGGCTACCTGATATTAAAAACCAACCAGAAATGAAATTATGGACTGACCAAGCAAGAAGATTTCTAGAAGAATTCCAAACTATTATTGGGAAAAAACAAAAACCAGAAATTGTTTTTGAGCACTCCGGGGAAGATACAATACCGACATCGATTTTTGTATGCGATACTGGAGGCATGGTAGTAGTCTGTGGTGGGACATCTGGATATAATGCTGATGTAGATTTAAGATATTTATGGGTTAAGCAAAAAAGATTGCAGGGGTCACATTTTGCAAATCCTAGCGACTGCCAAGGCATTAATGAATTAGTTATGAAGAAAAAAGTCATACCAACAGTTTCAGAAATATTTGAATTCAATGACATTGGTATTGCTCATCAGAAATTATTAGAAAATACACATAAACCAGGTAATATGACAATTAAAATATCAAAGAAATAAAAAGATAGTTTGAAGCTATGAATAAAACTGAATTAACAAATGAAGAATTGCAAAGCTTAGAAAATTTTGCATATAATCTTGCTAATAAAGCTGGTAATAAAATTATTCAAGCTATCACTGATCCTGGCAAACTTACTTACAAAAATGCAAAAAATATTTCTAAAATACCAAACAATCCAGTCACTGACGCTGATAAAAATATAGAAGCATTCATACGAGCAAGTATCCAAAAAGAATACCCTGAACATACAATTATAGGCGAAGAAGAGAAACCTCTTGAAATATCAAATAATGCATTAGCATGGGTCATTGATCCAATAGATGGAACAACTAATTTTGTTAATCAACTACCTATTTTTGGGTGTTCTATAGGATTACTGTTTAACAACAGCCCTATCGTTGGTGCAATATGGATTTCCGTATCGCATCAGTTAACTCCTGGCGTATATCATGCTAATTTGAATTCAAAAATTAAATTTAATAATCAAGCAATAGATATTAATAAAGGAAAACAAGAGATTAAAAGGGGGTTGCACACATTACCTTATGCAATACCTGCAAAGCATACAGGTAGCGATGTTAGAGTTAGCGGTTGCGCTGTTTTTGAAATTACAATGTTAGCTATAGGTATTTTAGATGGAGCATATTTAAATGGCATGAGACTGTGGGATATTGCTGCTGGCATAGTACTTTTAAGAGCTGGTAGAAAAAAAGTGTGGATTAAAAATAAACATCAGTGGAATGAAATTAGAAATGCAATTGACGATCCCTTACCTCTACCAAAAAAAATTGATGAGATACAAAACTGGCATGGAACAATAGTAGCCGGGGAGGAAAAAGATATAGATATTTTAAAGAATCGATTTAATGAAAAAAATATTATTTTCGGTTTGTTACTAAGACTAATCAACAGCACTAAATATTTATTGATTGCTAAATTAAAGGCCATGGCCAACAACGCCATGGGTAAATCTTAGGCATAATAGGGTTGCATGCAAGCTCATTACAACGGACAAGCAGACTTTCAATCTCTAATTGATTTATACTGCTTGAAAGCTTATTTTTATTGGATTCTAAAATATTAGATAAAACTTTTATATCACTAATTAAATTATCTGGAATCTTTTTTTCTGCAAAATCCCAAATAACAGTTCTAAGCTTTTCTTCAGTATGAAAACTAAGTGCATTATCTATAGCCCAGAAATTTTTTGAAGAATCTTGAATAACATGTCCTCCTTTGCGATCTGCATTATTAGCTAAAAGATCAAAGACTGCTATCTGCAATAGAGAAGGATGATGCGCCGGTTCATTAATAAAGTCAAAATAATTATTATTAGGATCATGATAAATAAATTCCTGCAAAGAGCCTACTCCTAAAGGGCCATTTCTAATGACAATAGCTGGAATCAAGTTCCATCCTAATAATTGATCAAGAACAAAAGCAGATAACTCTCTATCTGGAAGCGTAGTAATATCAAAATCAAATAATGGCTGTAAGCCATCTACCGGCTTGTAGATAGAAAGCATCTTTTGAGATTTATGATTTTTTAACAAAGTAAGATACACGTAGTTTGAGCCACGATATATCGGATTAATTTCTACAATTTCAGCATTAGCCAAAAAATCTAATTTTTCATCAAGAGAATATTGATTGTTGGATGATGAATTATCAATATCTTGATTCAAAAAATCATTAATCATTTTAATTACCCTTAATAACTTTTTTTTGATTAATGCCTAAGCCAATTCTCATAGCCGAACAATGCACAATCATTGCAGAATACATTGAGAGATTAGATGAAATTAATTCTTTTATTTTATTAATTTCATCTAAAGAAATCCCAGCTGATATACATTCTTGCACGCTAATATGGATAGGCTCAGCAAGAAATTTACTAGATGAAATTGCATAATAGTAAATTCCTCTAATCAGTCTTCTAACATCTGGAAAACTAGAAAGATGTTGTAAATTTTCCCACATATAAATAAGGTAATCTTGATGATTTGCAAATGATAAGTATAAATCAGGTATAGTATTTGATTCGAAAAAATCCACAAACTCTTTAAATAAATAAAAATCTTCAGAATTTGGCAATATTAAATTAAATTTCTGATTATTTTTTTCCTGAGTACGGTCTACCCTTATTGTCATAGAGCCACTCCCACCAATTGTATCGTTATCAAAAGCTTCTAAAAGAGCTGCTAAAATTAAAAGAACTTGTGGTTGTTGATAGTCAAAAATATTAAGAATTGAGATTATATTGTTTTGATATTCTAAATCATAATTATTAAAAATTTTTTTATACTCATTTATAGAAATGATAGATTCTACAGGTTCTAAGGATATATCAGATATATATAATGCGCTGTCAATAAACCCTTGCGTATCTATACTAGGTACAATTTGCATAAAAAAATTCTCGAAGTATATTTTATGTTGAAGTAGCTTTTTAAAAGGGGTTGGTAAGAATGGACTACGCAGAGTCGATTTAATCATATTATCCATTTACTTATCACCAAGCTCTAAAAAAAGAAATTAACTTCATCTCTGTTACATTAACTGAGGTCACTATAAAATGAAGTATAATATAACAATGATTCTATAAATATTATAACTGATGAATAAAATTAAACCACACACATTACTTTTAGCAGAACCTCGAGGTTTTTGTGCTGGCGTTGTAAGGGCAATTGAAGTCATTAATCATTTACTTGAGAGTGAAGGACCACCAATTTACTCTTATCATGAAATCGTACACAACAAGTTTATTGTAGAAAATTTTAAAAAAAGAGGAGTCATTTTTACTGAGAATATTATAGAAGTTCCAAAAAAATCTAGAATTGTCTTTAGTGCTCATGGTATTTCTCCTTTAGTAATGCAAGAAGCAAAAAAAAGAAAATTAAGAATTATTGATGCAACATGTCCTCTAGTCACAAAAGTCCATTTAGAAACAAAAAAAGCTGCTCGAGATGGTTATGATATCTTACTTGTTGGTCATAGAGGCCATGATGAAGTTGAAGGCACATTAGGAGAAGCCCCTACGAAAACAACTGTCATTGATAGTATTGATGAAGCAAATAATGTTTCCATTAATTCAGAAAAAGTTTTCGTTGTGACTCAGACTACGTTATCAGTTGATGACACGCACGAAATCATAGATACAATCAATCAAAAATTTCCAAATGCAGAAATTAGAAATGATATTTGTTATGCGACTACAAACAGGCAAGCTGCTGTAAAAGAGCTAGCAAAAAAGGCTGACATGATTTTAGTAGTTGGTTCCCCAAATTCAAGTAATTCAGTTAGATTAATGGAACATGCAAAAAGCTCTGGAGCAGTAGCTTATCGAATAGAAGGAATAGAAGAAATTGACGAATCATGGTATCAAAATGTAGGTGTGATTGGTTTAACTGCAGGAGCATCAGTTCCAGATGAGCTTCTTGAACCTATTATTAATGACTTGATGCAAAGAGGAGTCAAAACGATTGATACAATATCCGTAGCTCAAGAAACAATTGAATTTAAACCACCTGACAATCTTCCTGTCCCCAAAAGAAACCTAACGCAATAAAAAAGAGAGTGCTTTTGAAAAATTTTAAAATAAATTTTATATACGCAGCCACCTTAATATTATTCATTTTTTTTATTGAGTTGAAAATTAGTTACTTGTTTTATTTTTTATTTGGCATAATGCATGGCATAAGATATATTCATTCAGGCATAGCAAAAAAAAGACCTAAAGTATCTCTGATAATTTATATTTTATGTCTTTGGATTATTTCTAACGCATGCAAGCTTCTTTTTGATTCTTCGAAAGAGAATGAAGAATTTATTTTAGAAAACCTAGCATTAACTACACTAGGATTCATAGGCTTTATGATCATAGGCCCCATAATTAGAATAATAAAAAATAAAATATGAAAATAAGTATCTTTAAAAAAGTTTATCTAATCATTAGATGAAAAAAAATCATCCTCATAAGTAAAAGACCTAGCAATTGAATCAGCAAAATCTAAACCCATTAATGCTCCTAGAGCAATACAATGACGAGGATTATCAGAAGTATGAATAGGGACACCAGTCTCTAAAAGGAGTAGCTTATCAATGAATTTTAATTGGGCACTGCCACCTGTAAGCATAATGCCTCTATCAATGATATCAGCAGCTAATTCAGGAGGAGTTTGATCAAGTACGGATACAATTGTTAAAGCTATTTCACTTAATTGAGGTTCGATTGCATTAGCAATTTCATTAGAAGTAATAGTAATTGTTCTAGGGATACCGGATAGTTGATCTTTACCACGAATACCTATTTTATCTTGATTTTCAATTTCAATAGCAGAGCCAATCTTAATTTTAATTTCCTCAGCAGCTCTTAAGCCAATAATTAAATTATGTCTCTTGCGAATATAATCAACAATTGCTGAATCAAACGTATCCCCACCAACTCTAACTGATTGACTTGCGACAACTCCAAACATTGATATCACTGCTGCCTCAGTTCTACCACCTCCAATATTTAAAACCATATTTCCTCTTGGTGAATGAATTGGTAAACCAGCACCAATAGCTGCTGCTACTGGCTCAGAAATCAAGTAAGGGGGTCTTCTAGAACCAGAGGCTATCGCTGCATCTCTTATTGCTCTTTGCTCAACATTAGTGATCCCCAACGGAACACACACCATCAATTTTGGTTTTATAACTTTTAGTGGCCCAATAACCTGTTGAATAAAAAATGTCATCATTGCTTCAGCAATTCTATAATCAGCAATTACACCTTCTCTCAGTGGACGAACAACTTGAATTGCATCAGGTTGCCTACCAAGCATGCTTTGTGCATTACTCCCAATTGCAACAACTGTTTCATCATTTTTCGTCAATGCAACCACTGAAGGCTCATCGATAACAATGCCATTTCTCTCCTCAGCAATCACAATACTTGAGGTACCTAAGTCAACACCAATTTTTTTTATGAACATAAATTAACTCCTAATGTCCATTCTAGTAATATTTGCACCTAATGTTTTAAGTTGAAAATCAATATTGCTATAGCCTCTATCTATATGATGTAAAGCACTAATTCTAGTTTCTCCTTTAGCAACTAGCCCAGCAATAATAGCTGCTGCTCCAGCACGAACATCCAAAGCACGAATATTTTTTCCTTCTAAAATTGATGGCCCATTAATGTATATTTTTTGATTATCTATTTGAATATTAGCACCCATTAAATTGATTTCCTTGATATACAATAATCTATTATCAAACACTCTTTCATGAATCACAGACAATCCAGATGCCTGGGTCAATAACGTGGCCACTGGAGCCTGTAAATCAGTTGGAAAACCAGGATATGGCACAGACTGTACATTAACTGGAGTAATTTTATTACTTGCATCAATTATTAAACTATCATCCTCCTCAATAATATGAATATTAGCATCTCTTAATTTTTCTATAATTGAACCCATATGATCATATGCTAAGTTAGTCAGGTGCCCTTTTCCATTCGTTACAGCAATACACATCATTAACGTACCTGCTTCAATCCTATCAGGAATAACTTTAATTTCTGTACCATGTAGCTCTTGAACCCCATGTATTAACAATGTTTGGCTACCACCACCCTGTATATCAGCACCCATGTTATTTAACATCTCTATTAACATGAGAACTTCTGGTTCAGTTGCTACATTTTCCAATTGTGTTTCACCAGTTGCCAAACATGCAGCAAAAAGTAAATTAATTGTTCCTAAAACACTTGGATAATCAAAAACAATTTTATTTGCTAAAAAACGATCAACTGAAGCAACTAGCTTATTGCCTTCTATTTCCACTTTTGCACCCAGCTTATTTAAACCATCGATATGTATGTCAATTGGTCGCTCACCAATATCATCGCCTCCAGGTAAAAAACATTCTGCTAGCCCATGTCTAGCAAGTAAAGGAGCTAGTATAAGAATTGAAGCTCTTAATTTTACAGATAAATCTTTAGATAAAGATACTTTATCAACATCTGCAGAGCAAATTTTAACATATTCTGATGTAATATCAATTTTTGCACCTAGGCTCTGTAAAATTTGTTTCATGCTAAGTACATCAGAGATTTCAGGTACATTATAGTAAGTAACTTCATCTTCTGTAAGTAAAGATGCAGCAATGGCATAAAGAGCTGCATTTTTAGAGCCATTAATCGCTATAGTACCATCTAGTTTTTCTCCTCCTTGAATGACGAGTTCTTCAGAATTTACTTTGACCATTATTTCTCCGGTATCTTCTAATTGCTATAGATATTTATAAAGCATTTTTGATACTTATTGAAAATCATAAATTGGAAAGCAAAAGAATACTAGAAGGATTGCTCATTATTAGTAAAAAAATATTTTATTTTGTAGAATTTATTTTCAATCTTAACTCAGCTCGCTTTAAGGCATTTTTTGCCCGTAACAAATCTACATCTTCGTCAGCTATGGACTCACCTGCAATACGTTTTAAAGCACGACTCTTTGCTTCATTTGCACGGACTGGGTCAATTAAATCAGATACTTCACAACTATCAGCTAATATAACTACCTTATTATCAGCAACTTCAATGAATCCGCCATGAACAGCATAACCAAATTCTGTTGAATCATTTTTTACATGAACTTCACCAATATTCAGAGCACTTACTATTCCTATATGATTAGGTAAAATTGTCATTTCACCATCAATCGTTTTTACATTTACAGATGTTACATCCTCGAGGTTTATTGATGTTCTGTCTGCCTGTAATATGATTAATTCCATACAAATTTCCAATCAGATAACTATTTTTCTAAATCTTTAGCTCTTTCAATTGCTTGATCTATGCTACCTATCATATAAAAAGCACCTTCAGGAATATCGTCATGCTTCCCATCAAGTATTTCTAAAAATCCTCTTACAGTATCACTAACGCTAACGTATTGGCCAGGAGTGCCAGTAAATTGCTCAGCAACAAAGAAAGGCTGCGTAAGAAAACGTTGGATCTTTCTTGCTCTACCTACAATTAATTTATCTTCATCAGAAAGCTCTTCAATGCCTAAAATATTAATAATATCTTGAAGATCTTTATATCGCTGTAAAGTTTGGACTACACCAGTTGCAGCACGATAATGGTCATCACCAACTACTCTAGGCTCTAAAATTCTACTTGTAGATGAAAGAGGATCAACTGCAGGGTACAATCCTTGTTCAACAAGAGATCGATCAAGCGCGACATTAGAATCTAAATGCCCAAAAACTGTAGCAACACCAGGGTCAGTATAATCATCAGCAGGAACATAAATAGCTTGAAATGAAGTTATAGAGCCTTTTGCAGTAGAAGTAATTCGTTCCTCCAGCTCACCTACTTCTGTAGCTAAGGTTGGCTGATATCCAACAGCAGAAGGCATCCTGCCTAATAGAGCGGATACTTCTTGGCCTGCTAAAGTATATCGATAAATATTATCAATAAATAACAATACGTCTCTTTCTTCTTCATCTCTAAAATATTCCGCCATCGTTAATCCTGTTAATGCTATTCGTAGTCTTACTCCAGGTGGTTCATTCATTTGACCAAAAACTAATGCTGTTTTATCTAACACGCCTGACTCTTCCATTTCATTCCATAAATCATTACCTTCTCTAGAACGTTCACCTACACCAGCAAATACTGAAAGCCCACCGTGTTCTGTGGCTAAATTTCTAATAAGCTCAGTATTAATAACTGTTTTACCAGTACCAGCTCCACCGAATAAACCTACCTTTCCCCCTCTAGCAAGAGGTGAAATGAGGTCAACAACTTTAATTCCAGTTTCTAGCATTTGAGCAGTAGTTTCCTGCTCAGCATAGGTTGGGGGATCTCTATGAATTGGCCAACGTGCCACATCATCACTAATTGGCTCACCATCATCTAAAGGTATGCCATTTACATTAAAAATTCTTCCCAGTGTCTTTGGACCAACTGGAACAGAAATAGGCTTACCAGTATCATGGGCTTGCGCACCTCGTGGTAATCCTTCAGTTACATCTAATGCTAAGCATCTAACCCAATTGTTACCTAAATGCTGTTGAACCTCAGTAACAAGTTTTTTTTCATTTTCCAAATCAATTTCAACTGCATGGAATATTTCTGGTAGTGAATCGGGTGGGAATTCTATATCCACAACGGTACCTATAATTTGTCTAACTGTGCCAGTAGCCATTAAAACCTCCTTAAAATTAAATTAGTTATCAGATATTGCTGCAGTTCCTCCAACAATATCTAGTAATTCTCCAGTAATCATCTCTTGTCTTGCTTTGTTATAAGTCAAATTAAGCTCAGAAACCATTTCTTCAGCAGCTTCTGTAGCTTGATGCATTGCAACCATTCTAGCTGTATGTTCTGAAGCAGTAGATTCTAAAATAGCCTCTAAAATTTGCGTGAGTACGACTTTAGGTAAAAGTACTTCTAATACAGAATTGACATCGGGTTCGATAAGATACTGCTTGGTCGATGGTTTTTCTTCAGAATTTATAACGAAATCCTTATTAATTGGAAGTAGTTTTTTAATGGTTGCTTCCTGCTTTGCATTATTAATAAATTTTTGATAACCGATATATAATTCACCCACTTCACCAGAAATAAAATCAGTACTAGCTTTCTCAGCAATTATTTTTGCAATAGCAATTTCATCTGGTAATTCATTCATCTCATAAGATGCATTAATCGAATATCCAGATCTTGCAAAAAAATCACGTCCCTTTGTTCCTAAAGTAATTAATGATACATCGATTTCACTCTCTTGTTTCTCAAGAATAAATGTAGAAGATTTTTTATTCATATTTGAGTTTAATCCTCCTACAAGTCCTCTATCAGGAGTTATATGTATTATGCCAATTTTATCAGATACACTTTTGCTAAGCATTGGATTTGCTTCAAAATTATCCATATCAATGCTCTGGAGCATTCTTACAAGAATATCTCGCATCATTTCAGCATAAGGACGAGAGTCAAGTGCTTTTTGTTGAGCCTTACGCATTTTTGATGCAGAAACAAGTTCCATAGCTTTAGTGACTTTTGCAGTATTTGCAACAGCACTCATGCGATTTTTTATTTCTCTAACTGATCCACCACTTGGCATATAATCCCTCCAAAAGGACTAATAAATTCTAATAACTTACAGTACCTTGAAAATTCGTAATAGCATCTTCAAGTTTTTTTTCTAAATCATCAGAAATATCTTTTGAACTTTCAATTTCATCTAAAATATTTTTATGTTGAGCATCCATAAATTGTTCGAATTTTTCTTCGAAGTCACCCACTTTATCAACAGGAACTTCATCTAAAAAGCCTTTAGTCCCTGCATATAAAATCGTAACTTGCTGTGAAAGAGATTTTGGTGAATATTGTTTCTGCTTTAACAATTCAGTTAATCTTGCACCTCGTTCGAGTTGTCTCTTTGTTGTCGCATCTAAGTCATCCGTACCAAACTGAGCAAAAGCTTGTAATTCTCTGTACTGTGATAAATCCAATCTTAAAGTACCCGCTACTTTTTTCATTGCTTTTGTTTGAGCAGAACCACCTACTCTTGAAACTGAAATACCTGGATTTGTAGCAGGTCTCTGGCCAGTATTAAATAATCCCTGCTCCAAAACAATTTGGCCATCAGTAATAGAAATAACATTTGTTGGAATATATGCTGAAACATCACCAGCTTGAGTTTCAATGATTGGAAGAGCAGTTATTGAACCGCCACCAAAAGATTCATTAACTCGTGCTGCTCTCTCTAATAACCTTGAATGTAAGTAAAAAACATCACCAGGATATGCTTCACGACCAGGAGGTCTTTTTAAAAGAAGTGAGATCTGCCTGTAAGCCCAAGCATGCTTTGACAAATCATCATAAATAATTAATACATCTTTACCTTGATCCATAAAATATTCTGCAATCGCGCAGCCTGAATAAGGAGCAAGGTACTGTAAAGCTGCCGATTCTGCTGCTGATGCTGAGACTACTATTGTGTGATCCATAGCGTCATTTTCCTGTAATGAAGCTACAGTTTGAGCAACCTTTGAATCTTTTTGACCAATTGCAACATACACACAAATAACATCTTCACTTTTTTGGTTAATAATTGCATCAATTGCAATTGCAGTTTTTCCAATAGAACGATCGCCAATAATCAACTCTCTTTGGCCACGACCAATAGGAATCATAGCATCAACAGCCTTAATCCCTGTTTGCAAAGGTTGATCAACACTCTTTCTAGAAACTACTCCTGGAGCAATTCTCTCAACAGGTCTAGTTTCAGCTGCTGAAATTGAACCTAGCTCATCGATAGGCTGACCTAGAGCGTTAACCACTCTACCAATAAAATTTTCACCTACAGGAACTGAAGCAACTTCACCTGTTGTCTTAACCTCATCACCTTCTTTAATAGCAGAATATTCACCAAGAATAATAGCTCCTACAGTTTCTTCTTCAAGATTTAAAGCTAAGCCTCTGACACCATTACTAAATTCAATAAGTTCAGATGAAAGACAGTTCTGCAAACCAAAAATTTGGGCTATACCATCTGATGCTTCAATAACAGTCCCTACATTCACCTCATTTGTTTTATCATCAAAGTTTTCAATCTGTTTCTTTAAAATAGATGCTACTTCATCTGGACGAACTGACATGATACCCTCCAATATTTTTAATTATTAACTCTTAACATCTAATAAACTATCCTTGAGTTTATTGAGCCTAGCTTTTATAGTTCCATCATACAAACGATCACCGATACGTAGTTTGATTCCGCCAATAATACTCTCATCTGCTGATGCATTTAATATTACTTTTTTATTCAATTTTTTTGATAACAACCCTTCAATAGAAGATAGGCTTGATTCAAAATTAATTGCTGTAACTATCTCTCCTCTAATAACATTATCATTTTGATCCACTATTTCTTGAAAATACGAATTAATAGAAGGAATTAATTTTAATCTATTTTTTTTCTTTAAAAGTTTCATAAGATTTATGCCTTGTTGATCAATTTCTGTAAATATATCAACTATCAAAGATTGAAATTTTTCATCTGTAAATTCATTACTATGAAACAAAACTTGAGAATTAGAATCATGATAAATAATTGAAGCATCATTCAATAACTTTGACCAATAATCAAAATTATTATTCTCTTCAGCAATCTCACCAATTGCTGAAGCATATCTCTTGCCTGCAACATCCCTTAATAGCATACTTACTTTTCCTTAATTATCATTCATTATCAAATTTATAATCTTCCAACACATTATTAATTAATTCTTCATGAATACTTTTATCGAGCGACTTATCAATAACTTTTTCTGCAGCCGAGATAGTAATTTCAGCAAAATTCTTTCTAATTACTGCTAAAGCTTGTTCTTTATCTCTTTCTATCTCTTTCTTAGCTTTTTGCAATATCACATCTGCGTCTTGCTTTGCTTTATCTTCTAATTCAATTTTTAATTTTTCAGCCATCTCTCTCGTATCAGTAATAAATTGTGAAGCTTCATTTCTAGCATCATCCAGTATTTTCTTAGATTCAGATTGACTCTCATTTGCTTGCAAGCTTGCCTGCTCCGCTGCTTCAAGCCCTAATTTAATCTTTTGATTTCTATCATCAATAATTTTTAAAAATGGCTTCCATAGAAAAATTCTCAAGACAACTAACAAAATAGCAAAGTTAATTATCTGAGTAATTAAACCAGGTAAGCTAAAACCAAGCTTAGCAATACCTGTTACTTCTTCTTTAGCAGCAAATATTTGATTTGCCTGGCTAAAAAAAAGTAACACCAAAAAGTTAAAGAGCAAAAAAGTTCTTTTAGCTAAAGTGTTCATATTTACCTCAAATCTCTACACAGTATTTCAGTATTGCTAAGCAAATTAATTTAAAAAACAAAACCAATTAGAATTGCAACAACTAGAGCATAAATTCCAAGTGCTTCAGCAAAAGCAATTGCTAAAATCATGTTTGTTTGAATCATACTACCTGCTTCAGGATTTCTACCAATTGCTTCAAGAGCTTTACCAGCAAGCATACCAATCCCAATACCTGGTCCTAGAGATCCAATTGCTATCGCAATACCTGCAGCTAGGTATTTCATTGAATTTTGACTAAATTCATTATCAGGAGCTGATTCAGCGCCAGCTACTCCAATAAATAAAACAAAAAATGAAAGAGTTAACAGAAATGTGAAAACTCCTTTAATATAAGATACTTGTGTCATGCTTTTTCCTTTCCTAAAATAAACATTCCTCAAAATAAATAATCTATTAGTGATCAGCATCATCATGATGGCTAACAGCTGTTTGAGCAAAAACCAAAGTAAGCATAGCAAAAACAAACGCTTGAATAAAGCCAACAAATAATTCTAATCCATAAAAAATATTGATAACCAATAATGGAACCAAAAATCCCATCATAATTAATAAAACTTCTCCAGCAAAAATATTACCAAATAATCGGAAGGTAAATGAAACCATCCTACTCAATTCAGAAACCAATTCTAATAATCCCACAAAAACATCTATAATTCCCATAGGATTACCTCTTAAAAGTTTCCCAAAACTAAAAAACTTCTTTAAATAACCAAAACCCAGCGCAGATAATCCCCAAAACTCTACAAAAATAAAAGAGAAGATTGCAATTGCTAAAGGTGTATTGATGTCTGTATTGACAGATCTAAAAAAAGGAGCCAGTAGACCAGAGAAGTCGCCCCCTTGCTCCAGTGGTTTAACAACATTTTGTCCATCAACAGATTCGCCACCAATAGGAATAAAGGCTGTATCAATGCCTAAGATTGATGTTTGTTGGAATACTGCTTGTGGATCACCATGCCCAGGTTCAGTAATACCAATATGAAAATTGCCTGGCAGTAAGGCAAAATAATTATTCAATATAATCCAAAAGAATATTGTAGAAACTACCCAGAAAAATTTTTTAGCATTTTCTTCTCCAGTAATGCTTACTATCAAATCATAAAATGTTCCTATAACAAATTCTATGCCTCCAACAAATCCTGAAGGAACCATCGAAAATTTACGACCTATAAAGAATGATGAGACAATCATTAATGTCAACACAATCCATGAAGTAAACATTGTATTAGTGATGTCGAGAAATGATGTATGAAAAATTACTTCAGGTGCAATTATGATAGCAGGTGGTGGTGGCTTCAAAAATAACATGCCAGCCACAATAAATAGAAAAACAAACAAAATTAAAATAGTGATAGATTGCTTGTTCATGAAAAATGACCTCATTTCAAAATCACTTTATTGAATTAACGATGCTTGTTTTTTACAACTTCCTGAATTTGTCTATATGCACCAACAAAAGCAATGATTAAACCAAAAACAAGCATTAGAATAGTAAAAATTGGATCGGAGTCTAATTTCTCATCTATTTTCATTCCTAATAAAAGCGGAATTAAAATAGATACAACAAAATAAAAACCAATCCCTACTAAACGAAAAGCGGGCGACTCATACAATTAGAAAATCCCCCACTTAATTCTTTAAGACTCATTAGTTAAGTCTTTTTCTTACTAAGAGACTATATTAATTTATAGATTTCTTAGCAAGAGATATAATAAATAAATAACAAGGTAATAATATTAGTTATCTTGTTCAGACATTTTATCATCTTTTTCATCTGATAAATCAAAATCTAATTCAGAAACAAAATCTTTAAATGCTGATAATTTTTGTAATTCTTCATCAGTAATTTCACTGTTCACTTCACTAAAATTTTGGTCACTTTGTATAATATTTTTTTCATTATCAATATTTATGCATGCTTTTTCAAATACTAAATCATCTACATAAATAGGGGCTTTTGTTCGAACTGAGAGTGCAATAGCATCTGATGGCCTAGCATCAATGTCTATGATACCATTATTAGTATTAATTTTAATACTCGCATAATATGTATCATTTTCAAGTTTATTAACAATAATGGATTCCACTTGTCCACCTAAATGACTAACTAGCTCATTCATTAAATCATGTGTAAGTGGCCTAGGTAAATCAATATCTTGTAATGAAAGTGCAATTGCATCAGCAATATCAGCGCCAATCCAAATTGGAAGGAATTTTTGAGTATTATTTTCTTTTAAAACAATTACTCTTTGATAATGACGTAAGCTGACTCTAATACTATCAATATGCAATTCTATCATCAAATGCCCCTAAATATAGATTCTACTAACTTATGTGGGTAAAGTTTATTCTAGAAGTAGAGAGTAGTCAATTTAGAAAATAAAACTAATTCATAAATTCATAAATAATGATTAATTAAGATAATGATTAATTTCATTCTTAAGAGTTATGGCTTCATTTCTAACATCCCCCATATAATCAGCAATGCTTGTACTATTTTGTTCGCCAGCAAAAATAATAGACCGTGAGGCAGAAATAATAATTTGCGGCTTAGAGTCACTCACTTTGAGTGCATTAACAATCTTCTTAGTATCTGCTCCTTGGCTACCAATGCCTGGTACTAAAAAAATCATTTCGGGGCTTATAGAACGAATTTCCTTAGCCTCATCAACAAAAGTTCCACCAACTACAAGACCTATATTATTATTGTGGTTCCATTGATTAGATAAAAAAGCAACCTCTTTAAATAAACTTGATCCGTCTTTAAGTTTTAGTGATTGTACTTCGTTACTACTCTGATTAGTTGTTCTACATAAAATAAATATATGCTTATCCTGGAAGTCGATAAATGGCTTGATAGAATCTATTCCAAAATATGGATTTAATGTGATTGCATCTGCATTAAAAAAATTAAAAGCAGCATCAGCATAAGCTTTAGCTGTAGAACCTATATCGCCCCTCTTTGCATCTAGGATAATTGGTATGTTAGAGGGTATATAGTCGATAATATTTTTAAGAAGAGTAATTCCTTCAGGACCATGTTTCTCAAAAAAAGCAACATTTGGTTTATAAGCGCATACCAAATCTTTAGTTGAATCTATAATATTTTTAAGAAAATCAATAGAAGTAAACTGGCTTGGCATCAATTCATCATGGATATCTAACCCAATACAAAGAAAACTATGGTTTTTTTCTACAATATTTTGATATTTATTAATAAAATTCAATGTATATTCCTATTCAATATGATTCTTTTTCATAATTAATAACTTTGGAAGCTCAAATCCATAATCAATTATACTAGTGATTGATACCATAAATGAAGTGATATTCCCTGTTACATAGCAGTCAATATTTTCATGAACCTGTTCAACTTGATCACTATTCATTTCTTCAGAAATAATTTTTTCAATTCTTTTTATAACGCCATTAATTGAATCAAAAATTAAAATATGTGCAGGAGAAATCTCAGACAAATATTTTTTTAAAAAGTAGTAATGCGTACATCCTAAGATTAATGCATCAACGCCTAAATGATAATATTCATCAAGTATAAATTGCAATTCACTCATTAAGCTATCTTTAGAAAGCAGGCCGAGTTCTATTTTTTCTGCCAATCCTTCCATTGGTAAAGAATACAATTGCCCTTGATCGACATAATTTTTCTCAAGCCTAGATAATCTTTCGCCAGTAGTTGTTAAAGGAGTAGCTAATAGAAGTGCTTTTCCAGAACTTGTATTTTCCATTGCGGGCTTAACTGCTGGCTCAATACCAATAATTGGTACGTCAAATTGCTTACGTAATAATTCTAGTGCTGCTGAAGATGCAGTATTACAAGCAACTATTATAATGTTGCAACCTTCAGATAAGAGTTGTTTAGTTAAATATATTGAACGTTGAATAACAATGTCTTCATCTTTTGAGCCATATGGGAAAAAAGCATTGTCAGCATAATAAATAATTTTATGCTTTGATGCTCTTTCTTGTATTTTAGAAGCTATTGTCAAGCCACCCACGCCAGAATCAAAAATACCGATTTTTGTCAAAATCTCATCCTTAAAAAAACACATTTTCATTATATCAGTAAGTAAATTTATAAAAATTAATAATTGTCTATGTTATGCAAAAAAAAAGATTTATCATAAATAATTATAGCAATAGTCAGTGAGATTAAATTTATTAAATTATTATGGAAAAAGTATCTACAATAGAACAAAGTTTTAAAAAAATCATGGAGAATACCCATTTACTCAGTGCTTATATATTGGACATGAGCGAATCTAATCTGCATAAAAACTTAAATAGTCAAGGCTGGACGATAAGACATTTAGTATCATATATTTTAAGTATAAATGATATTTTATTAGAAATTAGTCAATCATCTAATCAGCAATTAACCCATTTAAGTCAACCTGCAGTAATAAGAAAAGCAATCGGAATGAAAATGCTTACATTTTTTAGTTTACGCAAAATAGAAATAGTAACTTTTTTACAGAACAAAGAACAATTTAATCTTATTTCTAGCAATTTAAATAATAATAATGCTCAACTGTATCATTTAGAAAATCAAAAAAATCTGAAATATTTAGAAAAATTAATTACTAAAAATAGTGATAAAATAGATACATTAATGAATCATCTAAAAAAATTAAAATAAAAAAAATTAGAATTGGGATTCCATTGAAAGCAGAAATCATTTCAGTTGGTACAGAGCTTCTACTAGGCGAAACTATTGACACTAATTCAAATTTCTTAGCTAATGAATTCCCCACATTAGGTATTGATTTATTATGGACGACTCAAGTTGGTGATAATTTTAACAGACTAGAAGAAATAATTCGTACTGCAATTCAAAGATCAGATATCATTTTTATGACTGGAGGCCTTGGTCCTACTGAAGATGATATTACTAGAGAAACATTAGCCTTGGCCTTAAATGAAACAATGATTATCGATAAAGATCAGGAAAAAAAATTGCGAAACTTCTTTGCATCAAGGGATAGGCAATTTCCAGAAAAAAATATTAAACAAGCTTCAATTATTAAATCAGCTAAATTTTTAGATAATCCAGTAGGTACTGCACCTGGATGGTGGATTAAAAAAAATAATTTTCAAATTATTCTGATGCCTGGACCACCATCTGAAATGAAAACAATGTGGTTTGGGCAAATCAAAGAACGCTTACTAAATAAAAGTCAGGATGTATTAGTGAAAAAAATAATTAAGACATCCACATTAGGTGAGTCTAATATTAATGAAATGATTGAATCTTTTTTACACGGAGAAAACCCATCAGTAGGCATTTATGTAAAAAAAGATGGTGTCAGTATACGTATAGCAGCTAAGGCAAAAAATCAAGATATAGCCTATAAAATGATCAAACCAATAGAAATGCAAATTAAAGATATTCTTGATACATACATTTGGGGTGAAGATGACCAAAAATTTGCTCAAGTTATTCAAAAAGTAATGAATCAACATGATCTCACATTAGGCATCATTGAATCCGCTTCAGGAGGTAATCTCGCAAATGAAATAACTAATATTGAAAACTCATCTAGTTTTTTTAAAGGTTCATTAGTGGCATATCAAAAAGATGCAAAGCTATTTTCAGGAATTTCCCAAGAAATTTTAGAAAGTGAAGGCACAGTGTCACTTAAAACAACTAGTGAATTAGCAAAACAAGCAAAGCAGATATTTAAAGCAGATATTGGCCTAGCAATAACTGGCGTAGCTGGCATTGATACAATTGAAAATAAAGAAAGTGGTACAATTTTTTTATCAATTACAAATGGAGAAAAAGTTATTAATAAAAAATTACTCTTACCTGGCAACAGAACACAAATAAAAAATAGAGCTGTCTTCCTTTCATTTACATTAATCAAAGAGTTTTTAGATACAATAGTCATAGATGCAAATCATGATTCAACATAAAAAAATTACTATTGACTCAAATCATCTATACCTGTTGCCCATGTCCATAGAGGCTGGTGGTGGGTATCTTTTAATTGATACAGGACCAAATTCTAAAAATGCTATTAAATTAATACAAGAATATTTAAAACAAAACAATATAAGAACAGAAGAAATAAAAAAAATCCTCATTACTCATGCCCATGCTGATCATGCCGGCTTAGGTTCATATTGGAGTCAATTTGATATTGATTTTTTTGGAGGTGCTCCAGATATGAGTGCATACACTGCAGGTGATAAATGGAAAACAATCAATACAAAAAAAACAATGAATCAATTAATCAAAAATGGATTGTCAAAAAATACTATTAATGAATGGTTGATGGGTCATGAAGGTCAATTCTTAAATCAATGGGAGCCAATGCCATGGAACAAAATTAAACCAGTTGTTGGTGGCCATATATTCCCATTAATGAACAATAGGAGCTTAGAAGTAATAGCTTGCCCCGGACATACACCAGGTAGCATAGCTGGATACATCAAAGAAGATGGCTATTTATATTCTGGAGACACTATTCTCAATGGCAAAATTCCTTCAACTGGTATGCATTTTTCTTCAATTAGTAGTGAAAAAAAATGGAATGGTAACTTGCATTTTCGAAATTCAATTAATCAATTAATGCAAAAAGACATAAGGCATATTTTCCCTGGACATGGAGACACCATCAAGGAACCGATAGCTACTATGAACTATTATAGAAATCATTATGATAGATTTGAAAATAAAATAATATCATTGCTAAGCACTGAACAATTAAATATTAATCAAATAACAAAGCTACTCTATAAGCAATTTGTGAATTTTACAGCGGCAAATGCTATTCAAACAACAATTAAAGTCATTGGTATAATGGATAAACTCACTGAAGAAAAGAGAGTAAGGCAAATTGAAAATAAATATACAATATAAACAAATGGCTAAGTATCTGTTATTTTAATGAAATATTTTTATAAAGATTAGTTAACCTAACAGGTAATGAATCTATATTTGAAACAATTTCATAGCCAATATCATCACACATTTGCTGCAAATAATCATGACCTTCTTTGTCCACAGTGATCAAAAAAGGAGTGATTCCCTTATGCTTAGCCTCTAATAAAGCTTGCCTAGTATCATGTATGGCATACTCTTTTTCAGTCCTATCCTTACCATATTCATGATCTTGCGGCCTGCCATCAGAGATAAGAATAATAATCTTTATTTTACTTTGAGTCACTTCTAACTTCTTGATAGTGTGGCGAATTGCTGGTCCCATTCTTGTTGAACGAACTGGTTGTATCCCTGCAATTTTTCTACGTATATCTTCATCAAGAGGCTCTTCTATATCTTTAATCACAAAAAATTCAACGTTGTCCTTGCCATATCCAGAAAATCCATATAAACCGTAATTATCACCAATAGCATCCAAGGCTTCTGATAATACAATTGTCGATTCTTTCTCAATATCAATAATCCGTTTATGATTAACGGGATTATTGGCAAGATTTCTTGATGCTAGCCATGTGAAATAAGTCCCAGGTGCACCAGAGTAATTATTATATTGGGGAAGATTCGTAGAGTCTTTTTCAATAATTTCATCCGTTGATGCAGACATATCTAATAACAAGGCGACAGAAACATCTCTTTCAATTTTATTTCTCTTCCAATAAAAATCAGCTCGAGGACTATAACCAGCTAATTTATCAGCAAAAAAATCTACAAGCCTATCTAAATCAATTTCGTCACCATCTTCTAAGCGTTTTTCCTTCTTCATTGCTTCTGGTTTTAAATATTCAAATTTTCTTTTTGTCTCACTAATAAGCTTTGAATGCTCTAAGATAACTTGGTCATAATAGTCTGATTCACCAGGTTCTAATTCTTTTTCAATAACTTTACACCAATCAGGTTTATAGTCACGCGTTCTAAAATTCCACTCATCATAATAATAAGAATTCATTTTTGATTTACCTATGGAAACATAATTTAAATCATTTTTATCTACAACATCGGTCTCTCTATTATCAGTATTTTGAACCGAGGCATTTTCATCATTAAAAAGATTGATATTATTACTAAAAAGATTTGAAAATTGTTCGAATTCCCCTTCTGCTAATTGATCAACATTAATCTCAGTAGTTTCTTGCAAAAAATTATTCAACATTTCTTGATCCATCCCAGATGCTTGGTTATCAAATGTATCATTTTTATTTTTTGCATTTGTAATTAATTCAATCAAATCTGGCTTAAAATCTCCTTGGTATTCTGGTTTTTGAGGAGCTTGAAAATCCAATTCATTACTTAGATCATTAGAATCGTTATCAGAGTTATTAGTAGGCATGATAGCCGAAGAATTTTGAATTGAAATTTTTTCATTCTGATTTTTTGAACCATCAAATTCCAATATATTTGGTATATTAATAAGTACATGATAGATCTCAGAAGCAACATTTGCAGAATCATTAACTGTCGAATTTAAAGTTAATAAAGATGTAAGTAAGTCAACTAAAGAAATATATACTGATTGATAAGAATGTTCTGTTGTAAAAAGATTCTTTTTACCCAAAGAAAAGCATATAAGACTTTCAATAAGCATTTCTCGATTTGGCAATAAAAACAAATTATTTCTTTTAGATAATTCATATTTTTTTACCATCTTTTTTGCAAGACTAATACCAGGGTATTGTAAATTAGTTCTTCCATCAATTCGAAAATCTTCGACAATTGAAAAAAGATTACTAATTAAATCCTTATCGGAAAAATAACTAAAAAACTTTTGAATTTCAGTTGAATAATCATCACTGCGCTCACTCTCATCAGTTATATCATTGGAATCAATAATTTGTTGAGACATTATAAATTTGTAATCAAAAGAACCGAATTCAATTCTTGAAGCTTGATGTGTAGCATAAACTTTATATACTTGAAAATTCTTCTCCTTGCTCTCAAAAATATTTATTCTTGCAGGCAAATAGATACTAGATCCATCTGTAGAAGCGATTGAGTCTGGCAGCCATCCAATATTTTGTGCAACTAAAGCATCGATATCTAAAATAGCTAAATGTCGACCAGCCAATGCTTGGCAATACTTTTCTAATATCAACTTTTTACGACTAATTAGTTCTACACTAGAATTTTCATAAAGAAACTTTATAGAATAATTAGATTCTAATTTAAAATAAGAAGTATCATCAGGTTCTTGTGAATACTTTAACAGATATTCAATACCTTCATTAATCCATTTTGTTAAGTCTTTTTTTGAATATAGAGAAAGTAATTTTGGCATTATACTCATAAAAGCAACAGCTGCCTTAGAGCTATGTTGATTAATAGAAACTACTGACTTTATTAACCAAGAATGATAACTTGGATCAATATATACTAATCCACCTAACGCAAGTAAATATTCCTCATAATCTTTCCGACCATCTTTTTTTAAGACTTGGCCGCCAACAACTATTAATTCTTTAACTACATTCTTTGAATATGGTCTAAGCAATTGAGGTAATTTTTCAATATTACTTCCTACATCAGGCCAAGATATTATAGATAATTCATTAATCAATTTTAAAAAGTGCACCCTTGATGATGGAGCTATTGATAGTAATGCTATAGGTAATTTTTCAATATTTTTTACAGTTAATTCATGAGATTTATCAGACAAATTCGTTAAAATAGAAATAATAATTTTCATTTGCTTTAAATGAATTAACTTTAGAATTTCTGGTGATTTTTCTAAAAATACTTTAGCTAAAGCAATCTCTTTCCATCCAGATGAAGATAATCTTTTTAAGATATTATGAAAGTATTCTATTTCATTAACCTCAATTGTATTTAAAAGCTTTGGGCATTCTTTAACAAAACTAGCAGCAATAATTGGAGATTGCAGACACAGACTATACGCAATATTACTTATCTTTATTAAAGTTTCAAAATCATAATTATTTAATAATTCTGATGAAACTTTAATAAAATTATCAGAAGCTTCCCAAGCACGAATAGATGCATTTGCAATTCTTTCGCATTGTTGGGCAAATAATATAAGTTCTTTATCAGAAAGTTTTGCACCTTCATTATTTAAAAAAATAATGAATGCCTTTTGTGCAAGATTGGAAGTCGGCCAATAATTAATCTCTAAATTAACAATTTTTTTTGGTATTAATTCCATATTATTTCCTGGCATAAACAGCCATTGCAATCATTCTGTAAAGATGGATGTTACAATCTCTTCTATAGAGCTTTGCAGGTCTTTTTCATCAGTTAAGCTCCATACAACAGTTGAAATACATGCCTCGATAGGCTTAATCCCATTTTTGATTAATGATCCTGCATAAATTAATAATCTTGTTGATACCCCTTCAGATAAACCATACTCTCTTAAGTTTCTAATTTTTATTGCTAATAAAGCTAATTTTTCCGCAATAGCTTCATCACACCCAGATTCATTAAGTATAATTTTTTTCTCAATATCTTCAGGTGGATAGTCAAATTCAATAGATACAAAACGTTGTCTTGTGGAATGTTTTAAATCTTTTGTAATTGATTGATAGCCAGGATTATATGATAAGACTAACAAGAAGCCGTCAGCTGCTTGTACTAATTCACCTTTTTTTTCTAAAGGTAAAAGTCTCCTATAATCAGTTAATGGATGAATAAGTACTGTAGTATCTTTTCTGGCTTCGACAATTTCATCTAAGTAACAAATAGCTCCTAATTGAACTGCACGCGTAATAGGACCATCAATCCACTTAGTAGTTTGATCTTCGATTAAATACCTCCCTACTAAATCCGATGCAGTTAAATCTTCATGACATGCAACAGTAATTAAAGGCGTACTGGCAGATTGATTTAATTTCCAAGACATATATTCTACAAATCTTGTTTTGCCAGAACCAGTTGGGCCTTTAAGAATAACAGGGATTTTACTATTATAGGCTCTTTCAAAAAGTTGCACCTCATTATTGATCGGAACATAAAAAGGTTGATGATCTAATTTAAATTCTTCAACAGGAATAGCTTGTGACTTCAATTTTCCATTATTACTAGATTTCATTGCTTGCCTAACGTTTCACTTAGTTTTAATTTTAGATCGCTCCAATAAGAATCTAAATTATTCTGAAAATCAACTAACTCTCCGGCATTTTCAATAGAGCTGTTAGCAGACTTTAACCTTTGTTCATTAGATAATTGCGAGTTAATTCTATCTTTTGCTTGGTTTTCATCAATATTATCTCTTGATTTAATTCTTTTGATGACCGATTCTACTGGGGCATAAATTACCAAAATTTCATCTACTAAATCATCCCAGCCAGCTTCAAGAAGAACGGCTGCTTCAAGCATAATAATTGAATTTGGATCATCTACATTAAAATCATTGAGCTTAATACGAATTAAATCTTTTATTGCTGGCCAAGTAATTGATGTCAATTGATCCATTTTTTTTGAATCAGAAAAAACAATTGGACCCAAACTTCTTCTATCAATCTCATCGTTGTCATCAAGAATATCTGAACCAAAAGTGGAGACTATTTTTATATAAGATAAAGAACCTTTTTTATAACTCTCATGTCCTAATACATCACAATTAAGTGATCTAGCGCCCATCTTGATAAAATATTCAGCAGCATATGATTTGCCTGAAGCAATCCCACCTGTTAGGCCAACAATATGCATGAACTGTTCCTTTAAAAATTAAGAGTCATAAATTAAAAGCAATACAAATTATTTATAAGAAATTAATTAGATTTCATTGCTTCGATTAGTGCTGGTACTACTTCCTTGTAATCACCAACAATTCCCCATCTTGATGATTTAAACATATTTGCTTCAGGATCTTTATTAATAGCGATAATTGATTTAGAGCCGCTACAGCCTGCCATATGTTGGCTAGCACCTGAAACAGCAATGCCAATATATAGATCTGGGTTCACTACCTTGCCAGTTAAACCAACTTGATTTGCAACTGGATACCATCCTAAATCACAAGCAGCTCTCGAAGAACCAATTGCAGCTTTATCTGTACCAATAGCATTAGCAAGTTCTTGTATCATATCAAATCCTTCTGGGCCACCTAATCCTCGACCACCACAAAGAACAATAGGAGCATCAGTTAATTTTAGACCTTCAGTCACTATGGCTTCACGATTAATAATAGACACCTTAGTTTCAGCATTAACATCAATTTTGATTGTTTCTCCAGATTCATTGCCGGAATCAATTGGTTCAAATGATTTTGCCCTTACAGTTGCAACAGCAGGGCTGTCTGTAAAGCTATAAACTGCTCTAGCATTACCACCAAAACAAGGCCGTGTAACCTTTAAGCCATTATCTTCTTCGATAGCAACACAATCCATTGCAACGGCAGTAGATAATTTAAAAGCAACACGAGGTCCTAGATCTCTACCAATTGAAGATTGCTCTAAGAGAATTAAATCAGGATTATCTTGTGTCGATGCATCAATAATAGCAGCCATCCATTTATCAGGTAAGAATTCGTTGTAGGACTCATCATCAGCTATGTAAATTTTTGTTGCCCCAGCCTTAAACCCAGCATTGGATTGATTTTCTGAACCACTACCTAATAATACTAGGCTTACTGAACCTCCAGAACTTAATCCAACTGCACCACCTAAAAGTTCTAAAGTAGTATCTGATAAACCGGAATCATTAAATTCTCCGATAATCATTACATTTTTTGTCATAGATATTTCCTTTCAATTGTTATTAAAGAATTTTTGCTTCTTTTAATTTTGCAACTAAATTGTCAGCTTGCTCTTTTGCAGTTTCGCCGTCAATAATTTCTACATCACTATCACTAGTTGGAATGAATAATTTCTCTAGTTTTAATTTTCTTCCTGATTCTCCAACCTTAGAAGTATCAAGATTATCAAGGTCATCTAATCCCCATTTAGTAACAGTTTTTTTTGCTGCTTGCATAATTTGCTGCAATTTTGGATATCTTGGCTCACCAAGCTCATTCGAGACTGTTACAACAGCTGGTAAAGGCATCTTTACAGTTTCAAATCCATCAAGAAGTACTCTTTGTACGCTCATGGCTCCATCTTCTATCTGTACATCTTTACCAATGATTGCACATGGTAATTCAAGTAATTGGGCAATACCTAGTCCAACTTGGCCCATATCCCAATCAGCTGCTTGTCTTCCACAAAAAACTGCATCTACATCACCAAGTTTTTTAATTGCTTCAGATAATACTAATGCCGTTGTAAAATGATCACCATTTTCAAACGCATCGTCCTCAAGTAACAATCCTTCATCAGCACCCATTGCAAGTACTTGCTTTATAGCTGCTTGAGCACTTTCCTTACCTAGTGAAATAACTGTAATTTTAACATCACCTAATTTTTCCTTTATCCTTAAAGCTGCTTCAGCAGCAATGCCATCAAATTGACTTAATACTGGCGCGATGCCAGCAGCAGGAATAACTTCATTTTTTGCTTCATCAATCTTAAAAGCAGATGGCGGTGTATCAGGATCTGGAATTTGTTTAGCGCATACAACGAAATGCATAATACCCCCTAATAAATTAAACTACAAACTTTCCTAACCAACAAAATATTAATTCTCTTCAGGAAGTGAGTCAATAGACTCATATAAAACTTCTGCAATATCAAATGGCTTAATTCTATTTTCTTCATTTGGTTCTACTGAAGGAACTCCATCCTCAAACATCTGAATACAAAATGGACAATTCGAAACTAATTCATCTGCACCAGTATCAATAGCTTCTTCACTTCTAACGTGATTAACTCTTCGAGCACCTACTTCTTCTTGCCACATATTTCCCCCACCTGCACCACAACATAAACCTTTAGATTTATTTCTATCCATTTCAATAATATTCAATCCAGGGATTGAATTTAGCACATTTCTTGGTGCATCGTATTCATTATTAATCCGACCTAAGTAACAAGAGTCGTGATAAGTAACGTCTATGTCAATTGGTTTATTTGGTACAAGTTTCCCTTCTTGAATTGCAGTATCAAGAAATTGAGTATGATGTAGTACTTCAAACTTACCATCAAATTGAGGGTATTCATTTTTAAAAGTATTGAAACAATGAGGACAATTAGTAATAACTTTCTGCACATTTTTTTCTTTAAAAGTAGTGATAAGCTGTTCTGCTAAAATTTGATAAAGGTATTCATTTCCAAGTCGTCTAGCAGGGTCTCCGTTACAAGTCTCTTCTTGTCCAAGTACACCAAAAGACGATCCAGCTGCCTTTAATAAACTAAAAACTTTTTTTGTAATTGGTAAGTTTCTTTCAACTAAAGAACCAGAGCAACCAACCCAGTATAGATATTCTTGTGATCCATCAAAGATCGGTACATCGCCTAATCCTTCCATCCACGTGGTTCTTTCTAAAGCTGTACCCTTCCAAGGATGACCTCGCATTTCTAAATTTTCCAGTGCAGCTTGGGCTGTTTGAGGAATCTTTGCTTCATCCATAACCAAGAATCTTCTCATATCAATAATAGATGGAACATGTTCAATCATTACTGGACATTCTTGGACGCAAGCACCACAAGTTCTACAAGCCCATAATGTCTCTTCTTTAATCACGTCACCTATCATTGCTTTTTTTGCAACAGTGCGAACATCTTCACCATTGTTTCCTGCTTCCTGTACAAGTGGAGCAGTTTCATTAAAATGTGCCTTAAGATCTTGTATTAAATGCATTGGCGATAATGGTTGACCAGCTAAATTTGCAGGACAAACTTCTGTGCAACGACCACATCTTACGCAAGCATCTAATTCAAATAACTGTTTCCAATTAAAATCTTGAATCTGACCAACACCAAAAACCTCTTGTTCTTCAATATTTTCAATTCTTGATAGTCTCCCTGGGGAATCCGTTCTTAATAAAAATGCATTTATAGGAGCAAATAAAAAATGATCTAATTTAGTAAATACAACTAACGTTAGCCAAAAAAATACGATTGCAACATGTGTCCACCAAGAAATGGTATGTAGATTTAAAAGTAAACCTTCAGAAAAATTAAATAATTTTGTAAAATTTGCAAACAAATATGAAACAAAAGACCATCGCGCCCATTCAGGATTAGAAGATAATTCATCGATTGAAATCCTGTATGATTCTACAAAAAAACCTGAAAGCAAAATCAAAAATAAACCCCATAGAATTAAATGATCTTCAATTCTTTCATCCCATCTAATTCTATGAAAATCATCAAAGTATCTTCTATAAATCGCCATAGAAACACCGATTAAGCCAATTAAGCCAAAAAGATCACCATAAAAAGAGAAAAATAAATAATAATTGCCATGTAAGAAATGTAATGGGGTATCATCTTCTAGCGCAACTTGAGCAGTTACAAATGTCAATATAATAATTGAAGCAGATATACACCAATGCATTACACTTGCGTACAAATCACGACGCACTTTATCTTGCATAACGCCTAGTTTAAAGGCATTATTCAATCTCCAAGGAATATTGATATTCCAGTCTTTAACAGGCTTACCAATCAGCCAAAGTGAACCATGTCTCAATATGCCAAAAATTAAAATTCCAGTGAATATACTGAGTAGTAAATAAATAGGCCAAGGACTAACATTAAAAAATATTTCTCTGGATGCAGTTGATTCTTCGATACCAAACCCAAGAAATAGACCGCTAAAAATTAATAACAAAAAAGTTACAGTAAACAACAAAGATAGCCAATAACCATTCATGAAGTTAATTAGTGAGTTGAACATTTGTTTTCCTTGAATCATTTCCTTGCATCCCGTTTGATAATAATCTTAATTGAAAAATTTCCAATAGCAAAGCTTTCCTAATTAATGCTATTTATTTTGAAGAATAAAGCTTCCTTAAATCATTTTTTAAAACTTTG